>JAVBOR010000024.1:0-99366 GCA_031550325.1 Oscillospiraceae bacterium
CCCGTGCGTCTCCCCCGCCCTCGCCCTCCCAAACTTACCTCCGTTCCTTGGCCCCCCCGCCCGGCCCCCCCCCCCCCCCCCCCCCCCCCCGCTTCTCTGCGCGTCTTCGCAAAGACGCGATGCTGCTTTCGCTTTGTCGCAAAACCGCAGGTTTTCGACAGGCTACAAGGTATGTTCGGCGGCAAACTGCCAATAGTCCTCCGCCATCGAGCGCAGCAGACGCGGGATCTCCAACGAGTACGGACAGCGGGACATGCACAGCCCGCAGTCGGCGCAATCGTCAATGCGTTTCATGTTGGCCTGCCACTCGGGCGTCAAAAAGCTCTTGTACGGCGCGCGGCGCAGCAGCAGCGACATGCGCGCTGCCATGCTGATCGGAATGTCGACGGCGCAGGGCATACAGTAGCCGCAGCCCCGGCAGAATTCCCCGCCCAGCGCCGCGCGGTCTGCCTCAATGCGTGCGCGCATGGCGTCGTCCAGCGCGGGCGGCGCCTTTTCCAGCTCAATGACCTCCTGAAGTTCATGCTCGGCCTGAAAGCCCCATATAGGCACCACATGCGCGTAGGGCCGCAGAACCGCCATAGACGGAGCAGCGCTCGTCAGCAGGCCGCCGCACAGCGCTTTCATGGCGATCACGCCCACGTCCTTTTCGCCGCTAGCGCGCGCAAATTTGAGTTCGGCTTCCGTCGAGAGGGCCGAAAGCGGATACTGAATGGTTTCGTACAGGCCGCTGACCAGCGCCTCTTGGGCGTTGGTCAGCTTGTGGCAGGTTACGCCGATATGCCTGATTTTTCCGGCCGCCTTGGCGCTGAGCAAGTAAGCGTATACAGGATCGTCCGCCAGGGGAATCCGGGCGGGGTTGTGGAGCTGATAGATGTCAATGTAGTCGGTTTGCAGCGTTTTCAGGCTGGTTTCAAGGTCGCGCGCCACGCCTTCAACCGTTGAACTCATGGTCTTTGTGGCGATCACCACACACTCGCGCACGTCGCCCAGCCCGACCGCGATTTTGTGTTCGCTGTCCGAGTATGCCCGCGCGGTGTCAAAAAACGTCATGCCGGCGTCGAAGGCGCGGCGCAGCAGCGCGGCGGCCTCCTCAACACTAAGACGCTGAATGGGCAGCGCACCGAACGCGCTGCGTGTGACGGTAAGGCCGGTTTTGCCAAGCCTCGTTGTTTGCATGGTCATTTTCTCCTTTACCTCATATCGCGCCGCTCACCGCTGGCCATAGGTCGCGTCGGGTCCGTTTCTGCGATAAAAATGCCTGCGCAGGAGCTCGTCGGGCATGGCCTTCGCCTCGGGATTGATGTTTCCGGCCAGGTAGGTCATCTTGGCGACCTCCTCGGCGACTGCTGCGTTCATCACGGCGTCGGCGCAGGTCTTTCCCCATGTGAACACGCCGTGCCAGCGCACCAGAACAGCCGGAACGGCCTCCGGATCGGCCACGGCCTCCAAAATGGCGCAGGCGGTCGCCTTTTCGTATTCTCCATCGACCTCCTCGTGCGTCAGAGGGCGTGTCAGGGGAATCGGGCCGCAAAACGAGTCGGCGTGCGTGGTGCTCATGGCCTCGACAGGCCTGCAGGCCTGCGCGAAAGCCGTGGCAAACGTTGAGTGCGTGTGCACAATTCCGCCGATCTGCGCCGGCCAGGCTGCGTACAGCGCGCGGTGCGTATCGGCGTCTGACGAAGGACTCAGCCGCCCTTCGACTTTTTGTCCGTCAAGGCTCATGACCACCATTTGCTCGGGCTGAAGCTCGTCATACGGCACGCCGCTGGGCTTGATTACAAACAGCCCGGTCGCCGGGTCAAAGCCACTGACGTTTCCCCAGGTGGACAAAACGAGCCTGAGTGTCCAGAGTTCCTTGTTGGCCTTGCAGACCGCACGTCTGAGTTCGTTAAGCATGGTTTCCTCCTTGCTTCATGTGGGTCTTCTTTTGATTCCGCAGCGCCTTCAAGCGCTTCATCACGTCGTTTTCTCCGCGCCCGAAATAGTCGTGCAGCCGCAGAAATTCGGCGTACAGCTCTTCGTAAACCGCATGGGCTTCGGGGTTGGGCGTATAGGTCTTTCCGCGCGGACAGCGCATGTTGCGGATCGCCCCGCCGATGTCGTCATACCCCCCGCGCACAGCGCCCGCGGCCACAGCGCCGTACATCGCCGCGCCGTACGCGGTGGTCTGAACAACCGCCGACGTCGCAATCTCGCGGCCAAACACATCGGCGTAAATCTGCATCATGAACGGATCCTTGATCGAAATGCCGCCGCAGGCGTAAACATGCTTAATGGCCACGCCGTGCTGCTCAAAGTTTTCAATGATTTTGCGCGCGCCGTACGCGGTGGCCTCCAGCAGCGCTCTGTAGATCTCCTCGGGCTTGGTGGCAAGCGTCATTCCTACGATCATGCCGGTCACGTCGGCGTCAACGAGAACACTGCGGTTTCCGCCCCACCAGTCCAGCGCGACAAGCCCGTTTTCCCCGGGCAGGAGCGCCTGGGCCAGTTCGCGCAGCACAAGATGAATCGAGCAGCCGCGCGCCGCCGCCTGTTCATGGTAGGCTGGCGGAACCTGGCTGCGCACAAACCAGTCAAACATGTCGCCCACGCAGCACTGGCCGGCCTCAAACCCCACGAGGCCCGGCAGCACGCCGTCCTCCACCGCGCCGCAAATGCCGGGAACCAATTTGCGTTCGCGGCCGAGCAGCAGATCGCTTGTCGATGTGCCGATGATCAGCAGAAAGGACTCAGGCTCGCTGATGCCCATGGCGGGAACGGCGACATGGGCATCGACAATGCCCGCGGCCACGGCGGTTCCGACGCAAAGGCCGGTATGCGCCGCCATCTCCCCGGTGACTTCTCCAACCTTGTCCCCTAAAAAACAGATGTCTCCGCTGAGCTTTTCCTCGACCACATGCTCAAGCCGCTCGTCCAGCGCCTTGAAAAAGGAAGTGGGCGGATACCCCTCTCCCTTGGTCCAGATCGCCTTGTACCCGGCCGCGCAGTTGCAGCGGCCAAGCACGCCGGTCAGCTGCCAGATCATCCAGTCGGCCGCCTCTATAAAGTGGTCGGCCGCCTCGTAAACGCCGGGCGCCTCGTTCAGAACCTGCCAGACCTTCGGCACCATCCACTCACTGGAAATCCTTTTCCCGTACCAGTCGAGGAATTGCTCCCCGCACCGGGCAGCGACGGCGTTGAGCCGGTTGGCTTCATCCTGGGCGGCGTGGTGCTTCCACTTCTTCACATACGCATGCTTTTCCCCTCTGAACTCCGGCAAAAAGCACAGCGGTGTGCCGTCGGCCTTCACCGGCAGGATCGTGCAGGCCGTGAAGTCCACCCCGACGCCGATGATGTCCTCCGGAGCGACGCCCGAAGCGCTGAGGACGTCCCGGGTCAAAAGCGCCAGAACGCTCAAATAGTCCTGCGGATCCTGCAGCGTCCAGTCGGGAGGCAGCGTTTCCCCGGTCGCGGGCAGCGCGTCCTCAATAAAGCCGTGCCGGTAAGCGCGCACGGCGTCGGCTGCCTCTTTTCCCGTCTCGACCTCCACCAGCAGCGCGCGCGCCGACAGTGAACCGTAATCCAGCCCCAAAGCGTACTTCATACAGATATCCTCTAAAACGGGTTTTCAGCGGCATACGGCAGTGATGCCGGCCTGTTGACGGCGATGTCCTCAACGCCGAGGGCTTTCACCACTTCAAACAGCATCTTGCCAGCGCGCCTAAACGCCACCGCCGTGTGGTGGGGAAACTGCTTTTCCAAAAGCACATGGCGGTAAAAGCGCCTCATTTCGGGGATCGCGAAAACGCCGATCGATCCAAAGGAGCGCGGATCCAGGTCAAGGATCTCGCCTTCGGCGACATAGCTCCTGAGCTGGCCGCCGGCGGTACTCTGCAGCCTGAAGATGGTCGCGCCGCCGGGCTTTAGCCGCCCCTCCAACGTGCCGCGCGTGATGTCGGGCTCGCCGTCCGGCTCGAGCAGGCTCTTCATGATCCGCTGATGCGACATCGCGGGGCTCCTGAGCATACAGGAAGCGGTGTTTCCGCAGTGAAAGCCCATAAACAAATCTCCGGGCCGATAAGGTGCGATGGCCGCGGCGGGCGCCATGTCAGCCGGCACGGTGTTGTTGATGTCCAGCAGCGTCGCGGCCTCCTGCGTCACGCAGGTGACGATGTACTCGCTCAAAGCGCCGTAGAGATCGGTCTCACAGGCCACGGGAACGCCTCTTCCGGTCAGCCTTGAATGGACATAGCACGGCACAAACCCAAACTGGGTCTGGAACGCCGGCCAGCATTTGTTGGCGAACACGCCGTAGTCGCAGCAGCCGAGGTTGTCCTCCAAAAAGTCCAGCAGCGTCAGTTCGTACTGCGCGAGCTTGGGCAGTAAGGCCGGATGCCTGTTGCCCGCGCCGAGCTCTCTGGCCATGTCCTGCGCGACGGCCTCTATGCGCCCGTCCCCACTATGGCCTTGGAACCGCTCCAACAGGTCAAGCTCGGAGTTTTCCATCACCGTGACGCCCAGGTCGTACAGCGGCTTGATCGGCGCGTTGCAGGCCAAAAAGTCATACGGGCGCGGCCCGAAGGAGAACAGCTTGAGCTTTCTCACGCCCAGCAGCGCCCGCGCAACCGCCTGAAACGTCATGATTTCCCCGGCAATCTCCCCGGGCGTGCCGACGGGATTTTCGGGGATATAGGCGCGCACGCCGCGCAACCCGAGATTGTATGAGCAGTTGAGCAGACCGCAATAGGCGTCGCCGCGCCCGCCGATCAGGGTGTCCGCGCTCTCCTCGGCGGCTGCTGCAATCATCACAGGGCCGCGAAACTCCTGCGCCAGATATGTCTCCGGCCCCTCGGGCCCAAAGTTGCCAAGGTAGATTACCAGCGCGTTGACGCCTCCGGCGCGCAGCTGCTCCAGCGCTGCCAGCGCGTCACGTTCGCTTTCAACCAGCACCTCGGATGTGAACACGTCGAGTCCGGCGGTGGCGCAAGCCTTGACAACGCGGTTCAGGCGGGACCGGCTGAGTTCTTTGGGAAAGCAGTCCCGGCTGACGGCGACAATGCCCAGTCTCACTTTCGGCAGATTAACCATAACCATTTCTCCCTTAACAACGCCCTTGATGAATTGGCACCATTTTATCACAGGGCTATGACCGATACAAGAGCCGCACGCCTTTTTGCAAGAGCGCCGGCCCAGGCTGTCAAAGAACCTTAGGTTCTTTGACAAAGCGGGGGTTTGGCTCGCGTCTTTGCAAAGACGCGCAAAGAAACGCTTTCCCGAAGTGAACCCGTGAAAGCGTTGTGGTTCAATCTTTTTCGATTTTCAGTCCAGCAAGGACCTGCCGGCTGCGCCGTCAGGCTCGACATGAAAACCGAAAAAGGACGAGGGCGCGAGGACCTTTTTTGACAAAGCGGCAAACAAACCCCCAGTCGCGATTCCAAGGCTTTTCCGACCGGCGAGCTCGGAACATTTCGCCGCATTAGGGCGTAGATGCGCCTCCAATTTTCCGAGCTCGACAACTCGCCGCTGCGCGGCTTAGGTCGGAAAAGACTTTGTCATCAGCCTCAAAAATAGCTTGAAACAACGCGAAAAATCCGATATGCTTATGAACGAAACGGAGACTGCACGGGAGGGGAGGGTACAGAGCCGGCGCGGCCAGTTAATTTCCCTGCGGCGCGCTGGGCCTCCATATGGATAAACTGATTCATTTGGCCCTGTTTTTTTTCACATACGGGTTTGTCGGCTGGCTGTTGGAGTCGCTTTACGCGCTGTACGTCCACAAGCGCTTTGTCAACCGCGGCTTTCTGTCCGGCCCGATCTGTCCGATGTACGGCGTGGGCGTCTGCCTGATCATCTGGCTGCTCGCCCCGCTGAAGGATAGCTTTGTGCTGTTCTTCCTCGGCGCGGTCGTTATCACATCAGGCGTTGAGTTTGTCACCGGCTGGCTTCTGGAGACCATTTTTAACACGCGCTGGTGGGATTACAGCGAGTATAAGCTCAACCTCATGGGCTACATCTGCCTGCCCTTTTCGCTGCTCTGGGGCGTGGCGGCGACGCTGGTGGTCTACTTTTTGCAGCCGCTCACCGCCAGATGGATTGACCTGATTCCTGGGTTTTTGCAGCCGTGGATAGCCGGCGCGTGCACGATTGTTTTACTGATTGATGTCGTCACCAGCGTCGTGTCGGCGCTCCACCTGAAGGAGCGCATGAAAGAGATGCAGACCCTTTTGCTGCAGTTTGCCGATGATCTGGCAAGCGACCTAAAGAGCGCAAGCTTCGTGCAGGAAAGGCGCGAGGATCTTCTGAACCTCAAGAGCGACCTTGTCGAGCGCTACGAAAGCCTGCGCGGGCGGCTTCCCAGGCGGCAGCGCCGGTTTCTCACGGCGTTTCCCAAGGCCAAAACGACCAGATTCAGCGAGGCGCTGGCTGACCTGAGGGATCAGTTTCTGGGCCGTAAATAGAGGAAGTTTCCGACTAACTGCCGCGACGTTTTTGAAAAAGATCGTATGTTCTATGGTATTTTTTTATTATGAAGTGTTTTCCAATTATTTTATGATTTTTATGAAAATTAAACTATAGACAAGAATATATTTCAATGACAATCACACATTTTTGTGCTAATGTTTTCGTATGAGACGTGTGCCCAAACGGCTGTTACCCTGCACAGGCGCTTGGGCTGTCAATGAAACAACAAAGGAGTGTGTTTAATGAAACAGAGAAGCAGAATGACAAAGGCGTTGTCGCTCAGTATGGCGATAATGCTGCTTGTCGGGGCGCTGTCGGCGCCTATCGGCGCCGTGGCGGCCACGCCGTCGGCCCAGGCGTTTGACCCTGAATATCACCCGGGCGTTCAGAATCTGGACGACAGCTTCAAAATCGTGATGGACAACTGCGACGCGGCGGCGGCCAGCGAGTACAGCCGCAACCCCAGCAACGCTGGTTCGGTGGTGATGGTCGATTCCCCCTTCGGCGAGAAATACGGCAAGGCTGTCGAGTTCTCCTATAACCTCAGCCAAGGCTACAACGGCGTCATCCGCCGCAGAGACGTGGGCGGGCTTCCGATGAACGGCGCCTGGACGGGTCTGGCAGCCATCGCGCTCTGGGTTCAGATCCCCGCGCCGGCTCCCAATCCCATCCTCCAGCTCAACACAGGCTCCGCTTGGCCGGGAACCTCGTACGAGGTCGACCTGAAAAAACTGCCCGACTTTGATGAGAATAACGGCGGGCCGCAGCATCTTTTTATTCCGATAGAAAAGTTTCTCATCAAGGACGGCACCACTCCCATCCCCAGCACGGAGAGCGTCATCTCGTTTGCGATGTATCTGGGCGGCTCGGGTACGGGCGTGGCCTATCTGGACGAGATTACGATGGTCTTTGCCGAAAACGTCACCGTTGACAACTTTAATAAGTATTTAGACAGCAGCGCCGTAAGCGCCGCCTGGGTCGCCAACACGAGCGGCGGCACCAACACCCGCGCGCTGGCGGCCTCGGATCACGGCAACGCCATGAACTTTACATACGACATGGCCACCTTCAACAGCCGCGGCTACACCGGCGCGACCAAGGCGGTCACCGACGACTGGGCCTCCACAGGTGCCGTTTCCCTTTGGTTTACCGGCGACGGGCTGGGGCAGGACATTCTTCTGCAAATTGCCAGCGGCAGCTATTACCATGAGGGCTGGGGCGCTTATATCCCCAACAGCCTGGAGGTTCACCTGAACGATCTGAAGAACTTTGATCCGGCCTCCACCTCGCCGCAGTATCTGTTCATTCCCATCTCGGAGTTTAAGCCCAAAGAGGTCGGCATGGAGTTCAAACCGGCCGAAATGGTCAGCTTCGGGCTGTTTGTCAACAAGCTTAGCAACATCGAGGCGTCCTCCTCGCTGGTCATTGATGAGATCATCCGCTATGTGCCGCATGGCACGGCACCGGTGGAGCAGGACATTATTTTCCGCTCGACCACTCTTTCGGCCAGCGGAAACGACAGCCTTCTAACCGTTCTCAACGCCAACGCTACGGTTGCCTCGGAGGGCCGCGTGGTCGGCATGAAATATGCAAGCGACAACGCGGACATCCTGGCCAATTACAGCGGGTTTGTGTTCAATGGCCCGTTCAAGGCCCAGGGAACCGTCAACGTTCGTCTGACCGACCTCAAGCTGGAGATCAAAGGCGCCGTGAAGGACATTGCCCTCGAGCAGGAGCTCGTCATTCAGGTGCAAAATCTGCGCTCTCCGGTCAGTGTACTCAGCTACCTGACCTCGCTGTCCGGCAAAGGCGTGCTGACGGCGATGCACAACAAAGAGCCCAACACGAACCCCCGCGAATCGACCGACAGACTTCTTAACCTGACCGGCGAAACCCCGGCCATCTGGAGTGGCGACTTCCTGTATCAGCGCCGCGACGTCACCGCCCGTCAGACGATGATCAATGAAGCCATCCGCCAGTGGAACGACGGCGCGCTGATTAACATCATGCTGCACGTCACCACCCCAAACCGCACGGTGGAGCAGGAGAAAACCGGCGCCAGCTGGGATCACCGCACGGCGGTCGACCCCAACCAGAACGGCGTGCAGGCCTACCTGTCCGAGGCGCAGTGGACCAGTCTTTTGACCGACGGCGAGCCGCTCAACGTTAACTGGAAGCTCCGTCTGGACGAGTACGCCGTCTATCTGCTGCAGCTCAAGGACGCGGGCGTGGTGCCCATGTTCCGTCCCTTCCATGAGCAGAATCAGCACGTGTTCTGGTGGAACGGCGTGCCTGAATACACCAAAGCCCTGTACCGCCTGACCTATGATTACCTTGTCGGCGTCAAGGGACTTGACAACATGATCTGGGTGTGGGACGTGCAGGATCTGCCCGTTGGCTATGGCGACGCCTATGGCTACGACGCCACCGACTGGTCGATCTTCAACCCCGGCGAGGAATACTGGGATATCTTCGCGCTGGACGTCTATGACGCTGCCGGATACACCCAGGCAAACTATGAGCAGGCCCTCAGCGTCGCGGGCGACAAGCCCATCGCCATCGGCGAGTGCTGGAAGCTCCCGTCCCAAGAGACGCTGGCTGCCCAGCCCCAGTGGATCTTCGCAATGCCCTGGGCCGGAGACACCTTCAGCCAGAACACCAACGAGGTCATCAAGACCTTCTATCAAAAGAACCTCTCGATCGAAGACACCCCCCGGTTTACGCTCAAAGAGCCTGAAAAATTCAAGATCGCCATTGACAACTTCGATTCCTACGCCGATTCGGCCGCGCTCAGCGCCATGTACACGCGAAACTCCAACGGCGGCCAGAACACGGCGACGCTCATCGCCTCTCCGTTCGGCGCCGGTTTGGGTAACGCCATGGACTTTACCTATTCGTTCTCCAGCGGCTATTCGGGCCGTTACCGCTCGATAAACGGCTACTGGCCGGGCATTGAGGCCATTGAGCTTTGGATTCAGAACGACGCCTCCCATCAGGACATTCTGCTCCAGTTGTCCGACGGCGCGTCCTATGAGTGCCACCTGATGAACTTTGCCGACTTTGACGCAGACAGCACCGAGCCCCAGCATCTGGTGATCCCCATTTCCGAGTTTAAGCGCAAAGAGGGCAGCGGCACGCTGAACACCAAGGGCGTCACGTCGTTTGCCGTGTATGTCAACCAGCTGGCCGGAGGCGCGGGCGGCAAGCTCATCCTCGATGAGATCACCGCCGTGTTCCCTGAAGAGCCCTTTATCCCCTCCGTGAAGTTTGGCACATCCGAAGTCCAGTCGGACGGCGCGAGCAACATCATCCGCGTGCTCAACGCCAATGCGGTCATGCCGGCGGGCGCGAAGATCGTGCAGGCGACTTACGAGTCCAGCAATCCCGCTGTTCTGCCCAACTACACCCGCTTTGTGCCCAAGGGCGACTTCAAGGCCTTAGGGGAAACCGTTGTGACCGTCAAGCAGGCCAAGATCTACCTGGACGGCGCCACCTTCACGATCGACGTCAACGCGGCGCTGACGGTTACGGTGTCCAGCCTGAGCGCCCCTGTGGACGTAGTTGATTATATGGCCGATCTGACCGGAAACGGCATCCTTTCGGCCATGCACCACGACCAGTCTTACTCCAGCGCCGCCAACTGCGACACGCTGCATCAGCGCGTGGCCAACGAGTTCGGCGTGTATCCCGCTCTGTACAGCGCCGACTTCCTGACCGGCTCTACGGTTCCCTACCGTCAGAATATGATCAATGAAATCGTTCGCCAGTGGGATAACGGCAACCTTGTGCAGATCATGTTCCACGTCTCCCCGCCGCAATACACCGTGGCGCAGGAGCGTCAGGGAAACTGGGGCGGCGACCAGGCGCACGAGACGCTGCCGCAGCCCAACCGCATCTACAGCTTCCTCTATAACGACAACTGGACCGAGCTTCTGACCGACGGCACCCCGATGAACACCAACTGGAAACTCCGCATGGACGAGTACGCTAGGTTCCTGCAGCAGCTGGAAGACGCCGGTGTGTCCGTCATGCTCAGACCGTTCCATGAAATGAACCAGCATGTGTTCTGGTGGGGCGGCAGACCCGGCCTTGACGGCAGCGCGGGCCTGTACCGCATGTTCCATGACTACATGGAAATCGAAAAGGGCCTGTCCAACATTATCTGGGTGTGGAACATTCAGGATCTGCCCGACAACTACGGATGGGCAGACGGCGACGCGAAGTTTGACCGCTACGAAGGCCTTGAGGGCGGTCTGGCCGAGTACGACGCCAACGACTGGAATTCCTTCAATCCCGGCAAGGACTATTACGACGTTCTCTCCGTGGACTTCTACGACGCCGAGGGCTACGCCTCCCGTCACTATGAGCAGGCCGTGAGGATTGCCCTTGCAGACGGCGGCAAGCCGATCCAAATCGGCGAAACCTTCACCTTCCCGTCGCAGGAAACGCTGGCAGCGCAGCCCGACTGGACGCTGGCCATGCCTTGGGGCGTTCGCACCTGGAACTACAATACGTCCGCCGAAATGGCCACCTACTACGCAAACAGCCTTGGCGCCGAAGCCATGCCGCGCTTCGCCACCCGCGTCAACGAGCTGCCCTCCCTGACCCTCAGCCTGGACAGCGCCTGCAAGACTCTCGTGGCGGGCTATGACGCCAACATCAAGCTCACGGTTTCGGGCTATGATGGCAGTGGCGAACTGTATGCCGCGCTGTACAGCGGCGCTGAGCGCATTTCCGAACCTGCAAAGCTCGTGGACGGCGTGGGCAAGTTCAAGGTTTCCATCCCCGAGGAGGCTGGGGACGAGCTGAGCGTCGGCGTGTTCTTCAAGGGCACCACCGTACTCTTCGCGTCCGAGACCATTGCCATCCGCCACTGCACCGATCTGTGGACGCCGATCCTCACCGAGCAGGACGGCCAGACCCTGGTTGTCTTCTCCGAGCAGATCTCGCTGGCGGCTGGCAAGTTCAAGGCGACCGTCAACGGCCAGGCGCGCGAGATGACCGTGAACGCGGACAAAAAGAGCCTGACCATTTCGGGCGGGCTGCTGGAAAGCGCGGACGTCCTTGTCATCGCGGGCATCAAGTATCCCACGCTCTTCCCGAGCTATTCCTTCACGTTTACGCTCCGCAAATAAAGCAAACCGCCGACAAACTGGGTTTATCAGTCAAGTGAATACTAGGATCGCGTCTTCGCAAAGACGCGATCCTAGTCCTGTTTTGTCAAAAAGCCAAATGTTTTTTGTCAAGCTGACTCCGGGAGGGACGGCTTACGCCGTCCCTCCCGGAGTGTCATTATGAAGGGAATTGCGTCCTGATCATATTGTCACACAGCGCGGTCACTTGCGTAAAATCGGTACAGGAGACGTAGTAGCTTTCCATATCGTCATGAATAGATTTGGCCTGCCCCAGCGCGGCTGAGGCTTCCTCCAAAAGCGCCGCTCTGGTTTTGCGCAGCACGCGAAGCTTTTGGCGCATCGCCCGAACGCGTTCAGGCGGCACGGTGGCGTCGAGACGCACATGGCGGTAGATCTCACCCGGGTACTCGCGCGCCTGGTTGACGGATACAAGACCCAGCTTAAGCTCGGGGAGCAGCAGATGCTCCAGGCGCCCGTCTAGCGGGCTGTAACAGGCGATAACGGGCTGACCCAGGTCAAGCGCGGCGGTCAGAATGGGCGTAAGGGCATACTCCGCCAGCCCATAGGAGTCGCGCAGTGTGTACACGCGGTCGCACAGTGATTCCACCGTGTCCCAGAACACAACTTCGCCGCGCGGGGTTATGGCGTTGAGATACCGTTTGGACACGCTCGCGCCGGAGATCCCTTTGGAAAGCTCGCGGCGGATAATGCCCCGGGCGCGCCGCGCGATTTTGGCTGCCACGTCTTCGGCCAGCACCTGCGCCCGCAAGTTCTCATGTATGGCGTGCGCGGCACTGAGACAGCGGTATACGCTGGCGTAGGCTGCTCTATGCGCGGCAAACAAAATACCGAGGGTCGGCGTGTGCTGGCGCAGCGGCTCGGCGTCGACAAACGCGCCAAGATTGAGGTATTGCTCTACGGCATAGGGAATTTTGGGTTCGACGACATGCGGCGCGGTGCCGTCGACGAAATATGTGTTTGTCGCGGTAAGACACACCCCGTCAAGCGAGGCTGCGTCTCCGGAACAATGGATGTATTCGACGGGAAGTTCCCGCCGCTCGGCGGCAAGTGCGATGCGCCGCATAAAACCTGATTTGCCGCAGCCAGGCGAGCCCTTGATGATGTAAGCCCGGTCGGCTCCCTCCATCCACTCCCCGTATAGGGACTTGAACCCGTGTGGGGTGTTGGCGCCTAAAAAGAACCGTATAGACATCGGTTAAAAAACCTCCCTGCAGACTGTCATACAACATAGTATATGCAGTTTGCGGGGAGGACGTTTTTCATATTGAGGGTCCTTGGCCGGCAAGTAAGCGCGGCTGCCCGCCGAACAAAGCGTCAATCGAGCTCGGTGTGCGGACACAGCTGCAAAATCTTGGCCTCAAGCGACTTCAAATCCTCAAAGGCCTCGGGCTTTCTGCGCGGGTCGCGCAGGAGGTAGGCCGGATGATACATGCCCATCATCCAGTATTTTCCCCGCTCGAACCACTGCCCATGCTCTTTGGTGATTTTAAAGTCCTCCTTAATAATCCGGCAGGCGGCCACGCGTCCCAGGCAGACAATCAGTTTCGGCCGGATCAGCGCCACCTGATTGCGCAGGTACTCAATGCAGGCGTCCTGCTCCAGATGGAGTGGATCGCGGTTGCCCGGCGGACGGCACTTGACGATGTTGGCGATGTAGATCTTGGTGCGGTCGAGCCCGATGACGGCCAGCATGTCGTCGAGCAGCTGTCCGCCGCGCCCGACAAAAGGCTCTCCCCTGAGATCCTCCTGTTCGCCCGGCCCTTCCCCGATGAACATGACCTCAGCGCTTCGGCTGCCAACACCAAAGACCACGTTGGCGCGCGTTTCCCACAGGACGCACCCTGTGCAGGCGAGACAGTCTTTTTCAAGTTCTTCCCAACTGCGCATGCAAAAGGCCTCCTTAGAAACAATTCTTTTTGTGTCGGCATAGGATGCTGAGGATGGACTTATGCGGCGTGCAAGCCGTTGCTGGGAAAGGCGAGGGGAAGAATAATGTCTGTATGGGAGATTTGCCTGATTGGTGCGCTGTCCGCAGTCGACGGCTTGTTTGCGGGATTTGCCTTCGGTCTGCGCGAGGTCAAGGTGCGGGGGATAAAGCTGTTCCTCTCGACCTTCTGGACGGCGCCGATGGCCTGCCTTGCGGTAGTGGCGGCGCGCGTGATGGGGCAGTTTATTCCGCCGCTTGCCGCGCGCTCTCTCGGCGGCGGGCTGCTGATGGCCGCGGGCGTGCTCAGTCTGCTGGAGAGCCTGCGCGGCAAGAAGCCCCAGGAGCCGCTGACAAAGGTCGGCGCGCTGATGCTCGGGCTCGGGCTGGCGCTGGACGGCTCGGTGGCCGCGTTTTCTCTTGGACTTCAGGGCGCGGCGGTGCTTGAAACCGCGCTCATCTTCGCGCTGCTGCAGTTTGGCTTTTTCATCACGGGCAATTTTCTGGGCTGCCTGCGCAAACAGACAGGGAAGGCCGTGGAGTACGCGCCCTCGGTCGTGCTCATGCTGCTGGGCCTGTGGAAGCTGCTGCCAATCGGCTAATGTGGCGCGAGCAGGCCTGTAAGCCGGATTCTGTCGTGGACAGCCATCTATCTGGGCCGTTTGTTGCCAAACGGCTCGTGCCACCTGGTCGGGAACGACGGCGCGCTGACGCGCGCCTTTGCCGGGCCGGGTGCGTTCCCTGTGCGGTGTTGCTCCGGATAGAGTTTGCAGGGTTTCCCGGTCTCCCGGGAAACCGGTGAGCTCTTACCTCGCCGTTCCACCCTTACCGGACATAAATCTCCGGCGGTATATTTCTGTTGCCCTTTTCCTGAAGTCGCCTTCGGCGGGCGTTACCCGCTATCCTTGCCCTGTGGAGCCCGGACTTTCCTCATACGCGGCCTTTCGGCACTGCGCACGCGGCTGCCTGGCCTGCTCGTGAAAAGTATTCTATCGGAGTTTTTTTAGATTGTCAATTGCATTGGCGGGGCAAACAGGTTATAATTTAGCTGGCGCTGAAAGTGAATTGTGCGAGAGGATGGTGCAAATGCGCCAATTTGACGAGTTTTGCGCGTCAATAAATCAGAAAGAGATTACGGTGATCGGGGTGGGCGTCAGCAACGCGCCTCTCATCCGGATGCTTTGCGCGCACGGCGCGCGCGTGACGGCCTGCGACAGAAATGAGTCCCTCGATCAGGAGCCCTGGAAAGCCCTGGGCGTGACGCTGCGATTGGGCGAGGGATATTTGGACAACCTTGACGGAGAGCTGATCTTCCGAACGCCGGGTCTGCGCCCCGATCACCCGGCGCTGGTCGGTGCGCGAAAAAAGGGAAGTGTCGTGACCAGCGAGATCGAGGTCTTTTTGCGCGTATGCCCGTGCCCCGTGATCGGGGTGACCGGAAGCGACGGCAAGACGACGACCACAACGCTGATCGGTCTGATGTTGCGCGAGCAGGGAATAGAGACGCATGTCGGCGGCAACATCGGCCAGCCGCTGCTCGACAGGGCTGGCGCGATCAAGGCGGGGGACCGCTGCGTTTTGGAGCTGAGCTCTTTTCAGCTCAGCGGGCTGACGGTATCGCCCCAAACGGCGGTGATCACCAATGTTGCGCCTAACCATCTGGACTGGCATGTGGATATGGAGGAGTACATCGACGCCAAAAAGAACATATTCAGCTTTCAGTCCCCCGGTGGCGTCACGGTGCTCAACGGCGGCTGCGCCGTCACCGCGGCCATGCGCGGGGCCTATGAGACGCGGTTTTTTGACGCGGGGCAGATTCAGGAAGGCGTGATTGACGGCGTTCTTCCGCTTCGCGACATTCGGATAAAGGGCGCGCACAATGTGGAAAACTATATGGCCGCGATGTGCGCTTTGCGCGGGCAGGTTTCGGGCGAGGCCATTTTGCGCGTGGCAAAGACGTTTGCCGGTGTGCCGCACCGCAACCAGCTGATCGGCGAGTGCGCGGGCGTGCGGTATTTCAACGATTCCATCGGCTCGAGCCCGTCGCGCACCGTGGCCACGCTCGGCGCGCACGAGGACAAGGTCATTTTAATCGCGGGGGGATACGACAAAAAGATTCCCTTCGACGCGCTGGCGCGCGCGCTGCCCGAACACGCAAGCGCCGCTTTGCTCATTGGGGAGACGGCGGGGAGCATTCGCGCCGCGGCCGAGGCCGTCGAGGGCTGCCCGCCTTTATACGACGCGGGCAATTTGGAAAAGGCCGTGTCACTGGCGCGCTCACTGGCGCGCCCTGGGGACGTTGTGCTGCTCTCGCCCGCCTGCGCGTCCTTCGACCAATATCGGAACTTTGAAGAAAGAGGCGAGCATTTTGCTGCGCTTGTGAAGGAGATGGAAGAATGATGGAGCAAAAGGACACGCTGCGCGAGCTGTGCGAGGCAAGCGCGCCCGCGGGCTTTGAACGGCCCGTGACCGCCATAGCTGCCCGGATGCTCAAGGAACTTGTCGATACCGTGGAGGTTGACCGCATGGGCAACCTCGTCGGGCTGCTTGCCTGCGGGGATTTGGACGCCCAAACGGTACTGATCGACGCGCACCTCGACGAAATCGGGTTTATCGTCACGGGATATGAGGAGGGGTTTGTCCGCTTTGCCACGCTGGGCGGCGTCGATCCCCGGCTTCTGCCGGCCGCCGAGGTGCTGCTTCTGGCGCCCGACGGGCCGGTATACGGTGTGGTGGCCTGTCTGCCGCCCCATGTGCTTTCGACCGAGGCGCGCGAGAAGGTCACCCCGATCACCGAGCTCTATATCGACACGGGCGGCGTCGAGGTCGCCGTCGGAACGCCCGGCGTGTTCGACGCCTCATTTGTCGGCATGGGCGCGTCGATGGTGAGCGCAAAGGCTCTGGACAACCGCGCGAGCTTTGCCGTGCTGCTGCGCGCACTCTCTTTGCTGCCCGAGATCGAGCGCTTGCGGGACAAGCCCAGGCGCGTCCACTTGATGCTCTGCGGCAGCGTGCAGGAGGAACTGGGGCTGCGCGGGGCCAAAACGGCGGCGTTCGCGCGCCAGCCTGAGCGCGCCGTCGTGCTGGACGTCACCTTTGGCCGCTCGGAGGACACACCCCCGGAGAAGACCTTTGAGCTGGGCGGCGGCGTCTGCATCGGCTGGGGCGCGGAGTGCAACCGGAAACTGACTGAGAGCATCGTCAGCGTGGCCAAGGAGCGCGGCATTCCTTTCCAGATGGAGATCATGCCGATGCGCACCGGAACAAACGCGTCGGCGCTTCAGATTACGGGCCGGGGCGTGGCCGTGGCCAACCTGTCCGTTCCCGTGAAGTATATGCATTCCCCGGTCGAGCTCGTGGACACGCAGGACATGGAAAACGCTGCCAGGCTTTTGGCGGAATGGGTGGTGAGCTTATGATCGGGCTGACAAAGAGGCTGTGCGCGATGGACGGGGTGAGCGGCTTTGAGGACGAGGTGCGCGACGCGATCCGCGCCATGGCGCAGCCCTACGCGCAGGAGATCCTGGAGGACGCCATCGGAAACCTCATGGTCTTTCGCAAGGGCGTCCGGCGGCCAGAGCGGAGCGTGATGCTTTGCGCGCACATGGACGAGGTCGGCCTGATGGTCACGCATATTGCCGATCGCGGCGCGTTGAAATTTGATCAGATGGGCGGAATTGATCCGAGGGTGCTGGTGGGCAAACGTGTCAAGGTGGGGAAGGACAGGCGTCCGGGGATCATCGGATTTAAGCCGAAGCATTTGCTTGAGCCCAAGGAGGCGAAAACCGCGCTGAAGATGTCCGACCTGTATGTGGACGTCGGCGCCGCCGACAAGGCGTCGGCCGAACAGCTTGTCAGCCCCGGAGATATCTGTGTGTTTGACGAGAAAATCGTTGAGTTCGGCCACGGCTTTCTCAAAGCAAAGGCCATTGACGACCGCTTCGGCTGCGCGCTTCTGCTGACGCTGATGGAAAAGACACCGCCCGTGGATACCTGGTTTGTCTTTACCGCGCAGGAAGAGACCGGGACGCGCGGGGCGTTCGGCGCCGCCTGGACGATCAGCCCCGACATCGCCTTGATTGTCGAGGGAACGACCGCCGCCGACCTGCCTGAGGCAGGGCACAAGGCCGTATGCGCCGCTGGCGGGGGCGTGGTGATTCCGTTTATGGACTGCGGCTCGGTGACCGACAAAGAGCTTTTTGACCGTATGCGCGGCCTGTGCCGGACCCATGATATTCCCTGGCAGACCAAGGAGTATATCTCCGGCGGAACGGACGCCGCGGCCATTCAGCGCAGTGCGGTCGGCGTCAGAACTGTGGGGATTGCCGCGCCGGTGCGGTATATCCACTCGCCGTCGAGCGTAGTCAAGCTGTCTGACTGCGAAAACATGCTCAGACTGGCCGAGGCCTTTTTGCAAAGCTGTTGAATGGAGAGAGATACGATGAATATTGTTGAAATGCAGAAAACTCTGGCGGCGGCGTTTGGCCCGTCGGGACGGGAAACCGGCGTGGCAGCAGTGATCAGGACCATGGCAGAGCCGTTTGCCGACGAGATTTACATCGACGCGCTGGGCAACTTGATTGTGCACAAGCGCGGATACGGGAAAAAAGTGATGTTCAGCGCGCATATGGACTCCATCGGGGTCATCGTCACCCATGTGGATGAGCAGGGCTTCCTGCGCTTCGGAAGGGTCGGAGGCCTGCCGCCGCTGAGCCTGTTCGGCGCGTGCCTGCGCTTTGAAAACGGCGTGAAGGGCATCGTCGGAGCGGTCGGCCCGGACGACAGACCGAACGGGAAGGACCTGAAGCTCGACGACCTGTACCTCGACATCGGCGCCGAGGACCGGGAGGACGCGCTGCGGCATGTGCAGGTCGGCGACATCGCCGTATATGACGGGCCTTGCTTTGCGCAGGGAAACCGGCTTGTGTCGCCGTACCTCGACGACCGCATCGCGTGCGTGATTCTTCTCCAGGCGCTGGAGCGCATCGAGTCGCCTCAGAACGACCTGTATTTTGTGTTCTCCGCGCAGGAGGAGCTCGGCTGCCGCGGGGCCAAAACTGCGGCCTACGCCATTGACCCCGAGATTGGGTTTGCCGTGGACATCACGCGCACGGGCGACACGCCGGAGTGCAAGCCCAAAATGGCGTGCAAGCTCGGCGGCGGCGCGGCCGTCAAGATCATGGACGCCATGGTGCTCTGCTCGCCCTGGGTGGTGGAGTATCTGCGCCGCGAGGCTGGGGCAGCGGGCATCCCGCATCAAAGCGAGGTGTTTATGATGGGCGGCACGGACGCCTCCTCCATTCAGATGGCGCGCGCGGGTGTGCATGTGGGCGCGATTTCGATCCCCACGCGGTACGGCCACAATCTGCAGGCCATGTGCGATCTGCGCGACGTTCAGGCCTGCGTTGACCTGACGGTTGTGGCCGCCGCCATAGGCTAAAACTGCCCGGATTAACAAAAAACGGACAAACAAACAGAAAAACTTTACAAATGCGTTGCTACCCTGTATACTACAAGGAAACCTGGCGCGAGCAAGGGCTTAACGCCTCTAGGCGCAGTCGTGCCGACAGTTGAAACAGCTCCGGAATACAGAGACAGACGGAGGCAAGGAAGGGGAAAAACCATATGACACAGGTAGTAGCGCTCATAGCACTTCTGGTTTTTGCGTTGTTTATGGTGATCATCGGCGTGCTCAACGCGCGGCATGCCAAGACAATGGATGGCTTCCTGCTCGGCGGCAGAAAAATCGGGCCGTGGATGTCGGCATTCGCCTACGGGACGACGTATTTTTCGGCGGTTATTTTCATTGGCTACGCCGGCAAATTCGGCTGGGACGTCGGCCTTGCCAGCGTGTGGATCGGCGTGGGAAACGCGCTGGTCGGCTGTTTTATCGCTTGGAAATTCCTGGCCGGCCGTGTGCGGAATATGACGCACACGCTCAACGCGCGCACCATGCCGGAGTTTTTTCAGCAGCGCTACAACAGCAAGAACATGAAGCTGTTTTCAGCCGTGATCATCTTCCTCTTCCTTGTCCCTTACGCCGCGTCGGTGTATAAAGGTCTGGGCTCCTATTTCGGCAAGATGTTTCCTGACGCGGGCAACCTGATCCCAGGGCTTTCCTCCACCGTGCTGTGCATGCTCATTGTGGCTGTGCTGACCGGCCTGTACCTTGTATTTGGCGGCTATATGGCCATAGCGATGAGTGATTTTGTCCAGGGCCTCATCATGATCGGCGGCGTCGCCGTGCTGGCCGTGGCCATTACGCTGAGCGCGCCGGTCGGCGGGCTGGGCTCGGCCATTTCTCAGCTCAAGGCCATTCAGCCGTCGCTGGTTAGCTTCACGGGCGGCGGGCTTTGGAACGTGCTGCTGATCAACATTCTGCTGACCAGCGTGGGTACCTTCGGCCTTCCGCAGATGGTGCACAAATTTTATGCGATTAAGGACAAACACGCCGTGCGACGGGCGACCGTGGTGTCGACGCTCTTCGCCCTGGTGATCGGCGGCGGGGCCTACTATGTCGGCTCGATGGGCCGCATTGTGCTGAACAACACCCTGCCAGTCGGCGGGTATGACGAGGTCATGCCGGTCATGCTGCTGCAGACCTTCGGCTCGACGCTGCTGGGCAGCATTCTGCTGTCCGTGATTTTGCTGCTGCTGCTGTCGGCGTCCATGTCGACGCTGAGTTCGGTGGTGCTGACCTCGGCCACGGCGGTCTCCGTTGACCTTGTGCAGCAGGTGCGTCCGAAGCTCAAGGACAAAACCCAGCTTAAGCTGACGCGGGTACTCTGCCTCCTGTTTGTCGCGCTGAGCTTTGTGTTTGCCACGTTTAACTTTGCCATCATCGTTTCGATCATGTCCTACTCCTGGGGCATTGTGGCCGGCAGCTTCATCGGGCCGTTTTTGTGGGGCATGTTTTCGAAGAAGACAACCCACGCGGGCGCGTGGTGCGGAATGCTGGCGGGCTTTGCGACCGTGCTGACCATGACGATAGTTTCGACGGCGACGCACATGCCCGAGGCGAGCGGGCTGTACGAGGCGTTTAAGATGGCCAGCACGAATTCTCCGCTTTACGGCGTCTGCGCGATGGGCGTGTCTCTGGCCGTGGTGCCGCTGGTGAGCCTGGTGACCAAGAAGTTCAGCAAGGACCATGTGGCGAAATGCTTTAAGGAGGCCGACGATTTTGTGGCAAAAAAAGCTTGAGACCATGGATCGCGCGGCCATCCGGGCGCTGCAGCGGGAGCGCTTCGCCTGGACCATGGACCATATTTTTCGCTCGGCGCCTGTTCAGCGGCAAAAGCTTGTGGACGCCGGGATCAAGTCAGCCGGGGCGGTGACGCTGGAGGACATCGCGTCTCTGCCGTTTACGATGAAAAAAGACTTTCACCAGAACTACCCGTTCGGGATGTTCGCCGTTGAGCAAAGTGAGGTGGTGCGCCTGCAGGGAACGTCGGGCACCACCGGCAAGCCGACCATCGGCGGCTACACGCGGGAAGACCTGGAGATGTGGAAGGACCTCATTGCGCGCCTGGCCGTCTCGGTGGGCGTGGGCAGGCAGGACCTGGCGCAGGTCAGCTTCGGCTACGGGCTGTTTACCGGCGGGTTTGGGCTGCATCAGGGACTGGAGCATATCGGCGCGACCGTTCTGCCCATGAGCTCGGGCAACACCGAAAAGCAGCTGATGATGATGCAGGACATGGGCACGACGGTGCTGATCGCCACGCCGTCCTATGCGCTTTATCTGTCCGAGGTCGTGCGGGAGAAGGGCATCCGCGACAGCCTTAAGCTGCGCATCGGCCTGTTTGGCGGCGAGGGCTGCACCAAAGAGATGCGCCAGACGATTGAAAACAATATGGGTATTATCGCCACGAACAACTACGGCCTGTGCGAGCTTACAGGGCCGGGCGTGTCGGGCGAGTGCCTTGAGCGTGACGGACTGCACATTGCCGAGGATCATTTCTATCCCGAGATTATTAACCCAGATACCGGGGAGGTTTTGGGCGAGGGCGAGCGCGGGGAGCTGGTTGTCACCACGCTGACGCGCCAGTGCGTGCCGCTGATCCGCTACCGCACACGCGACATCACAAGCCTTTCTTACGAGCCCTGCCGCTGCGGAAGAACCCATGTGCGCATGGCGCCGACCTATGGACGCAGCGACGACATGCTGCTGATCAAGGGCGTCAACGTGTTTCCCTCTCAAATTGAAAGCGTACTCATCGGCATGGAGCATATTGGCCCGCATTATTTGCTTTTTGTGCGGCATGAGGGCTACATGGACACGCTTGAGGTGCAGGTGGAGCTGGTGGACGCGCAGCTCTTGGAGCATTTCTCCATGCTGGAAAGGGTGCAGCGCACCATCAGGGAGAGGCTTCAGGTTGTGCTTGGCCTGCAGACGAAGGTCACGCTGGTCGCCCCGCAGACCATCGAGCGGTTCCAGGGAAAGGCCAAGCGCGTCATTGATTTGAGAAACAGGGCGGAATGAGGTAACTTGATGTACTGGAACAAAGAGATAGAGACCCTGCCTCGCGAGGAAATGCGCAGGCTGCAAAGCGTGCGCCTGCGTCAGGCAGTGGAGCGCGCGTACAATAATGTGGAGCCCTACAGGGCAAAAATGGACGCTTGCGGCCTGCGGCCTGAGGACATCGGCTCCATCGACGATCTGTGCAAGCTGCCCATGACGCTCAAGAGCGACCTGCGCGACAACTACCCGTACGGGATGTTCGGCGCGCCGATGAACGAGATTGTGCGCATTCACGCGTCGTCGGGCACGACGGGAAAGCAGACGGTTGTCGGCTACACGAAAAAAGACATTGAGATATGGAATGAGTGCATGGCGCGCAGCCTGACCATGTGCGGCGCGACAAAAGAGGACATTATTCACGTGTCGTACGGGTACGGCCTGTTTACGGGCGGCCTCGGCGGCCACTACGGCGGGGAGACGATCGGTGCGGCCACGATCCCCGCGTCGACCGGGAACACGAAGCGTCAGCTCCAGATGTTTGAGGACTTTGGCTCGACGGTGCTGATGTGCACGCCGTCCTACGCGATGTATCTCGGCGACGCCGTGCAGGCCGCCGGCATCAGGGACAAGATCAAGCTGCGCATCGGCGTTCACGGCGCCGAGCCGTGGACGGAGGAAATGCGCGCCGAAATCGAGGCGCGGCTCGGCGTGAAGGCATACGATATTTATGGGCTGTCGGAGGTTTCGGGCCCCGGCGTGTCCAACGAATGCGAGCACAGGTGCGGGCTTCACGTGCAGGAGGATCACTTCTTTCCCGAGATTGTCGATCCCGAGAGCAAGCTGCCCCTGCCCGACGGGACGCCCGGAGAGCTGGTGTTCACCTGCCTTACCAAGGAAGGGCTGCCGCTGATCCGCTACAACACGCGCGACATCTGTACACTGAATCACGAGCCCTGCGCCTGCGGGCGCACCACGGTGCGCATGGGCAAGATCACGGGCCGCAGCGACGACATGCTGATCATCCGCGGTGTCAACGTCTTCCCCTCGCAGATTGAGAGCGCGCTTTTGTCGGTGGGAGAGGTCTCGCCGTACTACATGATCATTGTCGACCGCGTGGATACCCTGGATACGCTTGAAATTCAGGTGGAAATGCCTGAGAACTTTCCCTTTGACGAGGTGCGCAGGGTGGAGGCGCTTGAGCGCAGAGTGCACCGCGAGGTGATGAGTGCCCTGGGGATATCAGCCGTCGTCAGGCTGGTCGCGCCGTACTCGCTCGAACGCAGCGAGGGCAAGGCCAAACGGGTCATAGACAAGCGCTGAGGCATGTGAGAATAACGGTTTGCCGTCGGCAAGGGGCGGAAGGCAACACCATGAATGGAGGCTGCAAATGACTATCTATCAAATCTCTGTTTTCGTAGAGAATCGTCTGGGCCGCTTGGCGGAGATCACCGACGTGCTGGCCAGAGAGAATATCGATCTGCGCGCGCTCTCGATTGCCGATACGAGTGACTTTGGGATTCTCAGGCTGATTGTCGATCAGCCCGACAAGGCCGTCAAGGCGCTGCGGGACGCGGGCATTACCGTCAGCAAAACAGAAGTGATCGCCGTCAAGCTCGGGGATCATCCGGGCGCGCTGAACCAGGTTTTGCAGGAGCTTGGCCAGGAGGGCGTCATTGTGGAATATGTCTACGCCTTTATCACGCGAAAGGATGAGGACGCCTACGTCATTCTGCGCGTGGAGGACAACCAAAAGGCCATAGAAATTCTGAAAAAGAACGGAAATCAGTTCTTGCAGGCGTCGGATGTGTATGGGATCTGACCTGGTTGCCGACGTTGAGTTTTCGCTTCTTGAGCAGTTTGCGCGCATAGAGGCAGTCAGCCTGCACCATACCGCCCGCGTGCTGGAGGCGTTCAGCCGCCATCGCGTGTCCGACGCGCATTTCGGCGGTTCCACGGGCTACGGGTACGGCGACGTCGGCCGCGACACGCTGGACTCGTGCTTTGCCGATGTTTTCGGCGCGGAGGACGCGCTGGTTCGCGTGCAGTTTGTCAACGGAACGCATGCCATCGCCTGCGCGCTGCGCGCGTGTGCGCCGGGCGGAAAGGTGCTTTCGCTGGTGGGCAAGCCATACGACACGCTGCTCGGCCTTGCCAACTTTGACGTGGTGCCGGTGACCAAGAAGGGCGAGCCCGATCTGCAGGCCGCCGCCGAGGCGCTGAAGCGCGGGCGCTGCGAGGCAGCGTTTATTCAGCGTTCGCGAGGCTATTCCAGCCGTAAGGCGCTCTCGGTGAAGGAGATCGGAAAGCTTACGGCAATGGCAAAGGAAACCGGACTTCCTGTCGTGGTGGACAACTGCTACGGCGAGTTTGTCGATGAGCTTGAGCCGCCCGCTGTGGGAGCAGACCTGACCGCGGGGTCGCTGATCAAGAATCCCGGCGGCGGGCTGGCGCTTACGGGCGGCTATGTCGCCGGAACTCCCGAATATGTGGACAAAGCGGCCGAGGCGCTGACCGTCAAGGGCATCGGCCGCGAGTGCGGCAGCTCGCTGGGGCAGAACCGCGCGCTGTTTCAAGGGCTTTTTCTCGCGCCGCACACGGTCGCGCAGGCGCTTAAAACGGCCTGCTTCTGCGCCGCGATGCTGGAGCGGCTGGGCTTTGAGACCTCGCCGCCGAGCCGGGAGGCGCGGCACGATATCATCCAGATGATCTGCTTCGGCGCGCCCGAGCCGCTGCTGCGCTTTGTGCGCGGCATCCAGAAGGGCAGTCCTGTGGACAGCTTTGCCACGCCTGAACCCTGGGATATGCCGGGCTACGACCACAAGGTCGTCATGGCGGCGGGGACGTTTGTGCAGGGGGCGTCGATTGAGCTCAGCTGTGACGGGCCGATGCGCGCGCCGTATAACGCATACTTACAGGGCGGCCTGACGTATGAGGCCGGGAAGCTTGGCGTGCTTCGCGCGCTCTCGGAGATGGGCGCACTGTGACGGTTTTGGGCATTGACCCCGGGATTGCCACCGTGGGGTTTGGCCTTGTCCGGTCGGAGGGCGGCAAGCCCGTGCACATTCGGCACGGCGTGATTCGTACGCCGGCCGGGCAGCCGCTTTATGAGCGCCTTGGCACGATATATGAGGATCTTCACGAGCTCATGCGGCTGTTTTCGCCCGAGGCGCTGGCAGTTGAGGAACTTTTTTTTGGAAATAACGTCACCACCGGCATCAACGTCGCGCATGGGCGCGGCGTTGTTCTGCTGGCGGCGGCGCAGCACGGACTTGCCGTTGCGGAGTATAAGCCCTCCCAGGTCAAGATGGCCGTTGTCGGCTATGGGAAGGCTGATAAACTACAGGTTATGGAGATGACCAAGAGCCTTCTCGGGCTCAAAGCGGCGCCCCGGCCGGATGACGCTGCCGACGCGCTTGCTGTGGCGATCTGCCATGTGCACAGCGCCGCTTCCCTGATGAACTTACGCTGAAAAATGCCTGACATAAGGAGCGTATCATGATCTATCATCTTTCCGGCGTGCTTGCGCACAAAGAGCCGAACCTTGCCGTCGTGGACGTTCAGGGGGTTGGCTGGGCCTGCCACACGTCGCTGTCCACGCTGGGCTCGCTGAAAAGTGGGGATAAAGTCAAGCTGTATACGCATATGATCGTACGTGAGGACGCCTGCGAGCTGTACGGCTTTTTAACAGCCGAGGAGCTGACGACGTTCAGAATGCTCATCACCATCTCGGGCGTCGGGCCGAAGGCGGCGATTTCGGTGCTTTCCTCCATGAGCCCAGAGCGGCTGGCGCTCACGATCATCACGGGAGATGAAAAGGCGCTGACGACGGCGCCCGGCGTGGGAAAGAAGCTAGCCCAGCGCATCATCCTGGAGCTCAAAGACAAGCTGGGCAAACAGCAGAGCGCGTTTTCGGGCGTCGCCGAGGCGGTCGGAGCGCCGCCCATCCTCACGGGAAAGCTGTCCGAGGCGCAGGCCGCACTGGGCGTGCTTGGGTACTCCCCGTCCGACGCCGCGCTGGCGCTCAAGGATCTCGACCTTGAGGCGCTGGAGGTTGAGGAAATCCTGCGGCAGGCGCTGCGCAAGCTGGCCAGACTGTAAGGCACCGGCGCATACGCGAGAATCCCTTTTGGGACGGGAGGTGATCCCCATGGGCATTGATTTTGACACACAGGACGAATACGAGGAGCGGGTGGTCTCCAGCACGCTGCTGAAGGGCGAGGAGGGCGAGGCCACGCTGCGCCCGCGCACGCTCAGCGAGTACACCGGTCAGGAAAAGGCCAAGGGAAATCTTTCGGTTTTCATTGAGGCAGCGCGCAAACGCGCCGAGGCGCTTGACCATGTGCTGCTGTACGGCCCGCCGGGTTTGGGCAAAACAACGCTGGCCGGCGTCATCGCCAACGAGATGGGCGTCAACATCCGCATCACGTCCGGCCCCGCCATTGAGAAGGCCGGGGATCTGGCCGCGCTGCTGACGTCACTGGAAGACTATGATATTTTATTTGTCGACGAGATCCACCGGCTCAACCGCGCTGTGGAGGAGATTCTCTACCCGGCGATGGAGGACTACGCGGTGGATATCATTCTGGGCAAGGGGCCGTCGGCGCGCTCCATTCGGCTTGACCTGCGCAAGTTTACCCTGATCGGAGCCACGACGCGCGCGGGACAGCTCACGGCGCCGCTGCGCGACCGCTTTGGCGTGGTGCTTCGGCTGGAACTGTACACGCCTGAAGAGCTGGCGCGGATTGTCAGACGGAGCGCGAGTATTTTGGAGATCCCGATCGAGGAGAGCGGCGCGCTGGAAATTGCGTCGCGTTCGCGCGGAACGCCGCGCATCGCCAACCGTATATTAAAAAGAGTGCGGGATTTTGCGCAGGTGCGCGCCGACGGCGTGATTACGCGCGAGGTGGCCGACATGGCGCTGGGGCGGCTTGAAATCGACGGCCTTGGGCTCGACTCCACCGACCGGCGTATGCTCGAATCCATTATTCGCAATTTTGGCGGCGGCCCGGTCGGGCTGGAGACGCTGTCGGCGACGATCGGCGAGGAGTCGGTCACGCTGGAGGACGTCTATGAGCCGTTTTTAATGCAGCAGGGCTTTTTGGCGCGCACGCCGCGCGGACGCTGCGTCACCGAGCGCGCTTATGAGCATCTGGGCATCTGCATGGGCAAGAATAGCCAGTTATCCCTGGAGGGAGAGCTATACTAAAGGAGGGAAAGCAATGGGGAAACTCTTTGGCACGGATGGGATACGCGGCATCGCCAACGAAAGCCTGGACTGCCGGACGGCGTTTAAGGTCGGCCAGGCCGCGGCGGTTGCGCTGACGGAAGGCACACAGAATAAACCGGTGCTGTATATCGGAAAGGATACGCGCATTTCTTCGGATATGCTCGAGGCCGCTCTGGTGGCGGGCGTGACAAGCGCCGGCGCGGACGCCGTGCTGCTGGGCGTTGCGCCGACACCGGCGGTGGCCTACCTGACCAAGAACCACGCCGACGCGGGCGTGATGATTTCGGCGTCGCACAACCCGTTCGAGTATAACGGCATCAAGATGTTCAGCGGACAGGGCTACAAACTGTCCGACGAGCTTGAGGAACATATTGAAATGCTTATGCAGTCGGATCTCCCGGTGAAAAAGGGCGCAGATATCGGCCGCGTCGTCCACAGAGAGGATCTGATTGAGCAGTATATTGACCATCTGGCGTCTGTCGCCAACGTAAGCCTGGACTGCCTGCGCATTGCCGTAGACTGCGCCAATGGCGCGGCTTCGCGCACGGCGCGCAAGCTGTTTGGCCTTTTGGGCGCCGACGAACTGGACGTGGCGTTCGATGAGCCCAACGGCGTGAACATCAACGTGGAATGCGGCTCTACGGCGCTCCAAAACCTCCAGAAACGGGTGGTCGGCGGTGGCTTTGACATCGGCATCGCGTTTGACGGCGACGCCGACCGCTGCCTGATCGTCGGAGAAAACGGCGCAGTGCTTGACGGTGACCGCATCATGGCGGTTTGTGGTCTCGCCGAGCGTGATTGTGGCCAGCTCGACGGACAGACCATCGTCGCGACCGTGATGAGCAACCTGGGCTTTCACGTCTGGGCGCGCCAAAACGGGCTCAAGCTGCTCACCGCGTCTGTGGGTGACCGCTATGTGCTGGAGGAAATGCTTAAGGGCTCGTATCAGGTCGGCGGCGAACAGAGCGGCCATGTCATCTTTTTGCGCCACGCCACCACCGGCGACGGGCAGCTCACGGCCATCAAGTTTTTGTCGGCGCTGAAAAAGCGCGGCTGTATGGTCTCCCAGCTTGTGGCCGATATTCCGCAGTTTCCGCAGATTCTGATTAATGTGGAGGTTCGCCCGGAACTGAAAGACACGCTCAGTGAACACCCCGACGTCAGCAGAGAGGTCGAGCGTGCCCGGGAGACTCTGGGCGAAAACGGCAGGGTGCTTGTTCGCGCGTCGGGGACAGAGGCGCTCGTACGTGTCATGATTGAGGGTCAAAATCAACAAGTCATTGGCGATTTAGCAGAAAAAATAGCGAATGTCATCAAAAATCTCTAAATATTTTTCTCCAGGCCTTGACAATACAAGCGTTTTGAGCATATAATAGGCAAGGAGTCGTAGATTTTGAGGCGGCCTATGGTTGAAATGATTTCCGATGAGCAGCTTTGCTCAGCAGCACAGCAAGGATCGCGTGACGCCGAACAGGCGCTTGCACTGCGCTATTTGCGATTCGTCCGCGCCTGTGTCCGTCCGTTTTTTTTGACGGGCGGAGATTACGAGGATGTGCTTCAAGAGGGAATGATCGGGCTTCTGATGGCGATTCGCGAATTTGACCCTTCCCGCGAGAGCGGATTTAGGTCCTTTGCCGGACTCTGTATTCGCAACCGTGTTCTTTCGGCCATTCGTTCAGCCGAGCGCTCCAAGCACCTGCCACTGAAAAACTATAGCTCGTTTGAGTCGCTGTCCCTTTCTCCTGACGCTCTCGACGCGCCCGTTAGTCCCGAGGATTTTGTTGTAGGACAAGAGTCGTTTGCCGAGTTCTTGATCATGCTGCAAGGGTTGTTGTCTTCACTGGAACGGCAGGTATTGGAACACTATTTGGAGGGTTTGTCCTATCAGGAAATGTCTCATGCGTTGCATAAGCCTCCAAAAGCCATTGACAACGCCATCCAGCGAATTCGCCGCAAACTGGCGGCGATAACACCTTAGCGATAACAGGAATCCCCTGTTACGTAATATGCTGCCCTAGTAGCGAGCCCCAGAGCGCGTCAAGTGTTCGGTGAATGATCGTCCGAGGGCAAGAAAGTCAAAGAGAGGGAAAAAAATGTACGAGGACAGAACACTCAATTGCAAGGAATGTGGCCAGGAGTTCGTGTTTACCGCTGGTGAGCAGGAATTCTACGCGGAGCGCGGCTTTATGAATGAGCCCCAGCGCTGCAAAACTTGCCGCGATGCCCGCAAAAACGCATCCCGTGCGCCGAGAGAGTTTTTCACCGCCGTCTGCGCGTCCTGTGGCGGGGAGGCCAAAGTGCCTTTCGAGCCTAAGACCGATCGTCCTGTTTACTGCAGCGATTGCTTTGCGCGCATGCGTGAAAACGGCTAATTGAAAAACACAGTTAAGGTGCCCGCTCCAAAGCGGGTACCTTTCTCTGCTTAAGTAGCCAAAGAAAGGATGTTTTTCATGGGTCCCGTGACAAAAGATATGATTATTTCGGACATTTTAAAGTTGGATGGCGAGAGTGCGCAATTTTTTCTTGAGATTGGCATGCACTGCCTGGGCTGTCCCGCCTCGCGCGGGGAGACGCTTGAGGAGGCTTGTGTTGTGCACGGCGTCAACGCAGACGAACTGATGGATCGCATCAACAGCCACATTGAGGCCAAGCAGGCCTCTGGCAACTGATTTCGGCGTACGATGATGGATGGGGGTGCTCTGGAGTGTTCGCACTCCAGAGCACCTTTTTATTGGGAGTAATTGGCTTGCGTTTTGGCGCGGTCGAACGATATAACAAAGAAGGGAGCTTGCGCATGGGCAGACCGATTAGCCTCAGACCCCGACTGCTGGCTATCGCCGAGCGCATAGTCCCGCACGCCCGCGTGGTGGATGTCGGCGTGGATCACGCAAGGCTCCCCGTGTATTTGGCGCAGCAAAACATTACGCGCCGTGTGGTGGCTACGGACATTTCCGGTGGCCCGCTGGCACGCGCCGCAAAGATGCTGGAGCTTCACCGCCTGTTGCAGGAGATCGCGCTGGTGCAGTGTGACGGGCTGAGCGCGATCATCCCGGAAGAGGTCGACACGGTGGTTGTAGCCGGGATGGGCGGCGAGAGCATTGCCGAAATTTTGCGTAAGGCGCCGTGGACCAAAGACAAACATCTTCTGCTTCAGCCGATGACGCGTGTCGACCGGCTGCTGGCTTTTCTGGGAGAGAATGCGTACGCCCTACCCGTGAGGACCGAGATTTCTGAGGGCAGGCGCGTGTATCAAATGATTGAGGTTGGGAGAGAGAATTTATGAGTACCGTGCGGGACGTTGTCACAGCGCTGGAGGCTTACGCGCCGCTGCGCGCAAAGATGAGCGGCGACAACTGCGGACTTTTGCTTGGCCGCGCGGGTCAAACGGTGGAGAAAGCTTTGATTGCCCTTGACGTCACTCGCGCCGTGGTGGATGAGGCCAAGGCCTATGGCGCGCAAATGGTGATCACGCACCACCCTCTGTTTTTTCAGGTCAGCGCCCTGACGGACGAGACGCTCGAGGGACGCAACGCGCTTTTGCTGGCCGAGGCCGGGCTGGCGGTTTGCTGCATGCACACCAACCTGGACTTTGCCGCCAAGGGCGTCAATTACGCGCTGGCGCGCGCTGTCGGACTGTCCGGGCCGTACGAGGCGCTCAAGCCATTTGACTGGGCCAAAGAGGGCGACCCGCCGGGCGAGGGCCTGATGGGGCGCCTGGATGCGCCGCAGGACACCGAGAGCTTTGCGGCAAGCGTGCAGAAGGCACTTGCCAGCGCCGGAATACGCCTGCACGACGCCGGCAGGCCCGTGCGCCATGTCGGCCTGTGCAGCGGCTCGGGGGGAAGCCTCCTTGACGCCGCTCTTGAGCAGGGCGTGGACACCTTTTTAACCGGAGAGGTCAAGTATAACCACTACCTCGCGGCGGACGCCTTTGGCCTGAACCTGATCGAGGCCGGCCACTTTGAGACCGAGAACGTTATCTGCGAGCCACTGCGCGCCTATCTGCAGGCGAGTCTTCCCGGGATTAATTTTGGGCTTTCAGGCCTTCACAAGGAGCCGTATCGATGCCTTTAGACGCTTTGGTGGTCACCGCGCTGGCCGGAGAGCTGCGCCGTGAGCTGACGGGTGCGCGCGTGGATAGGATTGTTCAGCCCGCCCGCGATGAGATTCAGCTTGCGCTGCATACGGCCTCCGGCAATGTGAAACTGCTGATTTCGGCCGGAATGCGGTATCCGCGGGTTCATCTGACCACGGTTGCGCGCGAAAATCCCGCGCTGCCGCCGATGTTTTGTATGCTTCTGCGCAAGCACCTGCAGGGAGCGCGCCTGTGCGGGCTGACGCAGCCGCCGCTGGAGCGTGTGCTGGATCTGGAGTGGGAGTGCGTGGACGAGCTTGGCGAGCCGGTTCGCAGGCATCTTATATGCGAGCTGATGGGGCGTCACTCCAATGTGATTTTGGTCGGGTCGGACGGGCGCATTATGGACTGTATGCGCCGCGTGGACAGTGAAATGTCAGAGCGGCGGCAGGTGCTGCCCGGGCTTTTCTACGCGCTGCCGCCCGGACAGGGAAAGCTCAGCCCGATGGCGGTCTCTGAAGACGAGCTCGCCGCGCTTTGGACGCAAAAGCCACCCGAAACGCCTCCGGAGGACTGGCTTCTCCATACCTTTGGCGGCCTGTCCCCGCTGATTTGCCGGGAGCTGGCCTTTCAAGGGATGCCCGAGGCGCTGCTCAGGCTGCGCAGGACGGTTTGGGAGGGGATGTTTACCCCCTTTATGCTGTGCGAAAAAGACGAGATCAAGGATTTTTCCTGTGTCCCGATCGGCCAGTATGGTGCGCTGTATTCGTGCCGGCAGGCGCAGAGCTTTTCAGCGCTGCTGGATGAGTTTTACACAAAGGGCGATCAGCGCGAACATATGCGCCAGCGCGGGCAGTCGCTGCAAAAGACAGCCGCGGCAAACCGTGACCGCGCGCTGCGCAGAGTGGCGCTGCAGGAGCAGGAGCTTGCGCAGGCCATGAACCGCGAACGCCTGCGGGAATACGGCGACCTGCTCATGGCCAATCTGCACATCGTGGGGCGCGGCGCGGCGCAGGTGGAGGTGGAGGATTTCTATCACCCCGAGTGCGCCCGGGCGGTCATTGCGCTCGACGCACACAAGTCCCCGCAGCAAAACGCCGCAAAATACTACAAGGACTACGCCAAGGCCAAGAACGCCGAACAGCTGCTGGCCATCCAGATGGAGCGCGGTCGGCAGGAAGCGCAATACTGGGAGAGCGTGCTGGAAGAACTCGGCCGCGTTTCCAGTGAAAAAGAGCTGACCGAGATTCACGAGGAGCTGTCTCCGCCGCCGCGCAGCCGAAAGCAAAAGGAAAAGGTTCCGCAGCCGCACGCGTTTGTGTCGACGGAAGGCATTCGGTTTTACGCGGGGCACAACAACAGGCAAAACGACTATCTAACCTTTCGTCTGGCGGCACGTGGCGACCTGTGGATGCACGCCCAAAAGTTCCCCGGCTGCCATGTTGTCATCGACTGCTCTGAGCGCCGTCCCGGAGACGATACTCTGCTGGAGGCTGCCGTGGTGGCCGCCACGCTGTCTCAGGGCCGCAACAGCCCGAAGGTTCCCGTGGACTACACGCTTGTCCGCCATGTCAAAAAACCGCCGGCCGCCGCCGCCGGCATGGTGATTTACGATCAGTTCAAGACGATTCTGGTGGAGCCGGATGAGGCGCTGCTGACGAGACTGCGCCGCGAAGACCGCCGCCGCTGACGCATTTTTATTTTACTCCCGAGGCATGATTGGCCGGCATTGGAGGATACTACGCCTATTGTGTGCCGTTTTGTCAAAGAACCCTCGGTACTCTGACAAAACGAGAGAAGGATTGCGTCTTTGCGAAGACTGTAAAAAAGCGTTTTCCCGGAGTGGATCCATGAAGGCATTATGTTTTCAATCTTTATTGGTTTTGGTCAGGCAAGGACCTGCCGGCAGCGCCATTTGGCTCGACGCGACAACTGACAAAGGGCGCGCAAAGGTCTTTTTTGACACGCTATACCCTATCACGTGGATTCCGCTTTGCGTGGTACACAAGCTGCGAATCGTATGAAACGGAGCCTATTGACCTATGCTGAAAAAACAGAAGAACTCTGAGCAGTTTATGAACCCTATGCGCGATGTGCCGGTTTTTCTGGCCATACGGCAAGCGCTGACCCTCATGATCCCTTTGTTTATGGCGGGGTCTTTTGCTGTTCTGATCAACAATCTCCCCATCGCGGCTTTCCAAAACGCCATGGAGAATTTGTTCGGGGACAACTGGAAGAATTTTGGCGCCTATTTGTACCAGGGTACATTTGCGATTATGTCGGTTGGCGTCCTCATTGCGGTGAGCTACAATTTTGCAGCAAACGACAAGATGTCCCGTCTGCAGAACATCAATCCCTTTTTATGCTCACTCATTTCGCTGACATGTTTCTTCACGCTGCTTTACGCGCCCGACCAAACGCTGAGCCTGCGCTGGTTCGGCCCGTTGGGGCTGTTTGTGGCAATTGTAACGGCGCTGGTTTCCGTGAAGGTTTTCCAGCTTCTTTACCGTGTAAATGCGCTACATTTTAATGTCTACAGTGACGCTGCGGACTCGACCGTCAACCAGGCGATGAGCTCACTGTTTCCAGCGCTGATCACCATTGTCCTGTTTGTGGCGATCCGCATGCTGCTTGACCTGCTGGGCATTCAGGATATCCACGCGACGCTGGAGGAAGGACTGCGGCAGCTGTTTATCAGGATGCCGGTGACCATTTGGACTGCCCTGCTGTTTGTAATGAGTACCCACTTTTTTTGGTTTATGGGCATGCATGGAAACAACATCCTGGAACCTGTGGTGCAGAACTCGTTCGGGCCGGCGCTTTTGGTCAATCAAAACCTTGTTGCGCAGGGGCTGCCGCCCTCCGAGGTGTTCACCAAGCAGTTTTTTGACGTATTCGTGTATTTGGGCGGCTCCGGCGCGACCTTGTGCCTGCTGGTTGCGCTGTTTATCGGCGCGCGCCGCAGCAACGCGCGGCAGATCGCTGCAATTTCGGCGCTGCCCAGCGTCATCAATGTCAACGAGATGCTGATGTATGGGTTGCCGCTGATTTTCAACATGTATTTTATCATTCCGTTTATCGGTGTGCCGCTGCTGCTGACGCTGACATCTTACGCTGCCATGTCGCTTGGCCTTGTCCCGCTGACCGTGGAGTCCGTCGAATGGACCACGCCCATATTTCTGGGCGGCTACATGGCCACGAACTCTGTGGCGGGCATTGCCCTGCAGGCGTTTAACCTGACGCTTGGCGTCATGGCCTATCTGCCGTTTGTACGTATGCATGAACGCCGTTTGGCGCGCGACAACGAACGCACGCTCAAGTCGCTCCAGCAGGAAACGCTGACCTTCAATCTGCGCCATTCCAAAGAGTTTCTCAACAGGCGGGACGCCGAGGGAAACCTGGCGCGCATCCTCGCCAGAGACATGGAGCAGGATTTAAGCGAGAAGAAGATGCGGCTGGAGTACCAGCCGCTGGTGAACAATGAGGGCCGCGTCGAGGCCGTCGAGGCGCTGCTTCGCTGGACACACGAGACCTACGGCGATATCGCTTCGCCCATGGTCATTCAGCTTGCGGAAGAGAGCGGACTGATTCATGAGTTCGGACTGTGGATTTTCCAGGAGTCGATTGACGCGCTGAAGGTGATGCGCGCTGCCGGCCTGGATATTGTGATCTCGGTCAACATCACGCCAGTACAGCTTGACTGGCCTGAGTTTGCGCCCCGCCTCGAGAAAATGCTGAACCAGTCCGGGCTGCCGCCCGACAAGGTGGAGATTGAAATCACCGAACAGGTGGCGCTGGGGGGCCTCGACAGGCTCAAGCAGATCCACCGCCTGCGCTCCATCGGCGTTCGGATGGCCATGGACGACTTTGGCATGGGACACAGCTCGCTGATGTACCTGAAGGAGTTTGACCTGAACACGATCAAGCTTGACGGCGGGCTGGTGCGCGAAGTGCTCACCAATCAAAACTGCCGAGAGATCATAAACTCCATTGTCCACCTGAGCCGCTCGATGAATCTTCAGACCGTCGCCGAGTTCGTCGAAACCGAGCAGCAGCGGGACGCGCTGCAGGAGCTGGGCTGCAACTTGTACCAGGGCTATTACTACAGCCGTTCTCTTCCGCTGGATCGGCTTGTGGAGTACGCGCTGGCGCAGAACGCGTCCCATCCCGCGCACCACGCGTAAGGCTGCCAAAGAACCTTTGGTCTAAGCGGTGCTTAAAGAAGAGACGAGCTGTGTTCGCCCGCGGGCGGTCAATGACCGCCCCTATATTGGCTCCCCGTCTCAACGCGGCTTTTGGCGAGGTTTTTGACAGTCTGAGGGCGTTCTCGGATTCACTCCGGGAACGCCCTGTTCTGGGCCTTTTTGACGGCTTTCCGCCGCCCGGTGCAGGCGGGCGATCCCTGGAAGAGGCCGGCCGCTTTGAGGGCGTGCGGCATAGCCGGACTTTGATTGGCCAATACTATGCGCGGAGGGGATGGCCTTGAAAAAGTCACTGCTTGCCGCCGTATTGGCTGTGAGTGTTTTGGCCGGGTCGGCCGGAGACGCGATGGCGGCGAAAAGCATAGAGAGCATCAGCTACCTGTTTGCGGGCAACACATCCATTTACACGCACAACGTGGGCAGAACAAAAGAGAATCTCACCTCGGTCTGTCCGGACTACTTTGAGGTAAGTTCAAGAGGGACTCTGATCAAAACGCGTGAGCCCGATCCGCTTTTTATTGAAACCATGCATGCGAGCGGGGTGCGCGTGGTCCCGTTTGTCAGCAACCATTGGGTTGCCGAGGCAGGAAGGGCGGCAACACAAAACGCAGAGCTCATCGGCGCGCAGCTCTCGCTGTGGATGGCCCAGTATGGATTTGACGGCGTAGATATTGACATTGAAAACCTGAACCATAATGACCGCGAGGCGTTTACTGCGTTTATGCGAACATTGCGCCGGTGTCTGCCGAAGGGCGCCTATTTATCGGTTTGCGTCGCGCCCAACCCCTGGGGCATCAGCAAGGGCTGGCAGGGTCAGTATGATATGGCCGCGCTGGCGGACATATGCGATACGGTTTTTTTGATGGCATATGACGACCATTATGATGGCGACGCGAATCCCGGCGCCGTGGCCGGTTTACCGTTTGTGGAAAAATCGGTTGTACAGGCGCTGAAGACTGTTCCGGCCTCCAAACTTGTTCTCGGTGTGCCCTTTTACGGGCGGTATTGGATAAAGGGAAACGCCACAGGGGGAAAGGCGCTGACAGTGTCGGACATTGGCAACTTGACGGCCCGGTACGAGTCCACGGTGTGGTATGACGGCGTGCAGCACTGCGCGCGCGCGAGTATGGTCATCAAGCCCAGCGACGTCTCCCAGGGGCTGTGGGGCGGCAAAAAGCTTGCGGCAGGGACGTATGACATCTGGTATGAAAATGACGCTTCGATCGAAAAAAAGCTTTCATTGATTAAAAAATATAACCTGAAGGGCGCAGGAAGCTGGGCGCTTGGACAGGAACCTGAAACCCTTTGGAAGGGCTACCGAAAATGGCTGTATGGGTTGCCGTTTAACGACATTGAGAGCCACTGGGCAGAGCCCGCCATTGCAAGAGTACACAACCTGGGCATTGTCTCCGGTACGGGCGGCGATACGTTTTCTCCCAACGAGAACCTCACGCGCGCCCAAGCCTGCGTACTTCTGTGCAAGATGCTGGACATTAAGCCCATGGAATCAGCCCCCTATGTCCCGGCGGACATTCAGGGGCACTGGGCCGAGGGCTATATGCTGTCGGCGATTTACCGGCGGCTTTTTGAGGGCTATCCCGACGGCACCTATCGGCCCTCTGAGCCTGTGACACGGCAGGAAATGGCTGCTCTGATCGAAAAAACGCTGCACCTTCCTGAAACCATCGATTTTAACCAGAAGCTGTTTACTGACGTAAATCCCCAGAGCTGGTCCAATCGGGCGATCATCACGCTGGCGGTGTACAATGTCGTCAGCGGCTATACCGACGGTTCGTTCAGACCGCTGGACACTGTGCTGCGCGCTGAGGCGGTCAGCATGATTGATAAAATTGCCGAGCTTCCCAAAAAAGACTTTCCGATGGCATCGCTCTTCGAGGATCCGCCACAGATTGTTGAGCCGCGGTGAGTCAGCCCGCTGTCAAAGAACCTTTTACGGTCAGAGAACCTTTGGTTCGCTGACAAAACGAGGGATGGATTAAACCGCTGTGGCGGCATGAAGGGAAACGGTTTCGAGAAATGAATTCCCGAAACCGTTGTGGTTCCTATTTTTCCTGGATTCGGTCCAGCAAGAACCTGCCGCCTGCGGCGTCAGGCTCGACGCGAATCCAGGAAAAGGACGAAGGCGCAAAGCGCTTTTTTGAAAGCCTGAGGCGTTCCCGGATTCATTCCAGGAACGCCTCAGGCTCAGGCTGTCAGAGAACCTTTGGTTCTCTGACAAAACGAAAGGAGCGCGCGTGGGCATTTTTGCCAGGGTTATGTAACCAAAATGTTTGTTGAGTTCTCTGTCGAGCTATGATAGACTGTAGGGGAAATTGGGATAAAACGGAGTGTATAAAGGGTATGAAGAAATGGTTTCTGGTCTTTTTATCAATGATGCTGCTGCTCAGCGCGTGTTCTGTCCTTTCCCCGGATCAGCAGGCGTCCGGTAAGGATAATCCTTCCTCGCAGCTTTCCCCGTCCCCATCTCCAACACCGACGCCAACGCCGACACCCAGCCCGACGCCTTCCCCCAGTCCCACGCCGACGCCCCGGCCCTCCATTGCCCCCGAAGATCTGGAGGTCTACACGGGCCCCCTCCATCATGTGTTTTACCACTTCTTGATCGCGTATCCCGAGGTCGCGCGCACAACGGGATACTGGAAAAACCTCGCGACCGACTGCGTCACGCCGACCGAGTATTGGCGCTCTCTGGAGGAGCTTTACAAAAACGGCTATGTTCTGATGAATATCAACGATTACATCACCATCAACGAGGACGGGACGATCACCCAAAACCCCATCCTGGTGCCCAAGGGCAAAAAGCCGCTCGTCATGTCGTTTGACGACATGAGCTACTATTCAAAGAACCACGGAAAGGGCATATGTGACAAGGTCATTTTAGACGAAAACGGGGAGTTCGCCATGCTGACCCGGCTCGATGATGGGTCGGATAAGATCACATACGACAACGGGTGCATTCCGCTTTTGGAAAAGTTCTGTAAAGAGAACCCCGACTTTTCGCCGTTTGGCGACAAGGGTCTGCTGGCGATGACAGGATACGACGGCATTCTGGGCTACCGCGTCCAGCGCGACAGCCCAAACCGAGAGAGCGAAGTTAAGGACGCCAAGGTGGTTGTCGAAGCGCTCAAGGACGCAGGATGGACGTTTGGGTCGCACAGCTACGGGCACATCCACATGCAGAAGGTTGGCGCCGAGCGCGTTCGCGAGGACACGCAGCATTGGGCAGACGAGATCATGCCGGTGGTCGGCGAAACCTCTGTCTATGTTTTCCCGTTTGGCGAGTATACCAAGCACGATCAGCAGGAGTTCCAGATCCTGCTGCAAAACGGCTTTAAGATCCTGTGCGGCGTGGGCATGCCGCCGTACGCCAAGGCGTACGAAACATACTATTTTATGGACAGACAGAACATTGACGGGTATTCGCTGAGCAACAGCGCCAAGTGGCTCAAGCCCTTGATGGACGCCCAGGTGGTATACAGTGTTGAAGAACGCGACAAGTAGAGTTTACCTTGCCGCCGGCCCGCTCGGCGTCTGGCTTCTCGCTTTTTGCCTTTCTTCCTGCGTGGCGGCGGGGTCATCCCCTCTGCAGTCCAGGCCGTCTTCCGGCCGGTTTGAGACCGTGAGGGAAGTGCCGTCCGAGCGCCCGTCCGAGCAACCGTCCGAGCGCCCGTCCGCGCCGCCCATCCCGGCGATTGACGTACTATTGCCGGAGGAGGTGACGGTGGTGGTCGGGGGGGACGTGCTGCTCTGGGGCCGCGTGGCCAGAGAGCTGGAGAATAGCGGGAGTGAGGCGCTGGCCGATGATCAGCTGGCGTCCCTGTTTCGCGGCGCAGATCTGGCGATGGTCAATCTGGAGATGGCGGTCACCACGAGGGGCTCGCCCGTCCCGGACAAACAGTTTAACTTTCGCGGCGACCCAGAAACTCTGAACTGGCTGACGGACTATATGGGCGTTGACCTTGTGGGCCTGGCCAACAACCATGTGATCGACTATGGCGCTGAGGGTCTGCTGGACACATTTGACGCGCTTGATGAAAAGGAAATTGCCTATATCGGCGCGGGAAAGACGCTGAGCCGCGCGAAAGAGCCGTTTGTCGCCGAGATCGGCGGCAAGCGCATCGCGTTCCTCGCGGCATCGCGCATTATCCCGTTTATGTACTGGTACGCGCAGGAGACCTCGCCCGGCGTGTTCTCAACCTATGATCCGGCGATGCTGCATGAGCAGATTGAGCTGGCCAAAGAGAGCAGCGACTATGTGGTGGTCTACGTTCACTGGGGCGTGGAGAGGGCGAGTACGCCCGAGAAGTACCAGGTGGCGCTGGCCCACGGATACATCGACCATGGCGCGGATATGGTCATCGGAGCCCATCCGCATGTGCTGCAGGGGGTGGAGATGTACAAAGGAAAACCCATCGCCTATAGCCTGGGAAATTTTATATTCACAACGTCTGCGCCCGATACCTGCGCGCTCGTACTGCATTTCGGAGAAGAGACGTATATGCAGGTCAGGCCCTGCAAGATTTCCAGCCCCAAGACGACGCTGATCACCGACGAAGAGACCGTCAAGCAAAAGCTGAACATGATCGAAAAGCTGTCCTTTTGCGCGCGGCTGGACGAATCCGGGCGCGTCTGGCCTTCAGAGGAGTAACGCTGTGAGGCGCCGCAAGGAGGTACGGCTTGGCTCTTCGGGGGATGCGGCGCGTCTCTGTCGCCCGCCCAAGAGGGCGGACCTGGAAAAAACACAGACTTTTGATGGCTTGTACGCCTTGATTTTCATGTCGTCATCTGATATAATCCACCAGTACTGTACTAAATGAGATATGAAGGAGTTTGATTGCATGGCTCTGGTCACCACCACTCAGATGTTTAAGGATGCCTATGCCGGCGGGTATGCCATCGGCGCGTTCAACGTCAACAATATGGAGATCATTCAGGGCATCACCGAGGCAGCCGCCGAGGAAAAGGCCCCGCTGATTTTGCAGGTCTCTTCGGGCGCGCGCAAGTACGCCAAGCACGTCTATCTGATGAAGCTCATTGAGGCTGCCATTGCCGACACCGGACTGCCGATCGCGGTGCACCTCGACCACGGTGACGATTTTGAAATTTGCAAGAGCTGTATTGACGGCGGCTTCACCTCCGTGATGATTGACGGCTCCAAGCACAGCTTTTCGGACAACATTGCGCTGACAAAGCAGGTTGTCGACTATGCGCACGCCAGAGGCGTTGTTGTCGAAGGCGAGCTGGGCAAGCTTGCCGGCGTTGAGGACGACGTCAACGTGTCCGACGCCGACGCGCAGTTTACCAACCCCGCGGAGGTCGAAGAGTTTGTGTCCAAGACCGGCGTTGACTCGCTGGCCATTGCCATCGGTACCAGTCACGGCGCGTATAAGTTCAAACCCGGACAGAACCCCCAACTTCGCTTTGACATTCTGGAGAAGATTCAGCAGCGCCTGTCGGGCTTCCCGATTGTGCTTCACGGCGCGTCTTCGGTCATCCCGGAATTTGTCGCCAAGGTCAACCAGTACGGCGGAAAAATGCCCGACGCCATCGGCATTCCCGAGGACATGCTGCGCCAGGCCGCCAAGATGTCGGTCTGCAAGATCAACATCGACTCCGACCTGCGTCTGGCGATGACCGCGTCGATCCGCGAGCATTTTGCGCTGCATCCCGATCACTTCGATCCGCGTCAGTATTTGACGCCGGCGCGCACGGCCATCAAAGACATGGTCAAGCGCAAGCTGGTCAACGTGCTGGGCTGCAACGGCAAAGCCTAGACGCCCATACGGTTTACAACTCAGGGCGGCGGACAGTCAAGGCTTGTCCGCCGCCCCTGCTTTGTCAAAGTGAATCCGTGAAACCCGAAAAGCGCGGGAGCACAAAGGACTTTGACAGCCTGCCTGCCCACGCGGCGGGGCGTTCTTTCCGGCGCGCCTTTCCCATACAATGGGAATAGGCAGTGCGCCGGGAGGAATAATCATGCGGAAAATACGCGTCATGCTTCCACAGCGGTGGCACGTGAACCTTCACAAGTACAAAGGGAATTTTCAGCCGCTGCGCTATCTGCTGATGGCTGCTTTGGTGTTTGTGGCGTTTTGGGTGACGATTTTCTGGGTGGAGAGCCATCTGCGGCCGATTGTCGAACAAATGGCCACCGCGCGCGTCAACTATCTTGCCTCCAAGGCCGTCAACACGGCCATTTCCACGCGGCTCTCCGAAGAGGACGTCAGCTATGGCGACCTGGTGATTTTTGAAAAGGACTACCTGGGGGGCATTACCGCGCTCAAAACGGATATGATTAAGATCAACAGGCTGAAGGCCGACATCATCAACCATGTTCTCGACGCGCTTCAAAAGATTGGGCCCACGGAGCTGGGCGTCCCGCTGGGGAATGTCATCAACGGCGAACTGTTTTCCGGGCGCGGGCCGCTGATTCCGGTGCGCATTGTCCCGCTGGGCACGGCGAGCGCCGACTTCCACAATGTGTTTTCTTCGGCCGGGATCAACCAGACCAGACACCAGATTATGCTTGAGGTCACTGTGGACATCAGCGTTTTGCTGCCCGGATACGCCGCGGCGACCGAAGTGCTGGTGCAGGTTGTGGTCGCCGAGACCATCATTGTCGGCGGTGTGCCCGACAGCTATACCCACTTTGAGGACGGCGAGGAGTTCTTTTCGCAAAAGGAGAAATACGGCGCTCTTGACCCGTAAGCCGGGCAGGGCGTCTTACCGCGATCACAAAGGAAGGAGGGCCTGCTGCGTGGACGAGAAGGTCAGGGCCCTGCGCGAGCGCTTATCGGAGGCCAACGAGGCTTATCACCTGAAGGACGCACCGGTCATGGAGGACGCCGATTACGACGAGCTTATGCGCGAGCTGCGCAGGCTTGAGGAGGAGCATCCCGAACTCGACGATCCCGACTCGCCGTCACACCGCGTGGGCGGCGCGGCGGCGTTTTCGCCCGTGGCGCACGAGGTGCCGATGGAGAGCCTGAACGACGTGTTTACCGCAGAGGAGCTTGGCGCGTTTGACGAGCGCGTGCGCGCCGCGGCGGGCGCCGTTCGCTATTGCGTCGAGCCGAAGGTGGACGGGCTTTCCGTGGCGCTTCACTATGCCGATGGGCGCTTTGTGCGAGGCGCCACGCGGGGCGACGGCGCTGTGGGCGAGGACGTGACGCACAATTTGCGCACGATCGGCTCACTGCCGATGTCGATCAAGGCGCAGGGGACGCTGATCCTGCGCGGAGAAGTCTATATGTCCAAGGAGGTTTTCGCGGCGCTGAACCGCCAGCGCGAGGCCGAAGGCGCGCCGCTTTTTGCCAATCCGCGCAACGCCGCTGCTGGCTCGCTGCGGCAGCTAGACGCGCGCATGGCAGCGCTTCGCGGGCTTTCCGTCGCGCTGTTTAACGTTCAGCGGTGGGACAGGCCCCTGCCCGACAGCCACGCCGAAACACTTGACTTTCTGGCGACGCTGGGCTTTCCCGTTGTGCCGCATGTGCTTGTAAAGGACATGGACGAGGCCGTGAAGGAGATCGAGCGGCTGGAGCTATTGCGCGCCGAGCTGCCCTTTGACATGGACGGCGCGGTGGTCAAGGTGGATTCTCTTGAAGCGCGGGCGGCGATGGGCAGCACGACCAGGGCGCCGCGCTGGGCAGCTGCGTATAAGTACAAGCCCGACAGCAGGGAGAGCAGGCTCCTGGGCATTGTCGTTCAGGTCGGCCGCACGGGCGTGCTGACGCCCCGGGCAGTGCTGGAGCCCGTGAGCCTTGCTGGGACAACTGTGCAGTACGCCACACTGCACAATCAGGACTACATCGACCGGTTGGACATTCGCATCGGGGACACTGTCCGTGTGCACAAGGCCGGGGAGATCATCCCCGAAATCGTCTCTGTTGTGTTTGAAAAGCGCGGGGAGGACGCCAAACCTTATGTGTTTCCCACGCGTTGCCCCGAGTGCGGAGAGCCCGTCGGACGCGAACCCGGAGAGGCCGCCGTGCGCTGCACAAGCGTCTTCTGCCCGGCGCAGAAGCTGCGCAGGCTGGTGCACTTTGCCTCGCGCGACGCCATGGACATGGACGGCCTGGGCGAGGCGACCTGCGCGCTGCTCGTCGGCAAGGGGCTCGTCGACACGCCCGCCGACCTGTTTACCGTGGACTGGGACGCGCTGGAGGCGTGGGAGGGCTTTGGCAGGAAATCGGTGGAGAACTTAAAGCTCAGCGTTCAAAACGCCAAAAAGCAGGATCTGTCGAGGCTTCTTTACGCGCTGGGGGTGCCGCATGTCGGGCAGAAGGCCGCCAAAAAGCTCAGCGAGCGCTTTGGCTCCATGGAAGCCCTGCGAGCAGCCTCGCTGGAGGAGCTCACGGCCACCGAGGAAATCGGCCCCGTGATCGCCCGAAGCCTGCGCGCGTACTTTGAGAGCGCCGGGGCGCTGCTCGGCGGGCTTGCCCGCGCCGGGGTGAACATGACGGGCGCCCGCCGGGCGGCGGGAGAGGAGCTGGAGGGTAAAACCTTTGTCCTGACGGGGACGCTTGCCGGCCTGACCAGAGCACAGGCCGCCGCGCTCATCGAAGCCAGAGGGGGAAAGACCTCGGGCAGCGTTTCAGGCAAAACGGACTACGTCGTGGCCGGAGCCGAAGCGGGCTCCAAGCTGGACAAGGCGCTCGCGCTCGGCGTTGCCGTGGTTTCAGAGGCTGAGTTTTTGGAGATGATATTGTGATTACGAGCGAACAGGTGCGCCACGCGGCGAAGCTGGCGCGGCTTGAGCTGACCCCGGAAGAGGCCTTGGGCTACCTGCGGGACTTTGCGGGGATATTGGCCCTGCTGGACGAGCTGCCTGACGAGGAGGGCGGCTTTGCCGGAACAGAGCAGAGCCCTGCCGCGGGGCGGCTGCGCGCCGACAGCGCCGCGCCATGCGCCACACGGGAGCAGCTTTTGGCTGCTGCGCCCAACATGCGGGACGGCTACTTTGTTGTGCCGGGGGTTTTATGAGACTGTACGAGCTGACGGCGGCGGAACTCGCCGGACTGATGGTCTCGCGCCAGGTGAGCGCCGTCGAAATTTGCGAGGACTTTTTGGCGCGTTCGGAGGCGGTGGAGCCGCTTGTCGGCGCGTTTATCACGCGTTGCCCGAACAGGGCGATGCGGGCGGCGCAGGCAGTGGACGACAAACGCGCCGAGTCGGAGCGTCTGGCGCCGCTGGCCGGGGTGCCGATTGCCGTGAAGGACAATATCTGCATAAGCGGACTCGGGACCACCTGCTCGTCCGCCATGCTTAAAGACTTTGTGCCGTTTTACACCGCTTTTGCTGCTGAGCGCGCCGAACGGGCGGGGATGGTGGTGCTGGGCAAGACCAACTTGGACGAGTTCGGCATGGGCTCGACCTGTGAAACGGCGCGCCTGCAGTCCACCAAGAACCCACACGACCTCGGCTGTGTTCCGGGCGGGTCGTCGGGCGGAAGCGCCGCCTGCGTCGCGTCGGGACAGGCTCCGCTGGCACTCGGCTCGGACACCGGCGGCTCGATTCGCTGTCCCGCCTCTTACTGCGGCGTTGTCGGGCTGCGGCCCACCTATGGCTCCGTGTCGCGGTACGGGCTTGTGGCCATGGCCTCGTCGCTGGATCAGATCGGCCCGATGGGCAGGAGCGTGCTGGACGTCGCGCTTTTGTTTGACACGATCAGAGGGATTGATGAGAGAGACGCCACGAGCTTGGCTTCGCCCTACGGCTGTGTCGCCGACGCGCTTGAAGGCGGCATAAAAGGGTTGAGAATCGGTTTGCCCAGGGAGTTTTTTGACGTTGTTTCGCCGCAGGAGCGCGACAGGGTCAGAGAGGCCGCCGTCGCGTTTGAGCGCATGGGCGCGCACCTTGTCGAGCTTTCACTGCCGACAACCAGACACGCGCTGGCGATCTATCTGGCGCTGTCAACCGCCGAGGCTTCCTCCGACCTGGCGCGCTTTGACGGGGTGAGGTACGGCCATCGCACCGAACACTTTGAGACCCTCTCCCAGCTCTATGAGCGTTCGCGCGCCGAGGGATTCGGGCCGGAGGTCAAGCGCCGTGTGATGCTGGGCGCCTACGTGCTGTCGTCCGGTGAGAATTATTACGAGCGGGCGGTCAGTGCCCGAAGGACGCTCCGCGCGGAGTTCAGCGGGGCGTTTGAGGTCTGCGATCTTATCCTGACGCCGTCCACGCCCACCGTGGCGCCGCGCAGGGAAGAGATGGGGGATCCTGTGAAGGTGTACGGGGGAGACAGCTGTCTGGTGTCAGTCAACCTGGCCGGGCTGTGCGCCGTTTCGGTGATGTGCGGGACGGTAGGAACACTTCCGGTGGGAATGCAGCTGATCGGGGACGCCTGGCAGGAGCCGGCTTTGCTGCGCGCCGCCTATGCGTACGAGCAGTTTGCCGGCGGCCCGCGGCCCGTGGCGAGGCGCGTATGACGTACGAACTGACGGTAGGGCTGGAGATCCACGTGGAACTCGACACCGAGAGCAAGGCGTTTTGCGCATGCCCCAACCGCTTCGGAGCCGCGCCGAACACGCTGATTTGCCCTGTCTGCGCCGGTTTTCCCGGCGCACTGCCCGTACTTAACGAGTCTGTCGTTGAGCGCGCGGTGCGCGTGGGCAAGGCTTTTGGCTGCACCATCAACATGGTCAGCCGACATGACCGGAAAAACTACTATTATCCTGATTTGCCAAACGCCTATCAAATCACCCAGCAGCGCGTTCCGATCCTGTCCGGCGGCGCGTTTTTTCTGTATGAGGAGGGCGGGCTTTCCTCCGTTGCGCTTGACCACATCCACATGGAGGAGGACGCCGGAAAGCTGCTGCACGGCGCCGGGGACGACTATACGCGCATTGACTTCAACCGCGCGGGCGTTCCGCTTTTGGAGATCGTCACACAGCCCTGTCTGCACACGCCCGAGCGGGCGCAGGCGTTTTTGGAGGCGCTGCGTCAGACACTGGTGGAGCTGGAGGTTACGGACGGCAAGATGCATGAGGGCTCCATCCGCTGTGACGTCAATGTCTCGGTCGGCAGCGGCGCTCAGATGGGCGTCAAGGTTGAGCTCAAAAACATCGGCACCTTTTCGGGCGTGCGGCGCGCCATCGCCTTTGAGTTCAAGCGACAGACGCGGCTTTTGGAAAAAGGCGATCCGGTTGTGTCGGAGACGCGCCGGTGGGACGATATGGCCGGGATGACCCTTGCCATGCGCGAAAAGGAGAGCCTGCAGGATTACCGGTTTTTCTTTGAGCCGAATTTGCAGCCCACGGTTGTTTTGCAGGAGCTGTGTGACCGGGTTATCGTTGCCGAGCTTCCGCAGGCACGTCTGCTGCGGTATGTCCGCGAGTTTTCTCTGCCTCCCGCGGAGGCCGCCCTTTTGTGCGTGCGGCCCCGATGGGCCTACTTCGAGGCCTGTCTTGTTTGCGGGGCGCCGCCGCGCGCCGCCGCCAACTGGATTTGCGGAGAGCTTGCGCGGCTTTCAGGCGGCAATGTGGACGCGCTGCCGCCCGAAAGACTCTGTCAGCTGATACGCTGCGTCGAGCAGGGCGCTGTGAGCAGCTCGGCCGGGAAAGCCGCGCTGGCGGCCATGCTGGAGTTTGGCTGGACGGCAAACCGGGCGATCGGAGAGCTAGGGCTGGACCAGATGCGCGACAACGACGCGCTCAGCGCACTTGCCGCGCAGATTGTCGCCGACCATCCCCAGCCGGCGGCGGCATATCGGGCGGGAAAAACCAACGCGCTGGACTTTCTGGTGGGGCGCGGGATGAAGGCGTCCGGCGGGCGGGCCGATCCCGCGGCGTTGCGGGCGCTGCTGAAAAGCGCTCTGGAGTGCTGCAGTCTGTCAAAGAACCACGAGTTCTTTGACAAAGCGGGGGCAGGATCGCGTCTTTGTGAAGACGCGCAAAGAAACGCTTCCCCGGAGTGAATCCGGGAAAGCGTTGTGGTTCTGTCTTTATCGGTTTTCAGAGAGGCGAGGACCTGCCGGCTTTGCCGTCAGGCTCGACGTGAAAACCGATAAAGGACGAGGATGCGAGGGGCTTTTTGGGAACGGTATAGTTTAATGACTATGCCTCGACGCGGGACGGACTGAGCGCTTGCGCGGATTCGGAGCCGTCGGGCTCGCTTTGCGGACGATGGGAGATGTTCTGAATGGTGTCGTACGTCTTGGAAACGGCCTGGCTGATCTCCTGAATCATTTGATTGATGGCGCCTGTGGATGAAACCGCCTGTTTGGATACCTCGGCGGTCTCCGAAACGGTCTTTTTGGAGCTTTTCGCCAGGCTGCGGATCTCCTCGGCCACCACGGCAAACGCCTTGCCGTGAACGCCCGCGCGGGCAGCCTCGACAGAGGCGTTGAGCGAGATGATGTTGATGTGCATGGCGATCAGGTCAATTTCATTGGCCATGGTGCCGTATTGCTTGAACGCCCGGTTGACGTCCTGGATGTTGGACAGGATGTCGTCGGAGAGCGTTTTGACATTGGAGATATCGGACAGAATGATCTCAAGGTTGTTAATATTCTTCTCCTGGATGGACAAAACCGCGGCGTGCTCGGACTGAATGTCGTTTCGGGTTTTTTCAATGCAGTTCATCGGCGTATTAACGCCGATAGCCACCTTGCCAGCCATGTTCCGGCAGCTGTCCGAGCCGCACGCGCCGCAGTCAAACTGGCGCTGGACGGACGTTTGCTTGCCCAAAAGCTCAAAGCCCTTCTCGATATCCTCGCCCGTAATCGTCTGGGTGTAAACGCGCTTGGAGGTGTAATGCCTGACAAAGTCGTTGAGATTAAAAATATGGTCAAAGGTCTCATACAGCTTGTCAAAATAAGCCTTTTCGCGGTTTTGTGTGACCTGCTTGCGCTCCCTGTCCATGATGGAGTTGATTTCAAACATATCCTTGTGATGATTGCAGCCTGTGCCCAGATTGCAGCCCTCGGGACAGTTGAGTACGTCAAAGATAGCTGGAAGATGGTCTTTCTTTTGGACGGAAAACTGATCCAGCGCCCGGTAGACCACCGCCTGCCCCTCGCATTTGTCTATGCGCAGCGCCTTGCCCAGATAAAACTCTACGTTTTCTTTCAGCCCGCCGGGCATGGAGTAGAGCCTTCCGAGCACGGAGTCCGGACTGTCAAAGGAGCCCGGCTGCTGGGGAAGCGTGATGTGGTGCCTGTGAATATAGTCGCGCAGCTTCTTGAAGGTCACGTTATATTTGGCAAGGCCCGTGGCGTCAAACTCATCAGCCTTGGCGATACAGGGCGAGAGCACGGCGAGAGAATCCGTAATGTTTTTGTTTTTTTTCATATAAATGGCCGTACACAGCATAGGGCTGTGGATGGGGGAGAGGTTGGGGATAAGCTCGGGGCGGTACATCTGGATGTACTTGACAATGGCCGGGCACGGCTGGGTGATCACCGACGCCGGCTGATTTTTTTGGATAAACCGTATGTGCGCCCAGGTGCAGATGTCCGCACCCAGAGAAACGTCGAAGATGTTGCGCACGCCCAGCTGACGAAGCCAGGCCAGGATGCGCCCGAACTCCTCCAGATTGGCGCGCCCCGCCGGGGCGGCAAACATGGAAATGCGCGCGCCGTTGCTGAGATCGGACAGAAACCGTTCGGTATCGTCCTCGTAATCGCGAGACTCGTGCCGACAGGCCTGGATACACGCGCCGCAGGCGATGCACCTGTCGTTGTTGATGCGCACCTTGATGGCGCCGTTCTCCATGAACGCGACGTTGGCCTCTTCCACGGGGCAGACCCGGATACAGCGGTTGCAGCCGACACATGTTGACAGATCATTGATGATGAGCTTTCTCATTTGACCCCTCTTTTTGTTCGGCGGAATGAAGCGCTCAACGTCCCAGCCCGCCTCTTGATCAAATTCCTATGAATGTAAAAAAAAGGATACCACAAGGATTATCGATATATGCCGGATGAACTTTATCTCAGGGCGCAAAAAGCGCCGCGGGCCGTCAAATAAGCCTCAAAATACAAGCTGGGCTCTCCCGGATTCACTCCGTGAGAGCCCAGCTTGTAGACAAACCGAAGATTTGTCTACAAAACGATGATAAAGTGATCGGCTCTGTGGAGCTTCACAAAAAAACGTTTCTCTGTAAACCGCCTCAGCTGTTCATCAGCTCGGTCCAGAGGCTGTCATAGAGAGCGGCCGTCTGCGCCGAAAGTGTGGTGTACGCCTCACAGCGCGCCAGCTCCTGCTCGGAGGGATAAGCGGACTTTGCGCTTTCGTCGAGCTCGTCGTACACGGTTTGAATCGGCGTATTGTAGCGCGTATATGCGCAGTTGGCGATCCCCGCCGTCACGGAGCACAGGTAATTTACGTAGACCTCGGCCGCTTTTACGTTCTGGCAGGACGCGGGGATGCACAGCGCCTGCACAAACAGAGGCGCGCCCTCGCGCGGCAGCACATAGGAAAGGGTCTCGTCCTCGGAGGCAAGGCGCAGGGCGGTCGCTGAGCGGACAAGCGCCGCGACGGCCTCGCCGGAGAGCATTTTTTCGGAGACAAGCGCGTCATCATAAGCCTGCACAAGCGGCTTTTGCTGTCCCAGGAGCGTAAAGGCGGCGCGAAGCTCGGCCTCACTGGCGGTGTTGACGCTGTAGCCTAAGTACTTCAGCGCGGCGGAAACATTGTCGCGCCTGTCGCCGGACATCAGGATGCCGCCGGCCGACCCGTCGTCAAACAGAGCGCTCCAGCTGTCCACGGCCCACTCCACGGCCAGGCTGCTGTAGACGAGGCCGAGGGTGTCCCAGAGATAGGCGATGGAATACGCGCCGTCGGGATCATAGTACGGGGAGGTAAAGCGCGCCATCTGCGCGGCGGACAGGGGAAGGCCCGCATAGTTCAGCGCGCTCAGCAGGTTTTCTGTCCGCAGACGGTCGACGATATAGTCGGGCGCGATCACAACGTCATAGGCGTTCGGGCCGGAAACCTCGGCATAAAGCTCCTCGGCGGAAGAGACAACGTGATGAACGATTTCATGTCCGGACTCCAGCTCAAAGGTGCTAATGAGCGAGGGCTCGATGAGGTTTTCCAGGCTGATGACCGAAACAGAGCCCGTATCAACGTCGTCCGGCGACGGGCTGGGGGACGCCGGAACCTCGCTGCTTGAAGGGGAGCTCGACGGCAAAGGGCTGGCTGTGCAGGCAACCAGCAGAAAAAGCGCCAGAAAACAGAGCAGCATTCTTTTCACAGTCGGTCTGTCCTTTCCAAGTGGGGTGGCGGCTTTAGGAGAGTCCGTGCGGGCAAAGATCCTCAAAACTGCGGCGCAGAGCGAAACTCCGGCCGTTGAGATACTGAAGCTGGCCGGCAGAAGAGGTAAAGCGGAACGTCAGACGACAGGCGCAAAGCGCTTGCCCGCGCCGCTTATAAGGCTTGTCCATCGCCAGAGAGCCGTATTTTCCGTCGCCGAGCAGAGGGGTGCCCCGCGAGGCGAGCTGCACGCGAATTTGATGCGTCCGTCCTGTGAGCAGCGTGCACTCAAGCAGCGTGAGGCCGCTGCGGTTCTCCAGCGTCTTGTATGTCATGCGCGCGAGCTTCGCGCCCGGCTCAGGCGTATTGCGCGTGTAGACCATATTTTTTTTGGAGTCCTTAAACAGATAGTCTTCCAGGGTTCCCTCGGACGGCCTTGGCCTGCCGTGCACCACGCAAAGATACTTTTTCTCGATTTCACGGTCGCGGATCTTTTCAGAGAGAATCCGGAGCGCTTCGGCGGTCTTGGCCGCGAGCACGAGACCTTCGGTGTTGCGGTCAAGCCTGTGGCAAAGTGACGGCGTGAAGCTGCTTTCCCGCTTGGGATCCCACTGCCCGGTGCTGAGCATATGGCGGCGGAAGCGATTTTCAAGCGTGTCCGTTTCACGCCGGTCCGAGCCGGACTGGCAGGGAAGCCCTGCCGGCTTGAGCAGTACGCAGATGTGCTGGTCCTCAAACAAAATGTCGGGTCTGGCGTCGGGAAGAACCTGCGGGGCGGGGGTCTGCTGTTCGACAACGTACACGCGCAGGATGTCCCCAAGCGCAAGGTGCGTGTCCGGCGCGCAGCGCTTGCCGCCAAGCTTAATGTTGCGCGTGCGGATGCCCTGTTGAATCTGGGAGGACTTAAGACCGGGCATGGCCTTGGACAGAAAGCGGTCCACACGCTGGCCGGCGTCATTGGGGCCGATGATAAACTCTTTCACAAAAAACCTCACAACCTGTCAAATCCCCGGGAACCTCCTTAGCATACCAGATTTCAATACATTTGGGAAGCCGCACTGCCCTGAAAAAGATAAACAAAAAAAACTCGCCCAAACAGGCGAGCTGGAGAGAAGGGGGTAATGATGCACGCATAGTATGGGCAAAATAGAAATAATTATGCATAAAATCAGATGTTTTCCTGGCGCGGCAAAACAGCACGAAGGGGAGAAAACCGTTTTCAAAGAAAGAATGAGGACGAAACCTTGGTTTTTCCTTGACAATACAGGCGGGGGGAAGTATAATATCGTCCGTACCGCTTTGCGCGGCCGAGCCCTAATTTTCGCCGTGAAGACGCCGGTTTTGAAGAGAAAAGCCACGGCGGCGACAGGATGGACTAAGACATGAAGCTCGATATTCGCCCGGCGATGGAGGGCGGGAGAGTCGATTTCTCCCATTCGATTTCACTGCGGGATCTGGATTTCGGCGGAATGTGCCCGTTTCAAGAGCCTTGTCTCATTGTGGGCGCTGTGGCCAACAGGGCGCAAATGCTTGAGTTTTCCGCAAAAGTCACGACCGACATGCATCTGATCTGCGACCGTTGCGCCGAGCCGTTTATCAGGCCGATGGAACTCCTTGTGGAGCGCGTGCTCGTTGAACACATGGAAAGCGAGAGCAGCGAGGACATTGTGGTGCTGGATGGCAGCGGAATTGACCTGGACGAACTCATCACGCCGGAGATTATTTTGGCAGTTGAACCCAAGAATCTCTGTTCCCCGCATTGTATGGGCCTTTGCCCGCAATGCGGGAAAAACCTCAACGACGGCCCCTGCGGCTGTGTTGAGAACGCAATTGATCCCCGTCTGGCCAAGCTGGGAGACTATTTTAAGAAATCGCGTCCATGAAAGGTGGTGTACGGCATGGCAGTCCCAAAGAAAAAGACATCAAAGCAGAGGCGAAATCTGCGCCGCAGTTCGGTGTGGAAACTGGACACCCCCAATCTGGTCGCCTGCAGCAAGTGCGGTGAGCTCAAGCTCCAGCACCGAGTATGCAAAGCCTGCGGAACTTATAACGGCCGTGAAGTTCTGAAGATCAAAGAAGCCAAATAATTTGCTGTCCATGCTGACAAGGGGGGGATTCCTCCCTTGTTTTGGTGTGGAGAGCCATATCTTGAGCATGTTCAGCGACAAAACGGTATGGAAGCGAGGGGGAGTTGGGGTGGATACAAAAGATCGCGTGCTGTACGCCGACGTTTTGCGGCTGATGGCGACGTTTGCCGTGATTATGCTGCATGTCGCCGCCGTGAACTTTTCGGGCTCGGACGTTCATTCCTCAGGATGGATCGCGCTGAACCTCTACGACAGCCTCGTGCGGTGGTGCGTGCCGGTGTTTTTTATGCTCAGCGGCATGTTTTTTCTCGATCCCGCCCGGAAACTCTCCTATTCAAAGCTCTACGGCAAGAACTTGCTTCGGCTCGCGACAGCCTATTTGTTCTGGTCGGCTGCCACCGCTTTTGTGGCGTACAAAACGGTTTCCTGGGACATGGTGAAGACAACCTGGAAAGGCCCGCTGCACTTCTGGTTTTTGTTTGCGCTCGCGGGGCTGTACATCGTCACGCCGGTTTTGCGCCTGTTTATCGCGGGCGCCAAGCAGCGGGATCTTCAATACTTTTTGCTGCTTTGCGCGATTTTCGCCGTCTTCATCCCCGCGCTTCCCAACGTCCCCGTGATCACCGTGCTGAAGGAGCGCGTGGCCGAGCTCAACATCCATCTGGTCATGGGATACGTCGGCTTTTTTGTCGGCGGATACTACCTGAAAACGTACAGCCTGTCCAAAAGGGCCAGAGTGGTTCTGTATGCTCTCGGGCTGCTCGGCCTGGCAGCGACGTTCGGGCTGACGCTGATGGCCTCATGGCAAAAGGGAGCGGGCGTGCAGACCTACTATGGTTACTTTATGCCCAACGTGGTGCTGACCGCCTGCGCGCTGTTTGTGTTTGTGCGGGAGCGTTTGAGGGCCCGCCCGCCCGGGGCGCGGACCGTGAGGTTTGTTCTGCTGGGCTCGCGGCTGAGCTTTGGGATTTATCTCATGCACCTGCTCAGCCTGGATCTGCTGCGCAGACTTGGGCTGACCAACGCGAGCTTTTCGCCGTTTCTGTCGGTGCCGGTCATTGCCATACTGGCGTTTTCGATTTGCTTTCTGATCAGCTGGGGCCTGTCCAAGCTCCCGGTTTTCAACAAATACGGCATGTGAGGCGGGCTGAATGAAACCTGAAAGAGCATCATGGTAATCACGGCTGTCGACAAGGGCTCGCCGGCCGCGCGGGCGGGCGTGCGCGCGGGGGATACGCTGCTTGCTGTGGACGGCAAAGAGGTCCGCGACGTGCTGGACTACCGCTTTATGACCTATGAGGCCTCCCTGACGCTCACGCTCAGAGACAATGCCGGGCGCGAGCGTTTTGCAGCGCTGAGGCACCCCGTGGGCGGCGACCTTGGACTGACCTTTGAAACGTATTTGATGGATGAGGAGCGCACCTGCCAAAACAACTGCGTGTTCTGTTTCATCGACCAGATGCCCAAGGGCTGCCGGTCAAGCCTGTACGTCAAGGATGACGACGCGCGGCTGAGCTTTCTGCTGGGCAACTATATCACGCTGACCAATCTCACCGGAGAGGAGATTGACCGCATTTGCAGAATGCGCATCAGCCCGCTGGGCATTTCGATTCATACGACCGACCCCGCGCTGCGTGTGCGCATGCTGCGCAACAAGCGCGCAGGCGCGCTGATGGATATTCTGCGGCGATTTGACTCAGCGGGGGTCACGGTAAACGGTCAGATTGTACTCTGCCCAGGGTACAACGATGGGCAGGCGCTGGTCCGTACACTTGAGGACTTGCGCACGCTCTCCTGCGTGGACAGCGTGTCGGTGGTGCCGGTCGGCCTGACCGGGCATCGGGAGGGCCTGCCGCCGCTGGAGCCGGTCACCCCGGAGATGGCGCGCGCCGCCATTGACCTGTGCGTGGGGTATACGCGTGTGTTTTGCGCCGATGAGCTCTATTTGCTGGCAGGGCTTCCCCTTCCGACCGCGCCGTTTTACGAGGAGTTTCCTCAGCTGGAAAACGGCGTTGGTATGTTGGCGCTGTTTGCGCAGGAGTTTTTTGAGGCGAGGGACGACCGGCCTGTTGTTTGGCAGACGCTGGCCACGGGCAGAGCAGCCGCGGGCTTTATGGAAACGTTGCTGGCGGGAACTCGCGTGCAGGTGCTGGCCGTGGACAATGTGTTTTTTGGCGGCGGTGTGACGGTGGCCGGTCTGCTCACGGGCAGGGATCTGGCCGCGGGGCTCAAAGGATGCGCGCTCGGCGCGCGCGTGCTGATCCCGAAGAGCTGCCTGCGCCACGGGACGGATGTGTTCCTGGACGGCGTGACGGTTGCAGAACTGGAAGAGATGCTCGGCGTGCCCGTGACTCCGGTGGACCCCGACGGAGCGGCGCTTTGGCGCGCGCTGGGAGAGAACACAGAATAGGAGAAAGAGATGCCGATCATTGCCATTGTTGGGCGGCCCAATGTGGGCAAGTCCATGCTGTTTAACAAGCTGGCCGGACGCAGGCTTTCGATTGTCGAGGATACGCCGGGCGTCACGAGGGATCGCCTGTACGCCCCCTGCGAGTGGTGCGGGCGGCCGTTCACGCTGATTGACACGGGCGGCCTGGAGCCGACTGCCAACGACGACATGCTGCGCTTTATGCGCGCGCAGACCACCATTGCCATCGAAAACGCCGACGTGATCTTGATGATCTGCGATGTCCGCACGGGTGTCACCGCGGCCGACCGGGACATCGCCAACCTGCTCAAGCGCTCGCGCAAAGAGGTGGTGCTGTGCGTCAACAAGTGCGATTCGGTAGGCTCACTGCCCGCCGAGCTGTACGAGTTTTATGAGCTCGGACTGGGAGACCCCTATCCGGTGTCCTCACTGCACGGACATGGCACGGGAGACCTGCTTGACGCGTGCTTCGAGCGCTTTCCGCCAGAAGAGGCTGCGCAGGAGCAGAGCGAGCCTGTCCGCGTGACCATCCTGGGTAAGCCCAATGTGGGGAAATCCTCTTTGCTCAACAAGCTGCTCGGTCAGGAGCGTGTGATTGTCAGCGACGTGGCCGGAACCACGCGCGACGCCGTGGACGAGCGACTGGACAATGAGCACGGCTCGTTTATTTTCACCGATACGGCCGGGATACGGCGCAAGTCGAAGGTGGAGGAGTCCATCGAGCATTACAGCGTCCTTCGCGCCGTGATGTCTATCGAGCGCAGCGACGTGTGCTTGCTGATGCTCGACGCGCGCGAGGGCGTCACCGAGCAGGACACCAAAATTGCCGGGCTGGCCAATGAGGCGGGAAAGCCGTCGGTGATTGTGGTCAACAAGTGGGACGCCGTGGAGAAGGACGACAAGACGATGGGCGCGCTCACCAGGGACATCAGGCAGGACCTGTTGTTTATGTCTTACGCGCCGGTTGAGTTTGTCTCGGCGCTGACCGGCTCGCGCGTAACGCGGCTGTTTGAACATATAGGGCATGTTTACACGCAAAACCGCATACGCATCTCTACGGGGCAGCTCAACGACGTCCTGGCCGACGCCGTGACCAAAACGCAGCCCCCCACCGACAAGGGCCGCCGTCTGAAAATATACTATATGACGCAGGCGTCGACCCAGCCGCCGCATTTTGTGGCGTTTTGCAACGACAAGAGGCTGTTTCATTTTTCCTATAAAAACTACATTGTAAACCAGATCAAGCAAACCTTCGGGCTTGATGGAACGCCGATACGGTTCACCATTCGGGAAAGAGGAGAGAAGGACTGAATGCAGATCCTGAAGTATGTGCTTGCGGGCATATTGACCTACGCGCTGGGAAGCCTCAACTTTGCGATTATCATTTCCCGCCTGACCGACAAGAGCGATATCCGGGGCAAGGGAAGCGGCAACGCCGGGCTGACAAACGCGCTTCGCGTCATGGGCTCAAAACGCGCCGCGCTGGTCATGCTGGGAGACACGGCCAAGGGCGTGCTGGCGGTCCTGCTTGGACGGGCGCTTGTTGGGGAAAGCGGCGCGCTTTTGGCAGGGGTATGCGTCATCCTGGGACATATGTTCCCTGTGTACTTCGGACTGAAGGGCGGCAAGGGTGTGATGACGACCTGCGCTGTTATGCTGGCGCTGGACTGGCGGCAGGCGCTGATTGCGCTGGCGCTATTCGCGCTGATGGTTCTGCTGACGCGCTACGTGTCGCTGGGCTCCATTCTCGCGGCGCTCACTCTGCCGTTTACGGCCTGGATGTTTGATAAAACTGATTTTTTGTACATGATCGCGATGATTCTCTTTGCCGCCGGGATTGTCATCCTTCATCGGGCGAACATCAAGAGGCTGCTTCAGGGAACCGAAAACAAGATCTCCTTCGGCAAAAAGGCATGATGCATATTGTGCTGCATCAGCCCGAAATACCGCAAAACACCGGAAACATTGTGCGAACCTGCGCGGCGACGGGCAGCGTTCTTCACCTGATTGAGCCGCTGGGGTTTGCCATAGACGACCGCAAACTCAAGCGAGCCGGGCTGGATTACTGGCATGACATGGACATCCGGCTGCACCCGAGCTGGGACGCGTTTTTGAGCGCCGAGGCACCTGAGAGGCTATGGCTCTTCACCACAAAGGCCGGCGCGCTGTACACGCAGGCAAGCTACGCCGAAGGCGATTATTTGGTGTACGGCCGCGAGACGGCGGGACTGCCCGGGGAGATCAGGGACGCCTTCTCACTGCGCCTTCTGCGTGTGCCGATGCTGGGCGACACGCGCAGCCTGAATCTTTCCAACACGGTGGCGCTCACGGTCTATGAAGCTCTCAGGCAGAAGGGTTTTGCCGGGCTCAGGTAGACATAGAGTTTCGGCGCCTTTCGGCGCGCGGGAATCGGACGCGCCGGCGCAGTTGAGGGTTCTAACAAACTCGGTCGAGCCATACTTTGTATCGAGGTGATGCAGAGTGAAGATCGTTTTTCTGAGGGCCAGGGTCGTTCTCCCCATTTTAGCCGTTGGGCTGGCGTTATGCGCCTGGATTTTGGTGGCCAAACCGGGCTTTATCACGGCCATGGCCGGGCAGCGCCAACTGCCGATCTACTGTGTGCAGCGGGAGTACAAGGTGGTTTCGCTGACTTTCGACGCCGCGTGGGGCAACGAGGACACGTTGCAGCTGATTGACATTCTGGGAAAGCACAATGTCTCGGCCACGTTTTTTGTGGTGGGAGACTGGGCGCGCAAGTATCCCGAGTCGGTCAGGCAGCTCTTTGACGCCGGGCATGAGGTGATGAGCCACAGCAATCATCACGACCATATGACCAAGCTCACGAAGGAGCAGATTGTCGCTGATCTCATGGCCTGCAATCAGGACATTGAGGCCATCACGGGCGTGAGCCCGACGCTGTTCCGCTGTCCCTACGGGGAGTACGACGACAAGGTCGTTCTGGCGGTGCGCGGCATGGGCATGGAGGTCGTGCAATGGGACGTTGACAGCTTGGACTGGATGGATAAAACCGCCGGGGAGATTACGTCCCGTGTGACCAAAAAAACGCAGCCCGGCTCGATTGTCCTGTTCCACAATGCCGCGAAGTACACGCCGGACGCGCTGGACGGGCTGATCACGACGCTGACGCAGCAGGGTTACAGTTTTGCCAAAGTCAGCGATCTTATTTTGGACGGGGAGACCGCCATCGACCACACCGGCAGGCAGATGCCGGCAAAACCCTCGCCGTCCGGCCCGACGTCGACAATGGGTGCGCGCGCAGACAGGACATAGAAAAGTTGAAAAGCCATAGCCATTTTTTTACATAATGGCTATGGCTTTTTATTTTATGAGAAAATTTTTGAAAAAATGTATAATAATTCTTGTGCAACAGACTTTGCTGTGGTATGATAAATGACAATTACAAAAGATATGCAACTATGTTGCGGATGTTGTGGATGCGGACAGAGGAAATCGTACAACAAAATCTAAAACCATAGGGGGAATCCACATGCTGCTGGTTGAAGCCAAATGCACGCATTGTGGCAATCTGATCCATCTCGACCCGAACGCAAAAACCAATTACTGTCTGTATTGCGGCTGCAGGATTGAGGTCGAGGAATCAGTGCAACACTACAAGCTGGAGCGCGAGAAGGTCTTTGGACTGAGCGAGAATGACGAAGCGTCTATTGCCGAGTTGATGTTATCGCAGGACAAAAAACCGTCGGACGCGCTTAAGGAAGCCGAGGCGTACTTAACCAACAACAGCTACACACGTGCGGAGTCGATTTTTACAGCGCTCGTGCAAACCGACCCCAGCAACTTCGAGGCCAGATGGGGGATCTTGCGCGCTAGGACGAAGAAGTTGACGCCGATTGCGCTGGATACCGCCGAGGACTTTTTCTTTACAGAGGCCGGCATGCTGTTTGAGGAAGCGGCTGACGTTCAGTGCGCGCCATGGCGTGAGCAGTATTATGAGGCGTTTTATGCCTGCTGCGTGTTAAGCCTGAAGAGTTATGACCCAAAGGTTTTTATAGAGGCCAGCGTCTACCGGTGGAATACCAAGGAAAATCGGTTTGAATATCCGATCAGCTCGCAATACGATCTGAATGACCTGCTGAACAAGACGGTCAGAAAACGTTTGGTCCCGCTGGCGGAGGTCCTGCGGACTGAACAGCGCGAGCGGTACATAGCCGACATAGAGACGCTGTGCGAGAATATCAAGGCCTATTTCCGAAAGGGCTTTGAGAATGTTGAGGCGATGCAGCGCGGGGACATGAAGGATATCGAAGGGTTCTGGGAACTCAAACGCACAAACGGTGAGACCAAAAACAATATTTTGAGGTTTTCGCAAAATCCTGTGGGCGTTCATTATTGCGAGGCCATGCGCACGACGTTTAGCCGGTATGAATACTACCGGTTTGTCCAGGTTGGCGCGCAAGGCGCGGTGTTCTGCCGGGAAATGCGCACCTTTCCCTCTTCTTCGGGCGCGGGAGGCGATTACAGAGGTTTTGAGCAGCCCAAGATGTTTATGCGAATTTTCGCGCTGTATGACTTCTTGCTGGTCATGCCGTCAGCCCTGTATACGCGCGCTCAGATCAGCGAGACTGATAACGGAGAACAAGCGATGGCCTTTCGCAAGAAATGTATTTCCTCGCCCGTGTTCGCGCGCGGGGAAAACGGCCGGGGCGGGGAGCAGATGCGTCCAATCACCGACAACCACAATACGGCCGAGCCAACCAGAACGGTCAGCGCGTGCTTTATCGCCACCGCCGTGTACGGAGACGAGAACGCCGAGCAGGTTCTGCGGCTGAGAAAGTTTAGGGATGAAACCCTTCATCAAAGCGCGTACGGGCGCAGGTTTTCCGACTGGTATTACCGAACAAGCCCGCCGATTGCCGAAAGGCTTAGGAAGGCACCAAGGCTGAACAGACTGATTCGCACAGCGCTTGACGCGTTTGTGGCGGTTCTGGGCAAGACATAGGCGCGGCTGAAAGCTTTCAGGCGAAGTCCGGGCAACGGTTTGCAGAGAAAGGCGTTTTTGAAGTGACTCCCGCGTGGGGGAGTTTGGCAAGGCCGGAGCAATTTCAGGCGGCAGGGCCGGAGTCAAGTGGGCTGCCAAGAGGCAGAAGACGACACAGTACGAGCGTGACGGGACCTATTCGGGGTCCTTGCAGGAAGTAGTGCACTACGCAAATGCCGTGTTGTAACGCCACCGCCATCTGATCGAATGGATAGACCTTGAAAATGAGCCGGCCTCGCTGGCGGTGTTATGCGGCAGAGGGTATGCGAACAGGAACCCGACCGTTTTGTGTCTTTCGCGTACCCCGCTGGACGATCGGAGTACGCGGCTGAGCCTGTTGGCATTTGCCAAAGAAGGGCCATTCAAGCAGCAGTCGGCGGAAAAGACCATTTTGCTCATGATTGAGCTGCTGAAAAATGGCGTACGAGATACATAAAGGGTTTAGTCCAGAGGGGCTGTATTGTCGAAAGGGGTGTTCATGGAAGTTTCAAAAAAGCATTCAAAGTCGGGGCAATCTTCAGTGGAGCCCTGCTGGTCAGCAGACTCCTGAATCTGGCCATTAAGGCTTTGAGAAGTATAAATCAGGATGCGAATAAAGAGCAGGCGTCGTCTTGACGGCCTCAGCCAGGAAGGACTTTCCCGGAGTGAATCCAGGAAAGTCCTTCCATCGTTTTGTCCAAACTTCGCAAACAGCCTTGGCGGTTAAACCTGAACTCTAGTTTTGTCAAAGAATCTCAGGTTCGTTGACAGCCTGACGCGGCATGGCTAAGAACCTGCGAACTTTTGCGTGAGGATGCGCAGGACTGCCTCGTCCAGGCGGGAGGGCGAGATCTCGCCGCTTTCCGCAGCCGCGAGCACGGCGTTATACGCCACATCGAAATTATCGGGCATCAGCAGCATGTCGATGCCCGCGTTGAGCGCCTTGACTGCCGCCTCGCCGGGCGTATAGTACTGCGTCACAGCGCCCATGTCCAGCGCGTCGGTGATGGCGATGCCCGTAAACCCAAGCTCGCCGCGCAGGATGTCCTGGAGCAGAAATGAGGAAAAAATGGCGGGATCGTCACTGTTGGTGACGTTCGGTACGGAGATATGCCCCACCATGGTAAACTCGACGGCGGCCTGCGCGGCTGCTTTGAAGGGGACGAGCTCGACCTCGAGAAGTCGCTGGAGCGTATGGTCAACCGACGCAAAGCCGTTATGTGAGTCCTGTGCGGTGTCGCCGTGGCCAGGATAGTGCTTGGTGGACGCGAGGATGCCCTCCGCGTGCAGGCCCTCGATAAAGGCGAGCACCATGGGAGTGACGGCTTCTGCGTCAGAGCCGAACGCGCGGTCGCCAATCACCGTGTTTTGGGCGTTTGTATTGATGTCGGCCACCGGGGCAAAGTCCACGGTGAACCCTAACGCAGTGAGATAGGCCCCGATCTCTCTGGCGTAACGCGTGGCTTCGGAAGGATCTCCCGCCGCGCCGATCGCGGCGGCGTCGGGAATGGGCGGATATCCCAGAGCGCCGGTGCGCGCCACGGAGCCGCCCTCCTCATCCACGCCCACAAACAGAGGGATGGCCGCGGCGCTCTTCAGGTCGGCAATATACTGCTTTGTCTGCTCCTTGGTGCTTATGTTCTCCGCAAACAAAACAACGCCTCCGATGCCTTTGTCGGCAATGGCTTCGCGCTGGACATCTCCCATCTCGGTGACGGCGCCGCCCCAGAAATCGCGGCGAAAGGCGAGGAAGAACACCTGCCCAACCTTTTGCCGGAGAGTCATCGAACGCAGTGTTTGCTGCGCCAAGTCCTCCGGGGAGGGAGACGGTGACTCCGCCGGCGCAGGGCTGGGCGACGGTGACGGCGACGGCGAAGGAGACGGAACCGCCGGGGAGGAGCTGTCCGGTGACAGGACAAAAGAGGGCCTGGGCGCGCAGGAGACCAGTGCAATCATGGCGGCGGCGGCGACCAGGCCAAGCATATTACGATAAGCAGTCAACGTAATTCTTCTTTCTCCAATCTTTTTCGGCTTTGTACAAGAACCGCGGTTTTTGTACAAAGCCGGAGGTTGCAGAGAGAGCTTTCCCGGATTGAATCCGTGAAAGCTCTGCGATTTAATCTTTTTTGGCATCGGCCGGCAAGGATCTGCCAGCTGCGCCATCAGACTCGACGTGAATCCGCGAAAAAGGATGGGAGCATAAAAGGGGCTTGCTACAGGCTGTTCAAAGAAGCGGAGGCCCCTTGACGGCCTAAGGCGCTGCTGTGTTTGCTTTGCAGCCGAAAGGGGCGGTCAGATCTTTTATCATTAAAAAGTGCGGCCCTACCCCAGGCACGTCGAACACGTCGCCGAGCGACACCCAGCCATTCTTTTGATAAAAGGGAACAGCCGCAACGCGGGCCTGACACCAAATCGCGGCGTAACCCCGGCCACGCAGGCGGTCTTCGCCGGCAAGCAGCATGAGCGACCCGACACCCTGGCCGCGCAGCTCAGACAAAACGGCCATGCCGCGCAGCCGATAGTCTGCATCCCCGTCACCAGGGAAAGGCTCCTTCTGAAATGTGCTGACGCCGACAAGCCTGTCGTTCAGAAACCCTCCGAGGTGAAATGTCGTGAGGGCGTCATCCTCGCTCCAGCGGCAAGTGTCGGGGGAAAGCCCGGCCCGCAGAACTTTTTGGCGGATGTCGACGGTATCCTCGCTGAGAATGGGTTTGACGGCAATCATACAAGCTTTACTCCTCTCAGGCTATGGCTCGGCGCGTTCGAGTGTCCACAGCCACAGCTTTCCCTGAATGCTGGCACGGGAAAAGGCGTTTTTTTGCAGAACACGGTGCGAGGCCGTATTGTCGGCGCTGGTTGTGGCGTGAATACGCCACACGGGAAATTCTTTTTGGGTCCAGGCCATCGTGCACAGGCTGTCCACCGCCTCGGTCATATACCCCTGGTTGCGGGCAAACTGGCGCATGCCGTAGCCTATTTCGACGGCGCCCATGTGCGGAGGGCCCTTAAAGCCCGCCTCTCCGACGACCGTTCTGGTGTTCCTGTCCACCAAAAGCCATGTGGTTGACAGCAGAAGCGTGCGCGGCCAGCGCCGCAGGATATCTGACTTGGCGGCGTAAATGCGGCGCTTGGAGAGCATTTCGCGAAACCCAAACGGCTGCGCTGCCGCGCCAAACTCCATGGCAACGCCGTTGGGGTCGGCAGCCGCCCGGCGCAGCTGACCGAGGGAGAGCGGATAGAGGCAAAGGCGCTCCGTTTGGAGCGAAACGGCGCAGAGATCCTCTGCATATGGATCCGCAGCCATACGCGAAAATCACTCCTTTGCCAGCTTTTTGAAATGGGTTGTCCCGCGGCGGCGTTTCGAGGGGTTGGACTGCTGATGGAAAAAGTCGGCAATCTCGTTTTTCTCCAGAGCACCGGAAAAGTAGTAGCCCTGCGCGTAGTCGCAGCCATACTCCACGAGGTCTATATACTGCTCCTGCGCCTCAACGCCGGTACAAAACACGCTGCAGCCCGCTGCTTTGGCCATTTCGATGGAGGTTTGCACAACCGTGTCGCAGAACGGGTCGTGCTGCATATGGCCGATGAGGCTGATGTCGATGTTGACAAAGTCAATGCCCTCGCGCCAGACGCGCGAAAGCGCGTTATAAGAGGTGCCGTTGTTATCCAGAGAGACCTTCGCGCCGAGGTCGCGCAGGCGCTGCAGGTTGTTCTCCCCGGTTTGAATGTCGAGAACGGCAGCGCTCTCGCTGATGCTCAGCACCAACGAGGCGGGAGGAAACGCTGTTTCGCTGAGCTGCGCACGGAGCGTATCGACCGCGGAGCGGTCCTGCAGTTGGGCAGCTGAGAGGTTGACCACGAGCAGGAAGCCGTCGGTAACAAAGTCTTTAAAGTCCTTTAGGGCTGTTTTTAGGACAAAATCACCCAAAATCCCCATCAGACCAAGCGATTCGGCGGCGGCCAAAAATGTTTCGGGCCGCTGAAGCACGCCGTTGAAGTCACGCCAGCGCACCAGGGCTTCCACGCCGGTGGGCAGTCCGGTATCCAGGCGGACAACCGGCTGGTACAAAACGCTGAAATCCTTGCAGCCCTCGCGAACCGACCGGCTCAGCGCGCGCTCGACATCCATGCGCTGGCTCAGTCCGCCCTCGAGGCCGCGGCGGAAAAAGACAGCTGAGTTCTTTCCTTCATACTTGGCCTTGTACATGGCCATGTCGGCATGGCGCAAGAGCTCCTTGGCGTCCCGGCCGTCCTTGGGAAAGCGGGACACCCCAATGCTGATGGTGGAGTAGACCGAAACCCCGCTGAGCTCCCATGGCCGCTGAAACCGGCCCCAAATGTTCTCAACCGTGCTGGCCAGAGTGTCGGACGCGACGTTTTCAAGCAGAATCATAAACTCGTCGCCGCCGAGTCGGTACAAGTGCTCGCCGATGGGGTCTATGGCGCGCAGGGCATCGGCAATGGCGCGCAGAAGCTGATCGCCCCGCTGGTGGCCAAAGGAGTCGTTGATCATCTTGAAGTCGTCCAAATCCATAAACAGCAGCGCGCAGGTCACATTTTCCCCGTTGGCGGCGCGCTTGAGAATCAGCTGCAAGTCGTGCTCAAATTTGCGTCGGTTGGGGATGTTCATCAAAGCGTCATAGTAGGCAAGCCGCTGGATCATCGTCTCTGTCTTGCGCAGCTCGGTGATATCGGTTGCCGAGACAATCAGAACCATGCGTCCGTCCAGCCAGGGAATGGTGTTGTGCGAAGTGAAATAGACGCGGTCACCATGAATGAGCTCACAGGTGTACGGGCCTTTGCGCAGGCCAAATCCGTTTTCTCGGGTCAGGCCGGGAAAGACCTGCCAGGCGTATTTCAGCTCGTGCTGGGGAAGCCCGATCAGCTTTTGGCACTGCGCGTTGACATAGGTGATGCGCAGGGTGTCCGGGTCACAGGTCAGCACAGAGAGATCCAGATTGTACATCACGGCGTCAAAAACGGAGCCTGAGCGCATGATGACCTGTTCGACGCGCTGGTAAATCACCACGTTTGAGATCAGCCGAAGCAGAATTTCGTAATACTCCCGGTCCTGCTGAAAATACAGCCTTGCCTGCTGGCAGGCTTCAAACACAATAATGCTGACGGGCTCCCCGTCCTGGAAGACGGGAAAGTACACCGCAGAAAGTACACCAGTGGCGTCAAAGCTCGCCTGAATGGATGGCGGCGGCGGGTTGGACTGGTCATAGATGAACAGTCCCTCCGAGGTGTAGGGAACCCCGTCGTTTGTCTCATGAAAGCGGGCCCTGTGTTCCCAGGGGATGGCCTCAACGCCGTCGGCGCACCACTCATAGGTGATCGTAAACAGCCCGGAAAGCTTTTTTTCCAAAACGTACGCGCGGGAAAAACGCTGATCCTCTCCCACGCAGGCGAGAATGCCGTTCATCGTCTCGGACAGGCTGCCGGCGTTTTGCGTCAAATCGAAAATGCGGTTGAGCAGCCGCTGACGCGAGACGCTGCGGCTGATTTTGGAGCTGACCTGCCGTGCGAGCTCGGTCTGCGCGACCAAATGGCTCGAGTGCGCATAATTCAGGGCGATGATGCTGGCCATGCGGTTAAACTCCAGCACGGCGTCGGTAAAGCGCTTTGGATCGTAAAGCGGCATCGCTTCCACAAGCGCGCGCATGCCGTCGGGGTCAAGGCCGAGCGCGCGGCAGCTGCGCCGGAACGTGGGGGGCAGCTGGGCGTCCAGGCGGACGTGGCCAAAAATCCATACGGCCAAAACGCGGTCGCCGCGCAGCGTGGGGATGGCGACAATCTCCAGTGAGGTGCATCGGCTGCGCGTTTGGATGATGCGTTTTTCCGCGCCGGCAGCGCCGGCTAACGTGCGGAGCTCCTGCAAAAACGCGCCTTCGGAGGTGTCGCAGGACAAAACCAGGTCGACCACGGCGCAATGACCGGAGGGGGCGTTGAGCGGGCCGCCGTACTCGTCAAACGCCAGGACATATAAGTCAAAAATGTGCGCCAGCGTGTCCTGATGGTGTTGAATACGGTCGGCGCCAACCAGCTCGAACAGCGGCATATCCAGGTCGGGAGAGGTCGGCGAACGCTCTAAAAAACGCTCCAGCCGGTCGCGGATGGAGTAGGATTCCTCCTGCAGGCTGAGCAAAAGCTCGGCCTGCAGGCCCACGTCAACCAAAAGCCCTTCCATGACCCAAACGCCGGCCTGTTCGACGCACTGCATATACACCTGGATCGGATGCAGACGATCGTTGTTATCCCGGAGCGACAGGGTGCCGGTGTAGCGTATTCCGGGCTGCGCCGATCCCGAGAGCCAGGCGCGCAGTTCCCCACGCTCCCGGATGTCAAAAAAGTCGGGAAACGAAAAGGACGAGGAGAGCAGGGAGGCGCTTTCATATCCAAAGACGCGCACGCTTTTGGAGATGTAGGTCAGACGATAGGGCGCGCCGCGCTCAAAGAAAAACGCGACGGTCTGGGATCTGTCCAGAATGTCCTTGTGAACACGGGAGGTTTGAAGCGCGCGGTGCAGCGGCGTCTCCACCTGCTCAACCTGTCTGGTGTAGTTTTCAAACACGACAAGAGTCGCCAGCGGTCTGCCGTCCAACGCGCAGACCGACAGGGTGTTGCTGCGAATCCAGAACAGCCTCCCGAGCGGGTCGTAGCGGCTGATATATTGGACAAATGTCGGCGTCTGACGGGGATTGAGCAGGTCAATCGGCAGACAGTCGTCGGCTTTATACAAAAACGGATAGATGGTTTCCCCCAGCTCAAACGCCCGGTTCACATGCGTCTGTCCGTCGCTGTAAATCACCGAAAGCGGCATGGAGTCCAGCAGATTCTGCGCCCAGGCGCCTGCGCGCTTATTGGTGGTGATCAGCGTGACGCACATGGCGGCGACCAGGGTCTGAACGACAGGATAGGCGTCGGGATCAATGGCGGCCAGGCCGACTTGAGTTCCGTCACGGTCGGTAAACTGCGCGCAGCAGCCTTCCGCCCTCAAAAGGCAATCCCGTCCGCCGCTGTCTTTCCAGCGCAGGGACAGCAACCCGTCCATACACCCGATTGAGGCGTTCAGCGAGCCCTCCCAGAATACGGAAAGTGATGCCGGCGCATGGCCCGCAAGCCGCTTCGCCATGAGCGCGTTGGCGCTGGGCGGGCGTTCGGACGCAAAAACGATCAGCGGAACCGGCGCGGCATCCATATGCGACACGAGCAGGCTGTATGGATCAAAGCGCTTTTGTCTCATAGTCAACCCTCATTTTGACATGGCCTGGCGGGGCGGCCATAAAATGGTTCCAGGCAAAGCGTGTTGAAGAGCGGCTTTTGCCGGCTGCACAGAGTCAATCAGCAAAACATCTCGACATGTTTAGGCATCAAAGAACCCTTTTGGTGTTTTTTCAATAGGGGAGTGAGCAAAAAACACAAATAAACGTATTTTGATGGGGGATTGGACGAGCCCTTTACATAACAATGCTATTCTACATCATTTATGTTCGTATGACAAGGCTAACTTTTAAAAAGAATAAACGACTTTTTAATGATCATTGCGTCTAAAAACAGCAGTTGTCCTCCTTTGGTTACATAATGCAGACGCGCTCTGCAAAATTCGGGCAAAAACGCTTGTGTATGAGCGGCATCTTAGTGTATAATCATCGTGAGCTTTTTGGCGTCGGCATGGCCGCGCCGAAGGAGAGGATTACTGCTTTGGAAATATGCGGAATTCCCGTCAGCTGCGCCATTGCGGGACAGGGGCCACCGCTGCTGTTCCTGCACGGCTGGGGCGTGGGCCATGACTCGTATGGGCCGCTGCTCAGGCAGCTGGAGGGGTCGCACACCGTTTACGCCCCGGATCTTCCCGGGTTTGGCGGTACGCCTGAACCGGAGAGTCCCTGGCGCGTGGAGGACTACGTTGAGTTTGTCAGGCAGTTCATTAGCCTGAACAAGATTGACCGCCCGGTGATCGTCGGACACAGCAACGGGGGCCGGGTGGCGTTGCACTATGCGGCGCGCGGCGGAGAGGCAGACCGCCTTGTGCTGTTTGGCCCGGCGGGCGTCAGAGCGCGCCGCGGGGCGCGGTATTACGGCAAAGTTTATCTGTATAAGGCCGGAAAGATCCTGCTTTCGCCGTTTCCCAAACTCAAGGAGGCGTTCCGGCGCGGCAAAGGGTCGGCGGACTATCAAAACGCGTCTCCGGTTATGCGCGCGACCATGTCGAACTTGCTCGGCACCGACGTGCTCAAGCTCCTGCCTTCGGTAAAGACGCCCGTGCTGCTCATCTGGGGTAGGGCCGATACGGCATCCCCGTTTGCTGACGCCGCGCGCATGGAGGCGGCGCTCCCTGACGCCGGACTTGTGGCGATCGAGGGCGGGCATTGGTCGTTTATGCAGCAGCTCGATTATGTCCGACGGATTCTGGACAGCTTTTTAGGAGGAGTTGGCCGTTGACAAACTGGTTTCTATCGGTGGCGTTTTTGCTGCCCGCGGTTCTGATCTCCCTGCGGTGCATCCACATGCTGCAGCTTTCGTCCTACCAGAACCCGGGATACCTGAAGTGGCTCAAGGACAACGGGGCGGGACTGTACAGGACCATGTTCCCCGTGGCGGTCGCCTGCTTGCTTTGCCTTTGGGAGAGCGAGCTGTCCAAGTGGTTTGTGATCGCGCTCTTTGTGTTTGTGGCTGTGCTCCAGCCGCATAAAAAGGCCAAAAAACCGCTGAAGTTTACAGCCCGGGCCGTTCGCCTGGCCGCTGCCGACTTTTTGCTGCTGGCGGCCATCGCCTGTTTATCCGCGCTCATTGCCGACTTTTGGCCGCAGAACGCACTCATTTCGGCCTATCGGCTGCAGGTTCTCGTTCTCTGCGGTGGGCTGGTGGCAGTGGCCTACATCGCGCTTTTTGCCAATATACTGACGATGCCGCTGCAAAAGGCCATCAACAAGCGGTACATAGACGACGCCAAGCGGATTTTGGCGGGGCATCCGGGGCTCTTGGTCATTGGAGTGACGGGGAGTTATGGAAAAACCTCGACGAAGGCGTTTTTATCGGCGTTTCTATCGGTTAAGTACAATGTTTTGGTCACACCCGAGAGTTACAACACGCCGATGGGCGTTGTGCGCACCATCCGGGAGGGCTTGAACGCCACCCACCAGGTTTTTGTCTGCGAGATGGGCGCACGCCATGTCGGCGACATTCAGGAACTTTGCGAGATCGTAGGGCCCCGATACGGCATGATTACGTCGATTGGGCCGCAGCATCTGGAGACCTTTCACACCATTGAGGCCGTCGCCGACACCAAATTTGAGCTTGTTGACGCGCTGCCGCCCGACGGCATTGCCTTTTTGGCCGACGGCAATGAGCTCATTCACGACCATCCCGTCGCGCGCCGCTGTGTGCGCTACGCGCTTCAGGACGGGCCAGCGCGCGACGTGTGGGTGAGCGACATCAAGGCCGACAGGAACGGCTCGTCGTTTTTGCTGCACACGAAGGACGGCGGGGAGCAGCGGTTTGTCACGCCCCTGCTTGGCCGCCACCAGGTGGAGAACACGGTGGGCGCCATTGCGGTCGCGCTGACGCTGGGCATCCCGCTGGAAAAGCTAGTCGCGCCCGCGCGCGCGCTGAAAGGACCGCCGCACCGGCTTCAGCTGATTGACGGCGGCGCGCTGACGATCATTGATGACGCGTACAACGCCAATCCCGCAGGGACAAAGGCCGCGCTGGACACTCTGGCGATGTTTGACGGCGTAAAAATTCTGGTCACGCCCGGCATGGTGGAACTCGGGCAGGAGCAGGAGGCGCTGAACCGCGCGTTTGGCGTTCAGGCAGCCGCTGTATGCGACTATGTCGCGCTGGTGGGCGTCAAACAGACACAGCCCATTGCCGACGGGTTGGCTCAGGCGGGGTTCTCAGAGGAACGCGGAAAGGCTTTTGAGACCCTTGAGGCGGCGATGAGCTGGGTAAGACAATTGGTAACCGGACCGAAAATTGTGCTGTTGGAGAACGATCTTCCCGACAACTACACGTAGGCGTTCCCGGCGCTCTTGGGCTTCGGCCGCCTGTGCCACGGCTAAAACGATTCAGAAGGTGGGACTATATTGAAAATTCAGGTAGCGGTTTTTTTTGGCGGGCGCAGTGTCGAGCATGAGGTGTCAATTATCTCGGCCATGCAGGTGTGCGCAGCGCTCAACAGCGAGAGATACGAGGCCGTACCCGTCTATATGGCCAAGGACGGCGCATTATACAGCGGCAGTGAATTTTTGCGCATAGAGTCCTACAAGAACCTGCCCAGACTGCTTGAGACCGGCAGGCAGGTCATGCCTGTGCGCTCGGGCGGCAAGGTGCTGCTGATGCCGACGCTCAAGCGCCTGTTCAACGTGGATAAGCCCATCCCGATCGACGTGGCGCTGCCGGTTGTGCACGGTACGTTTGCCGAGGACGGGAGCCTGCAGGGTTTTTTGGAGGTGCTGGAGCTTCCGTATACCGGCTGCGACGTGCTCTCCAGCGCGCTGTGCATGGACAAACCGGTGGCCAAGGCGCTCTTGCGCGCACAGGCGCTGCCCGTACTTCCCGAATACACACTCACTGCGGACGTCTTTGCCGAAAAGCAGGAGCGTTGCCTCTCGGACATCGAAACTGAGTTTCCCTATCCGGTGATTGTCAAGCCGGCCAACCTTGGCTCGAGCGTGGGGATATCCAAGGCCGAGAACCGGGACAAACTGGCGGCGGCGCTCAGCACCGCATTTCGGTTTGCCGACAAGATTATGGTCGAGCCCGCCGTCGTCCACCTGCGCGAGATCAACGTCTCGGTGCTGGGCGACCGCTCCGGCGCGCGCGCGTCAGTGTGCGAGGAGCCGCTTGGCCAGGACGAGATACTGAGCTACAACGACAAGTATCTGTCGTCTGGGAAGGTCAAGAACGCGGGGATGAGCTCGGCAAAACGCGTCATCCCGGCCGATCTTCCCGAAGAGCTCGAGCAAAAGGTGCGCACAATCGCCGTGCGGGCGTTTCGTTCGATGGGGTGCGCGGGCGTGGCGCGCATCGACTTTTTGTACGACACATCGCGCAACATGCTCTATATCAACGAGCTCAATACCATTCCGGGGTCGCTGTCGTTTTATCTCTGGGAAAAAAACGGGGTTTCCTTTCCGCAGCTGCTCGAAGAGCTGATTGAACAGGCCTTTGCCCGCCAGCGCAACCGCGCCGGGCTCAACTATACGATCGACACAAATCTGTTGGCAAACACAGATTGGAAAGGGAGCAAGACCGAATGAAATTCAAAGACATGCCCTATGAGCGCATCCCCATTGACGAGGCCCGCGAGGTCTTCGCGCGGCATCTGGCGGCGTTTCAGTCTGCCGACAGCGTGGAGCGCGCGCTGGAAGCTTACCACGAGTACGAACTGTACTATGAACATGTGATAACCATGTTCAGCCTGTCGTTTATTCACAACTCGCTGGATACGACCGACCCGTTCTTTGCCGGCGAAAAAGCGTACTGGGACGAAACCGATCCGCTGCTTCAGGAACTGACGCAGAATATGCTCACGGCGCTTGTTCACTCGCCGCACAGACAGGGGCTGGAGCAGAAAATGGGCTGCCTGATCTTCACAAACGCGGAAATGGAGATGAAGACGTTCTCTCCCGCGGTCATTGCCGATCTGCAGGAGGAAAACAGGCTGACCACTGAGTATGACAAGCTTCTATCCTCGGCGCAGATTGAGTATGAAGGAAAGACCTACACGCTGGCGCAGCTGGCGCCATTTTTTGAGAACCCTGATCGCGCCGTTCGCAAGGCCTCGTTTGAGGCGCGCGCCGAATGGTTTTTGCTGCAGGCCGGGACGCTTGACCGCATCTTTGACGATCTGGTCAAGGTGCGCACGGCCATCGCGCATAAGCTGGGGTTTGAAAACTTTATTGAGCTGGGCTATCTGCGCATGCAGCGCAACTGCTATGACCAGAGCGACGTGGAAAAATTCCGCCTCTCCGTTCTGAAAAACCTTGTTCCGGTGGCCGCTGGGCTCAAAACCGAACAGGCCGGGCGCATCGGCGTGCAGGGAAAGCTGAAGCTGTATGACGATCCCTGTGAGTTTACCGACGGAAACGCCACGCCCGTGGGAACGCCCGAGGAGATTTTTGCCCACGGGAAAAAGATGTACCACGAGATGTCGCCCCAGACTGCCGAGTTTATTGATATGATGTTGGAAAACGAGCTGTTCGATGTGCTCACGCGCAGAGGAAAGTCGCCCGGAGGGTACTGCGACACGCTCCCGGACTACAAGGTGCCGTTTATTTTCGCCAACTTCAACGGCACGTCGGGGGATATAGACGTGCTGACGCACGAGGCCGGGCACGCGTTTGCGGATTACCAGGCGCGCGATGTCTATCCCGCCGCGCTGCGCCATCCGACCTATGAGGCGTGCGAGGTGCACTCCATGTCGATGGAGTTCTTTGCCTGGCCGTGGATGGAAGGCTTTTTTGGCGGCAAAGTGGACAAGTACCGCTATGCCCACCTCTCGGGCGCGCTGACGTTTGTTCCGTACGGAACGATTGTCGACGCATTTCAGCATATCGTATACGCGCGGCCCGACATGACGCCTGCGCAGCGCAATGAGGCGTGGCTGGAGCTTGAGGCGCAGTATCGCCCGTGGCTGGACATGACGGATACACCGTTTTACGAGCAGGGGCGCCGCTGGCAGGGACAGGGGCATATCTTCCAGCGCGCGTTTTACTATATCGACTATTGTCTGGCCCAAACCGTGGCGCTGGAGTTCTGGGCGGCCGCCCAGAAAGACCGCCGGGCAGCCTGGGAAAAATATATGAGATTTGTATCCAAGGCGGGTACGCAGACGCTGCTCGAGCTCATTGAGACAGCTGAAATGGAGAGCCCGTTTGAGAGCAAGGCGCTGGAGACGGTTGCCGCCGAGGCCACGCTGTGGCTGAATCAGAACAAACTTGGCTGAGGCTTTTTGGCCGGGGAGCGGCGGTGCGCATTAAGCCGCCGCTCCCCGGCTTTCTGCATTATAGGGGCCCGGGCGGCGGCGCGCCCTGCCCGCACGAAGCCTCGCGGACGGCCCGCGGCCAAACAGGAATTTCCGGTCGAAACAGAATAAGGAAGGCTTTACATTGAAATGGTAATGTGGTAAAATAATGCCGTGAAATTTGGGAGAGAACGATGTAAATCGGCCAAGCTGTCGAAGAGCCTCCGGTTCTGGGACAAGGCGGGGTCGGAGCGCGTCCTTGCGAAGACGCGCCAACCAAAACTGTTTTTTTCTGCGGCCAGGTCTTTTTGAATGGCCCGGAAATGGCGACTCTTATCCCCCTTTTTGCGACAAGTTGTTTTTGATCGGCTCCGCGCGTTCAACTTGCCGCTAAAGGGATATTTTTCGTGCGGGCGCGCACCTTGCTTTGACGCTTTGGCGCCGATAAAGCCGACACCCGGCCAAAGGACCTGAAGCCGGGCGAGGTGCGCTTTACTCATGCAAAGAACCCGTGTCCCAGGAATGACCTACAGCCCTGCCGCTTAAGGTGGACAGGAGGGGGGGTGCGCTTTTCGAAGAAAGTCCGGTTTCCACAAAAGAATAGGAAGAAAAGGAGAACTGAACCATGTCAACAATGCTCAAAAAGAGGGTTTCTCTAGGATTGGCCTTTATGCTGCTGTTTGTTCTGTTTCTGCAGCCCGTGGGCGCTGTCGGCGCTCAACCCATTGCCCAGGCCGGTGTAGTGACCTATGTAACCAACGGCGGATTTGCTGTCGCGGCGACAAGCGCAACTACTCAAGCGGTTGCGGCTGCTCCTTTCACCACCAGGACGGGGTATGTTTTTGAGGGCTGGTACTTAGACGAAGCGCTTGAAACGGCGGCTGTGTTCCCGTATACGGTTGTGGAGAATGTGACCATGTACGCAAAATGGAGCGAGGGAACCGAACCTGCCATCACAACACTGCTGGCTCAGCTTGCTGAAACCGGCTTTGCCACATTTGGCAGCTGGGCAGTGACCGAGATGGGCGAAAATCTGTACCACATTGACGACTCGGTGACAAGCTCCAACGCGTCGAGCATCTATGTGCTTGTGGACGAGAACGAAGCGCTGGTCGTCGAGGGCGGAAACCCCTATTCCTCAGGCTCGACGGCTGCAAATCTGCGCCTCGTGCTTGACGCGCTGACTGGCCCGACCAAACCCCTTAAAATGATTCAGATTCACGGACACGGCGACCACGTGGGCATTACGTCAAACAGAACCATTGACGCAGCCCGGCTCACCGACCTGTACGTTCATGCTAGAGAATATGTCAATGAGTCGCAGAATGGCGTGCGTCTTGTGAGCTCTTTTGCCGCCTATGCCGACAAAGTGCGCACGATCACCGACGCCGAGATTGAGGCCGGTTACTCGTTCACAGTGGGCTCGCACAAACTGGATGTATACAACCTCAATGGGCACACCAAGGGCCATCTCGCGGTCGTAGACGCGGCTAACGAGTTCGTTCTCACGAGCGACGGCATGGGATCCAGCTTTGTTTGGATGCTGTTCAACGACGTGGACGACACGCTGAGAATGTATGAAAATGGTCTGGCTAACCTGTATAATGTTGTCAAGGACATGGAGAACCCCGTGTTCTGCGCTGGCCACCGCTGGCAGCAGTTTGCCTTTGAAAACTCCTATGGTGAAATCGACATCGCGTATGTGCAGGAAATGCAGGCCATCCTTGACGCCGTCAAGAACGGCACCGTGCACATCGAGCCGTACACCGCGCGCTCTCCCGTGGGCGACATCGTTTTGACGCTCGACGGGGTCCCCGGCCCGAAAGCGGCGATTGACACTACGGAAATTCTCTACAACCAGTATCTGGAGCGTTACGTGACCGAGGTCTCTCTGATTGGTGGGGAGACCCTGTACAAGGACGGCCTTGTGAAGCTGGACGCCGTGCTCAGCGGCCCTGATTTTCTCGCGGGATACACGCCGCGCGTGGAGTGGAGCTCTTCTAACGAGGCCGTGGCGACAGTGAACGCGCAGGGAGTTGTGACCGCGCTCCAAAGCGGAGAAGCCGTCATTACCGCCAAGATCGTCAGCAACATCACGCGTTACCCGTCGGCCAACAACCCCACGGTTGTCGGCACGATAGATGGTGCGTCGGCTGAATGCGTCGTTACCGTCACCGACGAGACGACCGTCTTTGTCGAGCCCGGAAGCATTGTCTCGGAGCTGGCAGCCTATGTCAACGTGACCTACAAGGGCATTATTACCGAGTACCAGAGCGCTGTTGCCTATATGACCGATGCCAACGGCGTGCAGTGCAGCGATAAGTTCGCCGTGACCAACGAGAAAGCCAGGATCTATGTTCCCCAGGCGCCCGAAGCCGGGATGGGCAAGATCGTTGTTGAAGTGAACGGAGCGACCCGCGCGGCGGGCGACATTCAAGTCGTTGCGTATGACAGAAGCATCTGGGTTGTGCAGCCCACGTTCAGCGGAGACTTCTTTGCGCTTTCGTTCGGAGCTGACATCGCGGCCAGAGACGGCAAGTTTGACAAGGAGATCACCAAGAACGGTGTGATTGTACCCTGCACAAAGGATGGAAACAACCTGGTGACCACGCTGACCATTAATGACCTTGCCACGGGCGAAAACAAGTTCATCGTCAGCGGTGTGAAGTACCCCGCGCTCTTCCCGAGCTATTCCTTCACCTTTACTGTGAACTATACGAAGTAAGTATTCCCAAGCGCCCATGAAAAGCTGAGAGCGCCATAGGGCGCCACCAAAGGGCCGTTCCTTCTCAAAAGAAGGGACGGCCCTTTGGGCTGCAGCCTGGATCAAACCGCTGGGGCGGTTTGCGGAGTGGCGTCTTTGCAGGACAGCCGCCCGGGCGACGTTATGGCCGAGAAAGCGTGACCTCGCCCGAGTTGACCGCCTCCAGAGAGCCGTCGTCGAAGCGCACGAGCAGAGCGGCGGAAGAGTCGACAGACTCCGCTACGCCTCGCCGGACGGTATCCCCGCGCGTCTGCGTGACAGCTTGGCCGATCGTAGCGCAGTCGTCAAGGTACCGCGAGAGATAGACGCCGCGGCTCTCGTCAAAGCACGCGCGGAGCGCCATTTCCAGATGTTCCAGGATAGAGGCGCACAAACTGGCGCGGCGGGGAACGGGCACGCCGGACAGCAGGAGTGAGGTGGCGACGCCCTCGAGTTCGGGGGGGAAAGTCGACTGCGAGAGGTTGAGGCCGATTCCGACAACAACATGGCGAACAGCACCCGATTCGGCCTCAATGGAGGCCTCTGTCAGAACGCCGCACAGCTTTTTGCCGCTAATAAGCAAGTCGTTGGGCCACTTCGCGCGTGGCCGGACGCCGGTCAGGCGCTGCACGGCGTCGCAGATGGCGACGGCCGTGAACGCGGTCAGGGGCAGCAGGGTCTCGGGATAGGTCTGCGGGCGCAGCAGCACCGAAAGATACAGGCCACCCTCTGGAGAGAAAAAGGAGCGTCCCATTCGGCCGCGCCCGGCAGTCTGGCTGCCCGAAACGACCACGGTGCCGTGCGGCGCGCCGTCGATGGCCAGCTTTCGCGCGAGATCGTTGGTGGAGGGAAGCGACGCAAAGCAGTGCAGCTCCCGCAGCCGGCACGAAGCGGGAAGCTCGGCCAAAATCTCGGCGCTATTCAGGACGTCGGGCAGGTCGCCGAGCCGATACCCCCGGCCGGGCAGGGACCGGACGAGGTATCCTTCCTCGCGCAACGCCTGGATGGCCTTCCACACGGCGGCGCGCGTAACGCCCAGCCGCCGGCACAGATCCTGCCCAGAAACACACTGGCCGCCGGCGCGCAGCGCCTCCAACACCTGATCTTTGAGCAAGTATAACACCTCTTTCGCAGGCAATCCCGCTGATGGGTTCACACGGCAGAGCCAAGTGAAAGTCCTATAGCGGCGCAGCAATAAGTACAATTCTCTTGCCTTTTTGACATGACTGGTTTACAATAATATGCATCTGGATTGGACTGGAGATGGGACCGAATGAAAAAACTGACGATTCTTATAGCGCTGTTCATGCTGTTGACGCTGCTGTCGGCCTGCAAAAAGGAATCGCCGTCGCCCTCTCCGTCTCCGTCGGCGCTGCCCAGCGCGCTGCCTTCCCCGAGCGCACGGCCCTCACCCTCGCCAACCCCGTCGGCGTCGCCTGCGCCGACGGCACTTGTGAATCCGCTGACAGGCCTGCCGATGGACGAGGACAAGCTAAACAACAGGCCATACGCGTTCATGCTCAACAACCTCAAAAAGGCGTTGCCCATGTCGGGCGTATCCAAGGCGGATGTCATTTATGAAGCGCTGGCCGAGGGCGGCATTACCCGCCTGCTGGGGGTGTATCAGGATATTTCAGCGCTTGGCGACATCGGCACCATTCGCTCAACGCGCACCTATTACCTTGAACTGGCCCTTGGACATGACGCGCTGCTGGTGCATTCCGGCGCGAGCTATATCGCCTACGGCGAGATTTCCAGCTGGAAAATGGACACACTGGACTATGGACGAAACAGCAAGCTGAACACCGCGTTTTGGCGCAACAGCGCTAGAGTGAAAAAAGTGGGCTCTGAGCACAGCGTATACACAAACGGCGAGAAGCTCCTGGGAGCGATGGAAAACCTTGACGTGCGAAAGGGACACGGCGAGGGCTACGATCTGGGCTGGCAGTTTGCCGACGACGGAAAGCCCGCCGGCGGGAAAAGCGCCGACAAAGTGACGGCATCTTTCCAAAGCGGCAAAAACACGGTTTTTACCTATGACGCGGAGACCAAGCTCTATGCGGTCGAGGAGTACGGCGCGGCTTTCATGGATGAGGCCCAGGACAGGCAAATTGCCGTGACCAACGTGCTGGTGCTGCACACCGACATCGCGCCGATCCCCAAAGACTCCGCCGGGCGCATCACCACAAGGCTCACGGGAGAGGGAGTCGGCGAGTTTGCCTGCGGCGGGGCGTACGCGCCCATCCGCTGGAGCAAAAAATGGCGCGACGATCCCTTTGTCTTTACGTTTGAAAACGCCTCGCCGCTGGTCTTCGGAAGAGGGCAGACGTATATTTGCATTGTTCCCACAGATCGAAAAACCGAAATTTCGTAATCATGGGCCTGCCGGCCCATATTTCCAGCGAGTACTGCGCACATTTTGTCGAAGGACGGGCATACTGACGCAGACGGGAGCGTGAAGTATGGTTCGATTTGGCGTGTTTGGAGACAAGACGTTCTTAAGCGCGGCGACCGGCGGGCAAGTGGAGTGGTGCGATCCGTTCGGACGGCTTGACGCGTTGCTGCTGATGCCCGGCGACCCCGATCTTCATCATCAGCCGGTCTCGCTGGCGGTTGCGCCGGCCGACCGCCATGTGCCGGCAAAGCAGCTGATCACATACGGGTTGGGAGAACGGGAGACCGTGACGCTGTCCAGTATGAGCAGAGACGGTTTTGTGATGGCGCTGCAGCGGGAGATCGTCACGCTGTCGGGGCTGCGCCTTGAGCGGCAGGAAATCCTGCTGCCCTACTCGGACAAACCGATGAAGACGCTGGCGCTGGCCGCTGCGCTCCTGGCGGCGGACTGCCCGCAGGACCAGTTGGGAAGGCGTATGGAATTTGGCCCCTTAAGCGGTAATTGTTGGACTCTTCCCGGATCCAAGACACCATAGAAATAGACAGTTTTCGTTTGAGCCGCTGCCTGAAAGCCGCGGCCTTTTTGGGCTCTCAAAGAGGGCCTTCGCGTTCTCGTCCCGGAGCGGTTTTCGCATCGGGCCAGACGGCAAAGCCGGCAGGCCCTGCCTTAAGAAAAACCGTACAAATACTGTGCCGCAAGGCTTACACAGACTGACTCCGGGGAAGACTTGCTCTGTGAGCCGCTGCGGCGCCGGTATCCCGCCTGAGGCCAGGCCGAAAAAACAAAGGGAGCTTCGGCAAGCTGTGCCGCGGTACTAAAGCCGCGTAAAACTCGATAGAGTTTTGCCACAGGCGGCGATGCCCTAAATGATGCTGCGTTTCGTTTTTCTGCCAAAAGCTAAAAACGGCTCTAAAGGTTTGCGCTCAGATACGATATACACTTTGTAGTCTGCATTCCAAGCGTCAAATGCAGAGCAAAACCAACCGGGAACCCAGTTTTTGGAAAAGATGAACAGAAAACTGCTGCCCGGCACTGTCCCTGACACAAAGAGAATTTTATCATGAAGCGTCGATGTACGCAAGGAGGACAGCATGCTAAAGAATGCAAAAGTAGGCGTAAAAATCGGAGTGGGGTATGTGGTGGTCATCGTGTTAATTATCCTGATCACCGTTGTCGTGGCCGTAACAAACCTGAGCAACATCGAGCATGTCAATGAGGTGGAAGAGTCATCCGCCCTGCAGTCCATGGCCAATGAAATGCTCCATGAGTTCAACGCGGCCAGTGTTCAGGCAAGTATCATCTATTTGTCTATTTCAGACGATGCCAATGCGTCATTCAGGACACATACCGACAACGCCGAAAAACAATTAAACAACATGTATGCATTCATGAATGAACATCCTAAGATGGACAGCAACCGTAAGGACATTAAAGAGGGAGGAGATCACTTCCTGGCCTGGAAATCCGTTGTCGAAGCCGTCATCAGCGACAATGAGAAGCTGAAAGGACTTCGGGGGCAGATGGAGCAGCTCGACAAGGACATTGACGAGACGGCCAATCTGCTGCTGACCGATCAGATCGGAATGCTGCGAAGTGATGTGGACGCCGGCAAAGACGCCTCGGAGTATTTGCGCCGGGCTGACCGCCTTGACCTATCCAACCAAATTACGGTGAAAATCTCTGAGTTCCGCATGGCGGTCAATACCATCGTCACCTCTCTGAGCGCAGACAAGAGGACCGAAATGCTCGCGCTTTCCGACGCCGCGATGGCGGACGTTCAGACCTACATCGACTCCAGCAAGAATGCCGTAAACCGGGAGCGCGGCGAGGCCGTGCTGGCCTCTCTTCAGAGTTTCAAAAAAATGGCGACAGAGTATGCCGACATCTGTGACAACACCGACCAAATGGCCTTACAGGCCATGAGCATCGGCGACAGCACAATCGTTGAAGTCTCCGAGGCCGTCGGGCAGATGGACAACGCCATGATAGAAGGCGTGGAAGAGACGCAGAGCTCGGCCATGTCGACACTGTATATCGTCATCATCGTGGCGGCCCTGGCGGTCATTGCCGCGGTTGTCATGGCGCTCATCATCATGCGCAGCATTACGGTGCCCGTCGGGAGAATGCGCCGGTTTATGGACCTCGTCAGATCGACCGGGCGTATTGAACTGAAACCTGAAGAACGGAGAATCGTGTCGGAAAGCATGACCAAAGATGAAGTCGGACAGTCTGCGGCGAGCTTTTTGAGTATGCTGGAGCGGTTTGGCGTCATCTCCGGCGTCATGCAAAGCGTGGCCAAGGGGGATTTGTCCGTTTCCATTGAGCCGCTCGGCGCTGAAGACACCATGGGCAACTCTCTGGTGCTCATGGTGAAGAGTCTGAACAACATGTTTAAAGAGATTTCAATCTCGGCCGATCAGGTTTCGACGGGGTCGTCTCAAATCGCCGACGGCGCGCAGACGCTGGCACAGGGCACGACCGAACAGGCGGCGGCGATTGAACAGCTCAGCGCCTCTATTTCCAACATTTCCGAGCAGACAAAGCATAACGCCGAGCTCGCGGTGAACGCCAAGACCATGGGAGAGGACATCAAGGATAACGCCGAGACGGGCAACCGTCAGATGGAAGAGATGATTGTCGCCGTTCAGGACATCAGCGAGGCCAGTCAGTCCATTGGCAAGGTCATCAAGATCATAGACGACATCGCGTTCCAGACCAACATTTTGGCGCTGAACGCGGCTGTTGAGGCCGCGAGAGCCGGTCAGCACGGAAAGGGCTTTGCCGTTGTGGCCGACGAGGTGCGCAATCTGGCGGCGAAGAGTGCCGAGGCTGCCAAAAACACGGGGCAGCTGATTGAAACCTCCATTGAAAAAGCGCAGCAGGGCGCGGCCATTTCGGAGCGTACCGCAGCGTCTCTGCGTCAGATTGTCAACGGCATCATCCAGAGCAGTCAGCTTGTAGCAGAGATTTCCGATTCCTCTTCCCAGCAGGCCGAGGCGATTTTGCAGATCAGCGAGGGCATCAGCCAGGTCTCGCAGGTCGTGCAGCAAAACAGCGCGACAGCCGAGGAGAGCGCCGCTGCCAGTGAGGAAATGAGCGGCCAGGCGACGGTCTTGCATCAGCTGCTGGAACAGTTCAGGCTCAAGGACGCGGAGACGCCCCCCAGACTGATGTCCCGCCCGGCCCAGAGAACCAACCTTGCCCTTGACGAGGCGGCGTACGACTTTGGCGGAAAGTATTGATCACGCGGCGCACGGTGCGGCTGCTTGAGCGATAAATAAAGGACTACAGCGGTGACGGGGCCGCCGGGCAAATTTGCCTGGCGGCCCCAAGCTGTCAAAGAGCCGGACGCTCTTTGACAGCTGAGCTCAGCGGTCGAACGAGGGATTTACTGCATATACATTTTTCTGATCCTGGCGGTCGAGGGCCAGGCGAAGCCCCTCGCCGAAGCGCTGGAAGTGCACGATTTCCCGCGCCCTGAGGAACTTGATCACATCGTTGACGTCGGGGTCGTCCGACAGCCTGAGGATGTTGTCATATGTGGTGCGCGCCTTCTGCTCCGCCGCCAGGTCCTCGGTCAGATCGGTGATGACGTCGCCCTTGGAGGCGATGCCGGCTGCGCTCCACGGCATTCCCGAGGCGGCCACGGGGTAGATGCCGGTGGTGTGGTCGACAAAATAGGCGTCAAACCCGCTCTTCTTGATGTCCTCCATGGACAGGTTGCGGGTGAGCTGGTAGACAAGCGTCCCCACCATCTCCAAGTGGCCGAGTTCCTCGGTGCCTATATCGGTTAAGAGCGCTTTAAGCTCGGGATAAGGCATGACGAAGCGCTGACTGAGGTAGCGTATTGACGCGCCGAGTTCACCGTCTGGGCCGCCGTACTGGGTAATGATAATCTTGGCAAGCGCAGGGTTTGTGTTTTTGACCTTGATCGGGTACTGCAACTTTTTTTCATACTGAAACATGGTTTAGCCGTTCCCCCTTACCTTACTTCCCATGGCCATGGGTTTTGAATCCAGCTGTATTTATCTGTCATAACCGTATTTTGAGTGATAGGGCCGTTTGTCTTCTCATACGCCGCCGTCGCATCTTGAAGCATGCGGACAAAGTTGTTACGCAGGGTCAATGCCTCTCGGTCGTCGGGGTGGGTATCCAGATAGAGCCCAAGCTCCTGCAGTGCGAAGCCCAATGCCATAATTTGTCCCATCGGCGTATTGGAGACCTCTTTGTCGGGCGCATAGCCACGCAAGGGCAGATTGAGACCCGGGTAAAGCGTGCCGTTCTTCAGGCCTTCATTGGCGTTGTATTTTGGGCTTTGGGGAAACTGCATCGGGATATAGGACACCGCCAGATTTCCATTTTGGGGAAGCTGGCCAAATTCCGGCTGGGTACGTTTTTCGTCCAAGGAAAACTCCTCCTTTGCAATCCTAATTCATAAGACAATTTATAAGACAATTTTGGTACAGTCTCATGGCAGTATATGCCCCGCAAAAAACGACGCGATTATGTGAAAAACACAAACCTTACGCCAGCCTGAAATTGAGCAGACAACGCCCGTGAGGCGTTTTTTTTATGCGTAAACGCCGCAAAAAAGAATTGCTTCGGCTGCGAAGAAACGAGACGGTTATTCCCGGGCGGGCGAAAAATGAATCGGTTGGCCGTTTTAGGGACGCACAGGCAAGGAACATGAGCTTTTGGGTATTGCCTTGGCGCAGGCAAATTGAGCGCGAGCGCGTTGCTTTTGTAAAACGGGAAAATTGAAATGCAGGGGAAAAGTTATATATATATACAAAAACTTTGAAAAGGAACAAAAACATATGGGGAAGAAAGCGTGTTTTTCTTAGACAAAGGTCTGTGATAACAAACGCGCCGGTCATTGTAAACTAAGGCCAAGGATGAAAGCAAAGGGGGAAAACACATTGTCGAAAAAAAGAAAGCGGCGGGCCGCCATTGAGCTTTGGCGGGAACGGCTGGAGCGCAGTCAAGGCGCGTATGCGCAGGCGCTGGTCATGATGGACAAGCGGGAAGCGCTGTATCTGGGCACGCACGAAATTTTGGGAAGAGAACGCGCAAAGTCCGCCACGCATGTGCGAAATGTGGTGGCCGAACTTATTGAGGCGCAAGTGAACTCGACCATTCCGCAGCCAAAGGTCACGCCCAGGCGTGAGAAGGACGCGCATTTGGCCAAGCTGATTGAGGATATGCTGCGCTGTGAACTGGACCGGCTGGATTTTGAAACGCTCAACGATCAGCAGGAGCGCACAACGCCTATTCAAGGCGGCAGCATGTTTTTTCTCGAGTGGAACAATGCGGCCAAATCAACGCGCAGGCAGGTGGGAGAGCTGGCCGTCTCGCTGGTACACCCGAAGCAGTTTATCCCTCAGGACGGCGTGTACTCAGGGATTGAAAATATGGATTACTGCATCCTCGCCGTTGCACAGACAAAGGAATACATCAAGCGCCGCTACGGCGTGGACGTGGACGACGAGACCGAAAGTGAACCGGAGCTTCGCGGGAGCATGGAAAAAGACGCCGCTGAAGATATGGTGACCATGTACGTCGGCTTTGCGCGCAACCATGACGGCGGCATAGACCGGTATATCTGGGTCAACGATGTGGAAATAGAACTTTTGGAGAACTATCAGATGCGCCGGGGCTCAACCTGCGCCAAATGCGGCGCGCCGGGAAGCGAGACCTGCGACTACTGCGGTTCCCAGGCCTTTGACGATGCGTGCGAGACATTTGAGGAGCTTTTGGAGGACATTGTGCGGACAGACGGCTCCAAGATCCCCTGCGTGACGCGTACCTTAGACGAGACGGGAAAGCCGGTTGAACAGAAGACACGGATTCCCTGCTACAGACCGGACGTCTTTCCCCTTGTGCTGCGCAAAAATGTCAGCGTCTTCGGGCAGTTTTTGGGAGACTCCGATGTGGACAAGATCACCGACCAGCAGAACACGATCAAGAAGCTCTCGACAAAGATCGGAGAAAAGCTGCTCAAGGGCGGTAGCTATATCACCTTTCCCAACGGGGTCAGCATCGACAAGAGCGATGAAGAGCTCAAAATTATCCGCATTGACCATCCGGCGCAAAAGCAGAGTATTGACGTGCTCAACATACAGCCCAACATTTCCGGAGATCTGGCGTACCAGCAGCATGTCTATGAAGAAGCGCGCCAAATCGTGGGCGTGACGGACAGCTTTCAGGGCCGCAGAGACGCCACGGCGACCAGCGGCAGGGCCAAGGAATTTGCTGCAGCGCAGACAGCGGGACGTTTGGAGAGCAAGCACATCATGAAACGCGCAGCGTACGCCAGACTGTTTGAGCTCATGTTTAAGTTTAAGCTGGCGTATGCCGATGAGCCCCGCCCGGTTTTGTCCAAGAACGCGGTTGGGCACACCAGCTATACGCTGTTTGACCGCTACGATTTCCTGGAGCAGGACGAGGCAGGCGACTGGTACTGGAATGACGAGTTTTTGTTCTCCTGCGATTCAACCGCACCGCTGGCAGGGAACCGGGAGGCCATGTGGCAGGAGACGCGCATGAACCTGGAGCATGGGGCGTTTGGCGACCCAACCCAGCTTAAGACACTCATTTTGTTCTGGTCCAAAATGGAGGCCCTGCATTACCCCGGCGCTTCCGACACCAAAAACTATCTGGAACGTGAGCTCAAGGAGCAGGCAGAAAGCATTTCCCAAGGACCAGGCACGCCCGCAGGGCGAGGGCCGGGTTCCGCGCAGGCGGAGCTTGGCTCGGCAGCCTCACCGGGGGTGCCCGGCGAGGGGAGTTCTTTGGGAGGCGAGCTTTCGGGACTGTTGCCCAAAGAACTAATTACGGCGCTGGCAGCCGGCGCGGGCGCGCAGACAATACAGCCTGAACAGGAGGGAATTGGTCATGCAATGCCCTAAATGCGGGTTGGAAACCAGAATTGAGCTTGTCTACACCTCCGTTGAGGGAGATGAGAGCCCTGACACGGCAACAAAGGTCTATACCGTTCAGGAACACCGCTGCGTCAATCCCCAATGCGTCAGTCAGGGGAAAACGGTGGCCAGTCAAAAGCACCTCGTCTATGACCAGTCCAGGAAGGGAGGTGAAGCAGGATGAGTAAGGCGACCTATGCAGGGGCGGTGAAAAACACCAGCGCGCAGGAGGTGAAAGCCCCGTTGCCGCAAAAAGCGCCCAAAGGCGGCAGAGTGAAGCAGGGAACTGACTTGAGAACAGGGAAGTAAGTGGGAAGAGCGCATCGCCCGAGCAGGTGACGATGGAGTCCGCAGGTGTTTTACGGCGCACGCGCCGCCGGAGGCGGTGACCGGCGCGGGAGCAGCCCAAGATACAGTCGCGCTCCCCATGCGCCTCGCGGGCGCGCGAATAAGTCTGCCGCTACGCGAAAATGCCGGTCGGCTTCGCCGCCCCTGTTTTTCGCCCAGAAGAGGGCATCGCCCGAGCAGGTGACGATGGAGTCCGCAGGTGTTTCGCGGCGCACGCGCCGCCGGAGGCGGTGACCGGCGCGGAAACCGGAGGACGAAGCGGAACCGCCCGCGAGGGCGGGCATGCGCTTGACAGGGAAGAAGAGCCGAGCGACCTGCCAGCGACGCATGGAGTCCAAAGCGGCAAAAAACAGGCTTGCTGTGCAAGCGGCATTTTTGTCGCGCAGGGCGAAGGCGGAGCGGTGCGCAAGGCGCAGGCAGGGCGAACGAGGCTTGATCAAGCGCGGGAGCAGCCTAAGATACAGTCGCGCTCCCCATGCGCCTCGCGGGCGCGTGAATAAGTCTGCCGCTACGCGAAAATGCCGGTCGGCTTTGTCGCCCCTGTTTTTCGCCTCCGCTCTGACTTATTCGCGCTGCTCGGCGCGGGAGCAGCCTTCGACTTCGCAGGAAAAGCGAAAAAATCCAAAGGAGATCATGATGGAACAAATACTCAAAGCAGGCGGAAACGAAGGGACTGCCCTAACTGCGGCAGAGCCCGCGCGGGACATCGCCGACCCCGCGAAAGCAGAAGAGACAAGCAAGGCCCAGGACAAGACGCGTCATGACGATCAAAAGAAAAAGACCGAGCAATCCCTTGAACAGCGCCGCGCCTTTGCCGCCGCCAGACGGCAGAAAGAACGGGAGGAGATCCGGAGTCTTGTCCAAAAGAGGGTTGACAAAGCCTTCGAACAGGAGTACAGGGAAAAGCTCAACCCTTACTCGGGGAAGCCCATTCAAAACGAGAGGGATTTTAGGGACTACGTTCAGCATTACGCACGGGAGCTCGTCGAGATAAACGCCCAGACGCGCCCTATGGACGCTTCGGCCGACCAAACGCGCGAGGTGACGCTGAACATGGCGCTGGATGGCGCACTGAGAGGGATTTCTGAGCTCGACCCGAGCGTAAAGTCGCCCAAAGACCTGATGGGCCATGCCAACGCGGCCCGCTTTAACGAGCTGGTGCTCAAGGGCTACAGCCTGCAGGACGCGTTTAAGCTGGCAAACTTCGACACGCTTGCCGACAAGCGCGTCAGGGCGGCCCGGCAGGCGGCGGTCAATCGGATCAACGGGAAGGCGCATCTTGTGTCGACGCCGTCTCAGGGATCGGGGGGCGTTCGCATCCCGCCCGAGACGCTGGCGATGTACAAAGAGTTTTTCCCCAACAAGTGTTACGCCGATTTCCAGCGACATTACGCCAGATACGCAAAGGAAAAATAAATCTCCGCTGAGCCCTGCAAAGGGCCCGGAAGACCGAAAGGATGAACTTATACATGGCCATAAAGCTTAAGCAGACGGACAACCAGTCGACGCCCCCGCTGGAGTATTTCCAGGGAACTGCGGGCGAGACGTTCAAAGCGGGAGAGGCGCTGGTCATCTCGGGCGGAAAGCTGACAAAATGCGGCCAGACGGCAAAGCCAAGCTACATCTGCGCCGCGGACGTCTCCATTCCCTCGGGGAGCACGGGCGCTGTTGCCTGCATTCGGGTCCATCAGATGATGGTGTTTGAAACCACGTGGTCGACAGCGGCAGCCACGATCAATGTGGGAGACAAGGTGACGCTGAACACAGACGGCCTGCAGGTGACGGCGAGTACAACCTCCGGCGTGGCAGAGGTCGTATCCATTGAGGGTACAGCGGCCGGCGACCGCGTATGCGTACGGTTTTAGTCAAAACAAGAAAGGATGATTCATTTTGGCGGGAATAGTGTTTTCTAAAGCGTCAAACCTGAACGACAGTATCTTCGGCCGCTCGGCCGAGCCGATCATGATGTTCCTGGACGAGCGCGCCGAGGCTTACCAGCAGCTCAGCGCGATCCCCAAGCTCTTCCATCAGAAGCAGTCCAAAAACTTTGCGGAGAAGATCACCTCGATGACGTCGATGGAAGGGTTTCAGCCGGTCGGTGAGGGCGGCGCCTATCCGAAGGACGAGCAGCAGGAGGGCTACAGCAAGATCATTGAGTTTGAGACCTGGAAGGACCAGTTCACTGTGACCAAAGAGATGATGGAGGACGGCAAGCTGCTGGACTTCGGCGGCAAGCCGCTGGGCTTTATTACGGGCTATCATCGCACGCGGGAGAAGTTTGGCGCCAACCTGTTCGCGTCCGGCATTCTCGGCGCGCAGGCCAAACTCAACGGCAAAACATACTCGACGACGGGCGCCGACGCAAAGCCTGTATTCGCTGCCGATCACCCGGCCAAGGTAAAGGGTGCCGTGCAGAGCAACCGCTTTGCCGGGGAGTTTAGCGTGGACAATCTGTCGAAGATGGAAAACCGCATGCAGGGCTTTCGCGATGACAACGGGAACATCTTAGCCATCGCGCCGGACACCATTGTCATCCCCAACGACTGGAAGTTGAAAAGAGATGTGTTTTCGGTCATCGGAGCCGACAAGGATCCCAACACGGCCAACAACGGCTTTAACTATCAGTTCGGGCGATGGAACGTCATTGTCTGGCCGTACCTGAACGAATACCTCGGCACGGACAAGCAGGTCTGGATCCTGCTCGACTCGAACTACAATGAAATCTATGGCGGCGCCGTTTGGCTGGATCGAGTGCCGCTGACCGTCTCCACGTGGGTGGACAACAACAATGACAACAACGTGTGGAATGGCCGCGCGCGCTTCATGGCAGGGTTTAACGACTGGCGCTTTGCCGCCGTCGGCGGCGTTACGGGCGCGACCACTCTGTAAAGCGGCCAGGCGTCGCGCCCTCGCAGGGCGTGACCAAATCTAAGCCATGGACTTTTCGGCGCGCCGGCGCTTTTTGGAGAGGGACATGCCCGTAGGGGCGATAAGAGGTGGAGCGCGTGATGGCGGCTCACACTGTGTAAGCGTTCCCGAAAAAAGGCGCGGCGCGCCGGAACGTCCGAATCAAACAGGAGGAATTACATGACCTGGGGAGAACTAAAGCTGCTGACCCTGCAAAAGCTGTTCGCGGTGACGGGGGATGAGATGGTAAGCGACGACACCACCAAAACCTATCTCTCCGCTATGCCCGGCGCGGCCAACGAAGCGCTGCAACTGCTGGCGGCAAGCGGACTGTGCGCCAAGAAGGCAATCCGGCTGTCGCTGGACGGGGCGGCGGCGCAAACGCAGCGCTTTGATCTGTCGGTGCTTTGCCCGGACTTTTACGCGCTGGATGATCAACAGGTTTTTCACATCAGCGAGGACGGGACGGTCACGCGCACGGCAAACTACCGTGTGGAAAGCGACCACGCGCTGCTGATAGGGGCAAAGATCGGCGGAGAACTGCTGCTCTACTACAACGCTTACCCGCAAACCATGGCCAGGGACACGCCCGATGAGACGCGTCTTGCCCTCAAGCCCGAGGCCGCGGCGCTGCTGCCGCTGTACATGGCGTCACAGCTATACAAAGAGGATGACGCAGGGATTGCCGTACAGTACCGCAACGAGTTTGAGGCGGCGCGGGAGACTCTGATGGGGAATGCCGCGAGAACCCTATACGGGCATGAGCGGTTTACGAGCCAAAGCGGCTGGTGGTGAGCGATTTAAACGCAAGGAGGGAAGAGTGGCATGGCCCGATTTCGAGTGCCTGCAAGTCCTGTCAGGCAGGTTATAAGCATTGAAGAATTTCGCGGCGTAGATCTTTACAACGCCCCGTCCAACGTCCACAAAAGCCGGAGTCCCGAAGCGCCCAACATGATCAGGGACGAGGTGGGCAAGGTGCGCAAGCGCATGGGATATGAAACAATCCACGCGTTTCAGGGCCAGCGGATCAACGGCGTACACAGGTACAAAACGGACAGGCTTGTCCACGCCGGAAACGCGCTCTACCGAAACGCCGAGGAGACGCCGATTTACAGCGGCATGAACGACACGCGGTCGCTGGGCTGGCGCATGGGGCAGAAGCTCTATCTACAGGATGGAATGAGGATGCTGGTATACGACGGCGAGACCGTGCGCCCCGTAGACGAGGACGCCTATGTGCCGACCATTATCATTTCGCGCGGGCCGCAAGGCGGCGGGACAACGCTGGAGCCGCTCAATCTGCTGGGCCGAAAATGGACGGAACAATTTTTGGGGGAGGAGGGCACGACAAGCTATTCGCTGACAGCAGACCTGCTCGACGCGGACCCCGTCATTGTCAAGACTCTTGTGTCCAGCGGCTCGTGGGTTGAGCGCAGTGAGGGAGTCGACTTTACGGTGAACAGGCTGACGGGCGTTGTGACCTTTACCAGTGCGCCTGGCATCAGCCCGGTTACGGGCGCGGACAATATTTCCATCACGGCTGCCAAAACGCGCGAGGGCTACGCCGAGCGCATCAATCACTGTAATGTCGGAGTGCTTTACGGGGTGAACGGCGCACCCGACCGCCTCTTTGTGGCGGGAAACGTCCGGCATCAGGGCACCGACCACTATTCGCAGATCCAGGATCCCACGTATTTTGGGGACATATGGTATCTGTCCGCCGGGCAGGAGGATTCGGACATCGTCGGCTATTCGGTGGCTGGAACCCTGCTGGCCGTGCATTTGCGCCAAAACGGCGACGGACGCAACATTCTGCTGCGGTCGGGTATTATGGTTGAAACCCCGAGCGGTGAGACTGCGGCGTTTCCCATCGTCAGCGCCCTGCAAGGGGAGGAGGCCAGCGCCAGGCACGGGTTTGCGTACCTAAACGGCGAGCCGCTTTATCTCACCCAAATGGGGGTGTACGGTCTTGCCGAGCGCGAGCTTGGCGGGGACCGGTTCGCGCAGCTGCGCAGCTTGTTCATCAGGCCGGCGCTGCAGACCGAGCCGGATCCCGGCGAGATGGTTGTGTTTGCCTGGCGGGATCTGTGCCTCATCTCGGGAGGGACGGGGACCGTGTACGTGATGGACGGGCTGCAAAAGGCCTATGACGCCAACGCGCCAAGCTCCAGCTTCCAGTATGAGTGCTATGTCTGGAACGGGCCGGAGGCGCGCGTGTTTTGGGAGGAGGACGGACTGCTGTGTTTCGGAACCCCCGACGGGAGGCTCTGCCGCTTTTTTGACAGTCAGGATGATCCGGAAGCCTACAACGACGACGGCGCGCCCATCCGCGCCTATTGGGACACGCCAGACCTCGACGGAAAACTATTTTATCAGAGCAAGACGTTTCGGTATGTCTCGGTGCGTTTGGCGTCGGCAATGCTGACCGGACTGAAGATTTATGTGCAGAAGCGGGGTCTGTGGAGCCTGCTGTTTGACGCGGGAGAGAAAGCGCGGTTTTTTGACTGGAGCTATGTCGACTTTTCCAAAGTGGTGTTCTCGGCCGACCGGACGCCTAAAACCGTTGGCGGAAAGATCCTGATTAAAAAGGTGGACAAGGCGAAGTTCAGACTGCTCAATGAGACGCTCAACGAGCCGTTCGGCCTGTACAGCTTCGCACTTGAATTTACCCAGAGCGGAAAATATCATGGCTGAGCCTTCCGACCGCGAGGCAATGACGCCGCGGAGTGCATCCGCGGAAAAGGAGATGAGCATTTTTGAACTTGGAACAACGAAGGATCACACCGGTCAAAATCGGCGATTTGGGCGTTGTCGCGGCGCCGGATATCCTTACCGGGACGCCGGCGGAAAACAAGGCGCTGTTTGACCGGCTCGTGCGCGAGCTTGTGGCCGACGCCGTCAACGACACGCTGGACGTTGTAGGGGCCATGCAGGTCTGCGAGCCGTATAACGCAGAAAAGCAGTACGCAGCCTACAACAAGGTCACCTATGACGGCAGTACCTATCTGTGCCTGAACCCTTGCAAGAGCGTATCGCCTCCCGACGCGCGGTGCTGGCTGTTGGTCTCCGCCCGCGGAACGGACGGCGGCGGTGCCGGAGACATGCGCATGGGAATGTATGACCCCAACGGCTGCCAGAGTGATGTGTTCGGCTATGCGATTCCGCGCCTGTTCGAGCCGGTTCCCGGTGAGCTTTTGTGCGCTGAGGCGGATGGTTCGGCGCGAACCTGCGGCAAAACGCTTGATGAACTGGCGCTGCAGAAGGATATCTACACGCGCTTTTCCAAAACTCCCGGGGAAGGGCTCAGTCGCGGCGACACCGTATATTTTCAGGGAGACCGTATATCCAAAGCGCCGTTTGCGCGCCTGGCGCCGGGTATCTCATTGAGCAGCGCTTCCAGAATAAATGTGGACATTCTGGAGGGCTCAAAATTCCGCGTCCTGATCGGACAGAGCGACTCGCCGCCCTACACGTTTGTATCGGCGGCCGCCGGGGATGACGCAGTGACCGTGGAAAGCCCTGTGACGCTTGACGCGCGTTACGCGGTGTTTCCGCTGGATCAAACCAGGTTTATCGTGACCTACTCGGAGTCGGGCAAAAGCTGGACGGCGATCGGAACAAGAAACGGAAACGCGCTCACACTGGGCCAGCCCGCCGAATTTGAGGCGGTGTCGGTCAGCTGCATTCAGGCGCTCGCGCTGAGTGAGACGGTATACGCAATCGCATACAGGCTCGAGGGCGCCAACCGTGTTCGGCTTTGCAGCGTCAACACAAACGGGGCGGTCTCCGCCGGCGGTTCGGCCGGCGCCGGAGACCAGGGCACGGAGTTTTTTTTGCAAAAGCTCAGCGGGACAAGCTTTATCCTGGCGGCCACCGGACACTCAAACCGCTACAGCGTTCTTTGCGTTGTCAACGGGACGTCCATCGCGGCATACCAAAACCTCTCCGTGCCGGGCTACATAAACGCAGCGATGAGTATGACGCCGGAGAGCTATGTGCTGCTGGAGGCAAACAGGGCCTGTGTGGTGACCGTGGCGGGCACAAGCCAGCAGCAGGGAAGTTATGCTCAGCTGACAACCAAGACGGTTTCCCACGCGGCCATGGCAAAGCTGGACAGCGCCTCCTTTGCCATAGCGTATGTCGAGAGCACGTCGAGCGGCGTCATTCGCATGCGCGTGGGTACAATTCTCAACAAGGCAGTCACGTTTGGCCCTGAGACGCAGATGGAGTTTCCCTGCCAAAAACTGCACCTGTCGGCGCTGAGTGACGCGAGAGTTCTCCTGACGTTTTTTGGCCAGGACAGCCCGGCCGAGTGGAGAACGCTGGCGTTGTCCGTGACGGACGGCTGTATCATGGCGCCGGTTTATGGCGGCATTGTGTCGGGAGTCGGTGACGAGACTGCCGATGTTGTCGTGGACGGCGTGCTCGACGGCTTTGAGGGTCTTCTGCCCGGAAAAACATACTATCGGGACCTGAACGGCGAGCTGACCATGAACGCCACGCAGTTCAAGGTTGGACGCGCGCTGAACAGTTCAACCATGAAGATTGAAATGGAGGTGGTTTTGTGAATGGGCTCGTCGATCGGGACGGAGTTCTGATTGTAAAGTCAGATTCCATTACACACAGCGCAGAGGGGTTCTGGCTGGAGGACACACTGTATGGCCCCTGGCTCGGAGAGTTGACCCTCGTGGACACGCCTTCTGATGTGCAGGCGCACATGCACCGGTTTCAAAACGGGCAGTGGAGCTATAACCGCGAGGCGCCCGAATTTGAAGTGTTCTTGAGCGGCCTCGGGGTCGATGTGACACTGCTGAAAACGGCGGTGGAGAGCTTTGCCACCGACATGGAAGGGAGAGGCGAATGAACGAGCTGAAGGACAGATTAAAAGAAATTGCCCGGCAGCTGCGCGCACAGGCTGCGCTGACCGCGCGAACCGCCGGATGGGAAGTGGCGCTCACGCCAGAGCTTGTCAATGCGGCCGCCTCGACGGTCGCTGTGGCCGAGCTGGCGGACGGTGAATCCTGGCGCGCGGGTGTGCGCGCGAGAGCAGGACAGAAAGCGCTGTTCGGCGGAAAGACCTATGTTGCCATTTTGGAACACATCACGCAGGATAGTTGGACGCCGGAAGCGGCGGCAGCACTTTGGAAAGAGGAACGCGAGGCGTTTTCGCCCTGGGTACAGCCGATGGGCAGTCATGACGCCTATGCCAGCGGGGACAGGGTGAGCCATTTGAATAAGCGTTGGGAGTCCCTTGTCGACGCCAACGTCTGGGAGCCGGGTGTATACGGCTGGAAGGAGATACAGTAAATGGACAACATTCATATTAACATTGTCAAAGAGGATTCCAATCTGGTAATCAAAACCGAAGTGTCGGTCCTGGGCAGCCAATACGACAACTTCGCAAAGCAGTTTGTTTTTACGCGCCCGCCCGAACACGTAGACGACCGCCTGATCCTGGCGTTCAGAGGCGAGGAGGTCAGCGTGGACATCGGAAGCGCCAACGTCTACCCTGTTATGAAGAACCTGACACAAAAGCTGCAGCTGGAAATGCAGGTGGCGTTCAGACGGGAGGAGACCCAAACGGCGCACTCCAACACGCTGACGTTTACACTCCGACCGTCGCTGAAGGCAAGCGATCTGCCGGTGAGCGACTGGCCGAAGCTGATTCGTGAGATCAGCGAAAAAGCTGTTTGCGATGTGCATCGCGTCGGGGATGAACTGGCGTTCTACGATCTGTTCGGCGAAGAGGTTGCGCGCGTTGATGATCTCTCCGAGGCAGCTCTGTCGGGTGTGAGTTATGAGCAGGGCGTGCTGACGTTCACAAACAGCCAGGGCGAAGTGGTGGCGAGTTTCGCCATCACGGGCAGCGGGTTTGACGGATGGACGCCCGTTCTGGCCAATGTCGCGTCGGGAACGCGCGTTGTACAGCAGGTCGCGGACTGGACAGGCGGAACCGGGGTCAAGCCCGCGGTGGGGCAATATATCGGCTCGGGCGGCTTTGTCACAAACATTGCGCAGGCGACCGACATCCGCGGGCCGCAGGGCACTGGCGTTACAGGTCTGACGGACACACAGAAAGAGCTTGTAATGAGCAGTGTGCAGAAAAACAACGCGCGCGTAAAGGTCGACAACCTGGTTTTGGGGGTCGTGGCGGACACCCATGCCCGGAGCGCCACCGACACCGGCGCATCGGACTTCAGATCCCTGACGCGTACGCTTACAAACCTGGAGGAACTGGCGCTGGTCAGCAAAATGTCCGGGCTGGACGGCATTGTCCATCTCGGAGATGTTCAGGACGGCACTACGTACACCAAAGCCGAGGCGCTCAGCGCCTTTACACAGATGGGGCAGGTGCTTGCCCAAAGCCGCGCGCCGGTATTTGTGATTCCCGGCAACCATGACGACAACAGCGATCAGTACCACACCGCCGCGTGGGTGGTAACCAAGGGGGAGTGGAACGGCAGCTTCCTGCGTATATTCGAGCCGCAAAACGGCGTGGTTCACGACACCGCCGCGCCAAACAGCGCCTACTACTACAAGGATTTTGCCGCGCAGAAGATCAGAGCGGTTTTTCTGGACTTTTTGGATTACCCGTGGGTCTATTCCTCGGGGACGACGCTGAAATACTGGGGCGACAGTCAGACATCGGGCTGGGGCTACGGCGCGCGTCAGGTTCACTGGCTTCATGAGGAAGCGCTTGACTTCAGCGCGAAGTCGGACGCCGCCGACTGGGCAACGCTCGTGTTCTCCCACTCCAGGGAACACAGCATCACGGGTACAAACTTCAAAAACGCCGAGATTGTCATGAAGATCCTCGACGCTTACAACAAAAAAGAGAGCTATATATACAGCGGCACGACGGCTGACTGGGCGGTCAGCGGGACTGCAGACTTCACGGGAGACGCGACGGGCGGTCTGCTGGGCTTTATTCAGGGCCACCTGCACGCCGATTTCACGATCCCGCCCAATGGAAGCATCGGCGCAGCCAGCTGGCAGATCAACCCTTACAGCTACCAGATCTCGGGCGTGGCAGCCGGTTATCACGACAAGGACGGCTTTTGTGAGCTGATGGTTGTCGACCGGGCCGCCAAGACCATTCACGTTACGGCCATCTGCGCGGCGGGCGCGGTGTCCGCAAATTATCTGGCAGAGCGCGTCATTCCCATTCCCGACGTGTACGTGCCGCCCGCTCCCGGCCTTGCGCTGGCGCAGGGCTCCTATACTTACAACGGCGTGACCGTGACCGTGGCGGGAACGCACATCACGATGAACGGAACGTCCACAGGCGTGACCGCTTCGATATCTCAGCAAATCAAGCTGACCGGGGCTTTTGCAGGAGCCTTATACGAGGTGTCGACATTCCCCACGTCGCCGTGGGTGTCTGAGACGTTCCTGGCTGTGACTCAGGGTGTGCAGCACAAGGCTGTGATCAAAAACATTACAGGGACAACCAACGCCCCGACCACACTGACGGTCATCCGACCCTACTTCAGCAACGGCGCGCGTGTCACGGCGGCCTGTCCGTCTTTGACCAACAACAACCCGACCGGCGGAGCGTGCCCCACAGATATGCTTGCCTGCATTGCCGTAGTCATCGGCTCGGCTTCAAACGCCACATGGAACGACTATCAATTTGACATTGAGCTCTGGATTGCCGGGGAAAAGGTGCTGGGATGAGAGCGGTCAAGCTTATTCCCTGGGAACGCATCAGCCGGGTGGGGTACATCCCGGCAACTCTGGAGAGCATCACCTCGGCGAAACAGCGCAGCGGCGCGGATATTGTGTTGAACGCCAATCTCTTTGACATGGACGGAGGGCCCGTCTGGGGCGTCATGGCGGCGGGAAAATGGCTGACGGAAAGTATGGGCGGCGCAGGACTGCACTTCAAGGGCGGGAGCGCTATTGAGCGCGCGGTCGGCTCGGCGGTGAGCGGCGGGGACTTCCTCGCCGGTTATCCTGAACTCGTTGCAGACGGCAGAGCGTTGCTGACGGCGAGCGATCCCGCGTTTACGTCGGCCCGCGGAAGAACCGGTGTGGGTCTGCGGGAAGATGGGCTTGTACTCTACGTGTGCAGCGACGGAACCGACGCGGTGACCACCAAAGAGCTTGCCGCGCGCATGGTAGGGCTGGGCTGCCGGACCGCCATGCAGTATGACAGCGGCAGCAGCAGCCAGCTTCTTTCGCCCGACGAGCAGATTACGACGGGACGCAAATGCTCGGGGTATATTGGCGTGTGGCTGGACGCCTCGTCAAAAAGGCGGCTGTTTTCCAAGGAGTATCACGGAAAGAACAAGCTGTCCGGGCACTTTACAGTGGCGGAGTTTGCCTGCAAGGACGGCGCGGACGCTGTGGCGCTTGACGGCAGGCTGCCCGGAATCCTGGAGGAGATCCGCGCGGCGTGCGGAAACAGGCCAGTGACCGTCAACTCAGGGTACCGCACGGCCTTGCATAACAAAGCGGTGGGCGGCGCGGCGGCGTCGCAGCATCTGACGGGAAGCGCCGCAGACATCACGATCAGGGGCGTGGCGACCATTGAGATGTGTAAAGCTGCCGAGAAGGCGCTGACGGCGTGCGGCGTGGGGGGCGGCATCGGCCTGTATACCGGGCAGAGCTTTGTCCATGTGGATGTGCGGGCCGTGCGCACGCGCTGGCAGCAGGACAAGGCCGGACAGAGCGCGTACAGCGTGCCGGGCTGGGCAGAGCAGAGCGCCGCCCGTCCGACGCTCAGGCGGGGCGACAAGGGAGACGCCGTCAAAGAGCTGCAAAGGGCGCTGGCCCGGCGGGGAGCGAACATCACGTCCGACGGTGCGTTCGGCACTAAGACCGAGGCTGCCGTACGGGCCTTTCAGAGGCAGATGGGTCTTGCCATAGACGGCATTGTCGGGGCCAAAACCTGGGCCTGTCTATAGGAGTTCTATCCGCTGCGGAAAGAGACAAGGCGGCAAGGGAGGGGGACGCTGCGGTGCAGATTGAAATAGGCGTGTTTTGCGCGGCCATTGGTTGTCTGGTGGGCTTGGGCGGATGGCTGGCCGGACGGGAAAAATCGATTCGGGAGACGGCAAAGTGGCAGGGAAGCATTGACGAAAAGCTCAAGGGCATTTTAGACCGATTGGACAAAATTGAACGAAAAAACTAAAAAAACTTTGCGGGTGGGCCTTTGCGCCCACAGGGCGCGCAGACTCTCCCGCAAGGGACTGAGATAAACGGAGGATGATGACTTTGGCTGACAACCAAAAACTGGGGGATCTTTACGCGGGCATTTCGGACGAGGACCGCGAACTTCTGGAACAATACGGACAAATTTGGAAATCGGCGTATTCCGCCGGCAATCAGTCGGAAATGAACGCCGCGCACACCGCCGCGGAGGCGGTTCGCGCGAAATACGGGTACTCTGGTGGGGCAGACGGCGCGAAGTACAACCAGCTCGACCAGGGTGACAACGGCTATCGGCAGTTTGACGACTTTTATTCCGGCAATGGCTACGGCCAAGTGGGCAGCGCACTGAAAAATGAACTCGACGCGTATACTCAGCAGACCGTGGACGGCTACGGCGCGCTGAAGAGAACGGTGAACAACGACGCGGACAAGCTTGCGCGGGAAGCGTACATATCCTATATGCAAGCCAAAAACAGCCTGCCGCAGCAGCTGACGGCCGCAGGGTACACGGGAGGCATGGCCGACAGCTTTAAAGTCGGCCTGGACAGCACACTGCAAAACAATCAAAAGGACATCGCCGTCAACCGCGCCAACGCCATTTATGAGCTGGATCAGTCCATCCGGCAGGCGATCAGCGCCGGAAACATGGAAACGGCGAGGCAGCAGGCGCAGCTGATGCAGTCGGCGATCTCCGACTGGAACAGCTATACCGCCGCGCAGGAGGACAGAAAGTTCAACAGCCAAATGAACAGCTATAACATTGGCAATCAAAACATACAAAACGCTCTGAAACGTGACCTTGAACGCGAAGACCTGACCTATAACCGGCAGCTTGAGGCCGCCGCCACGGCGTACCAGAGGCAGATGGCCGAGTATGAAAGGCGCTACAAGGAGGCGGTTACGGCGGCGAGCTACGGAAACTACAAGCTGCTGGAAGCCCTGCTGAACGTCAAGCTCAATCCGTAAAGGACGCGGATGTGGAGCCCCGGCCCAGAGCAAAAATTGACTTATTATAGCTTAAGTTCTCCGGTCCCTTTGCATCATGCTGCGCGGAGCTCCCATGCAAGGCACAAAGCGTTGCGGCGGTCGCGCCGCTTGCCTGAGGTCAAAAAACCCCGACTCCTTTCCAGCAACCATGATTCAATTTGCTCTAAAGCCAAGAGAAAGGACTGAAAGCTTTGCCGAACAACACAAAAAAGCGCATGGTTACGAACCCCGCGCACATGGCGCCGCAGGACGCCGTGATGCCCGTGTACGCGCCGGTGCCGCAGAAAACAGTGATGCTGCCGCGCGCCAGCGACATCTTAACCCAGCCCGGCATGTCGCCTGGCGAGCTGTACACCAGAGCGTACGGGCCGAGCGACGTGTACACAGCGCCGGCCGCGAGACAGGCGGCGATCACAAATCCCGCGCACATGGCGCCGCAGGACGCCGTGATGCCCGTGTACGCGCCGATACAGCAGGCTGTGACGCCGCCGGGCCCCGCGTTTAACGCCAAAGGAGGGCGGAGGGGGCAAACGGCGGAGCTTAACATCAGCTTGCCCGAAAAAGTTGAGGCGGCGCTTGCCAAAAACTGGCACAAACGGTATACTGAAATAGAGAGGCTGTCTTCAGAGGACCATGGCAGCGCAAGCAAGGCCGAGGAGCCGCAACTGTATTTTAGCCCGGGGCCGCTGGAGGACAACTTTGTCTGGCAGGAACCGAGTGAGTGG
>JAVBOR010000052.1:0-18598 GCA_031550325.1 Oscillospiraceae bacterium
CATTCGAATGTCCTCCCTTTGATTTCCCAAGTGCAGTTGACAGACCGCACTTGTAGTATATCAAAGGGAGTTCTTTTTTTATTTTCATCGCTAAAGCTCTTTTCGCTCCACCGGCATAGCCGGTGGTTGTCTCCAAAGAAAACCCTTGAAGCTCTTGCGCTCCAAGGGTTTGTGGCGGAGAGGGCGGGATTCGAACCCGCGTGGGATTGCTCCCAAACTGATTTCGAGTCAGCCCCGTTATGACCGCTTCGATACCTCTCCCAATCTATTTTAGCTCTCGAAGCTCTCCGGATAAATAAGAGAACTCCGCAAGAGAACTAACAAAAACATGACCTTTGAACAACTCATAAAACCAAGCAATTACAATGGTTTGCGACTGTTTTCCTTACCTTTAACTACACCCGATTTCGAGTCAGCCCCGTTATGACCACTTCGATACCTCTCCGTATTAGTGTTCGCCTTAAATGCCTCTGGAAAAAGGCGAGACATTTAGGAGAGACACAGCATAAACAATTCAACCGCAAAACCCGAAACACCGCATAAACACAAGGTTTTTCTGCGCCCGGCATTCTAAGCCGCGCTTTTGCTCCAAGGCAGTCCAACTGTGCTCGCCCTAGATGCCACCTTCTTTGCGGATCTTCAGGAGGGATCCTGAAGCCCTAGCTTATGAAGAGACGGCTTTCATTATACCAGATCTTTGCGAAATTGCAAGATTTTCTTTTCCTTTTGGGCACGATTTTTGGACGGAGCCAAATGCACGCGTAGTCGCCTGCCATAAATAACAGGTCATGGCTGTAGACAGCTCCATAGGCCTACTCAAATTGAAATAATTTGCAAAGTTTTTGTTTTCCGGTTATCATTCCGCTCGAGCTCACTTTCGACAAGTTAAAAATGAAAACGCTCCGGATAAACTTTTCAGGTGTGCAGCAGTGGAAGAATGTGGGCAAGTCAGTTGTTGCGCTGTTTATTTGAACGCAATTGCGTTATTGATACGATCCTGTATAATGGGTACGGAGGGGAGAACAATGTATCAGTCTGAATTTTGTGATGTAACCTATCTTGAAGAGCTGAATGTGACTTTTGTCAAATGGAAGAAGTTTTGCCGCCTGGACGATTACAGGAATCCGCTTCTGTGCGCCCTTGAGCTGATGAGAAGCCATGACGGCTGCAATTATGTCGCTGATACGAGAGATGGCTTTGAGAACGAGCCGGAGGACACACAATGGCTGTTTGATGTGTTCCTGCCCCAGACCGCACTGACGACGTGCAAAGCATTTTTCTTCATCATTGATCATGACAACAGCCTGAAAGAAGAGCTTGAGGGACAGTCGGTTGAACTCAAGAAACTCTTTGATGTGCATTATTGCTTCGGGCTCGATGAGGTGAACGCCGTGTTGGAGCGGTACCGTTCAACAGGCAAACCGGGGTGACGCCGAGGCGTGCGCCTGCCTGTCGGGACACTCTTCAGTTTCTCGCTGCGTCTTCCGATGAACACGATTCAGGAGTGCCCTGCCCCCTGTGGGTTGAGGTTTCCACTACCCTCGACTGAGGCCTTACATACGGCAAACCGGAGCAAACCCCGTCGTCCGTCGGGGACGCTTATCAAAAGGGGGCATCTCGCATGAAAGCACATCCCAAAGTGAAGCTTGCTGTGCTGTCTCTGCTCTTCCTTGCTGTGCTCCTGCTCGCCATGCTTTTTATGCCCTTTGAAGAAACAGCCGCATTCAACGCGGACGATTATCACTATGGCATGGCGTATTCCAAACAGCTTCCCCATATCCCCGTTTTGTCGCAGGAAACAGGCTACACCTGCTATGCCGTCTCCATGGCGATCGTCAAAACCTATCTCGGGGCCGAGACCACCGAGCAGGACTTGAGAAGCGAGCTGGCCCTTTCGGAGCGCACCGGCGGAATGCTTCCCAACGCGTACCTGGACTATGCCGGCAAAGCTTTTCAGCCGCTGAACTGCTCCGTGGCGCTGGTAAACCCGACATCCGAAACCGAGATCCTGAACGCAATTTCCGCTTCACTGGAGTTATCTCTACCGGCGGTCATTTTTTATTCGGCAAAAGACGATTGGAACGAGCCGCATTACAATACTCATTATGCCGTTGTTTATGGCATTGACATGAAAAACGAGGTCGTAAGCATATCCAATCCCTATGGCTATTTAGAGCAGCTTTCCTTTGCGGAACTCTTCGACGGGCTGGACTTTGTAAGTTACAAGGCCGAGCCGCTGCTCTTTCGGCTGGGAAGACGATTCGGGGTCATCAAGAAAAACAGCATCATCCTGTTTGAAAAAGTCAGGTAGGTTGGCAACCGAAGTCTGCCGGAGCTTGGAGACGCTCCACGAGCGACCGCCAAAGCGCCGCCACGAGCGCGCTAAGCGCTATTTTTTTGTTCCTGCGTCCACCATATCACTCTTTGGATTTACGCGCCTCTGCGCGCCGCTGCCCTGATGAGATCGAGGCCTAAATAGGAGCCCAAAACGATGGCGGGCAAAAGGGACTCCAGCCGCTTTTTTGAAGTAAAAAGCGGCTCAGGTCTGTTTGTCAGACCCGGCCAGGCCTACAGTTCCCTCGTCCCGCCAGTCCGCGCGTGCATTGCCTGCACTTGACAAACTGTGGTATAATACTTTGATAGTTTTGGGCTAAATCTTCTGTTTTCTCCTCGGGAAAAACGCCGTCTTCGGGTTTTTTCGCCTCAGCCCGTCACGGCGCCGGAGCTGGTATGAGCTGCCTTTTCGGCATATTTGGCACGGAAAAGAGGGACGCGCATGGTTGACGTGCAGAATCTGACCAAACGCTACGGTGTCAGCCGCGGCATTGAAAACATCAGTTTTTCCATCCGTGAGGGTGAGATCGTCGGTCTCTTGGGGCCAAACGGGGCGGGAAAAACCACCACAATGAACATAATCACCGGGTATACCTCCGCCACATCCGGCAGCGTCAGGATTGCGGGGATCGATATGATGGAAAGCCCTGTCGACGCCAAGCGTCATATCGGCTACCTGCCCGAGCAGCCTCCGCTGTATCCGGACATGACGGTCTCGGAATATCTGGAATTTTGCTACGAGATCAAGGGTGTGCGCGCGACGAGCCGCAGGGCGCACATTCGTGATATTTGCGACCTGGTCAGCATCTCGGACGTCTATCCGCGCGTCATCCGCAACCTCTCTAAGGGGTACCGCCAGCGCGTTGGACTGGCGCAGGCCCTGATGGGCGACCCCGACGTGCTCATTCTGGACGAACCGACGGTCGGGCTCGATCCCCGGCAGATCATAGAGATCCGAAACGTGATCAAATCCCTCGGCGATTCCCGCACGGTCATTTTGTCCACGCACATCCTTCCCGAGGTCTCGGCCGTGTGCGAACGCGTCCTGGTTATCTCAGGCGGCGTCATTGTCGCCGACGACAGGCCGGAGAAACTGGCCGGCATTCTCTCCAATGAGCAGCGCCTGCTCGTGCGCGTCGCCGGTGAGCGCGACAGCGTTCTCGCCCTTTTGCGCGGCAGCGAAGGCGTGAGGAGCGTCGAGGCCGTCGGCGAGTTTGAGGACGGCACCTGCGACTATTTGGTCGAGGCCCTGCCCAACGCCGACATCCGAAGGCCGATGTTTGCGGCGCTCGCGGCGACTGACCGCCCCATCCTCATGCTCAAACCGCAAAACGCCTCGCTCGAGGACGTCTTCATCAAGCTGACCGACGATCCAGCGGCGGGCGACAACACCCCGGAAGGAGAGCTGCCTTCATGAACGCCGTGTTTAAGCGCGACTTCCGCTCGTATTTCACCTCGCCGCTGGGCTATGTGTATGTCGGCGCGTTTATTCTGCTGATGAACCTCGTCTTCTACTTTCTAAACCTCTCCACCGGCGGCGCCAGCCTTTCCGGCACGTACAGCTACATGCTGTTTGTGCTCATGGTCACCACACCGATTCTCACGATGCGGTCTTTTTCCGAGGATCTCCGCCAAAAAACCGATCAGCTTCTGTTTACCTCTCCGGTCAAGCCGTGGAGCGTCGTTCTGGCCAAGTTTTTAGCGCCGCTTGCCGTTTTTGCACTGGTTCTGGTGCTGACCCTTCTCTGGCCGCTCGTCATTTCCATTTACGGCACAGTCAACACCGCCGAGGTCATTGGCAATCTCGCCGCTCTGCTTTCGGTGGCCGGCGTGTATATTGCCATGGGCGTGTTTATTTCCTCCCTGACCGAAAACCAGCTCATTGCGGCGCTGGGCTCGCTGGGCCTGTTTGTCCTTCTGTATCTGATGGACTTCGCCGCTTCCCTGCTGTCCATGAGCACGCCTGGCTGGGTTCTTCGCACGCTGCAGTTTCTTTCCGTGTTTTCACGGTATGAGTCCATCCGGCGCGGCTTGTTTCCCCTGTCGGATCTCATCTTTTTCCTGACGTTTGCGGGTCTTTTCCTGTTTTTGACCACGCGAACGCTGGAAAAGAAACGCTGGAGCTGAGGGGGTTGCCATGAAGTCAACAAAGGTGAAATATGCCGGCATGTCCCTGACGATCACCGCGGTCGTCATCGCCCTGTTTATCCTGATCAACGTGCTGGCTCCCCTGCTGACCGACCGCTTTAACCTGAAGTTTGATCTCACGTCAGCCGGCCTGTTCGAGATTAGCGGGCAAACCGCCGACATTCTGCGCGATATCGACGAGGATGTCCGGCTGACCGTGCTGGCCGACCGCGACGAGTTTCTCATGGCGGGCGACGCGTACGCCGACATCGGAGACCTTCTGAACAAGTACGCGGCGCTTGGAGCCGGCAGCGTTTCCCTGCGCTACCTCGACCCCGACAGCAACCCGCAACTGGCCAGCGACTATGAGGCCGTCACGTTGGTCAGGGGCAACGTCGTCGTCGAGTCCGATTTGCGCTACATGCAGGTGAGCCTGGAGGATCTGCTCGTTTTGCAGAGCAACTCCCCCGTCGGTTTTCAGTTTGAACAGGCCATGACCAACGCCGTCCTGTACGTCGTCAGCGAGCAGGTCTCCAAGGCCGTGTTCGTCTCGGGCCACGGAGAGCGGGACAACGAGACATTTCTGAATTTTCTGGTGAAAAACCTCTTTCCCGTCGAGACCGTCAACATAGAGCAGACCGACATTCCCGCCGACACCACCCTTCTGGTCATCTGCGCGCCCGCGTCCGACTTCACCGAGCTTGGCGTCAGCAGGCTGGACGCCTATATGGCGGGTGGCGGCAACGCAATCTATCTGTACGACGCGACCGTCACCACCAACGAGCGTCTGGCGCAGTATATGAGCGAATGGGGCGTGGCCTTCGGGCCGTATTTTGTGCTTGAGCCAACCGCCTGCAGCCCGACCAACCCCACCGTCATCTATCCGCGAGCCGTGGACCATCCGGCCACCGCACAGGTGGCCCGGCCGCAGGCGCCCTATATTGTCGGCCAGCTGCTCAGCCCCATTGAGCTGCAGTTTGAAGCCAAGGGCGACCTCTCCACCGCCGCGCTGCTGACGTCGACCGATCAGGCGTATGGACGCTCGTTTGACGAGGTCGGTTCGGATGTTTACAGGCTGCCTGAGGACACGGAGGGCCCGTTCACGCTGGCTGCGCTGACCACGAGAACCCTGGCGGACGATTCCGGCGCCGAAAAGAATCAATACCTCCTCACCGTGGATTACTCCGTGTCTGCATATTTTGACAACGCGTACAGCAACGAGTTATTCTTTTCGGACGCGCTTCAGTATATGAACCCCGCCGTGCAGTTCTTCACCGTTCCGGCGCGCACCCTGCAGGAGGCCGCCATGTCCCTGAAGATCGACGCCGGACAGTCCTTTGTGTTTATGCTGCTTCTGGTGATTCTGCTCCCGCTGGCCATTCTTCTCCTGGGCATCATGGTCTGGCTGCGCAGGCGGCATCTATGAGGTCGTTTCCCCAAAAGCTCATTCTTGCCCTTGCCGTTCTGGTCCTTCTCGGCGGCGGCATAGCCCTGCTGCTGCTTTTTCCACCCGATGGGGAGGCAGTGCCGTCCCCGTCCCCTTCACCGGACGGCCCACTTCTGGTCAACGAGCCGGCCGACGCCCTGAAGGCGCTGACCATCACCCCGGCCGAGGGCGTCCCGTTTACCATTACGCGCGCGCCCCAAGGCTACGCGATTCTGACGCCGACCGACCTGTTCCCCTACGAAACCTCCAAACTGGCCGCCACGGCAGGCAGCGCCGCCGCGCAGCCCTTGTCAAAGCTGATTTCCCCTATGCCTTCGCCCGACGGGCTGTCCGCCTTTGGCCTGGATCCGCCTGAACTTGTCTGGCGCCTTGACCTGACCGACGGCACGTCGCCGGAGTTTGGGCTTGGCCGGCCGACAGCCACGAGGGACGGCTATTATGCGCGCCGGCTGGATCGGGCGGACGTGTTCATCATCCCCAAAACAGACGGAGACAACCTCCTGCGCCGCGAATGCGACTATTATGACCTCAGCTTTGCCCCGACGTACGTTGAGGACGCCACGGTCACCGGCTTTGCCGGGGAATTTTCGCATTTGCGCTGGCTTCGCCCCGACGGCTCGATCTTTGAGGCGCGCGCCCGCTCGCAGGCCGAGCTTCAGGACGGGGATCCACTCCTGTCGTCGAACCTGCTTCTCCATCCCATAGAGGCCGAGGCCAATGACGCCCGCCTTGCCGGCGAGGTGCTGGCCAAAATCGCCTCCATTGCGCCGGGCGCCGTGGTCACGCAGGACATCTCCAACCTCGGCCCCTATGGGCTCGACCGTCCTGTGGCACTCTTTGCCTCCGACAGACGCGGCTGGAGCAGCACTCTGCTGATCGGCGGCAAAGACCCCCTGTCCGGCGGGCGTTACGTCATGGCTGAGGGCTCGCGCGCCGTACTGCTGGACACCGCCGGGGATTACAGCTTTTTGTCGGCCGATCCCGTTTGGCTGCGCTCGCCGCTTGTCTGGATTTACAGCGTGTTTGACGTCTCCCGCGTGGACATCACTGTTCTGGGCCAAAGCCATGTCCTGGAACTGGACGTCACCGCCGAGGAGACAAAACTGTCCAGGCTGGACGGCAGCGGCGTTGACGAAGTGAGCGCCAGGCGCGTTTTCCAGCGCGTGCTGGGCATTTCCGTCGACGGCATGGATGCCGAAGGGACGGCCGGGGACGAATACGCGCGTTTTACCATCCATCTGCGCCAAGGCGGGAGCCATACGATGCGCCTGCTCAGGCTCAATGACCGGCAGTTTTTCATTGAGCTCGACGGCGTTAACGACCGCTTCTACACGGGCATCGCCCGGGTGCAGGCCGTTCTCGAGGGCATTGCCCTCACCGAACAGGGGCAGACTGTTCCCTGATCGTTTTTATTGGCAAAAGGAGAGTAGCGATGGACACCATTGCAGCCTTGTCCACCCCGGCGCTGTCCGGCCCGATCGGCATCATCCGGGTGTCCGGCCCGCGCGCATTTGAGCTTGTCGGGCGGATTTTTTCACCGATGAAGGGCGTGAGCTTCGCGCACACCACCGATCGGATGCTGACGCTGGGCAGGCTCGTTCTGGACAACTATGCGCTCGACACCGCTATGGGCGTCAAAATGACCGCGCCGAACAGCTATACGGGACAGGACATGGCCGAGCTTCACCTGCACGGCTCGCTGCCCGTTCTGCGCGCGGCGCTCGACGCGCTGTACCTGTCCGGCGCGCGCCCAGCGCTTGCCGGGGAGTTTACCAAACTGGCCTTTCTCCACGGAAAGCTTGACCTGAGTCAGGCAGAGGCCATCCAGGATCTGATCACCGCCGAAACAAACGACGCAGCGCGCAACGCAGCGGGGCAGCTTCTCGGTAAGATCGGCCGGTCGTTTCTGCATGTCTACGACGGCCTGGCCGACTTGCTGGCGCGCTTTTATGTCGTCATGGATTATCCCGACGAGTCCTTGCCTCCGGCGGAAACCGAACAGTGCATCGCGCTGCTGGATGCGCTTGACGCCGAGCTGCAGGCGCTGCTGGACAGCTACGCCTGGGGCCGCGTCCTGCGCGAGGGCATCGGCTGCGCCATCCTGGGCAAGCCCAATGTCGGCAAGTCCTCTTTGCTCAACGCGCTCTTGGGCTATGACCGCGCGCTGGTCACGCCCCACCCCGGCACGACGCGCGACACGCTGGAGGAGAGCACCCACATCGGCGGCATCAAGCTCAACCTCACCGACTGCGCGGGCATGCGCCAAACGGACGACCCTGTGGAAACACTTGGCGTCGAGCGGGCGCGCGAGGCAGTGCGCAGCGCGCAGCTCCTGTTTATTGTGGTGGACGGCTCCGCGCCGCTTGACGACGAGGACCGCGCCGTACTCGACCTTGCGGGCGATCGCGACGCTGTGGTCATCATCAACAAATCCGACCTACCGCAGGTCATGGAGACCGACGCGCTTGAGGCCGCATTTTTGCATATCTGCCGCGTTTCCGCCCTCACGGGAGACGGGCTGAACCTGCTTGACGGCACCCTCCGGCGGATGTTTGAGCAAACCACCCTCTATGACGGCACCGCCCTGACCAGCGCGCGTCAGGCTGACGGCGTTCGCCGCGGGCTCGACGCGGTGCGCGCCGCCTCTGTGGCGCTCAGGCGCGGCGTCACCCTGGACGCTGTTCTGGCCGAGCTGGAGTCTGCGGTTGCGGCGCTCGGAGAGCTCACGGGAAGGAGAATTTCTGACGACGTTTTGGATAAAATCTTCGCTGACTTCTGTGTAGGCAAATAAACGGCGGAATGCTCCGCCTTGGAATGGATGGGATTTCGATGAAAAACACGGAAAAAACGATGGATACGATTGTCGCGCTGTGCAAGGGCCGAGGCTTCGTGTATCCCGGCTCGGAGATATACGGCGGACTGGCCAACACATGGGACTACGGCCCGCTTGGCGTTGAGCTGAAAAACAATGTCAAAAAAGCCTGGTGGAAGAAGTTTGTGCAGGAAAACGTGTACAACGTCGGACTGGACAGCGCCATCCTCATGAATCCTCAGGTCTGGGTGGCCTCGGGCCATGTGGTCAACTTCAACGACCCGCTGATCGACTGCAAGGGCTGCAAGATGCGCTATCGCGCGGACAAGCTCATTGAGGACTGGAATCAGATGAGCGGCATTGAGGCGTCTGTCGACGGGATGAGCAACGACGACCTGTCCGCCTATATCGCGGAAAAGGGCGTCTCCTGTCCGGGTTGCGGGCGCAAGGACTTCACGGCCATCCGCAAGTTCAACATGATGTTCAAAACCCATCAGGGCGTAACAGAGGACAGCCAGAACGAGATCTATCTGCGCCCCGAAACCGCGCAGGGCATCTTTGTGCAGTTTAAAAACCTTATGCGCACAACGCGCCGCAAGATCCCGTTTGGCGTGGCGCAGATCGGCAAGAGCTTCCGCAACGAGATCACGCCGGGCAATTTTACGTTCCGCACGCGCGAGTTCGAGCAGATGGAGCTGGAGTTTTTCTGCCAGCCCGGCACCGACCTGGAGTGGTTCGCCTTCTGGAAGGAGATGTGCCGCAACTGGCTCATGGAACTCGGCATGACGCCCGAGAACCTGCGCCTGCGCGACCACGCGCCCGAGGAGCTCAGCCACTACTCCAACGCGACCACCGACTTTGAGTACCTGTTTCCGTTCGGCTGGGGCGAGCTTTGGGGCATTGCCGACCGCACCGACTTCGACCTCCGGTCGCACCAGTCCCAGTCCAATGAAAGTCTGGAGTACTTTGACCAGGAGACCGGCGTGAAGTATCTCCCGTTTGTCATTGAGCCGTCACTCGGCGCAGACCGCGTGACGCTGGCGTTTCTCATTGACGCCTATGACGAGCAGGTCGTCGACGCCGAAAAGAACGACTCGCGCGTCGTGCTGCATCTGCATCCCGCGCTGGCGCCGTACAAATGCGCGGTGCTTCCGCTGTCCAAGAAGCTGACCGAAGACGCGCTGCCCATCTATCACCGGCTGCAGAAATGGTTTATGACGGATTTCGACGACGCGGGCTCGATCGGCAAGCGCTACCGCCGTCAGGACGAGATTGGCACCCCCATGTGCGTCACCGTGGACTTTGACACGGCGTCAACCGGCTGTGTGACCGTGCGCGACCGTGACACCATGAAACAGGACACCGTCCCGCTTCATGAGCTGAAAGCCTATATCGAGGAGCGAATTACCTTCTAGGAGGCACATTAATGAACAAAGGCAAGCTTCTTCGGCTGTTCGCCGAGGAAATCAGGGTCGAAACCCTAAACGTCTTCCAGGCGCGCGCGTTCGGCCACGTCGGCGGCGCGATGAGCGTGGTTGAGCTGCTGGCCGTTCTGTACGGCGGCGCGATGAACGTCGACCCCCAACATCCCGAATGGCCGGCGCGCGACCGGCTTGTGATGAGCAAGGGCCACGCCGGACCGGCGCTGTACGCCGCTCTGGCGCTCAAGGGGTATTTCCCCAAAGAGCTTCTGCTGACGCTTAACCGTCCGGGCACGACGCTGCCGTCGCACTGCGACCGCACCAAAACGCCCGGCATCGATATGACCACGGGCTCACTGGGGCAGGGCGCCTCCACTGCGGTCGGCCTGGCCCTGGGCCAGCGGCTGGACGGGTCGGGCGCCAACACCTTTCTGTGCGTCGGCGACGGCGAGTGCGACGAGGGCCAGGTCTGGGAAGGCCTGATGCTGGCTGCCCACCTGAAGCTTTCCAATCTGATCGTTTACTGCGACCAAAACGGGCAGCAGCTCGACGGCTACGTCAGGGACGTGCTCGACCTGGGCGACCTGGCTTCGAAATTCGAGGCGTTCGGCCTGTACACGCAGAGCGTGGACGGGCACGACCTTGAGGCCGTGTGGGCGGCGACCCAGAACGCGCTCGCGCACACGGACGGCCCTTCCATGATTGTTTTGCGCACCAAGAAGGGCAACGGCTGCACGTTTGCGGTCGGTCAGGAGTTTAACCACCATATAGCCTTCACGCAAACGCAGATGGACGAGGCGCTCGCATACGCCTCTGAGCGCCTTGCGGCCGCGAAGGCCGCTTGCGGCGGGGAGGAATCACAATGACGAATGTTTTGCTGCAAAAGCCCTTTGAACCGGCTGCTCAAATGCTCAGGGACACGTACTGCTCCACGCTCGTGGAGCTGGCGGCTGCCGATAAGCGCGTCGTGGCGCTCGACGCCGACCTCATGAGCTCCTCGGGCATGAAGGTTTTCAAGGAGGCTTACCCCGACCGCTTTATCAACTGCGGCATCGCCGAGGCCAACATGGTCGGCGTGGCCGCCGGGCTGTCAGCCACCGGCAAAATCCCCTATGCCCACACCTTCGCCACGTTTGCCTCCCGCCGGGTCTGCGACCAGGTGTTTATGTCCTGCGCGTACGCCAAGCTCAACGTACGCATTGTCGGCACTGACCCCGGCGTGTGCGCCGCGTACAACGGCGGCACGCATATGCCGTTTGAGGACATGGCCGTGCTGCGCGCCATCCCTGAGATCACACTCGTTGAGCCAACCGACAGCGTACAGCTGAGAAATCTTTTACCCCAGATCAACGGCGCTTACGGAGTGTTCTATATCCGGCTTCAGCGCAAGACCCCCGTGGCCATTTACGCCGAGGGCAGCACCTTTGAGCTCGGCAAGGGCGCCGTGCTGCGCGAGGGCCGCGACGTCACGCTGGTCTGCTCGGGCATTCTCGTGCATGAGGCGCTCAAGGCGGCAGACCTCCTGTCCGAGCAGGGCGTCGAGGCCAGAGTCGTCAACCTGTTCACCTGGAAGCCCATTGACGCGGCGCTTCTGGAGCGCTGCGCCTTTGAAACCGGCTGTGTCGTGACCTGTGAAAACCACAACGTCATCGGCGGACTGGGCAGCGCCGTCTCCGAAGCTCTCGGCAAGACAAAGCCTGTTCCGATTGAAATGATCGGCGTGCAGGATCTGTTTGGCGAGGTGGGCCCGGAGGACTATCTGCGCGGACGCTTCCACCTGTGTGCCGTCGATATTGCCGCGGCGGGACTGCGCGCCGTAAAACGTAAATAAAGCGGACAACACTTGCCGGGCTTTGTGTCCGGCAACTGGATTACGCACACGTGAGAGGCTGTCCACATGAGTTTTTTCTTTGATCCGGCCGCCCTGCAGGAGTTCATGTCCGGCGTCGGCGTCTGGGCTCCGATTGTCTTTTTTCTGCTGCAGCTGCTTCAGGTGGTGCTCGCCCCGATTCCGGGCAACATCTTAACGCTTGCCGGCGGCGCGCTGTTTGGGTTTTGGAAGGGCTTTTTCATTTCCTACGCCGCGATATCCATTGGGTCGGTGCTGTGCTTTCTGCTGGCCAGACACGCCGGAAACGCGGTCATCCGAAGGCTTATCGGTGACGCCCGCGTTGAAAAATACACCGCCATGCTCTCGTCCGATTCGGCCAGCGCGCGCACCAGAATGCTGCTGATTCTGATTTTTTTGATGCCGTTTCTGCCCGACGATCTGCTGTGCTTCGTCGCGGGCCTTACGCCGGTTTCTCTTCGCTCTTTTGTGATTATAATACTCACCACCCGTCCGTGGGGCCATGTTGTCGCCGCGCTGATCGGCTCGGACACCCTGCGCCTTTCCCTCGGCGCGACCATCGCCCTGGGCGCCGTTTCCCTTGTGGGCGCCATTTTGGCAGTGCGTTTTGCCCCGCAGTTTGAGCACGCCGTGCTCGGGCTTGTGCACAGGATCATCGAGAAGGTACACGGGAAAACCAGTAAGAAGGATGAACATCCATGAAGCTTGGGATTGTCGGTCTGCCCAACGTGGGCAAGAGCACCTTATTTAATGCCATCACAAACGCCGGCGCGGAATCCGCAAACTATCCGTTCTGCACCATCGAGCCCAACGTCGGGGTTGTGTCGGTTCCGGATGAGCGGCTTGCCGTGCTGGCCAAGATGCACAACCCACAAAAAATCACCCCGGCGATTGTGGAATTTGTCGACATCGCAGGGCTTGTGCGCGGCGCGTCCAAGGGCGAAGGTCTGGGCAACAAGTTTTTGTCCCACATCCGCGAGGTCGACGCGATCTGCCATGTCGTGCGCTGCTTTGACGACGACAACATTGTCCATGTCGAGGGCGGGGCCGATCCCGCGCGCGACATGCAGATCATCGATCTGGAGCTCGCCATGAGCGACCTTGAGCTTGTGGATCGACGCATCGACCGGGTCGGCAAGCTGGCCAAGGGCGACAAGAAGTATCTGCTCGAGGTGGAGACGCTGACGCGGCTGCGCGAGCATCTCGACGCCGGGAAACCCGCCCGCACGTTCGGCGAGGATCTTGCCGACGACTTCGCACTGCTCACGCGCAAGCCGGTGCTGATCTGCGCCAACATGAGCGAAAATGGCTTTTCCGACCGGGAAAACAACCCCTACTTTCAGGCAGTCAAGCGCCTGGCTGCTGAAGAAAACGCGCTCGTCCTTCCCATTTGCGCCAAGCTCGAGCAGGACATTGTGGAGCTCGACGACGCCGAAAAAGAGGTTTTTCTGGCCGAACTCGGGCTGGAGCAGTCGGGCCTTGACCGCCTGATTCGCGCCGGCTATGATCTGCTGGGCCTGATCTCCTACCTCACGGCCGGGCCGACCGAGGTGCGCGCCTGGACCATCGAAAAGGGCACGAAGGCGCCTCAGGCCGCTGGAAAGATTCACTCCGATTTTGAGAGGGGCTTTATCCGCGCCGAGGTGGTGGCCTATGACGACCTCATCGCGGCGGGAACCATGGCAGCCGCCAAGGAGAAGGGCCTTGTGCGCAGCGAGGGCAAGGAGTATGTGTTCCAGGATGGCGACGTCGTGCTGTTCCGCTTCAACGTGTGAACATGGCCGAGTCGACGAGAACGCGCATCCAACTTCTGGACGCGCTGCGCGGTCTGAGCATCCTGCTGATGGTGGCGTACCACTGCGGATACGACCTCGTGCTCAACGGGTTTTTGCCCGAGGATGTGCTGTACAACCCGTTTCTGAACACGCTTCAGCCCATCTTTGCCGGTATCTTCATCACACTCGCGGGCATTTCCTCCCGGTTTTCCCGCTCCAATCTGAAACGGGGGCTCATTACGCTCGGGGCGGCGGCGCTCGTGTCTCTCGCGGGCTATGTCATGGGCATGCCGATCTGGTTCGGCATCCTGCACCTTCTGAGCGCCTGCATGCTGCTCTACTGGCTGCTGGACAAGCTGCGCGTCATGACAGTTGCTGTGCCGCTCGCTGCGTTCGCCGTTTTGTTCGCGGGCGTAACGGTGTTTCCCGCCCTCCAGGATTCAAACGACTTCTTCCCTCTGGTGCCGTGGGGCTTTTTGTTTTTTGCCGGCGCATTGTTGGGCGATCCGATCAAGGCGGGCAAGCTGCCGCGCTGGTTTTACGAGGCAAAGATTCCCTTTTTCTCCAACGTCGGGCGACATACGCTGATCATCTATCTGGCGCACCAGCCCGTCCTGTTCGGCGTCATGTGGGTTTTGCTCCGCCTGTTCCCGCGCGGAGCGTAAACAGGACTACATTTGGACATACTGGCATCATAGTCCCTCCAAAACTTGATGTGAGGTGGAATGAATGATGCGCGTTTCCGAACTGATGAACAGCCACGTCGTCTCGATCTCTCCCGACGAAAACACTGCGCTGGCAGCGCGGCTGCTCAGCCGCCACAACATCGGCTCGCTGCCGGTGTGTTCGCTGGACGGCAAGCTCAAGGGCATGGTCACCGACCGCGACATTGTGCTGCGCTGTGTGGCAGCCGAGAGCGACCCTCAAACCACAAAGGTGCGTGAGATCATGTCGCGCGGCATTGTCTGCGCCAAACCCGAGGACGACATCCGCGACGCCACGCACAAGATGGCGCATGAACAGGTGCGCCGTCTGCCGGTTGTCGACGACAGCGGAAAGGTTGTCGGCATGCTCTCCTTGGGCGATATGGCCAAGACAAACGCCTTTGACATGGAGGCGTCCAAGGCGCTGAGCGAGATCAGTGTCAACACCAAACGAATCTGAAAGCCGGGGCGGCGTTTGGCCGCCCTACATATAAGGGAGGAACCCGGGTTGAACGAGCAATGGCGGGCTGTCCGCGAATTTCACCGCGCGTTTGGCGCGCCGGTCGCGGATAAGCCGACCCTGCTGGAGGCCGGCCGCGTGCGCGCGCGCAGTGACTGGATGCTGGAGGAAATTGACGAGTTTATTCAGGCGCGCTGCCTGACCGATCAGGCCGACGCCATGATCGATTTGATGTATTTTGCACTGGGAACGCTTGTGGAGATGGGCGTTAAGCCGCAGGCGCTGTTTGATATTGTTCAGGCCGCCAACATGTCCAAGCTCTGGCCGGACGGCAAACCACATTACCGCGAGGACGGTAAAGTGGTCAAGTCCCCTGACTGGGTCGATCCCGCCCCGCTCCTTCTTGCGGAGATCGAACGTCAAAGCCTGCCGGAGATTTCGCCGCTATGAAAAAAGTCGCCCTGTTATCCGTTGCTCTGGCCGTTGTGGCCGTGTTCTTTTGGTTCTCCTACGAGAAAAGCCCCGCTCAAGTGGACGGCGTCATCCTGATCGATGGCTCGGAGCTCGACCCCTCCCCCACCGGCTCCGGCCCTTCCGGCCAGGCTCCTTCGGCAAAATCCGGCACCGAACCCCCCGCCGCTAAAGTCCCCGGCGTGACCCCGCTTGAAGGAACTCTTTCGGTCACTCCCGATCCGCAGGAGGGCTCGCTGATTCTCGTGAACGGACAGTACCCGCTGCCCGAGGATTATTATCCCTTGTCCGTCATGACCATTTACGGCAACCTGCCTGACCGGCCGTTTTCTCTGGCCCGCGTTGACATCGCGCTGCAAACAGAGGCGCTGGACGCGCTGGTGCGCCTGTGCAACGAGGCAAACGCCCAGGGGATGCAGAACTATTTGCTGCTGTCGGGCTTTCGCGACTACGCCAAGCAGGCCTCTCTTTTCGACGCGGCCGAGCCTCAGGGCGACTATCTGGACACGCAGCCGCCCGGCCACAGCGAGCATCAGACCGGACTGGCCGTGGACATGTCCAAACAGTCCGTGGGAATGCATGAGTTTTTGGACACACCCGAGGGAAGATGGATTTTGAATTACTGCGCCCAGTACGGGTTTGTGCAGCGCTTTGCAGACGGGAAGCAGGAGCTGACCGGCATCATTGAGGAGAGCTGGCATTTTCGGTATGTGGGCTGCCCGCACGCGCAGATCATGACGGCGCTCAACCTCTGCCTGGAGGAATACATCGACATGCTTCGGGAGAAAAAGTGCGTGAGAACGATCGTGAACAACGAAACCTTTGAAATCAGAGCCACCGACGAGAAGACATTTCTCGTGCGCGAAAACGCGGTCGTCTCGGGAGACAACCGCGGCGGCTTTATCATTACAACGCCGCTTTCTTAGCGGCTGCTTACGAATGGAGGCTCATCGAATGCCGAAACTCATTGCCATTGGTGAAACGCTCATCGATTTTATGCCCTCGCAAAAGGGCAGGCTGTGTGAAGTGGAGTCGTTCACGCGCTGCCCCGGCGGCGCGCCGGCCAACGTGGCGGCCTGCGCCGCGCAGCTCGGCGCGCACGCCATGGTGTCCACAATGCTTGGCGCCGACCCCTTCGGAGAGTATCTTTTTGACTGCCTGGGCCGCGCCGGCATCGACATGCGCGGCGTTATGCGCACGGCCCAGGCCAACACGGCGCTCGCGTTTGTCTCGCATAACGAGGAGGGCGACCGGGATTTTTTGTTTTACCGCAGCCCGTCGGCGGACATGCTGCTCTCCCCCGAGGACATTGATCCCTCATGGTTCTCCCCGGGCGACATCCTTCATTTTTGCTCGGTCGCCCTTGTGGACGGGCCCTGCCGGCGCGCTCATGACAGGGCCATCGAGCTGGCCAGGGCTAACGGATGCCGTATCAGTTTTGACGTCAATCTTCGCCCGCCGCTCTGGCCAGACCCCGACGAACTGCGCCGCGTCGTCCTCGACTACATACCCCACGCCGACATCGTCAAGGCCGGGGAGGACGAGCTGGACTTTTTGGGCCGGGTGTCCGCGCCCGTGCTGATCATAACGCGCGGCAAAGGCGCCGCTACTTGGCGTAGCGCTCACTGCGACAAGACAGTTTCGGGCTTCGACACCCCCGCCGTAGACACCACCGGCGCGGGGGACGCGTTTATTGGGGCGCTGCTTTCGCAGCTGCTCCTTGGCGGACTCAACCCCCTGACGCTCGGCGAAGTTGAGGCAGCGCCGCTTCTGACCTACGCGCACGCCGTGTCCTCCCTTGTGGTGTCCCGGCGCGGCGGCATCAACGCCATGCCCACTCCCGACCGCGTCGCGGACTTTTTGTCGGCGCATTCATGAGGCGGGTCTTTGCGCTTCTGACGCTTGTTTTTCTGGTTTCCTGCTCCCCAAAGCCGCTCGGCGCGGGCGTCACGGCCTGCCTTCTACTGGACGGCGGCGCTTCGGGAGCGGGCTTTTCTGAGGTTTGGGCCGGGCTTACCGACGCGCACCGCGAGTTTGGTCTGGAGATCAAATACGTCGCCGACGGGGATCTCTCCGGTGCCTTCGCGCGGCTTTGCGCCGAAAACTGCTCTCTGGCAGCCGCCTTCGGCCCGCAGGCCGTCAGCGCCTGCGCTGGGAACGGTTCGGACGCCGGGAACACAAAAGTCATTCTGCTCGCTCCGGAGGAAGAAGACTGGCCGGCCTCCGCTGTTCCCGCCCACGCGGCGCTCGTGCGCTTTGCCCATGGGGACGCCGCCTTTTTGGCGGGCGTCGCCGCTGCGCTGGAGGCCAGGCCGGGCGACCGACTGGCCATGCTCGGGCTGGATACGGCACAGGCGGCGCACCTGGCCGAGCGCTTCCGCGCCGGCGTTCTCTACGCCAACGAAAACTATGAAGCTGGCGCCGTGCTAGCGTTTTCCTCCCTGCGCACGGCTTCGGACGCTCTGGCGCAGCGCGCAGCCGCCGACAGCCTTTACGCCGTCGGCGTAACCACGGTGTTCTCGGCCTCCGGCGGCACCGCCGTCATTGACGCCTGCCGCGCTGCGCGCGGCAAGGGCTTGGAGACCTTTGTCGTGTGTTCGGACGGCGACCTCTACGCGAACGGGCTGTATGGCGACGGGACGCGCTCCTGTGTGCTGACGTCCGCCGTGACGAGGCCGGGCGTCGGGCTGCAAAACATGGTCAGGCGCTTTTTAGAGGGCGCGTTTCCCGAGGGCCAAACCGTCTTGCTGGGCCTTGCGGAGGACGCCGTCGGGCTCGCGCACGACAACCCCAACCTCTCCGCCGAAACGCTTATGCGCGTGGAGCAGGCGCGCGCGTACCTGATCGGGCTCGGAGCTGCCGGGTAAAAGGGGCTCTCGCGGATTCACTCCGCAAAATCGAAAAAGACTAAACCACAACGCATTCCCGAATTCACTCCGGGAATGCGTTTCAGACTGTCAAAAAAGGCCCTCGCGCCCTCCGTCCTTTTCGGGTTTTCATGTCGAGCCTGACGGCGCAGCCGGCAGGTCCTTGCTGGACTGGAACCCCGAAAAGCCGAAAGTAATCATCCACCCGCTTAGCGGGTGGCTTTTCTTGTAACGCCTTAAAGGCTATGATACTAGCAGCGCCTTAAGGCGCATTACGGTCTGCCATCTGCGTGGGGCTTGTTACTTGCTACCCGTAAACGGGTCTTCGTAT
>JAVBOR010000023.1:0-11939 GCA_031550325.1 Oscillospiraceae bacterium
TTCAAAACGCCTCCAGGCTCCAGGCCTCCCTGCTCGGGCGCTCGGCTCTTCTTATTTCAGTCCAGCAGGGACCCGCCGCCTTCGGCGTCAGGCTCGACGTGGTTTTGCGCAAAGGAACGAAGAGGCGGCCTTTGTCTACAGCCTAACCTGACATCGATGATGTCAGGTTAGAAACAAAAATGGACGGGTGCGCGAAGGGTTTTTTGACAGCCTAGATCGCGCCGACAATTTTATGCGGCACATACAGCTCCTCGAGGAATGCGACGTCGGCCTCGGTCAGCTTTACGTCCATAGCGCCGGCTGCATCGTCAAAGTACTTGATCTTTGTCGCACCGACGATCGGCGAGGTGACGCCCTTGGCCAAATGCCACGCCAGGGCGATTTGCGTCATCGTCACCCCATACTTTTCGGCGAGCTCGTGGACGCGAAGCACGATGGCGTAATCGGTCTCCTGCGTGCTGTCGTACTTGGAAATGGCGGTCTTATCGCTCTGGCTGCGCTTGGAGTCCGTTGTCCATTCCAGACGCGAAAGCCTGCCCGCCGCGAGCGGGCTGTACGGCGTGAGCGCAACATTCTGCTGCCCGCAGATGGGGATCATCTCGCGCTCATCCTCGCGGTAGAGCAGATTGTAGTGGTTCTGCATGGAGACGAACGACGTCCAGCCGTTTCTCTCGGCTGTAATCTGCATGTTGTGGAACTGATAGCCATACATGGCCGAAGCGCCTAGGGCGCGGACCTTGCCCGCCTTCACAAGGCTGTCAAGCGCCTCCATCGTCTCCTCTATCGGAGTTTTGGCGTCGAAGCGGTGAATGATGTAGAGATCGACATAGTCGGTGCCCAGCCGCGAAAGAGAGCCGTCGATTTCCCGCAGGACGGCCTCTCGCGAGAGCTTTCCCTCGTTGAAAAACACCTTCGTGGCCAGCACGACCTTGTCGCGCGCCACGTTGTTTTTGATGGCGCGGCCCAGATAGTCCTCGCTTGTCCCGGCCGAATAGATGTTGGCCGTGTCAAAGAAGTTGATGCCCAGCTCAAGCGCGCGCTTGACGAGCGTTTCGCTCGTCGCGGCGTCCAGTGTCCATGCGTGCATTTTGCTCGCGGGGTCGCCAAAGCTCATGCAGCCCACGCAGAGGCGGGACACCTCAATCCCAGAATTTCCGAGTTTGGAATACAGCATTTTTTATCCTCCCCAAATTGATGATGCCGGCGCCATGCAGTCAGACAGCGCAATCGCGCCGCCGGGCAAGAGCCGAAACCCAAAACAGTTTTCGCGGCAGTTCTCCGCCGCCCGATGCTCTCCTGTTGCGCAGCGCCCTAGTATGTAATACAATGATAAGTGAATTGATGGGCGCAGTCAATTTTGTTTTCTCTCTTTTTATATAAGAAATACTTATGTAAGGGGTGGCTGTGTTGTTGTTCCGACAGATGCAGTATTTTGTGGCCGTGGTCGAAACCGGCAGCTTCACAGAGGCGGCGGAGCGCTGTTATATCTCGCAGTCCGCCATTTCCCAGCAGATCAGCGCGCTGGAAAAGGAGCTGGGCGTTACACTGCTTAAGCGCGCGGGCCGCAGCTTCTCCCTGACCGCAACGGGAGAGTACTTCTATCGGCACAGCCGCTTGATCCTGAGCGATGTCGACGCCCTGCGCCGGGAGGCAGCTCGCATAGACAGCGACGACGACAGGCGGCTCAGGTTCGGGTACCTGCGGCATTACGCCGGTCAGGAGCTGCAGCGCGCCGTCGGGGAGTTTGCCGCGCTTTATCCCGACGTGAGTGTTGACATCGCCATCGGCACACACGAGGAACTCTACGACCTTCTGCGCCGCGGCGATGTGGACATGGTGATCAGCGACCAGCGCCGCGCTTTTTCGGACGAGTATGTCAATCTGCACCTGATAAACGGCGAGTGCGCCGCGGAGTTGTCGGCGCATCACCCGTTGGGCGGGTCGGATGCCCTTCACACGGAGCAGCTTGAACGGACTGCCTGCATTTTGGTGGCGGGCAGAGAGCAGCAGAAAACCGAACAGGAGTTTTACCAGAACACACTGGGCATCGGCGCGCATTTTGTATTTGCCGAGACCCTGGAGGAGGCGCGGCTGATGGTCATCGCCGGCACGGGCTTTCTGCCTGTGGAGAATACAGGCGGGCTGGCGCCGCTCCCGCCTCCGATCAGGCGCGTTGTTCTGTACAAGGGCGGCAGGACGATTCAGCGCAACTTCTGCGCGTTTTGGCCGAAGGAGCGCGGCGGACGCTACATTGAAGCGTTCGCGGAGCTGCTGCAAAATGTATTCGGCTCCTAGGCTGTCAATGGACCGAAGGCTCTCCCACTCTGTCAAGCCTCGTTCGTCCTCGCGGGCGGTCGTCCTTCGCCTTGCGGCTTTTGAACCGGTCACCCCTTCAGGGCGCGTGCGCTTCAAAACGCCTCTGGGCTCCAGGCCTCCCTGCTCAGGCGCTCGGCTCTTCTGTCAAGCCTCGTTCGTCCTCGCGGGCGGTCGTCCTTCGCCTTGCGGCTTTTGAACCGGTCACCCCTTCAGGGCGCGTGCGCTTCAAAACGCCTCCGGGCTCCAGGCCTCCCTGCTCAGGCGCTCGGTTCTTCTTTGATAAGAAACGCTTATGGATTGGCCCATGAAAACAAGATTGCTCCCCGGCTGAAATCGGAGTACCATACGGGTATGCTGAAACGGGAGGTCATCTGAATGAGCAAGCAGGTTTTGGTGATATCGGCCAGTCCCCGGCGCAAGGGCAACTCAGATACGCTGTGCGACGAGTTTGTGCGCGGCGCGCGGGACGCGGGCCACAGCGCCGAAAAGATCTTTATCCGGGACAAGTGCATCGGCTACTGCACCGGCTGCGGCAATTGCTCCCATCACCGCGCCACCGCGCCCGGCTGTTCGATCAAGGATGACATGGCCGAAATCCTCGACAGAATGGTTCGGGCAGACGTTATCGTAATGGCCACGCCCATCTATTTCTATACGATGGACGGGCAGCTCAAAACCCTGATCGACCGCACATGCCCGCGCTATACTGAGCTTGCGGGCAAGGCGTTTTACTTCATTCTGACCGCCGCCGACGCAGGCGAGGAGGCCATGCGTCGGGCGCTTGTCGAGTTTGACGGCTTCCTTTACTGCCTGGACGACCCTGAGCAAAAGGGCGTTCTGCGCGCTGTCGGCGTTTGGAACGCCGGCGATGTAAAGGGCACGCCGTTTATGAAGCAGGCCTATGACATGGGAAGCGGCGTCTGAAAAGAGACGAGGCGCACCATTGCCAAAGAACCAAAGGGTCTTTGGTAGCCTGAAAACCGCCCGCGGGCGGTCAGTGACCGCCCCTACAATGTCTCCCCGTCTCAACGCGGCTTTTGGCGAGGTTTTGCAGACTGTAGACAAAAGCAGCCTCCTCGTTCCTTTGCGCGAAACCACGTCGAGCCTGACGGCACAGCCGGAGGGTTCTTGCTGGACTGGTTTAGCGCAAAGCAATGAAAAAGTGACTTTCACGGATTCATTCCGGGAAAGTCACCCAATGCGCGTCTTCGCAAAGACGCGAGCCTATTCTCGTTCATGTCGAAAAACCGCAGTTTTTCGACAGACTTTGTCAAGTAATAACCCGGATGCGGCCTTCCTTGCGCGGCTTTGGTTTTGGCGCATCGGCGGCCGGGTAGCCCAGCAGGACAAAGGCCCTCGCCTGGTGGTTCTCGTCAATGCCCCAATCCTTTTGCAACCGCCTGCCGAGGTCGCTCTCAAAGGTGTCCTCGGCCCGCATGACCAGGCACGAGCCGATCCCGAGCGAGTGCGCTGCCAGCATCATGTTTTCGGCGGCGACGCAGCAGTCGGGCGTCGCATACAGGAAGCCGCGCTGCCCAAACAGCGTGACCACGGTGGGCGCGCCGTACAGCCCGTCGGTCATGTTGGGATCGTCGGCAATGCTCGGCTGATCCTTGGAGATGTAGGCCTCTGCGGTGGACACTCTGCCGTGAAAGAGCAAGCGGTTGATTTTTCCGAGAGCTCTGTTGATCTTGCCGTCCTGGCAGGCTGCCAGGATAACGCCCTGCCGCCCTCCGGCGCAGGGCGCGTACAGGCCGGCCTCCAAAATGAGCTCCAGATCCTCCCGGGCGATTTGTTCCGGGCTGTATTTACGGATGCTGCGCCGCTCCAGAATGGACTTGATGATCTCATTCATTTTTCGTTTCAGCTCTCTTCCCTAACCAAAACCTTGATGATCTCTCCGACATACATTTCATGAAGGTCTCCATTGGGGAAATTGTTTTCCACAATTCCCCTGTCCACGAAGCCCTCTTCCAAAAGCGGCGAATGATACAGCTTTCGGCAGATAAACACCAGCTTTGCCTGCTCAAAATAGGTGGTTTCATCGGAAAACGCCGGGGTGAGGCCAACGGCGGCGATTTTATCGCCATCCCGTCCGGAGTGCGCCCCCAGATACGCCAGCTGCTTTTTGTATCCGTCGGGAAGAACGGACAGGGTAAAAAGACTTTCGCGATCCATAAACTCCTTGGTGTACCTGCTAGGCCGCAGATAGACAACGGCTGTCGGCAGGCCCTTGTGCGCCTTTCCGCCCGGCCGCTCCCAAACGGCGCCCAGATGCCCCCAGGAGGCCGTCATCGTATTATAGCCGCCTGTCTCGCTGCCCGCCGTGATCAGCCACCATTCGACGCCGATCATTTCCATGGGGTTGAGCTGCAACTCTTCGAGGGGAATGTTTTTAAAACTCATTTGAAAGCTCCTTATCTGATGATGATTTTTCTGCCGTCTTTCCGCTCTTTGTACTTCGGCTCATCGCCCAGAGGATAGCCGAGCGTCACATGCAGGCGGGCTTCGTATTCATCGCCGACGCCCCAGGAGGCCTGTATTTCTTTGCCGCGCTCGGTGGCAAAGGTGCTGCCGGCCCTGCCCACGATGCACGAGCCGATGCCCAGAGACTGCGCGGCGATGACCATGTTTTCGGCAGCGACGAAGCAGTCCCCGGTGAGGTTGTAGATCCCCTCTTTGGCGAACAGGGTCAGCACCGTCGGCGCGCTATAAAATCCGCTTTTCAGGCTCGGGTCGTCCCGGATGCTCGGCTGTTCCGAGGATACCGGGGCTGCCGTCGGGCCAATGTTCGTCGCGGCGCTTCGGTTTATCCTGCCAAGCTCTTCGTTCAGCGCGGCATTTTGACAGGCGACGATCATGGCCGACTGGCCGCCGCCGGCGTTGGGCGCATGCAGCCCGGCATCGAGGATGGCGCTGAGCTGCTCTTCGGTGATTTGCTCCGGCTTGTACTTACGGATGGTCCTGCGGGCTCTCATCATGGTGATAATCTTGTTCATTGTACGCTCTCTCCTAACCAATTTCTTTCCAGCATTGCGGGTCGCCGCTGTATGCGTTTTGCGTGTACCCATAGGCCACGGCGGGGCACCCTCTGCAAAACCGCAGCAGCTCGCACTTGGCGCACTTTTCTAACTTCTCAAACGTGCGGTATTTGTCCATCTTTTCGCCCAGGAACACGTCTGCCAGCCTGTCGGAAAACACGTTGCCGACGACGCTGTCCATACGGCGGCAGGCACAGACGTCCCCGCCCGGCAGGATCGTCAGGTGGTTAATGCCGCAGTTGCAGCCGTCATAAATCATCGCATCGTCCAGCCCATCGGGGATCTTGAACATGCCCTTTTCGTGCAGATAGAGCGTCCACAGATGATCCTTGAGGTTAAATGTGGTTCGGCTGTCCTTGTAGCGCTCAAACCTTTCCCAGCAAACGTCCAAAAGCCGCCTGTACTCGTCCGGCTCGACGTGCGTGCTTTTGAGTTTTTGGGCCCTTTCGAAATCTTCAAATTTCGCGGGGAGAGGAGGAGCAGCGAAATGAGCAAAACTTTCGCCGTCAGGCGGAAGCGAGCGGGATGTCGCTTGCGGCGGCGAGATGGGGCAGTACCGGGCAAAGGCGAACACATCCGCGTGATGCTCCACGACAAGGTCGATGATCGCCGGGATTTCGGCGATGTTGGTGCCGGACACGGTCGTCATCACGACGCTGCGGATGCCGGCCTCGCGAATACAGGCGAGTTTCTCAAGCGTTATGTCAAACGAGCCGGGCTTGCGAATCCCGTCGTGGGTCTCCCGCAGGCCGTCGATGGAGAGCTGGTAGCGCTCGCACCCGCAGTCGCGCAGACGTCTGCAGACGTCTGCTGTGAGATGGAACGGGTTACCCATGATTGAAAAGGCGATGCCCTTTGATTTCAGCAGCTCCAGCAGCCGCCAAAAGTCTTTGTGCAAAATCGGGTCGCCGCCCGTGATGTAGAAGTACGGGACACAGTCCAGCAGCCCGCACATTTCCTCGCAACTTTTGATAACCGACAGCATGTCGTCCCACGCCATTTCGGCAAGAGGGACGTCATCCCGCCCGGAAAAAATGTAGCAGTGCTCGCAGCGCTGGTCGCAACTGTCGGTGATGTGCCACTGAAAGGAAAAGTATTGTTTCATGATCGCGCTCCCATAACAGCCTGACTGCCGCTCCGGCTGTCCTCCGAGTGCAGGAAATCGAGAACGATCTGATTGAACCTGTCGGGGCTCGTCAGATGCAGGTCATGCGTTCCGTTTTCCTCTTTTGTGATCACCTCAAGGCGCGAGCCCTTGATATGCTCATGAAGCCACCGGCCGACGAGCGGCGTTGCGTTGAACTGGCTGATTTCCCCCATGAGGACAAGCGTCGGGATTTTGATGGTTTCGATGATATCCCGCCAGTCCCTGCCCAGATGGTCGTGCAGGAGGCGCGTGCGCATTCCGGCGTCGTGCGTCAGTCCCTTCAGATCCGTGTCACTGTCAAAAACCGTGCGTCTGTGAATCGTCCCGGTGTACGTCTCTTTTTCCAGCGCGGTCCATGCGGGGTCACAAACCAGACATGGCGCCTGTTCCTCCAGAATATATTTCACAACTTTGTCCTGACCAAACATGGAAAAGTAACTCCACGAAACAGAGTTTCCCATCGAATGTCCGAGCAAAAATATCCTGTCAAGGCCGCAATGCGTCAGCAGCTCCTCAAAGTCCTTGGCCAGACGTTCAACGTGAAAGCCGTATTCGGGCGCTTGGGATAACCCGTGACCGCGGTGATCCAGGCAGTACACGGTAAAATGCGCCCCAAGCGCGTCATAGTTTTTCTCAAATTTCGTGGTATCCTGCCCCAGCCCCGGCAAAATGACAAGCGGGAATCCCTTGCCGGAAACCCGGTAGTAGAGCTTTACCCCGTCCGATGTAACAAAAAACCTGTCCATTATGCCACCCCGTAAAATTGATTGTACCACAGATCGGAAAAAAACCCATTGTCCCCGGCGTGCTATATGCCGGGGGCAATAAAGCGTCTTTGCCTATTTCCCGTCATCGGCGGCTCCGCAGGACGCGCCGCAGGCGGCGGGCTTCTCTTCGGCTTTCCCGTCATCGGCGGCTCCGCAGGACGCGCCGCAGGGCGCGGGCTTCGGCTCCTCTTTTGTCTCGTCGCCGGCGCCGCAGGCAGAGCCGCAGGACGAACCGGCGGCTGCCATTACGGGCTGCATGTACCCCTGCGCGCTCCTGGGCGCAAAGAAGTTCCTCACGCCCTCTTTCCATGCGTCAAGGTTGGTCAGCTTGTTCATGTTTTCGCATCCATTCGGTTTGTGTATAGAAGCAGGCATCGCCTGTTTCCGGCTGTCATAAGTGTCCGCCCCGATTGCTTTATGGTTTTGCGTCGGCCCGTTTCTTCTCCCCCGGTCGTCACACCGCCCGCTTGCCGGGTACATGGCCCTCATCTCCATTGATTCCTTCTCCCTTACCATACACCGGCCCCGCCGATTTGAAAAGTACGCACCTTTTTGTGGGGTTAGTTACCTTTTTGTGACCGGTCGCCGCAGGCGTTTGCGTGTAGACGAAAGCAGCTGTCACGGTTCCAAAGCCTTTGGCATTTTCGCCCGCGCTGTGCTATACTGTGGTTGCCGCGGCCACAGCGGCGAAAACGGAAAAAGGTGGGTCTGCATGAAACGAGTCCTTGTACTGCTGATGAGCGCCGTGCTGATGATGTCCCTGCTCTCCGGCTGCGAGAATAAGAAAGCTCCGGCAGGGCTCCCGCCCGGCGAGAACATCTTTGTCGCCCCAAACGGCAGCGACTTTGCCGACGGCTCATTTGAGCGCCCGTTTCTGACTCTTGGGCGCGCTAAGGTCGAGGTGCGGGCGCTGACGGCGGGCTCGGATGAACCGGTCACGGTGAACATCCGCGGCGGGGAGTATTATTTTGATCACGCTCTTCATCTGACCGCCGAGGATTCGGGCACCGAGGCAGCCCCCGTTACCTGGCGGGCGTATAACGGCGAGAGCGTACTGCTTTCGGGCGGCATCAGGCTGTCCCCGGAGGACGTCAAGCCTGTGACCGACGAGGCGATTGTTTCCCGTGTCTTGGACAGCGCCGCGCGGGAAAAGCTTGTGAGCGTCGATCTGTCCGGCTACCTGGACGAGTGGCCCGACCTCATCGTGCCGGATTCGACCTATGAAGTCGCCAACGGCGGCCCGGAAATCTATATAAACGACGCGCCGCTCACCCAATCCCGTTGGCCCAACGACGTGCAAAACGAGGCGTATCTCTACGCCGACAGCGCGGAAGCCCTGTCGGACGAGCAGTTTACGCCGGTGCGGCTGACGTCCCGGGCGCTGGCCGAACGCGCCGGGCGCTGGTCAAGCGACGCGTGGCGGGACATGTTTGTCTACGCCTTTATGGCCTGGGACTGGTCGGAGGGAATTTTTGATGCTGCCTCCTTTGATGCGGCGTCGGGTGAAATTGTTACGACGGGAGGACATTGGGGGCCGCCCTCTGAGAACCCGCGCTTTTATGTCTTTAATCTGCCGGAGGAAATCGACGTCCCCGGCGAGAGCTACATAGACTATGAACGCAAAACCGTGTATTTTTATCCGCCGGAGGATTTGACAGACGCCCAGATTACGTTGCCGATTCTCCAAGACGCGCTGATTACTCTGGACGGCGCGCATCACCTCACGTTCCGTGGGTTGAGCCTGAAGCACACCCGATCCAACTCCTTCGCGGCCTATCGGGCGGACGCCATCGCAATCGACGGCTGCACCGTGGCCCACAGTTCTGCGCAGGCGATCGTGCTGGACGACGCGACGAACTGCGCCGTTCGAAACTGCCATATCTATGACACGGGCAACGGCGGCATCTATCTCTGGGACGGCGGATTGCGCAAATCCCTGACGCCCAGCGGCAACATCATCGAGAACAACGACATCCACCACACAAACCGCCTGAAAAAGTGCTATTACCCACCCATTTGGTGCGAAAGCTTCGGCGTTGTCATCCGCAGCAACGAGATCCACGATATTAACCACATCGCCGTCGACGTCTCCAGCTCAAACGACGCGGTGATCGAGTATAACGTGTTCTACAACACCTGCCTGGAGACCTCCGACGCGGGCGCAATCTACTATGGGCGGAACCCGTCTGTCATGGGCATTGAAATACGGTATAACTATTTCCATGATATCGGCAACCGTTACGGCGGCATCGGCCAGCAGGCGATCTTTTGTGATGACGGCGCGTCCATGCCGCATATCTACGGCAATCTGTTCGTCAGCGCCTCGGACAAGACCGACAACTGGGGCTCCGCCATCAAGGCAAACGGCGCTCAGTTCGGGCTGGTGGAGAACAATATATTTGTCGACATGCCCTATGCCGCACTCTTTGGCGAGTGGCCGAACAACTACGACAGAGCGCCTGTCCGCGAGGATTGGTGGCTGATGTCCATGTACGGCGCGGGCGACCCGCCGGGGGAGGGCATCTGGCAGAAGATCACCGTGGACATAGACCTCTTCAGCGAACTTTGGAGGGAGCACTACCGCGGCACGCAGTGGGAGCCTGTGTGGGACGTTCTCTCCCCCGAGGGGCACGACGAGTTTTGGCGGATGGGAAACGAAAAGGAGTCCGCCGGCCCACCGGACTACGACTCAAACCCGGCACAATATGAGTGGGCATACCAAAACGCGCCGGAGCGCACGAATCTATTGCGTGGCAATGTCTGTGTGAACATCACGGGCGAGAGCGGGATCTGGTGCGGCAGCAACGCGCGCGAGGAAAATAACCTTATCGCCGGCACGGAACTCTTCAGTAGCTATGAAAACGGCGATTTTGCGCTGACGCCCCAGGGGATCGCCGAAATACGAAAGGTCATTCCGGGCTTTGAGGAGATCCCGATGTCCGAGATCGGGCGGAAGCCGTAACAGTTCTGCGGCCGCAAAACGCCGCGCAGGAGGGAGAACCCATGAAAAAACAGACCTTTGGCGTAATCGTCACCACCCGCAGTTTTTTCCCGTCCCACCTTGTCAAGACAGCGCGCGAGGACATCACGAAGCTGCTGGACAAGCTGGGATACGGCTGCGTCATGGTCGGCGAAGCGGACACCGAGCTCGGCGCGGTGCGGACGTTTGACGAGGCCCTGCTCTGCGCCCGGCTGTTCAGGGCCCGCGCCGGCGAGATCAGCGGGCTCATCGTCGTGCTGCCCAACTTTGGTGAGGAGCTGGGCGTCGCCGAGGCCATAGACCGCGCCGGGCTGAACGTACCCATCCTTGTTCAGGCCTGCGACGACGATTTTGACCGGCTGGACATGCAAAACCGCCGCGACGCGTTCTGCGGCAAGATATCGCTTTGCAACAACCTGTATCAGCGCGGCATCCGGTACACGGGCACAACCCTGCACACCTGCGAACTGGACAGCGCCGAGTTTGAGGGCGATGTTCGGCGCTTTGCGGCCGTCTGCCGGGTGGTGAACGGCCTCCGGGACAGCCGGATCGCCATGCTGGGCGCGCGCCCGGCGGCGTTTAACACCGTCAGGTTCTCGGAAAAAATCCTGCAAAAGCACGGCATCAGCGTGCAGACGGTCGATCTCAGCGAGCTCATCGCCGCCGCGCAGAGCTGCGGCGACGCCGGGGCTATAAGCGCGAAAGAAGCCGAGATCCGCGCGTATGGGCGCATCTCCCCCGAAATCAGCGGCGAGAAAATCTCCAGACAGGCCAGACTCTGTCTGGCCATGGAGCAGATGGTGACCCGGCTGGACTGTCAGGCCTGCGCAGTGCAGTGCTGGGACAGCCTGGAGAACAATTATGGCTGCGCTGCCTGTCTGGGCATGAGCATGATGGGCGAGATGGGCCTGCCCAGCGCCTGCGAAAGCGACGTCACCGGCGCTTTGAGTATGCTGGCGGCCCAACTGGCGGCGGAGCAGGAGCCCGCGCTGATGGACTGGAACAACAACATCGGCGGCGACAGGGACTGCTGCGTCAGCCTGCACTGCGCAAACTTCCCGAAGAGCTTTTTTCAGAGCCCCGAGCTGGAGATCGGCACCCTGGACGTGCTGGGCAGCGTGCTGGGGCAGGAGCGCACCTTCGGGGCACTCAAGGCGCAGGCGGGGCCGGGGCCGATGACGTATATCCGCGTCACCACTGACGACGCGCGGGGCAAGCTGAAGCTGTACGTCGGGGAGGGCGAGTTTGGCGCAGAACCGGTGCCCACCAAGGGCGGCGTGGCGTTTTGCAGGGTGCCGGGCCTGCAGAGCCTGATGAAGTACATCTGCGACAATGGCTTCGAGCATCACGTCTGCTTTGTGCGCGGGCATGTGGCGGATGCGCTGGCCGAAGCTCTGGGCAAGTATGTCGGGGCCGAGGTATACCGTCATCACCCCGCCGGAGCCGGAAGCTAACCTGCAAGCCCAAGTCCGCGTCAGAATCGCTGGGCTCTGTTTGTCAACGGCGGGGTTTTTTGATAAAAACTCGTAAGGGAGCACATTGTGCTCCCCTCAGCCTGTAGACAAAGGCCGCCTCTTCGTTCCTTTGCGCAAAACCACGTCGAGCCTGACGCCGAAGGCGGCGGGTCCCTGCTGGACTGAAATAAGAAGAGCCGAGCGCCCGAGCAGGGAGGCCTGGAGCCTGGAGGC
>JAVBOR010000006.1:0-6127 GCA_031550325.1 Oscillospiraceae bacterium
TTTGAACCGGTCGCCCCTTCGGGGCGCGTGCGCTTCAAAACGCCTCCAGGCCTCCCTGCTCGGGCGCTCGGCTCTTCTTATTTCAGTCCAGCAGGGACCCGCCGCCTTCGGCGTCAGGCTCGACGTGGTTTTGCGCAAAGGAACGAAGAGGCGACCTTTGTCTACAGGCTGTCAAAGAACCAATGGTTCTTTGACAGCCTGTGCAAACCGCTGAGGCGGTTTGATCCAACCTCCCGTTTATCAAGGAACCGAAGGAGCCTTGATAAACGGGAGGTTTCCATCTTCACACAGCGCTCACAAAATGATCATGTTTCCACTACGGTCGTGCGGTACACTGAACATAGAAAGAGTTGATTACGCGCGGGACGACTGCTGCCGCGCCGGAGTCCCTTTTGAACATATAGTTTCCGCGTCCAAACCGAGGGATGCGATCAGATTTACGGCTTATGCCGAAAGGGGAGAATAACCATTGAAACTGTTTAGAATTGCCATTCCGCTCGCGCTGGTTCTGGTTCTCGCCGCATGCGGCCAATCGCCCGATACGGAGGCGTCTCCGTCTCCGTCAGTGTCTCCGTCTACATCTCCGTCTCCGTCAACGGCGCTGGATCAGCAGACCGACCCTGGCCAGGGTCGGCCAGAGATGGCCGAAACGGGCGAGGTTTTGTATGGAGAGGTCACTCAGGTGGCCGAAAATGAATACACCCTGAAGCTCATTGAGGCCCCAGATACTGGGCGGCCGGCAGGCGGCGCCGGCGGCCCACCGGCTGGCGGAGAGGCGCCCGACGGCACTGTGCCCGGGGGTGACGGCGGGGACAACGGTGGGTCTGAGCTTTCCGGCGGCGTGCAGGTGCCCGACATTCCCGCGGGCGCGGGCGTGACCTTTGAGTTTGACGGCGAGGGCGGCCCAGGCGGAGCGGATCCCGGGCGCGGGGGAGACATGACCATGCCGGAGTTTGAACTTGTGTACACAGGAGAAGAGACGACCGTGACCATTCCCGCCGAACTCGTGGTGATGGGCGCAAGCAGCTCGGGCGAGATCGTCGAGGGCAACGTTGTGGCCGTGAGCTACGGCAAGGATAACCCTAATGAGATCGTGCGCGTGATGATTTTGAAGTGAGAGAGGAGCAACAATCCGTTAACGACAGGCTGAGGCCCGGGAATCGCTGCTGTTAAGCGATTTCCGGGCCTCAGCCTGTCTAAAAACAGCGTTCTATGACAGCTTCTCGATGGCTGCGCGCAGACGATCCAGCGAGACCTCGCGGCCCAGCAGCGCGCAAAGTTCGGTCGCGCCGCCTGGAGTCGAGGCCCTGCCCGAAACGGCCACGCGCACGGGGTACATGACCTGTCCGTTCTTAAGCTCAAAGCGATGGGCCAGTTCCATCAGCGCGTCGTGCACGCCCTGTTGTGTCCAGGGATCGAGCGCCTCAAGCGCCTCAAGCGCCGGGACCAGGACGGAAAGAGACAGCGCGGGGTCGGTCTTCATTTTCTTGTTTGTGTACAGATCGAGTTCATAATCGGGCAGCGTGTCCATAAAATCCACGCGCCCGGAGATGTCGCACAGCTTTTCGCAGCGCGGCTGCAAAAGCGCCGCCAGCATGTTGGGGTCGGCATGGGGGTTGTGAACGGACGCCTGAATAAAAGGGCGGGCCTCACGGGCAAAATCGGCGGGCGGCATGGCGCGCAGTGTCTCCGTGTTGAACCAATCGAGTTTTTGTAGGTCAAAGATCGCGGGTGACTTGCTCAGTCCCGATAGGCTGAAGGCCTCGACAAGCTCGCTAAGGGAGAACAGCTCCCGCTCGCCGCCCGGGGACCAGCCCAGAAGCGCGACGTAGTTCAGTATGGCCTCGCGCTGATAGCCCATGGAGAGCAAATCCTCATAGGTGGGGTCGCCCGCGCGTTTGGAAAACTTGTGCTGGGCGTCGCGCATGATCGGCGCCATGTGAATATAAACGGGAAGCTGCCATCCAAACGCGGCATATAACAAATTGTATTTTGGCGTCGAGCTCAAATACTCCGAACCGCGGCAGACGTGGGTGATGCCCATCAGGTGGTCGTCCACGACATTGGCAAAGTTATAGGTCGGCATTCCGTCGCTTTTGAGCAGAACCCCGTCGTCCAGCGTGCTGTTGTCGACGGTGATCTCGCCGTAAACCATGTCGGAAAACGTCGTCGTGCCTGAGGGCGGGATTTTCTGCCGGATGACATAGGGCACACCCGAGCTCAGCTTGGCAGCGATTTCCTCTTGGCTCAGACGAGCGCAAAAACCGTCGTACTGGCGCCCGTCCGGGCCTTGCCGGAGCGATTCCAGCCGCTGCTTGTCACAAAAGCAATAATAGGCTGCGCCGCGCTCGACGAGCAGCTCGGCGTAAGGCTTGTACAGGTCGCGGCGCTGCGACTGCACATAGGGGCCGACCGGCCCGCCCACATCGGGGCCTTCGTCGTACTCAAGCCCTGCGGATCTCATGGTGCGGTAGATCAGCTCGTCGGCGCCCTCAATCAGGCGTTCCCTGTCGGTGTCCTCCAGGCGAAGCAAAAACACGCCGCCGGCCTGTTTGGCGATGCAGTAGGTGTACAGGGCCGTGCGCAGGTTGCCCACATGCATATACCCCGTTGGACTCGGGGCAAAGCGTGTGCGCACCCCGCCCCTGGGAATGGCTTCCTCATGCGCGTCAAAAAAAGACTGATCCATATATAGTTCTCCTTCATCAGGGCACACTGAAAAACCGTGTCTGTTTAATGTCGTCAAAGATGGTTGGCTTCGGTTTTTCAGCAGACCTTATTTAGACTCCAAGTTTAAATGGAAAGAGCCGACACCAGTATAATGGACGGACGGCGGCTTTGTCAACCGTAAGCGTATTGTAAGGAATTTGCCCTTTTTTTTGTCATAATGGGCTGGTACAATAGAGACAAATCAGATGGGAGGGGTGCTGGTGAACATCCTCATTTGCGACGACGACAAGGAGATCTGCGAGGCGGTGGCCATATATCTGCGGCATGACGGCCATGAGGTGTCCAAGGCGCATGACGGACTGGAGGCCCTTAAGGCGCTTGAGACAGGAAATTTTCAGCTCATGGTGCTTGACGTGATGATGCCCAGACTGGATGGGTTGCAGGTGGCCATGCGGGCGCGGCGGTTTAACAATCTGCCGATTCTCATGCTTTCGGCCAAGAGCGAGGACAGCGACAAGATTCTGGGCCTGGAGATGGGTGCGGACGACTACCTGACCAAACCCTTTCACCCGCTGGAACTGGTGGCGCGTGTCAAGAGCCTGCTTAGGCGGTACACACAGCTCGGCGCGCAGCCTGTGCACACCGGCGTGTATCGGACTGGCGGGCTGACGCTCGACGACGCCAGCAAGCAGGTGACCGTTGACGGCGAGCCCGTGGCGCTGACCCCGATAGAATATGGTATTCTTCACTTCCTGATCCGGGACGCCGGAAGAGTGTTCTCCATCGGGCAGATTTACGAGGCGGTGTGGAGTGAACCGGCGTACAGCCCGGAGAACACGGTGGCCGTACATATAAGGCGGCTCAGGGAAAAAATAGAGATCGACCCGAAAAATCCAAATTATGTAAAGGTGGTGTGGGGTATTGGCTATCGAGTTGAGAAAATTCGCCAGACGCCGGGTGGTTAAGGTGGTCTCCTTTTTACTGTGCGTGGCGTTTGCCTGCGCGGCGGTAGGGACCACGGTGTATCTGGTCGAGCACGAGGCCATGGAAGAGCAGCCGGATGTCCTGACGCTCGAGCCGTTTGTCAACACCATGAGTTACTACAGTCAGATGTACGCGCTTGTACTGCCCGTGCTTGAGGCAAGCGGCTGGATGACCGACGACAGCGCCGCGGTGAAGGAGAAGCTTGACGCCAATTTGGAGCGTTTGCGCGCGCAGGGCGGCATACAATATTGGGTAAAAACGCCGCATATGACGCTGCAGAATGTCGGGGACGAGCCGGATGAGGGATACTTTTTGGCAAGACATCATACGGTGGTGCTTCCCGGCGAGGAAACTGACCTGACTGTCGCCGGAATGGCGGCGTCTCCGGCGGACTCGACGCTCTACTTCTGCATCGAAGAAACGCTTTACGAGCAGATGCGGGAGGAGTTTGAGGTGCAGCGCAGGGCCGTTCTGCATATCGCGGCGCTGATCGTTCTGCTGGCTCTGCTCTCCTGTTTGTGTTTGCTTCACCTGATCCTGGTCGCCGGACGCCGGCCGGGGGATAGCGCCGTGCATCTGTGGTGGCTGGACAGAATCTATCTGGATCTCTATCTGGCGGCGCTCTTTTTGTTCGTGGTCGGCCTCGCAGTGTTTTCCGAGAACATCTTTCGCCTGGCCTTGGAAACGCGGGAGGTCTTCTGGCTGATGGTCCCGTGGACAGCGCTTTTTGCCCTGTGCGTCGGCTTCCTGCTGTCGCTGGCCAAGTATGTCAAGCGCCGCGAGTTCTGGCACTCCTGTCTTGTTCTGGTCATTGTCCACGCCCTGTGGGTTCTGCTGAAAAACTTTTTCGGTGCGCTCTTTTCGGCGGCGCCTCTGACGCTGGTGACGGGCGGCGCGACGCTGCTGTTCGGCACTCTCGTCTGGGTGACCTTCCCGACGCCCATTCCGCTTTTTTTGATTCTGGGCGCGACGGTGTTCGTGGTGTACAAAACCGTCTACTTTGTCAAGGTATCCCAAGGAGCCGAAGACGTGCGCGCTGGCCAGCTTAATATGCAGCTGCCGGTCAAGGGCAGAGGCGCGCTGGGAAAGCTTTCCGGAAACATCAACGGCATCGCCGAAGGGCTTCAGGCTCAGGTGGGCAGAGAGATGCGCGCCGAGCGCATGAAAACAGAGCTCGTGACCAACGTGTCGCACGACCTGCGCACGCCGCTGACGTCCATCATGACCTATGTCGACCTGCTCAAGTACGAAGGCCTCGACGCTCCCGACGCGTCTCGGTATCTGGAGATCGTGGATCAAAAGGCCAAGCGGCTGAAAACGCTGACCGACGATTTGTTTGAAGCTGCCAAGGCCTCAAGTGGGACGCTGCAGCCCCAGCTCGAAACCCTCCAGCTGCGCGCGATGATCGAGCAGGCGCTGGGAGAGCTGGACGACAAGCTCGTCCAGACAAAGCTGGACGTCAGGCTGTCGGGTGAGGAGACGGCGGTGCGCGCCGACGGCAAGATGCTCTGGCGCGTGATCGAAAATCTGTTTTCCAACCTCTTCAAGTACGCGCTCCCCGACTCGCGCGTTTATATCAGCATCGACAGCGTGCAGCAGGGCGGCAGGCTTGTAATGAAGAATATCTCAGCAGCGCCGCTGAACATGGCTCCGAGCGAGCTGACAGAGCGCTTTACGCGCGGGGATGACGCGCGGGCCGGAGAGGGCAGCGGACTTGGACTGTCCATCGCGCAAAGTTTTATCACGCTTCAAAAGGGAAGCTTTTCAATTGAGATTGACGGAGATTTGTTTAAAGTGACCGTGATTCTGCCAAGGCCGTAAACAGTTTTGCTCGCGGCGCTGTCAAGTCCGCCTCCCCGCGCACATATCCTGTTTACGGGGAGGTTCCAAGAATGGAAATTGTGACGGACTACATCTGCTCAGAACTCCTGATCCTCGTGGTCTTTTTATGGGGGCTGGGCTGGTTTCTAAAACTCGTTCCCGCGTTTAAGGCTGAATGGATGATCCCATTTATTCTGCTGGGCGTCAGCCTTGTCGTCACGGTCGCCTATCTCGCATTTGTCGAGGGGCACGGGATGACCGCGAAAACCGTTGTTTCAGGCATTGTTCAGGGTGTTCTCGTTGCCGCCGTGGCCGTTTTTGGAAACGAGCTGCGCAAACAGGCGGTGGAACGGCGTCCCGAGCAGCGTAAAAAAAAGCGTGAAACTGGATCAAACCGCTAGACGGTCTACAAAGAGCGGCCTTCCCGGGTTCATTCCGGGAAGGCCGCAAGGCTGTTCAAGAACCTTTGGTTCTTGAACAAAACGAGGGCAGGATCAAACCGCCGAGGCGGCCCTCAGCCTGTAGACAAAGGCCGCCTCTTCGTTCCTTTGCGCAAAACCACGTCGAGCCTGACGCCGAAGGCGGCGGGTCCCTGCTGGACTGAAATAAGAAGAGCCGAGCGCCCGAGCAGGGAGGCCTGGAGCCTGGAGGC
>JAVBOR010000069.1:0-11308 GCA_031550325.1 Oscillospiraceae bacterium
CTTGCGGCTTTTGAACCGGTCGCCCCTTCGGGGCGCGTGCGCTTCAAAACGCCTCCAGGCTCCAGGCCTCCCTGCTCGGGCGCTCGGCTCTTCTTATTTCAGTCCAGCAGGGACCCGCCGCCTTCGGCGTCAGGCTCGACGCGAATCCAGGAAAAGGACGAAGGTGCAAAGCGCTTTTTCGACAGTCTGCAGCGGTTTGGGAAAACGCCGAAATTGATTGCGGTGCGCTTATGGATGATGCGCCGCAAAGAGGTCGCTTCTCGTTTACGTCTCCTCCTGTGCCTTCAGCCCCTCCGCGATGTCGAGCGCGCCGATGTACCGCATGGCGACCACGGCCATGACCGCCGTCATGCCCAGCACCACAAACCCCGACCAAAGATAGCTGCCCGGGAAAACGACCGTCGAGAGGGCAAAGCTGTCGTTGGAGAAAACGTCCTTAATGGCAAAAAGAATGATGTTTCCAAGCGCGAAGCCCAGCGGCAGGGCCAGGGCGAGCTGCAGGAGCGACTCCTTGCCGTGCGCGAGCAGAATCTTTCTGCGGGAATAGCCCATCACACCCATAAACATGTATTCGTACTCCCGCGCGGAAAGGTTCACAAGCCCCACCGCGTAAAGAACCGTAAAGCCCAGAATGAGCGCGCAGAAGATCATAAACCAGATGAGCACCGACAGACTCTCCATGGTGGCATCGGCGGTCGCCTGATCGTCCTGAATGGTGGCGTAATCCAAGCCGCTGTCCTGCAGCCGCTCCATAAGCGCGGGCATGTCGCCGTCCCTTATAAACAGCACGTTATACACCGGCGGGAACTGAGCCGAAACCGACTGCGCGTAGCCGTAATCGGTATAGAGCGCAAGCCCGAGGGTCTGGACGACGACCTCAGACACCGTCATCTCCGCGCCGGCCACCATGAGCGTATCCCCGGCGGAAACGCCCCAGCGCATGGCATAATACTCCGGAATGACGACGCCCTCGGCGAGCGCGCCGGGATTTAGGTTCATCATGGAAAACTCCGGCTGGGTTACATTGAGGGTATAGGTCTTTCCCTCCACCTCCACCGGCATCATCAGCGCCCTTTCGACGCTGTCCAAGCCGTCCTCGAGAGGATGCCTTACGGACATCGGCACGGGGTCAAGCGTGACGTATGCGTCATACCGGGCAAAGCTGTCAAAAAACTGTCCTTCGGTATCTTGGATGGAGTCGTAAAAGCCCAGCGAAAACACCATCAGCGCGCAGGAGCCGCACATACCCAGCACCACCGCAAAAAAACGCCCTTTGTTGCGCAGCGTACTCTTAATCGCGTAGCGGGAATTGAAGGACAGCCGCCGCCAAAGAAAGGGCAGCCGCTCCCAGAAAACACTGCGCCCGCCCTTGGGCGCCGGCGCCCGAAGCGCCTGCGCGGGGCTGAGCTTCATGATTCCCCGCAGCGACACAAACCCGGACAGCGCGCAGATGAGAAGGCTCGTAAGGATCGCGCCGCCCCAAATGAGCGGATAGAACATAAAGTGCAGCCCAGGCACCTCGAACATGGAGGAAAAGATGCCGATGATGGTGTTGCACAGCAGCATGGCCGTCACACAGCCCAGCAGCGCCGCCGGAACAGCAGCCAGACCGAACTGCGCCATGTACAGCCGGACGATCCTCCCCTCCGTCATCCCCAGCGCCTGCATACACCCCATCTGACGCCGCTCTTTGGCGGCGGTGCGCCGGAGCATGACAAAGATGACCACCGCGATCAGCGCGGCAAACACGGTGGGAAAGATGACGGCAAAGCTGCGGATCTGGTCAAGGTCGGAAAGATAGGCCGTATGGTTGGGCGCGTCGCCGCTCAAAACGCTCTGCGTCGCCGACACCAGCGCCGCCAGCGTCCGCGCCGCCGCCTTGTCGTCTGTGAGCGCCACAATTTCATTGTACCCTTCCGGGAAAAAAGAGCCGTTTACAAACACAACGCCGAAGGAGCCGGCGTGGGCCATAACATTGCGTTCATTCTGCACCATATAGACATACTCTGGCGACGCTACAATCCCCGTCACGGTGAGGGTCTTTCCGTCCAGCGTCACAGCAGCGCCCAACGGGATTCCCATGGCGTCGGCATTTCGTTTGAGCAGAAGGCACTCCGCCTCTCCCCGCGGAGGCGTCCCCTCGTAATAATGCAGCTCGTTGATGCCCTCGGTCAGCGTCACGGCGCGCAGAATCCGATCGTTTTCCAGGTGGAAGTCTTTGACCACCCGGCCCCGCACGGCCGTCACGCCGGACACGGCGGCAAGGCTTGCGACATCGTCCTTTGTGAAATTCCCGGTGAGCGTCACGTCGGCGTAGTGGAAGTCCGCAAAAAAGTCCTCCGCCGATTCCTCATACCGCAGGACAATGGTAAACAGCGTCACAAAGAACGCCACGCCCACCAGAATGAGAAGCCCCATGCCCAACAGCTGCGGCAAATGGCGCTTTGCCTTGCGGCCGACAAGCAGCCCTGTCGTCCGCCCCATCACCAGGATACCTCAGACGGGGCTCTGGGCGAGGGATTGTCGGCAAGGCTCAGAATCTCGCCGCTGCGCAGCGTCACCACGAGGTCAGCCATCTGGGCGATCGCCTGGTTGTGCGTGATGAGCAGCAGCGAGGTGCCCTGCTGCCTGACAATCCGCCACAGCACCTCCAGCACCAAAACGCCCGTCTGAAAGTCAAGCGCGCCCGTGGGCTCATCACAGAGGAGCACCCTGGGATTCTTGGCGATGGCGCGGGCGATGCTCACCCGCTGCTGTTCCCCGCCCGACAGCTCCGCCGGGAAATGATGCAGGCGCGATTTGAGGCCCACCTGTTCCAGCGCCCGCTCGGCGTCGGCGCGGGACAGGCCCTTGATCTCGGTGGAGAACTCCACATTTTCCAGCGCCGTCAAATCGGGGAGCAGATTGTAGCTCTGGAAAACAAACCCGATACGCTGGTCGCGAAAGGCCGTCATCTTCGCCTTGGAAAAGGCCGTAATGTCTTCATCGCCGAACAGAACCCGGCCGGACGTGGGGCTGTCCATGCAGCCGAGCATATTGAGAAGGGTTGATTTCCCCGAACCGGACGCGCCCAGAATGACAATGAGCTTGCTCTCCGGCAGGCTAAGGGTCACCCCGTCCAGCGCCACCACCCGGGCGCCGTCTTCACCGTATGTTTTGGTCAGCTTCTCCAGCGTATACAGACTCATGACGCACCTCCGAAGATATACATGAGAAACGCATCCAAAAGAACGCCTGAGGCTTCTTGGACACTGTCCTTGATCATCAGGTCTGAGGCGCGCACAAGATACAGCGCGTGAATCAGATTGTGCACAACGCCCGGCCTGACCTTTTCGGTGTCGATGTTCGCCAGCCGCAGCAGCTTCTCAAACTCCGCCCGCTCCCGCTCGGCGTACGGGCCGTCGGGGCTCTCCGCGCTCTCGATAATATCGCTGAGTTCTTTATGGTTTCTGAAGAACGCGATGGTTTCAGGCGAGGAGAACAGCTCCCCAATAAACCCGCGCAAGCGCCGGGGCAGCCCTTCCGCCTCGGGCTGCGCCACAATCTGCTCCGCCTGCGCGAAAAACTTCTGGTGGTAGTCCCACATGCATTCGTATAAAAACACTTCCTTGGTGGGGAAATACTGGTAAAACGAGCCCTTGGCGAGCCCTGCGGCGCGCGCGATATCGTCGACGCTGAGCTTTTTGAGGGTTCCCTGCACCCCGAACATCTCCTGCGCCGCTCCGATGATTTTTTTTCGCTGCCTGTCTTTTTCCGTTTCCGTCAAGGATTTTGGCGACATCTCGACCGCCTCCTTCTATTGTGACCATTTTTACCATTATGGTCATTATAGTTATAATAGCAAATCTGCGGGCCACTGTCAAGACCTGAAAGTTTGGCGGAGCCCGCACCAAAAGGCCTTGAAAACAGTATGTTTTCAAGGCCTTTTGCTTTTAGGAAGACAGGCTGAATCTGCTTCGCTGCTCAGGCTTCCCTATTTGATATTGGCGTTAATCCATGCGCAGTCGTCGGCAATACAGCGATCATGCTCGTCGTAGAAGCCCTCGCGCTCCACGACCCAGAAGGCCTCAAAGTCCTGCTCGTCCAGCGCCTTCTTGATCTCCAGCCAGTTCATATTGGAGTCGGGATCGCCCATTTTGCCCTGGACGTTAAACCGGCCGCTGTCGGCCTTTATGCGCTCATTGAATCCGTCGAGTATCTTTTGGCGCTCTTCAAGCGGCAGCGACTTGACGTTGGCAAACGCGCCCGCAATGTTATCCTGGCTTCCGTGACGGGACGCCGGGGTTTCGCCGGGGCCGATGACCTTGTTGTTCTCCTTGACGTGGATCGCGATGATGCGGTTTTTGTATTTCCGGATAAAGTAGGGCGGATACATGCCGCCGTACATCGCCCATCCGCAGTCCAGCTGCGCGAAAAACCGCGAGCCATTATCCATCAGGTGCTCCATCAGGGACTTTCCCTCATCAAAATAGAACTCCTGATTGTGATTGTGGTACCCCACCTTAATGCCGTACGGCTCGGCCATCTTCGCCATATCGTCGAGCTGCTGGGCAACCTCGATCGCCTCGGCCTTGTTGCAAAACGGCGTGCCCGCCCAGATCACTGCTTTTCCGCCGATGGCGGCCATCTTCTTAACAATTTCCTCGGTCGGCATCGCGTGAACCGAGTAAACCGTGAGTCCCGTTTCGCTCAGCCAGCGCTTGATGTCCTCGACATCGTTGTCCAGTTCGACGGGCAGCAATTCAACGCTTGCAAAGCCCAGATCCCGAATCGTTTTAAACTTTTCCTCAAGAGTCGGGCCAAGACCGAGATAGCTGGCGATTCCGCCGAAAGAATACGTCCCGATGCCTACTTTCATGGAAATTCCCCCTTTTCAGATTATGCGATATTCAGAGCATCAATCAAAAAATACCGGTTTGCCTGTGCGGGAAGAGACATAGATGGAATCCAGGATCTTCGTGACCACATACGCCTGATCGGCCGTGACAAAAAGGTCTCTCTCCCCTTTCAGGACGCTCACCCAGATTTCAGCTTCCTTGGAGGGCGGGGCAATGCCGGCGGAAAAGCCGGGGAAAAACGGCTCAACGCGGTTTCCGACATGGGAGATGGTCGGCTGGCCCGCGACGATGTGGTTAAACCGCACGCGCTGCTCAATGGTGTCCAGACCGCCCTTGGTGCCCGCCAGCAGAACCGTTGCGTTGCCGTTGGCGCCAGCGCCCTCGGCGATATTGATGGCCCACGACGTGCGAAGGTTGATCACCGCGCCGTTTTTCATCTTAATGTAGCCCATGGCCGAGTCTTCCACATCATAGTTCTTGTTGTCCCAACTAATCTGCTCGCCCCTTCTGCCAACCTGGCCCTGGTGTGCGGGATCAAGCAGCTGGCCAAGGCGCTCAAACGAGGTGCCCACAACATAATCGACTTCATAATTGTTCAGCATGAACAGCGTCAGATCAAGCGCGTGGGTTCCGATGTCAATCAGCGGCCCGCCTCCCTGCTTTGATTTATCCGTAAACACGCCCCAGGTGGGAACGCCTCTGCGGCGCATGGTGGTCGCTTCCGCGTAATAGATGTCGCCGAGCCAACCGTCCTCAACGACCTGCTTGGCCACCTGATTCTCGGGGAAATGCCGATACTGGTAGCCGATGGTCAGCAGCATTCCGGTTTTGTCGCGGGCTTCCAGCATCTTGAACGCGTCCGCTTCGGTCGCCGCCATGGGCTTTTCACACATCACGTGCTTTCCGGCCTCCATTGCGGCCACGGAGATTTCGCAGTGCGAGACGTTCGGCGTCAGCACGTGTACGGCGTCGATGTTGGGGTCGGCCAGAATCACCTTGTAGTCCGTGCAAACAACAGCGCCCGGTACGCCATATTCTTTTGCCGCTTTTTCCGCTCTTTCCTCAATCACGTCGCAAAAGGCACACAGATCAACGTCTAAAGGCTTCATCCCCGGAAGGTGCTTCTGATGGGCGATGCCGCCACATCCGATGAATCCGATTTGCAGTCTGCCGTTTTTCATAATTCATGCTCCTGTCGTCTATTTTTGAACACTCGTATTGCCGCCCGCGGACACAACAGCCCAAAGATTACATCACTCTCAAATGATCACCCAAATCCTTTGTAAACAGTTCTTCTGTGCCTATTCCCATCATTTCGGAATCGTGATGGTCACTCCGCGGTTATGCCGCCGGAAACTCCGTTTGAGGGCTCGGCAAGCGCGCATATTTTCTCATGCCAAGTAGCCGCCGTCCCTGCCCGCTCGTCATTCCCGGAGCCCTTCCTGCGGGTTTTAATTATTATACTACATTCCCGCCGACGACACAACCTGGAAATCGGCCAGGCAGGCCACAATTTTCCGAGGCGCGGGAAGGGGGGCTGCCGGCCGCCGTGCTTTTCACAGCCATGGGCGCCGCCGCGCCCAACAGCTTGGAGCGCGGCGGCGGTCGGGAAAGCTTTGGAGTCGGCACAAGCGGGATTTGTCTACCGTCTGGAAACTTCTTGATTCTGATCCCGCGCTGCGTAATCGGTTTATTTTTTGGCCGATTGAAGCACCTTCGGAAGCTGCTCAACCAGCATTTTTACAATTACGCCCACGATCACGCCGGTAATCACGCCGGAAACCAGGAGCGCCGGCAGATATGCAGCGACCATAAACGTCCGCATGATGACAGACGCGACCAGGATCTGCCCGATGTTGTGAAATACGGCCCCCATGGTGCTAACCCCGATGGGGCTTATCTTCCCTTTTCCAAGCTGAAGCATCACCGACATGACGATAAAGCTGCAGACCGCCCCGCCCACGCTATAGAAAAACGAGACGCCAGTCCCGGCAAGAATGCCAATGACGACGCATTTAATCAGCGAGATCTCCAGGGCGACATGGCGGGGAAATAAATACATTGCGGTTAATATCACGACATTGGCAAGCCCCAGCTTTACACCGGGAACCACAAACTCAAAAGGAATCCATCTCTCAACAATCCCGGCGATCAGCGCAAGCGCCAAAAAAAGCGCTTTCTGCGCCAACCTCGGCGTAATCTGAACTACGGTTTTGGCGCTCACGCTATTTCGCAACGACATCCACCTCCCGAGCTACGTCCGTTTCCCCGGTGAGCTTTACGATCACGCGGTTGGGAAGGCAGGTGATTATCTGCCCCGGCAGCGTAATTTTTCCCGTGTGTACGCAGGTCTGGGACGCGCAGTCGGCGCTGGCGACAGACACCCCGTCCGGCTCGACGAGCAAAACGACCTTCCCCTCCCCGATCGCAAGCTCATACGCCGCATCACCGGATAAAGGCACGTCCTGCGCGAGCTGCCCCGCCACATAGATCTCCGCGCTGATCGGCCCGGTCTGTTTTTGTCCGGCAAACCTCGAAAACAGAAACAGCGCGGCGCATACCAAAAGTATCGCGCCAATGATGACCCCGTCAGCCTTCTTCATCGTCGCCCACCAGCGCAAAGCGCTTGTCCGCCATTTGAAAACTGTCCCTGAGGCCGGACGATATCCAGACGCGCAGATCCTCTCCCACAAAAATACCCTCCACTCCGGGCAGTGTTTCAAGGTATTCGAGGCCGCGCTCCGCGCCGAGAACAAAGCACGCTGTGGAGAGCGCGTCCGCCTGCGTTGAGGACTCGCTGATGATGGTCACGGACAGCAGCGCGTTGTCAACGGGGCGCCCTGTCCGAGGGTCCATGATGTGGTGATACAGTTTTCCGTCGGTCTCAAAAAAGCGCTCGTATACGCCCGACGTGACGACCGCGCGGTCGGCGGCCGAAACGATTCCAAAATGCCCGTTTTCGCCGACGAGAGGGCTTTTAACGCCCACCCGCCACGGGGATCCGTCGGGCTTTGTCCCGCAGGCGTAGATATTCCCTCCCATGTCGATGATCGCGTGCCCGACCTTTGCGTTTCTAAGGATCTCCACGGCCCTGTCGCACGCGTACCCTTTCGCGATTCCGCCCAGATCGAGCTGCATCCCCGTATCCGCGAGCGCAACCGACAGCGCAGTTTCGTCAAGGGATACCCTGTCGTACCCGACAGCTTGGCGCACGGCGTCGATCTCGGTCTGTGCCGGGACGCGCGCGTTTTCCGTGCCAACTCCCCACAGAAAGACGACCGGGCGCACCGTGATGTCAAACGCTCCGCCTGTTTCGGCGCTGACGGTTTGCGCGTACCTGATCAGGCCGAACGTATCCTGTGAAACCGCCACGGGGCTTCCCGCTCCGGCGGATATGGCCGCAGGCTCACTCGTCAGGGATACGGACGACATCCTCGAGTCGATGTCGCCCAGCATCTCAAATATTTCGTCAATCGGCTCTTCGCCGCCGCTCCAGTCGTAAAGCGTGATCGTGCTAACCGTATCGAGCGGGCCATCCAGCATTTTGGATTTGGTCTCCGGCTGCTTTTCGCACCCGCACAAGCAGAGCAATACAAAGGGCAGCAAAAGGCAGGCCACCCGTCTTGCCGCGCCCATTTGGCCCGCGGAACGCGCACAAGCCGCGTCAGCGCGGCTCTCCGATGTGAAGAATAACTTTCCCATTTTGTCCTCTCCTATATTCCGTCGGCGTTACGCCGTATGTGGCCTTAAAAACTTCGGAAAACCGTCCGGGCTTGGCGCAGCCCACGGCTTTTGCGATCATTCCGATGGATGTATCCGACCGCTCAAAGAGCTCAAGCGCCTTTGCCATCCTCGTTTCCAAAAGGTATTTGTGGATCGTTCGCCCGAACGCCGCCTTGAAATCCCGCTGCAGCTTGGCGGGGCTGGTGTTTGCCATGACGGCAAGCTCCGCGATTTTAGGGCAGCGGCAAAACTGGACGTCGATAATCTCCCGTATGGCGTTGACCGCCTTTTTATCGTCGTCCGAGAGCTCCGACCCGCGCCGGACAGGGGCCGGCGCGCTGCCGCCGAGCAAAAACAGCAGTTCCAGCACCTTGCTCTCATAATACATTTCGGATGTAATCCCCGCGTCAAGGCTCCGGCGCAGTTGACAAAACACAAGCCGCGACGACGCCTCGAGCTGGTCGCAATCGTTCAGTTCCCAAACCTGTCTGCCGTTTGCCGTATCCTCGGGAAAACGCCGCCTGATCTCCGTTTCGTAGAACGCCTCTCCGATGCGGATGTTAATTCCGCATTCTGTTCGCCGGATTGTGTACTTTCCCCGAAAATCAAGGTGCAGGAGGCCACCGAACCCGACTTTGCTTTCTGGCTCGCACCGCTGAGGACAAGCTCTTTTCATGGCTCACCTACCCATTTTGTATCAATGTCTGCCCGGCAAATATCAAGTTTGCCTGTGCCGGTTGCATATGACTAACCAACATGGTAGATTATGTTTTGGTAATCTAACAATTTGTAGTGTAGCATGTCAGGATATGGAATGCAAGCGGATCAGAAAACTTTTATGCGCGCCATTTGCCTGCCACCGCACTGCAAACGCAGAAATATTTCTGCACGAAAACTCTATATTCCGGGAGGTGATGTTCACACAGCCCAACTGCATATCTGTACCGCGCAAAAGAGGACAAAAAACGCTGTTAACGAGAGGGAGAATATACTATGAATACCAAAACGCGTGCGCCAAGGCGCATTCTGTCCACCCTGCTTTCTGCAGTCATGCTGCTCTCGATTTTCACATTCACGGCATTCGCTGCCGAAGGGGATGAACCGGTGTCCGTCTCTACCGGGGCCGAACTGGACGCGGCCATCAGAGCCCTCACCGACGGAAGTCTGACCATCAACCTGACGGCCGACATCGACGCCGTCTCCTCCGCCACGTATACAGGCTATAGGGCGGGCGCAGCTCTCATCATCAATGGCAATGGGCACACCATCAACGGCAACGATGTAAACAAAACGGGACTCCGATTCGGCGCGCGCGGCCAAGCGCTGAACCTCAGGGTCACGGACACCACTTTCACCAACATGCCGAACAGTGACCGGCATGGCGGCGGCGCGATCGGACTGTGGAGCGGCGAGCTGTATGTGTCGGGCTGCACCTTTACAAATAATGCGGCGACAAGCGGCGTCGGCGGCGCCATTCGCCACCAGGGCGGAACGACGACATACATAGCCAACAGTACCTTCACCGGCAACAGTGCAACTGGCGCCGGCGGCGCGCTGAACATCGGCGTTTCCGGCACGCTGGACAATATTTCAGTGATCGGCAATACGAGCTCGAGCAGCACGAGCAGCGTTGGCGGCATTAACGGCTCGGCCTCCAGAGAGCTTACGCTGACAAACAGCGCCGTCTACGGAAACACTCTCGTCAACATGGCAAACGTCATTGACGGCGGCGGCAACACGCTCAGGGCGCCCGCAAGCAACCTCAGCATCACGTATGCCGAGGACAAAAGCGAAAAACTGAAAAAGGTTTTTGCGGTCGGTGCGGACGTAAACACAACGCCGGTCAACCTCATTGAGGGCGTGATTTATTATGACAGCGCACTCTATGACGTCAATGTGTACCTTGCGGAGCAGTTTAACAGCGCCGCTGTCGCCATGATCAAGGATGACGGCGCGGGACGCGTGAAAGTCGTTATCGGCGTAAAGAACGAGGAAACCATTGGATACGACGACGCTTTGGTTGTCGCTTTTGTCGAAATGACTCCGAAAGCCGGCCAGACCCCGGATCGCGCCTATGTGCAGCTCGGCGACGTTAAGGCGTACTCGCGCGGTGACAACGTCGAAGTCACCACAACCCCGAACGACGCGCTGGCGATGTATACGTACAGGTCGATCCACGACGTCAACGACGACGGCGTCGTCAACGCCGCCGACCTCTCTCTTGCCCTTTACTATTTCGGAACCGACAACAGGGATGCCGACATCAACAAAGACGGAACTGTCGACATGCTGGACATCACCGCGCTTGTTCAGGCCCTGTACGCCTAACAACCAGTTCCAGGGATGCGTCCCTGCAGGCCTTGAGTGGACGCGGCAAGCTTTGCTTGCCGCGTCAGCCTGTAGACAAAGGTCGCCTCTTCGTTCCTTTGCGCAAAACCACGTCGAGCCTGACGCCGAAGGCGGCGGGTCCCTGCTGGACTGAAATAAGAAGAGCCGAGCGCCCGAGCAGGGAGGCCTGGAGCCTGGAGGCGTGTTGAAGCGCACGCGCCCTGAAGGGGCGACCGGTTCAAAAGCCGCAAGGCGAAGGCCGGCCGCCCGCGAGGACGAATGAGGCTTGACAGGCGAAAAAAAAATTAGAACCACAACTCTTTCACGGATTCACTCCGGGAAAGTCACCCAATGCGCGTCTTCACAAAGACGCGTTCCTGCTCCCGTTTGTAGACAAATCGAAGGTTTGTCTACAGTCT
>JAVBOR010000021.1:0-10118 GCA_031550325.1 Oscillospiraceae bacterium
GAATGAGGCTTGACAGGCGAAAAAAATTAGAACCACAACTCTTTCACGGATTCACTCCGGGAAAGTCACCCAATGCGCGTCTTCACAAAGACGCGTTCCTGCTCCCGTTTGTAGACAAATCGAAGGTTTGTCTGCAGTCTCCACAACGCTCCCCCGGAGTGAATCCGGGGGAGCGTTGTGATTATCTGTTCAGGTGACTTCACAGCGCCGTCAGTCCGTGTCGGGAATGGATTCGGGAGGCGCAGCCTCCTTGGCGAAGAAAGTCTCAAACTCATGGCTGTCCATGGTCTCATGCTCCAGAAGATACTCGGCCACGTCGGTCAGCACCTTGGTGTTGGCTGCCAGAATCGCCTCGCAGCGGTCGTACGCCGTGTCCATAATTACCTTGATCTCTCTGTCGATGAGTGCGGCGACCTCCTCGGAGTAGTTGCGCGTGTGGCCGTAATCCCGGCCAAGGAAGACCTCTTCATGCTCGTTTCCAAAGTTGATGGGGCCGAGACGCTCGCTCATGCCGTACTGCGTGACCATCGCCCGCGCAAGGTTCGTGGCGCGCTGAATATCGTTGGACGCGCCTGTGGAAATGTCGTCAAGCATGAGTTTTTCGGCCACGCGACCGCCCAGGAAGCTGACAAGCTCATCCAGCATTTCGTTCTTGCTGCGGTAGCTCTTGTCTTCTTTGGGCAGGGAGATGGTCATTCCGCCCATCATTCCGCGCGGAATGATGGAAATCTGGTGAACCGGATCGGCGTTGGGCAGGTATTTGCTGACCACGGCGTGTCCGGCCTCGTGGAACGCGGTCAGGCGGCGCTCGACAGCCGAAATGACGCGCGAGCGCTTTTCGGGGCCGGCGATCACCTTAATCATCGCGTCGTGCATCTCGTCCATTCCGACAGCCTTTTTCCCGTGGCGCGCAGCGAGAAGCGCCGCTTCATTGAGCAGATTTTCCAGGTCCGCGCCCGTGAAGCCCGGCGTCATCTTGGAGATGACGGTCAAGTCGACCGTCTCGTCAAGCGGCTTGTTCTTGGCGTGCAGGCGCAGAATGGCCTCGCGGCCGCGGATGTCAGGCCTGCCGATATAGACCTCGCGGTCAAATCGTCCGGGGCGCAGCAGAGCGGGGTCAAGGATGTCAGGCCTGTTGGTGGCTGCGATGATGATCACGCCTTCGTTGGAGCCGAAGCCGTCCATTTCGACAAGAAGCTGATTTAAGGTCTGCTCGCGCTCATCGTGTCCGCCGCCCATGCCAGCGCCGCGATGGCGGCCGACCGCGTCGATTTCGTCGATAAAGATGATGCAGGGCTGGGCCTTCTTGGCCTCCTCAAACAAGTTGCGCACGCGCGACGCGCCCACGCCGACATAGAGCTCAACAAAGTCCGAGCCCGAGATGGACAAAAACTGGACGCCGGCCTCGCCTGCCACGGCCTTGGCCAGTAGGGTCTTGCCGGTGCCCGGAGGGCCGACGAGCAAAACGCCCTTGGGGATGCGCGCGCCGATCTCAACAAAGCGGCGCGGGTTTTTCAAAAACTCCACGATCTCCTGGAGCTCTTCTTTTTCCTCGTCCGCGCCCTCGACGTCGGCAAACGTGATCTTCTTCTTTTCGTCGGACGCCACCTTATAGTGGGCGCGCTTGAAGCTCATGGCCTTGGCATCGCCTCCGCCCGAGCGGTTAAACATAAAGTACCACAGGCCGATGAACACAATGATGACGAAGACATAGGGCAAAATGACCATCCACCAGGGAGGGACAAATCCCAATTTGTAGGTGTAGCCCACAATGACGTTTTTGTCAGCCTGCTGCAAAACGAGGTCGTTGACGTCCTCGCGAAAATAATCCACACTGAAAAGCTTGTGCTCCCGAACCTCGCCGGTGTACAAGGTATACGTCAGAACCGAGCCCTCAATGATAAACTCCTTGACGTGCTCTTGCTTAAAGTCGCGGATGACCTCGGAATAGCCCGGCTCGGTCGGCTTCTTGGCGTTTTGCAGAATGACCAGCGTCATCACAAGCACCACGAGGATTACAGCGTAAAACGGAACGTCCCGCAGGAGTTTCTTCTTCAATCGATCACACCCTTTGCTGGAGTTATTGTCTTTGGTAAAGGCCGGCGCCGGCCTCCGGGAAGCAGGGCACAGGACGCCTTTTGCGGCGCGAAGCCCTCGGCGAAGCTATGCGTATACGTGCCGCGCGAGAACGCCGATATACGGAAGATTTCGGTACTGTTCGTTGTAGTCCAGCCCATACCCGACCACAAACTCATCGGGAATGGAGAAACAGCAATAATTCGGCGTAATGGGAACGCGCCGGCGGGCTGGTTTGTCGAGCAGCGTGCACAAACGAACCGAGGCGGGCTTGTGCACCACCATTAGATTCATAATATAGCTCAACGTCATGCCGCTGTCAAGGATATCCTCAACAATCAGGACGTCTTTATTCTCGATCGGCATGTCCAAATCTTTCAGAATTTTAACGGCGCCCGTGGACGTGGTGTTTTTCCCATAGGAGGAGACAGCCAAAAAGTCAATGGCGCACCGAACTCGGATGGCGCGCATCAGATCGGCCATAAACACCACAGAGCCTTTCAGGACGCTGACCAGGACGAGATCTTTGCCCGCGTAATCCTCGTTGATGCGCTGCGCGATGTCGTCTATCTTTTGTTGGATCTCCTCGGCGGTCAGCAGAACGCGCTCCAGATCCCCCATCATATGGGCTCACTCCTCACGGTAATTTTCAGCGCCGGGCTGCCTTCTTGCGCGACGCGCGAACGATCTACACCAAAGCCGCAGACGGCCACGACGCCGAGGTCGTCTGCCAAAACGGGGACACTGTCCCTCAAATGCACGGGAATCTTTTCCTCAATAAACAGCTTTTTCAGGGTTTTCGATCCACTGCGTCCGCAAAGGGCGATGGTATCGCCGGGCTGACGCGAGCGCACCGTGAGATCTCCCTGTATTGTATCAGCATTGATCAAAAAGGTATTGAACGATTTGTGAACATTCTCCCCGTCGGGAGAGGCTTCCTCCCGCAAAAGGGTCACCGACTGCCGGGATGTGAGCAGGGCGGCCGGGCCGAGAATCAGCAGGTCGTATTTCCGACGCGCGACAAAGCCCTGCGGCAGGTCAAGCCCGGCGTGCGGGCTCTCGCTCTGACAGAGCGAAAGCATGGAGATCAGGTGGTCGTAAGAAAGCGCAAACAGGCCCGAGGACTCCGCCATGGCGCGGCAGACGCGAAGGCCGAGCGCGGGATGGAGCGAGGCCAGTTCGGCGCAGGGAAACGAGACGCCCTCGGGGCAGCTCTCAGCCTGCAGCATGGCCTGGGCGGTGAGGCCCGAAAGAAAATCCTCCTCCTGCCTGAGAAGGCTTGTGGTCTGACAGACGGCTGCTTCCAGGCGGGGGTTGAACTCGCGCAGCACGGGGATGACGTCGTGGCGCAGACGGTTGCGCCGAAAGCTTGTGTCGGCGTTGGACGCGTCCTCCACATAGCCGAGCGAGCGCCCGGCCAGATAGTCCAGCACCTGGGCGCGCGTGACGCCGAGCATGGGCCTGACCATGACACCCCTTTGAGGCGGGATTCCACGCAGTCCGGCCACGCCGGAGCCGCGCGCGAGGTTGAGCAGCACGGTTTCGACGTTGTCGTTGGCCGTGTGCGCCGTGACGATGATCTGGGCGTCGGCCTGCTGCGCTGCGCTGAACAGAAACTCATAGCGCAGCGACCGCGCCGTGGCCTCAAGACCTGTACCCGTGAACTTGGCCTCATGGGCGACGTCGGCGGTGCCAAAAAAGCAGGGGATGCCGCGTGATGAGCAAAACGCGCGCACATGCTGTTCGTCATCGTCCGCCTCGGCGCGCAGGCGGTGATTAAAATGCCCCGCGGCGACCATTTCCAGTTCGCCGCTCAGACGCTTTTGCCAAAGATAGTCCAGAAGCGCCGTTGAGTCAGCGCCGCCGGAAAACGCGACCAAAAGACGCCGCGCGTCGGGCAGTTTCAAATTATTCATGTTGGCCCTCCTGTCTCCATTCCTGGGCAAAACGGGTGTATTGGCCCTCCCAAAGCAAGTCGACCTCGCCGGTTTCGCCGTGGCGGTTTTTGCCGATGATGACCTGGGCGAGGTTGTGCTCGGTGGACTCCTCGTTGTAGTAGTCATCCCGGTGCAGAAACAGCACGACGTCGGCGTCCTGCTCAATGGCGCCGGACTCGCGCAGATCGCTCAGCACGGGCTTTTTGCCGCGCTTGGCAGTTTCACGCGAAAGCTGGGACAGGCAGACGACCGGGACGTCGAGCTCCTTGGCCATGATCTTCAGCGAACGCGAGATGTCGCCGACCTCGGTTGTGCGGTTGTCAAACCGTTTCCCCGGCGTGCCCTGCATCAGCTGCAGATAGTCCACGACAATCATGCCCAGATTGGTCACGCGCCGGCACTTGGCTTTGATTTCAGCCACTGAAATGGCCGGGTTGTCGTCAAAAAGAAGCGCCACATTGGAAAGCGCAGCCGCAGCCGCGCCGACCTTTGACCAGTCCTGCGGGCTGAGCGCGCCAGTCAGCAGAACATTGGAGTCCACGGAGGCCTCGGTGGACAGCAGACGCTTGACGAGCTGCTCCCTGGACATTTCAAGTGAGAAAAACACCACGGTCTTGCCCGACGAGCGCGTGGCGTGCAGCGCGATGTTGAGCGCGATGGAGGTCTTTCCCATGCCGGGGCGGGAGGCGAGAATGATCAGGTTGGAGTTGATCAGGCCGCCGATCTTGAGGTCGACGGAGGGAAACCCGGTCGAAAGCCCCGGCAGGCGTCCGCCGGCTTCGCTGAGCTCCTTGATCTGCCGGTATACGTCGACGAGCACGACGGGGATCTTGTACAGATCCTGCGAGCTGCGGCCCTGGCGAATGTCGTAAATGCGCTGTTCGGCGCTGTCCAGGACGGCGTGCGCCTCCACGGCGGGCTCCAGCGCGAGCGCCTGAATGTCTCCCGCGACCTGCGCCACCTGACGCAAAATGCTCTGCTCGCGGACAATGGAGGAGTATTGCCGGACATGCGCTGCTGTCGGCGTGGCGTCAAGCAGCCTGCCGACATATTCGCGCGAGGTGGTTTCGTCATAGACGCCGCGCACCCGCATGCGTCCAAGCACCGTGACCGGGTCGACGACGTCACCGGCCAAAAACATCTCGTAAATCGTCTCAAAGATGTCCCTGTGCGCGGGCAGATAAAAATCGCCGCTTTGCAGCAGCTCAATCGCGTCGGGAATGCAGCGGCTGTCCAGCAGCATCGATCCGACAACGGCCTGTTCGGCCTCCAGACTGTGAGGCAGTCGCCTTAGTTCATCCATGTATCCTACTCGCCGACTTCAACAGTCAGTACGGCGGACACCTCGTGGCCGAGCTTGGCCTTGAGCGTGTACACCCCGTACTGCTTGATGGGCTCGGGCATGACAAGACTGCGCCGGTCAAGCTCGACGCCGAACTGCGCCCGAAGCGCCTCGGCAATTTCGGTTGACGTCACTGCGCCGAACAGACGCCCGCTTGAGCCAGCTTTGGCGTGAATCACCACATGGCAGGTCTTCAGCGCCTCAGCCGCCCCGCGGGCCAGCTCAATCTCGTGCGCAATGTGTTCAGCCTTTGCCTTCTCCTTGAGCTTATATGTGTTCAGCGCGTCGGTCGTGGCTTCCATCGCCAACTTGCGGGGGAACAGGTAGTTGCGGGCGTACCCGTCCGAAATGGAGACGAGGTCGCCTTTTTTGCCCTGTCCCGAAACGTCCTGCAGTAAAATCACTTTCATGGTGGTCCCTCCCGGCGTTATGCTTCAATGTAATTTTCCTGGCAATAGAGTTCTATCGCGGCGGCAAGCTTTTGAACGGCCTCCTGGAGAGTGGCGTTCCTGATCTGCGCGCCAGCAATGGTCTGATGGCCGCCGCCGCCAAGCTTTTCGCAAATCATCTGCACGTTGATCCCGCCCAGACTGCGCGCCGACAGCATGATCTGCCCTTCTGTGGGAAACAGGACAAACGATGCGCAAATGCCCGAAATGCCCAGCAGATCGTCGGCCGCCTGGGCGGCGATCGTGCGGTCAACCGGCGCGTCAACGGGGGCCACGGCAATATTGCGCCGGATCACCTGCGCGTTGCGGACAATGTCGCTGCGCGCCACCGAACTGCCCAGATCAATCTGAAAGAGCTTTTTGACCGAAATGGTGTCAGCGCCGGCGCCGCGCAGATAGGACGCTGCCTCAAACGTGCGCACGCCCGTGTGCATCGTGAAGTTTTTCGTGTCGAGCACAATGCCGCTGAGCAGCGCTTCGGCCTCGGTGCGCAGCAGATCCCCGGGGTCGCAGATATACTGCAAAAGCTCGCAGACCAGCTCGCTTGCCGAGGACGAGTAGGGCTCATGAAAGCTGAGCACCGCGGTGTCGATATAGACAGCCGAGCGGCGGTGATGGTCGATCACGGCGATCTTGTTGATGGACTGGAGCAGCTGGGAGCTTTCAACAATGTCGGGGCGGTTGCAGTCCACCACAATGAGCAGGGTGTTGCCGTCTGCCATGACGATGGCCTCCTGCGGCTCGATAAACACATCGCTGTATTCCTCAAGCTTCTGCAGCCGGCGCACAAGTGCGGTGGCGACCGTGGTTTCCATGTCAATGACAAAGTGCGCCTTGAGGCCCAGCTTGCGCGCGGCGCACACCAGCCCCGAGGCCGAACCGACGGAGTCCAGGTCACAGCCCCGGTGGCTCATGATCAAAATGAGCGAGGAGTCCGCCATGATGCGCGACAAAGCGTTGGCCATCACGCGGCTTTTGACCTTGGTGCGCTTTTCCAGCCCCTTGGTGCGGCCGCCGTAAAACTCAAAGTTAGTGCGATCCTTCACCACGACCTGATCGCCGCCGCGCGAGAGCGCCATATCGATGGCCATCTGGGCAAAGGAAAAGCCCTCGGCAAGGTTTTGGTTATTTTTGCCCACACCGATGGAAACAGAAGCCGCCACCCCGTCTGCGCCTTTGACGCTGCGCACCGACTCCAGCACGGCGAACTTGCCCTCGATAAACTGGCGCAAAAAGCGCTCTTCAAACAAAAAGAGGTATTTGTCGCGGTCGAACTTGCGCAAAATGCCGCCGGCCGGCCGCGCCCAGGCCGACACATGCTCGTCGATCGCGGCCAAAAAACTCGACTTTTGGGAGTCAGAGGTGTTTTTCAGGCATTCGTCGTAGTTGTCCAGCAGCACCACCGCCACGACAAGCCTCGAGAGCGCGCGCTCCCGCTGCAGCGAGACAAGTTCCGTGCAGTCCACCCACACAAGGGAGGCCAGGAGGGCGTTGCGCGGCTCGGAGTGCATGACGGTGCCGCGCACCTTGTAAAGCCTTCCGCCAAGCGGGACGTCCTGGGGGCACTCCTCATGACCCTCTATGAGCCACTTGGTGGAAAAGCCCGGCACCAGCGCCGACAGGGAGGTGTCCAGGATGTGCTCGCGATGGTCGGTGATGGCGCGAAAGGAGTCGTTGCCCCAGACGATAATTCCCGATTCCAGGCGAATGACCACAATGGGCAACGGAAAAGAGATGACATTCTCGCGCGTCGTGCCGCCGACCTGCGCGGTCATTTGGTCGAGATACCGGATTACGGTCTTCTGCCGTTTGCGGCCGATGGCCCTGACGATAAAGAACAGCAGGATGATCAGAACAAACTCGGCGGCTGCCACATAATAGTTAAAGTAGGCCGTGACGGCCGCAAAAAGGATCAATACAACAAAATACAGGCGGACTCCGGGGTCGAAAAGGCGTAAAACCTGCTTGTGCATTTCTCTCCTCCTTCCGCAGCCGTTTGACAAACCGTAGTATATCAAAAAATGACTTTGCTGACAAGCGATTCTTTGTATCCGGGCGGCAATCCGCGCTTGCCTTGGACGAAATCGGTGATATAATAGGGAATACCGCGCGGCGGTGGGCTCCCCCAAAACGGGTCGAGCCCCCTCTTTTTTGAGGGAGCGGCGGCGCAAAAAGGGGAGCGGACTGTCTAGTCGACGTTTTAACCCAAAGCCTTGTCATGTGAATGGCCCGGAGGGGAAGCCGGGTTTTGCCGCAAAACGGCGAAAGGCCCTGATTTGCGGGATAAGTCATGGTTTTGGCGCGGCGAAGATCTTTTTGACAGCCTGAAAGGAGTAGTATGGAGGAAAAGCACGAACTGAATCCGGCCGAGCGGCGCATGGCCGAGGAAAAGGTGAGCAGGCTCCTGCTGAAGTATTCCCTGCCCACCATCATCGGTATGCTGGTCAACTCATTATATAACACCGTGGACCGGATTTGGGTGGGGAAAATTCCCGATGTCGGGACAGAGGCGCTGTCCGGCATCGGGCTGTGTATGCCGCTGATGAACGTCATCATGGGCCTGAGCATGCTGGTGGGCATCGGCGCAGCTGCCTGCATTTCCATCCGGCTTGGCCGCCGGGACCACGAGGGCGCCGAACAGATTCTGGGAAACGCCCTGAGCCTGATCGCCATCATCGGCGTGGCCGTCACCATATTGGGAGTTGTGTTCGCGCAGCCCCTGCTTGAGATGATCGGCGCGCGCGACCTGACGATGCCGCACGCCCTGCCGTACATGCGCATCATTTTCGGCGGCTGTTTGTTTAACATGATGGCCTTTGCGCTCAACCACCCCATCCGCGCGACCGGTGACCCGGTGCGTTTCGCGCGCACCCAGCTGGTCGGCGGCATCACCAACGCCATCCTTGACCCGATCTTTATCTTTGTCTTTGACATGGGCATCGCGGGCGCTGCGGTGGCCACGGTGATCTCGCAGGCGGTGTCGCTTGTGATGGTGCTGCAGCATTACATTTCGCCCAAAGCCGTCCTGCGGTTTAAGCGTTCCTGTCTGCGTCCGCGGTGGAGTACGGCCGCGGCGATTTTCGCCATCGGGCTTTCGCCGTTCTTAATGCAGATTGCCGGCAGCGTCGTGACCATTGTTGTCAACCGCAGTCTGGTGCGGTACGGTGACATCGCGTTCGGCGCAAACGGCGGGGATATCGCCATCGGCGCGATGACGGTCATCAGCAGCATTGCCATGCTGTTTATGATGCCGGTGTTCGGCATCAATCAGGGGGCGCAGCCCATCATCGGCTTTAACTACGGGGCGGGCAACGTCAAGCGTGTGCGCGACGCGCTGAAGTGGTCAGTGATCTACGCGATGATCATCACGGCCATCGGCTTCGTTGCCGTTGAGCTGTTTGCCGAGCAGCTGGTCGTGCTGTTTAACCCCGATCCGCTGCTCATCGAGATCGGCGCGCGCGGAATGCGCATTTTCCTGAGCATGTTCATCATCGTCGGGCTCCAGGTGCCCATGTCCAACTTCTTTCAGGCCATTGGCAGGGCCAAAATCTCCATTGTGCTCAGCTTGCTGCGCCAGGTGATTCTGCTCATCCCCGCCTACCTGATCCTGCCGCTGATCTTCGGGTTTTCCGGCATCTGGTACGCCGGCCCGATGGCGGACGTCATCGCGGGCATCGTCACCTGCGCCTTTGTGGTGCGCGAGCTCAAGCACATGAGGCTGGGAATCGGCGCACACGCAGAGAGGGCCCTGTAGCCAATCCTTCGGCTTGGCTGCAAAATAATAGACCGGATCAAACCGCTGAGGCGGTTTAAAGAGAAAGGCTTTCCCGGAGTAAATCCGTGAAAGCCTTTTGTTACTGGAGACAACCACCGGCTATGCCGGTGGAGCGAAAAGAGCTTTAGCGATGAAAATAAAAAAAGAACTCCCTTTGATATACTACAAGTGCGGTCTGTCAACTGCACTTGGGAAATCAAAGGGAGGACATTCGAATGAATGACAGCAACAGTTTAGCACATACCAAATGGAACTGCAAATACCACATAGTGTTTGCACCCAAATACCGCAGGAAGATATTTTACGGAAAGATGAAGGCGGAAATAGGGGCAATACTGAGAGAATTGTGCAAATGGAGGCAGGTGAACATAGTAGAAGCGGAGGTATGCCCTGATCACATCCACATGCTGGTAGAAATACCGCCAAAGATAAGCGTGTCAAGTTTTGTGGGATTTTTGAAGGGTAAGAGCAGTCTGATAATGTATGAAAGACATGCAAACCTGAAGTACAAGCACGGCAACAGGAGCTTTTGGTGCCGT
>JAVBOR010000047.1:0-6351 GCA_031550325.1 Oscillospiraceae bacterium
GAATGAGGCTTGACAGGCGAAAAAAATTAGAACCACAACTCTTTCACGGATTCACTCCGGGAAAGTCACCCAATGCGCGTCTTCACAAAGACGCGTTCCTGCTCCCGTTTGTAGACAAATCGAAGGTTTGTCTGCAGTCTCAGAACCTTTGGTTCTCTGACAAAGCTTTACCGCAAAAGAGGAATCCTCAGTTTGCCGTCCATATCCCATGGCTGAAGCCCCAGAAGGGTGGCGGCCAGCGGACACAGATCGACAATGCTGCCGCCGGTCAGCTTGAGATCCTCCGGGACATCGGGGCCGGCTGCCAGATAAAAGGTTGTGTAATCGGGCTGGGCAAGGCTGTAGCCATGCTGGCCCTTGCAGGGCTTTCCAAACGAAACACCCGGTTTGGCCTCCAGTCCGCACGCGTACTCGCTGTCAAACCCTCCTATGGCCATCTCCTGTCGCGTGAGCGGGCGGAGAACGCCCGAGCTCTCATCGGCAAGAAGGCGCTGGACAAGCTCGGCAGCCTGCTGGGCGAGTTCGGCGTCCTGCAGGTCGCTCAGATGCAAAAACGCGCAGCCGCCAGCCTGGTGGAATCCGGCGCGGCCGCCGAACCCGGCGGTATATTGATTGAGGTCGACCGTGCGCTCGACACGCAGGCAGCCATGGTCGCCCAACAGGATGATCTCGGTGCTGTCATAGGTCGCGGCGTCCTTAAGCGCGGTGATCAGCTGGCCAAGCCTGACGTCATGGCGGTCAAGCGCGTCGGCAGCCTCGGCGCTGTACGGGCCGAAGCGGTGCTTGGCCGTGTCGACGTCGGTCAGATGCAACAGTGTCAGGTCGGGTTTTTGAACGCGCAGCGCGCGGGCTGCCACGGCGGTGGCGAAATGATCGAGCGACGGTTGGCCGAGCGGGAAGAGCTTGCGGCCAAAGCGCGCCAGTGCGCCGAGCTGAAAGCGTTTGCTGCCGCTTTGCAGCGAAACCGCGAGCTGGTTCATGCGCCTGCGCGCGCCGAAGATTTCGGGCATGTTCCAGGTGATATCAGCGCCCGCTGTGACCGGCCAGAGCACCGAGCAGGTGGTCAGCCCTGCTGTTTTGGCCTCGTCAAACAGCGTGGTCACGCGGATATAGGAGCGATACCAGCGCCAGTCCGGGGCCGAAAGCTCGGGCTGATACAGGGTGTTCTCGATGACGCCGTGCCGACAGGGGTGTACCCCGGTTACGATGGAGGCGTGCGCGGGGTAGGTGTTGGAGAGAAAGACCGACTGCACGTCGGTGACAAGGGTGCCGCGGCGCAGGAGAGAAGAAAAGTTCGGCATACGGCACAGCATCTCGATGTCCTTCGCGGAAACGGCGTCTAAGGAGACGATCAGCATTTTTCGAGACATGTCGGTTCCCCCTTGTCGGTTGATCCGGACTTATCCCGTCCGGCAGGCGTTCCTGCCCAGCATTTTAGCATAACTCGGCGGGGGATACAACCGCGGGAAAAAGAAGACGCAAAAGAAAGCTGCCGTGCGGGGGCTGAAAAGCTCGGCTCACTCGCCCGGAGCCTGCCTTTGGCCGATCATCAGCAGCCAGCGCTGGTCAAACCGGATTTCCCCGTCTTTCAGGTACGGGGCAAACCCTGTTGGGCTTTTTCCGCGCATATCCTCCTGCATCAGGGCGGTTATTTCATCCCGGACGTCCCCTGGGGTGTCGGTCAGCGCAAGCCACGCCTCAAGCGACACCGCGATGGCGGTGGACTCCTGTCTTGTAACAGCGTATCCATGCCGCGCAAACAAGCGCATGAACTCCTGCTTGCTGAGGTTTTTCACATGCGAGGGGTCGCGCATGGTTTCAATCCTGTCCTCTGTTTCACGAAGCGCTTCGGCTGCGGCCTCCATATCGATCACGACAAGCTTTCCCTCCGGCTTCAGAACGCGGGTCATCTCCCCAAAAGGCTTTTCGGCTCCGATAAAATGGTGAAACGCAAGCCTCGTCATGACGACATCGAAGGTTTGATCGGGAAACGGCATTTCCTCAACGAGCCCGTTGACAAACCGCATGTTGGCAAGCCCGCTATTGGCGGCCTCTGTTTCCCCGACGGCAAGCATGGCCGGGGTCGCGTCCAGGCAGACGACGGACCGAACAAACGGGGCGGCTGACCGCCCGCAGGCGCAGGTGCCCGCGGCTGCCTCCAGCACTACGTCGCCGGGACGCAGTTCCATGCAGCGCACGGTATGCTCAAGGTATTCTTTTTTGGAAAAGTTCAAACAGCCGCTTTCAAAATTCTTTGCCTGAACGGTAAAGGAAGAACGGATATTGTCAAGATGATCCTGTTTCATATATACCTCCCGATATGTGTCAAAAAAGCTCCTCGCGCTTTCGTCCTTTTCGCTTTTCATGTCGAGCCTGACGGCGCAGCCGGCAGGTTAGCCTGTAGACAAACCTTCGATTTGTCTACAAACGGGAGCAGGAACGCGTCTTCGCAAGGACGCGAGCCAAACTCCCGCTTTGTCAAAGAACCTTTGGTTCTTTGACAGTCTGCTAAAGGGCCGTGCCTTTTTGAGGCGCAAACATCCCCGAAAGGTCGGCTCCCTCCAGCTCGAGCAGCTTTATCTTCATCCCGATGCCGCCCGCGTAGCCCGTCAGGCTTCCTCCGGCGCCCACAACCCGGTGGCAGGGGATGATGACGGAGATCGGGTTGTGTCCGACGGCCCCGCCCACCGCCTGGCTTGACATGCTCGCAAGGTTCAGCCGTTCGGCCATTTTTTTCGCGATGCCGCCATAGGTCATCACTTCGCCGTAGGGTATTTCGCGCAAGATGCTCCATACCTCTTGCCGGAACTCACCGCCGATGGGACTGAGCGGCAGCTCGGCAATGCCGGGCTTTTTCCGGGAAAAATATCTGTCCAGCCACCGTTTCACCGTGTCGAAAAGCGGGATATCGCTCTTTTCCGTCATTGCCCCAGCGATGGGCTGCCCATGGTACTTCTGGCCCTGTGTCCACAGGCCGACAAGGCTTTTGCCGTCCTCGCCGCACGCAAGTGTGATGGCGCCGACGGGGGACGGGACGACCGAACTATAATACATTTGCGCTTCCTCCCTGCAGTGAGTTCCAAAGATGGACGGTTGCGTAACTGCGCCATGGACGCCAAGCCTCGGCCAGCTTCAAAAGCTCCTTCGGCGTGTATCCCGGAAGCGCCTTTTTGACGCCCGCGTCCGTTTCCAGAAAAGCGTCCGGCCATTCCATCGCCCGCATGGCGATGTACTGCGCCGTCCAGCTTCCGATGCCGCGGATTGCCATCAGCTTTTGGATCTCGTCTTCGGGCCGGACCGTCAGGTCGAGCCTGAACTCGCCCTGACGCAGGGATCGCGCCAGAGCGTCGATCGTCCTTGACCGCGCGGCAATCACGCCGAGCGGCCCAAGCCGGTTTTCCAAAGGGTCCTCCGGAGAGAGCAGTTCGTCGGGCGTGGGAAAAGCATGGGTCAGCTCGGGGATCCCCGTCTGAACGGGCGTGCCAAACGTCAGGGCAATCCTGGCGGCCAGCGTGCTTGCCGCCTTGACGGTGATCTGTTGCCCCAGAACGGCCCGCACCGCCATCTCAAAGGCGTCGAAGCATCCCGGAAGGCGGGTGCCCCGAACGCAAAGGCCGGGGCGGATGTCGTTCATAACCCTCAGCGTCTCATAAACGGCGTCGGGATCGCAGCAGAGGTCAAACAGATGCCGAACCCGCGCAAGAACCTGCGACAGAACGGGCAGAAGGGTTTCGCTGACCGTGACGGTCAGGGCGCAGCTTTGCTGCCTGTGGCCGACGCGCACCCAGCCGTAGACATGTCCGCCCTGCGCCGTCATATGAACGGTTCGCATGTACTCGCCGTTTTTCACAGCATCGACCCCGTTGATCGTGCGTCCGGCCAGAAACCCCAGCATTTCCTGCCAGGGATAGGGCGGGCGGTACCCCAGCGCCAGGGTCACGGCGCTCGTGTGCGCCCTTTCCTGCGGCATTTTTTTGCGCAAGGCGGTGGGCGCGAGACGATAGTGCTTTTTGAAAAGGTCGTTGAAGCGGCGCAGGCTGCCGAAGCCCGCGGCCATGGCCACGCCGAGAACCGAAAGATCGGTTTCCGTCAGCAGGTTTTTGGCGAGCAGAAGCCGGCATGTCTGCAGATATTGAACCGGCGTAACGTGGTACTTGGCCGCAAAAACACGCCGCAAATGCCGGTCGGTGCAGCCAAGCCGTCCGGCGAGCTCAGAAAGGTTTTCCCCGCCGCCGCAGTTTTCCTGGAGCATCCTCGCTGCCCTGTAAACAAGGTTGTCGGTGGCGTCGGTGACCGAGGTTCCGGGGGCGAGCTCCGGCCTGCACAAAAGGCACGGGCGGAACCCCGCCTGCTCAGCCCGGGCAGCCGTATCAAAAAAGCTGCACTTTTCGGGCTTAGGCTGCCTTGCCCTGCAAACCGGGCGGCAGTAAATGCCCGTGGACGATATCCCGACGAAGAAGCGCCCGTCAAAACGAGCGTCCTTTGCCTTAAACGCGGCATACAAGCCGCTTATGTTTTCCGTCAAATCTTTCGCCTCCCCGCCGGATTCCGCCTTCATTATATCACGTTTTCTCCGAAAGTCCGGCTATTTTCGGACATGGTTTTTTTCTGCGGCAGAAAAGCCGGGCGGCGTGCGCGCGTTGAGGCCCTAAAGCACGGAGAATGCCCTTTTAAGCCGGGGTTTGTTGACTTCTGTTTTGCCGAGTGGTAAACTGTTTCACAAATAAAGCCAAACCGGAAGCGGAAAAGCGATCGGCATTTTTGCCCTTTTCGTTTGGGCAGGGCCTCGTCCGCTTTTGGGAATGTTTGCATGGTGATGGAGGAGAACATGGATAACGCAAGGGTAAAGGCCCGGACTTTGTCGGGATTTATGGAATTGATGCCGCAGGATCAGCTTTTGTTTAATAAAATTGCTTCGACGCTTGAGGAGCATTACCGCCTTTGCGGTTTTTTGCCGCTGGATACCCCGATTTTGGAAAACTCCGATGTGCTTTTGGCCAAGGCAGGCGGGGAGACCGAGAAGCAGATCTACCGGTTTACCAAGGGCGATTCCGACCTGACGATGCGGTTTGACTTGACCGTTCCGCTGGCCAAGTATGTGGCGCTTCACTACAACGACCTTGTTTTCCCGTTTAAGCGGTACCAGATCGGCAAGGTGTACCGGGGAGAGAGGTCGCAGAGAGGCCGGTTCAGGGAGTTTTATCAGGCCGACATCGACATTATCGGGGACGGCGAGCTGGCGATTACCAATGACGCCGAGATTCCGAGCATTATTTATGGCGTTTTCAGCGCCCTAGGGCTGACTGATTTTACCATTCGCATCAACAACAGAAAGATCCTTTTCGGCCTTTTTTTGATGCTGTCCATCGAGGAATACGCCGAAGAGGCCATGAGGATCGTGGATAAAATCGAGAAGATCGGCAGGGACAAGGCGGCCGGCGAGCTCAGGGATATGGGCATCGCCGCCGAGAAGGTTGAGCTGCTTCTACAGTTTATCGCCATCAGCGGGTCGAGCGAAGAGATGCTGAGCCAGCTGAGAGCTTTTTCCCGGGGGGAGGAGCTGTTTGAGCGCGGCATCCACGAGCTGGAGTGCGTCGTGAAAGCAGTTTCCATGTTCGGCGTGCCGGAGGAGAGCTACAAGATCGACCTCTCCATCGCGAGAGGGCTGGATTACTACACGGGCACGGTTTACGAGACCTCCTTCGACAAACACCCCGAAATAGGCAGCATCTGTTCGGGCGGGCGGTACGACAACCTTGCGGGCCATTACACCGACAAAAAGCTTCCGGGCGTCGGCGTTTCCATCGGGCTGACAAGGCTGTTTTTTATTCTCAACGAAATGAACTATCTGAATCGGCAGGTGAGCACGCCGGTGGACGTCCTCGTTTTGCCAATGACGGAAAGCTATGAGGAGGCGATCGCCTTCGCCTCGCTCCTGCGCACAAATCATCTAAACGCGCAAATCTACTTTGAGGACAAAAAGTTCAAAAACAAAATGAGCTACGCCAACAGGATTAATGTTCCCTTTGTCGCGTTTATCGGAGAGGATGAAATAAAGCAGAGAACCGTATCCTTAAAAAACTTTATAAGCGGGGTGCAGGTTACCGTCAGCCGGGAAGAGGCCCTTTCTGTCATCAGGGGCTCCCTTGAGGAGATCGGCGACACCAAGATCATCAACTGTACGTAGACAGCCTGTAGGGCAGGATCAAACCGCTGAGGCGGTTTGAAGAGACTGTAGACAAACCTTCGATTTGTCTACAAACGGGAGCAGGAACGCGTCTTTGTGAAGACGCGCATTGGGTGACTTTCCCGGAGTGAATCCGTGAAAGTCACTTGTTTCCATGCTTTGCG
>JAVBOR010000056.1:0-17114 GCA_031550325.1 Oscillospiraceae bacterium
CGCCGAAGGCGGAGGGTCCCTGCTGGACTGGTTGAGCGCAAAGTATGGAAACATGTGACTTTCACGGATTCACTCCGGGAAAGTCACCCAATGCGCGTCTTCACAAAGACGCGTTCCTTCTCCCGTTTGTAGACAAATCGAAGGTTTGTCTACAGTCTCAAGTGCCTTCCCGGTTTCACTCCGGGAAGGCACTGCGTTTTTTGTCCTTTATCGGTTTTCAGAGAGGCGAAGACCCGAGAGACTTTTTTCTGCCCAGCAGCCGGAAGGGTTTCGGTGACAAAAGCGGCCCGGGCTTCGCTTTTGGGGTTTCTTTCCAGAGCGCGCTGGCCAAAAAAGGACGCCTGAACAAGCTGCTTCCCTCTTGACAAAAGCCGACAGGAGCTTTATAATAACAATTGAACATATATTCAACCGTTCAATTGTTATTGTTAGGGAGGCAGACGCCATGTCCGATGTGCCGATATGCTCCGCCAATGTGATTCATGTCGATCTGGTCAACAAGGTCAGGGAAAAAATGCCCGAGGACGAGCTGCTGATCGATCTCGCCGAGCTCTACAAGCTTTTTGGAGACTCCACGCGCGTCAAGCTCCTGTACGCGCTTTCCGAGTCGGAGCTGTGCGTATGCGACCTTGCGGCGCTCCTGAACACGACCACCTCTGCGGTCTCGCATCAGCTCAGGCTTCTCAAAAGCGCCCGGCTGGTCAAGTCGCGCAAGCAGGGTAAAATTGTGTTTTATGAGCTCAGCGACGACCATGTGCGCACCATTTTCCGACAGGGCGTCGAACACATTCAGGAATAGAAGGTGCCGAAATGCAAAAGCAGTATACGCTCAGCGGGCTGGACTGTCCCGACTGCGCCGCCAAGCTCGAACGCAGCCTGCGCGGCGTGCGGGGCGTCCAATCGGCCAGCATCAACTTTTTAAACCGGACGCTGTCGATGAAAACCGACGATCAGGCCAAAGACAGCGACATTCTCTCTGTTCTGCGCGAATGGGAGGTCAGCCCGGAGGCCGTCAAGGCAAGCCGCGCTCCTTTTTGGCGCACGCTCTCGGAGGGCAAAGCGCTGCTCATCAGGCTCGGGCTCAGCGGCGCGCTGTTCGCCCTGGGCTTCCTGCCCGGCATTCCCGAAGCCGCTCGCCTGACCCTGAATATCTTGGCTTACCTCCTGGCGGGCGGCGACGTACTGTTTAGCGCCGTGCGCAATGTGACGCGCGGACATATGCTGGATGAAAACTTTTTAATGGCAGTCGCCAGCCTTGGCGCCATCGCCATACATGAGGTCCCCGAGGCCGTCGCCGTCATGCTGTTTTATCAGGTCGGCGAATACTTCCAAAGCATGGCCGTCGGGCGGTCGCGCAAAAGCATCGCTGCACTCATGGATGTCAGGCCGGACACGACCACGCTTTTGGTCGGCACCGCCTGGCGAGAGGTGTCCCCCGAGGAGGTCTCCCCCGGCGACATCGTTCTGGTGCGCCCCGGCCAGCGCGTGCCGCTGGACGGCGAGGTGCGCTCGGGCGACTCCGAGCTTGACACACGCGCGCTCACCGGCGAGGCAAGGCCGCGAGACGTTCACCCCGGCGCCGCGGTGCTGGCGGGCGTCATTAATCTCACGGGCGCGATTGAGGTCAGGGTGACCAAAAAGGCCGGAGATTCCACCGTGGCCAAAATTCTGGAGCTTGTAGAGAACTCCGGCGCTGCCAAAGCGCCGGCTGAGAAATTCATCACCCGGTTTGCCCGCGTATATACGCCGCTCGTCATCGCGCTGGCGGCGCTCCTGGTTTTGATTCCCCCACTTTTCCTGCACGGAGACTGGTCGGAATGGATAAACCGCGGGCTTGTTTTCCTCGTCGTTTCCTGCCCCTGCGCGCTTGTAATCTCGGTTCCGCTCAGCTTTTTCGGGGGCATCGGCGGCGCATCCAAGCTGGGCATTTTGTTTAAGGGCGGCAATTACATGGACGCGCTGGCAGCGGCCGATACGATCGTGTTTGATAAAACAGGCACCCTTACGTCCGGTAATCTGCGCGTGTCCGGCGTCTATCCGCAGAAGGGCTTTGAAAACCTATTGGACATCGCCGCCGATGTGGAGCGGCTTTCCACCCATCCTCTGGCCCGCGCCATCTGCGAAGCGGGCGGCGGGAAACCGGCGCCGCTGACCGGCGTGGAAGAGCTCGCCGGGTTTGGCGTTTCGGCCATGCGGGACGGCAAACGCGTCTTCGCCGGGAATACAAGGCTCATGCAGCGCGCCGGGCTAACGGTTTCGCCAAGCGGCTCGACAGCCGTTTACCTTGCCGTTGACGGCGTGTACGCCGGACGCATCGAGTTCGAGGACGACCTGAAAAAGGACGGCAAGCATGCCCTGCGCGAGCTCAAGGCGCTTGGCGTGCGCAAAACCGTCATGCTCTCCGGCGACCGCGCGGGCGCCGCCGAGGCAGTCGCGCGCGAGCTCGGCCTTGACGAGGTGCACGCCGAGCTGCTGCCCGCCGACAAGGTTCAGCTGGTGAAAAAGCTTGAGCATAGTCTGCCCTCCCGAAGGACGCTGTGCTATGTGGGCGACGGCCTCAACGACGCGCCGGTTCTCGCGCACGCCGATGTGGGCGTTGCCATGGGAGGCGCGGGCGTGGACGCTGCCATTGAAGCAGCCGACGTCGTGATCATGTCTGACGAGCTTTCCAAGCTGCCCCTGGCCATCCGCATCGCGCGGCGCACCCGCCGCATTGTCGTGGAAAATATCGTTTTCGCGCTGGGTCTCAAGGCGGTCATCCTCGCGCTGGGCGCGATGGGGCTGGCTGGCATCTGGCTGGCCGTGTTCGCCGATGTGGGCGTCGCCATGCTGGCCGTACTCAACGCCATGCGCGCCATGAAAACGTCCCATCTCCGGTAACGCGAACGCTAAAGAACCTCCGCTTCTCAGACTAAAAAAATGCCTCTTGCGCTCGTGCCCTTTTACTGAAAACCGCAAAAGGACGAGCGCGCGTAAGGTTTGTCTACAAAACGAAGCCTCAGACCTTTACCGTCTTCCACTTGCCGCCTCGGAACCGGAAAAACGTCAGCACCGAGCGCAGGATCTGGTCAACTCCCAACGCAATCCAGGCCCCATAAAGGCCCCATCCGGCCTGATTTACCAGCACAAACGCCAGGATCGGCCGGAATAGCAGCACGCCGATAAACGTGATGACCGTCGTCATCATCGTATCGCCCGCCCCGCGCAGCGCGCTGGCTGCGATGATCTGCGCGTTTTGAAAGGGAATGATGACGCTCATGATCTTTAAGACGTTGGCGCCCGACTCAATCACGCTCTGGTCTGTGGTATACAGCGATATGATCGCGCCTCCGAAAAAGAACATCAGCGCGCTGATCGCGATCGACGTCGCAAGCCCAAGTCTGCGCGCGCGTTTGGCGTACGTTTCGGCGAGCTCCGGTCTCTGCGCGCCAAGGTTTTGCCCTACCAGGGCGGAGGCCGCCGTGCCAAATGCCTGGCCGTTCATAAAGGAGAGCGCCTGAATGTTGAGCGCTGTCTGATGGGTGGCAAAAACCACGGTTCCCAGCCCGGCCACGACGCGCGTAAACAGCATGATCCCGGTCCGGATGACAAGCTGTTCGAGCATCGCCGGCAGGCCGATGCGCACAACGCGCCAGATGATGCCGCCGTCAGGCCAAAAACTGTCGCGGCGCCTCAGGCTCAAATAAAGCTTTCCGCGCAGCAAAACGGACAACGAAAAGACAAAGGCGGCAGCCTGCCCGATCACCGTGGCCAGCGCCGCGCCTCCCACCTCCATGCGGGGAAAGCCGAAATTCCCTTCGATAAGTAAATAGTTTCCCACGACATTGAACACGTTGGCCATCAGGTTATACCACATCGCCTGGCGGGTGTACCCTGCGCCGCGCAGGGCAGCCGTGATCGTTGCGGTCAGCGCGAGCACCGGGAAGCCCAGAAGCCGAATGCGCAAATATGTCGCGCCTGCCGCGAGCGTAATCTCATTCTCTGCGCCCATCAGCGCGATCAGCCAGCGCGCGCCAACCGTACCCAGCACCGTCATCAAAAGCCCGAGCGCCAGATTGATGAGCATCGTCTGCCGCAAAACCGTGTTTGCGTCGGCCTGCTCCTCCATGCCCTTAAAGCGCGCGACCAGCGCCGTGGCGCCGACATTGAGCGCAGCGAACGCGCTCATCAGCAGCATTAATGGCTGTGCGCTGAGGCCGACCGCGGCCAGCGCCCAGGTACCGAGTCTGCCGACCATCATCAGGTCAACCATGGAGCAGAGCTGCGTCAGAATCAGTTCAACGAGCGCCGGCCAGGCCAGACGGCCCACCACCCCGTACTCTTCGCGCATGAGCGTCAGTTTTTTCATGGTGCCGCCATCTCCCCTATATCCGACTGCTCGCGCGTCACATTCCGAATCCACTTCTTTGAGCCAAACCGGGAAAGGCTGGCGACGCACTTCCAGCACTCCTCAAGACACATGACGCCGTATACGACCAGCACCCCCCACTCTAGCAGGAACGCAGCCACCGCCGCAAGCGGAAGCGCCAGCGCGTACATGGAAACAATGTCGATGAGCGCGGCCGCCACCACGTCACCGCCGCCGCGCAGCACCCCGACAATAACCGTAAAATTAATCGCTTTGAAGGTGATGGCAATAATCGTAATGTAGAGCATGGTTTTGGCAAGCGCAATGGTCTCCTGCGAGGCACTGAACAGCGGAAACACCAGCGGCGCGACAACCGCCTCAACCATGACGGCCATCACCACCGCCGCGGCAAGGCCAAAGAGCCCTGTGATCTTGATCAGTCTTTTGCCCAGCTTGTAGATCTCGTCCCGTTCCCCGCCGCGTCCGATGGCGTTGCCGATGATGATCGCCGCGGCGTTGCCAACGCCGAAGTAGAGCGCGGACATGAGACGCTCTATCGAGATGGCGATGGTGTACGCTGCCACGCCTGAGGCGCTGCCCTGCATATGGCCGATGATGATGGGGAAAATGGAAAAGCCCAGCCCCCACAGCGTTTCATTGGCGACCACCGGCCCGCTATAGCGGACAAAATCAGACACGAGAACCAATCCCGGGCGAAGCAAGAGCCTTAGGCGCAATTTGAACGGCGACCAGAACAGCGCGTACCCAAAGGTCACGCAGAACTCCACAACACGCGCCAGCACGGTGGCGAGCGCCGCTCCGGCCACGCCCATGCGCGGAAGGCCGAAGTTTCCAAAAATCAGTCCATAGTTGAGCACCGTGTTCAATGCCATCGATAGGGCTAAAACGATCGTCCCGATACGCGGATTCTCCATACTGCGCTGTGCGCCCAGGTAGACCAAGGAAAACCCGTTGAACACATAGGAAACAGCCACAATACGCGCGTATTCCGCCGCAATGGCCACAAGCTCGGCGTTGTCGCTGGTGATAGAGAAAATCTGACGGGGAAAAAGGGCAACCAGCAGCGCGGCCACGATTGTCACCGTACCGGCACAGTAAAATCCCATGCCGACGATGCGGTTGATCGCGTCCGTGTCCTTTTTGCCCCAGTACTGCCCGATCAGCACGCTGCATCCGCTTTGAATGCCGAACACAAACAGCATCATCACAAAAAACACGGAGTTGGCCAGCGTGAGCGCTGCCAGCTCCTGTTCCCCCAGTGCCCCCACCATAAAGGTGTCAAACAGCGACAATGAGCTGTTGATGATATTCTGCAGCGCGATGGGAATGGCCAGCGCCACCAGACTCTTATAAAACCAACGTTCGGCGGCGCCTCTCATACGCGTCTGCCGGCGCGGCAAACGCTCCTGCGTATCACAAACATAATTGCCTCTTTCATCCCGGGTCTCTGCCCAACGCCTTTTCCCGCGCCACAGTCCGGCCGGCGCTGTCTTTAAACAGAAAAAGCTGCGTTTGACGCGGGTAATCCGGTAGTTTTCTTAGGACTGGACGGTCTTCATGCTCAGCGAAATGCGCTTTTTGTCCGCGTCCACGCTCAGCACGGTGACCTCCACGACATCCCCAACCTTGACCACCTCTGACGGGTGGCGCACGAAGCGGTTGCTGACCTCGGACACATGAACCAGCCCATCCTGGTGAACGCCGATGTCGACAAACACACCGAAGTCGATGACATTGCGCACGGTGCCCTTGAGCTTCATTCCGACTGCCAGGTCGCTTATGCCCATGATATCCGTGCGCAGCATCGGCGGCGGCAGCTCATCGCGAATGTCCCGCCCCGGCCTGAGCAGTTCCTCCACCATGTCGCGCAGCGTCGGCAGGCCGATGCCCAGCTCGTCGCAGAGCGCAGTCTCGCCAAGGCCCTGCACGCGGCTTTTCAGATCCCCCAGGCGGCTCTCTTTGATGTCAGTGGCCGAATAGTCACACAGGTCGAGCAGACTTCTGGCAGCCTCATAACTCTCGGGGTGAACCGCCGTATTGTCCAGAATGTCCTCGCTCTCCGGAACGCGCAAAAATCCGGCGCACTGCTCATAGGCGCGCTTGCCGAGCTTGGGGACGCTGAGCAGCGCCTTCCGGCCGCGAAACAGTCCGTTCTTTTCCCGGTAGGCCACGATGTTCTTGGCCAGCGACGCGCCGACGCCCGCAACCCTTGTGAGCAGAGGCGCAGAAGCCGTGTTGAGGTCAACGCCCACGGCGTTGACGCAGCTCTCCACCACGCCATCCAGCGTCTCGGACAGGCGCGCCGGCGGCATATCGTGCTGGTACTGCCCGACGCCGATGCTCTTGGGGTCGATTTTCACCAGCTCGGCCAGAGGGTCCTGCAGCCGCCGGGCAATCGACACCGCCGAGCGCAGCGTGAGGTCGAAGTTCGGAAACTCCTCGGCAGCGAGTTTGGAGGCGGAGTACACGGACGCCCCGGCCTCATTGACCACCATGTAGGACACGCGCCCTCTGAACTGCTTGATCAGCTTTGCCGTAAAGATCTCGGTCTCTTTGGAGGCCGTTCCGTTTCCTATGGCAATGGCAGATACGCCGTGCCTGCGGATCATGCCGGACAAAAGCTCCTTCGAGTCGGCCTCGCCGCGCTCGCCGTGGGTGATATAGGCCACCGCCGTGTCAAGCACCCTGCCGGTTTCGTCCACAACCGCCACCTTGCAGCCCGTGCGATAGCCCGGGTCAAGTCCCATGACGACCTTCCCCTTAATGGGCGGCTGCAGGAGAAGCGGCTTTGTGTTCAGCGCAAACATTTTGATCGCCTGTTCTGACGCCTCGTCGGTCAGGGCGGCGCGCACCTCGCGCTCCACCGACGGCTGCAGCAGCCGCTTCCAAGCGTCCTGGCAGGCCGCGGCAACCAGCCTCGTGGTGACCGAGCCCTCCAGAACAAACGAATTGTAGAGAAGAGCCAGCGCGCTGTCCTCGGGAATGTCAACCCAAACCTTTAAAAACCCTTCGCGCTCGCCGCGGTTGACGGCCAGCAGCCGATGGCTCTGCACGCGCGAAATGGGCTCGGAATACTCATAATACATGCGGTACACACTGTCCTGCTCTGTTTCGGCCTCGGCGCAAAGAGTTCCCACGCGCCCGATCATCTCCCGCAGCAGCCGGCGCGCGTCCGCGTTGTCGGAAATCCACTCGGCCACGATGTCCGAAGCGCCGGCAAGCGCGTCCTGAACGGTCGCAACGCCCTTCTCCTCGTCGACAAAAGGCTCGGCCAGCGCTTCCGGCGTTCCCTCGGTGACGTCCTGCGCAAAGAGAATCTCCGCCAGCGGCTCCAGGCCCTTTTCGCGGGCAATGGTCGCGCGCGTGCGACGTTTGGGCTTATAGGGCCTGTATATGTCCTCTATTTCAGACTGGGTCAGCGCGTCGTCGAGCGCCTTTGAAAGCTCCGGCGTCATTTTTCCCTGCGCCTCAATGGAGGCGCGCACCTCATCCCGCCGCTTTTCCAGGTTCCTGAGCCCGGTCAATCTGTCAGCCAGATCGCGCAACACCTGGTCGTCCATCGATCCGTGGACCTCTTTCCGGTAACGCGCGATAAACGGAATTGTGTTGCCCTCATCCAGCAGTTGGGTGACATTGCGCACATGCTGAAGATTCAGTTTCATTTCTTCCGACAAACGGGGTGTGACGTCAACCATGATATTGATCCCCTTGCTTTTTTGTTTTGAATATGTTATTGTAGCAACTATGTATATTCGATGCGAAAAAGGGGGTTCTTTTGTTGAAAGTGCGATATCTCGGCACGGGCGCGTCGGAGGGACTGCCCTGTTTGTTCTGCGCCTGTCCGGTCTGCGCCGAGGCGCTTGCAACCGGGGGACGCAATGTGCGCCGGCGCGCGTCCATGCTGGTTGAAGACAACTTGCTGTTGGATCTCACGCCCGATCTGTGGTCGAGCAGCCTGATGCTCAAGCAGAGTCTTTCAGGCCTGCAGCATTTGCTGATCACCCACGAGCATCGCGAGCATTTTTATGTCCATGAGCTGCGCAACTTTTTCCCGCCTTACACGCAGACGCGCGCCACAGAACGCATCAATGTCGTGGGAAATAAACATGTCCAGTCCATGCTGGAGGCGCATCTGTCCGAAGAGCAGCGCGAAACCATTTCCTTCACGCTGATTCGGCCCTTTAAGCCCATTAAGCTCGGCGAGTATAAAATCACCGCGCTTTTTGCCCGTCACTGCAATGACGCGTATCTCTACCTGATTGAAAAAGACGGAAAGACTTTACTATACGGAAACGACACGGGATTTCTGCCCGAGCAGACCTGGGACTTCTTAGCCGGGCACCGCATCCATCTGGTCAGCCTTGACTGCAACAATCCCGTGAACAAGGACACGCCGAATCACATGAACCTCGAGGACGCGATCACGACGCGCCGCCGCATGTATCAGATCGGCTGCACCACCACAAACACCAAATTTTTCATCACCCATATTTCGCACAACAGCGGCATGAACCACGCCCAAATCGAGGAGCATGTCCTGCTTCACGGCATTCACGCCGCCTATGACGGCATGGAGATCGTGCTGTAGCCATACATACGGGGCCTGCCGACGGGCTTGCAAGCCACCGCAGCCGTTTGAGCCAAGCTCCCGCTTTGTCACAGAACCAAGAGTTCTTTTTCAGTCTGTAAAGGTCGCGGCATCACGCCGCGACCTTTTTGCTTATTTTAAAAACTCAATCGCCTTTTCCATTTGCGTGTCCGTCAGGATAAAGGACATCTTCTCCAGTTGCTTCATCAGCTCGTCCAGCTTGACAAGGGCCTGCACGCCGACGTAGCCCTCCGTGACGCGCAGATCATACGCCTTTTCAAAGGCGACTATGCACTGCAGCGTGTACCAGTCCCCTATATTGTCGGGAACGTCATAGAAAAAGCCCAGTTCAAAGAGCCTCTGCTCCACGGCCAGCACACGGTTCGATGTGGTCAGCCGGGGAAACAGCGGATACTCGGTGAAAAGCGCCGCCAAGCTTTTGGGCGGCTGGTACGGCTCGGGCTTAAGCTCCACAACGATGTCGGGCGTAATGCCTACGCCCTCATAATCCCCCGTGCGCGGCAGGACTATGCGCGATGCGGTCAGCACCAGCCAATCTCCCGAGCTCAGGTCGATATGGTATTGGCCGCGAGACTTTCCGTAGGAGGGTACGCCGATCACGGTGGCCAGCTTATTGTCCTTTAAGGTTCCCGAAAACATTTCGGCGGCGCTGGCCGAGTCCTCGTCAATCAGAACCACCATCTTCTCGGGCTGCCAGCGCCCCGTGCCCTCGGAGTAAATCGGGTAGCTCCCGTCGCTCTCCACCATGGTAAACAGCTTGACGTCCTTTTTTAGAATGAACGTGTCGAGCATATCCCGCAGGACGAGTACCGAGCCCCCGGGATTGCCGCGCAGGTCAAAGATCACCTTCTGAATCTTTTGGGCCCTGAACTCGGCCCAAACCCGCTGAAAATCCTCCACATCGGCGTCGGTTCCAAACTGTGTGATGGTCACAATGCCCACGCCGTTTTCAATGGAAGAAAAGACATGGGGAACGAAGTACTCTGCGCGCGTCACCGAAAAGGTCAGAATGCCCTTTTCTTTCGGCCGCACGACCTTGAGCACGCCGACACTGCCCTCCGGGCCATAAAAAATGGAGATCGCGTCAGTCCAGAACATCTGCGTGATGTCCACGCCGTCCACCGAGACAATCATGTCCCCCTCGCGCAGCCCGGCCTTCTCGGCGGCGCTGCCCTGCAAAACATTGCTTATGTAGTATCCCTTGGGAAGACTGTACGCTGTGATGCCAAACCCTACGCCGCCATTGCCCATGGGATAGTTTTCCTCATACCGCTCCTTGGTGTAAAAGCCGGTGTACTTGTCAAGGTGGCCGACCATCTGGTCGATAATTTTGCTAAACAGCGTGGGATCAGCGTCAAGCTGAGCGGCAGTGACCGACGGCAAATAGGACGAGCCGGTTGTGGCCACATAAAAATTCGTGACATAGTAGTCGATCTCTTTCAGCAGTTCCAGCTGGTCTCTTCCTTTGGCCGGAACCGCGGCCGCCGGAACGGCAAGCAGCGACGCCAGCAAAACACAGACCATAAACAGCGAGACAACTCTGGACTTCATGGGTTCACTTCCTCACATTTTTGTCGGCGCGTCAATGCCCAGCAGTTCAAGCGCGTTGCGCAGGGTTCTCCGCGTAGCCAGCGTGAGCGCAAGACGGGCGTTGCGCAAATCGGGTTCAGCCTCTTTAATGCGGCAGGCGTTGTAAAACCGGTGGAAGCGCGCGGCAAGCTCAATGGCGTAGCGGTTGATGCGCGACGGCTCATAGGCGCGCGCCGCCTGGCTGATCTCCTCGGGGTATTGGGCGATGTGCCGCAAGAGTTCGCGCTCGGTCGGCTGCTCCAGCAGAGCAGCGTCCACCTCGCCCGCTGTATCGCCGAGCAGGTCAAGCATGGTGCAAATGCGCGCGTGCGCATACTGCACGTAATACACGGGGTTTTCCTGCGTCTGCTGGACAGCCAGTCCCATATCAAACTCAAGGTGGGTGTCGGGCTGGCGCAGGTTGAAGAAAAACCGCGCCGCGTCGACAGGAATTTCATCGAGCAGGTCGGACAGCGTGATGGCCTTGCCCGTGCGCTTGGACATGCGGACAATCTCCCCGTCACGCGTCAGGCGAACAAGCTGCATCAGCACGAACTGCAGACGCTCAGGCTCTATGCCCAGCGCCGCGATTCCGGCCCGGAAGCGCACCGTGTGTCCGTGATGGTCGGCGCCCAGCACGTCAATCACGGTGTCAAAGCCTCTGCGCTCAAATTTATCCCGATGGTAGGCAATGTCCACGGCATAATAGGTGTAAAACCCATTGGACTTGCGCAGCACATCGTCCTTTTCGCTGCCGAACGCGGTGGATTTAAACCAGAGCGCGCCGTCCTGCTCGTAGGTGTGGCCGCGCTTTGTCAGCAGATCTATGGTTTCGTCGACATAGCCGCTCTCGTGCAGCTCGCTCTCGGCAAAAAACCGATCAAAGGTGATGCGGTAGCGCTTCAGATCACGCCTCATCGCCTCGACGTTTTGGGGCAGCACAAAATCAACGAGCGCCTTTTGGCGCGCCTCGGGCTCGAGCGCGAGAAGGCTGTCGCCGTTTTCGGCCAGATACTGACCGGCAAAGTCTCCGACATAGTCGCCGTGATAGCCGTCCTCAGGAAACTCGGCCTCTTTGCCCAGCGCCTGCAGATACCGCGCCTCCAGGCTCTTGCCCAGCACGTCAATCTGATGGCCGGCATCGTTGAGATAGAACTCGCGCCAGACCTCGTAGCCGTCCGCCGCCAATAGAGAGGCCAGCGTGTCGCCCAGCACGCCGCCGCGCGCGTTGCCGATGGTCATCGGCCCCGTGGGATTGGCCGACACAAACTCCACCATGACCTTTTTTCCGGCGCCCTCATCCAAATGCCCGTAGGCGCCGCCCTCCTGCTCGACCGCCTTAAGCACGGCTCCCGCCCACTTCGGCGCGTACAAAACATTGATAAAGCCGGCCCCCGCGATGCTCGCCGACGCAAAAAAGCTGTTTTCAAGCTCGAGATTTTCCACTATGGCCTCGGCGACGGCTCTCGGCGGGCGTTTCAGCGTACGGGCGGCCGCCAGCGCAAACGGTGTGCACAGGTCGCCATGGGAAACGTCCCTTGGAATTTCAGCCGTTGGGGCGGCGGCGCCGTCGGGCAGCTCGCCCTTGGCCACGCACCGCGCGTACGCCGCCGAAACGCGCGCCGATAAATCGTTCATTGCCAGCTGAATCAGATTCATAATGTCCCTCTGTCGTATAATTTTGACTTTGTCCGTTTGCAACTGATTGTAAAAAGATCCTTCGCACCCTCGTCCTTTTTCGGTTTTCGGGTCGAGCCTGACGCCGAAGGAGGCAGGTCCTTGCTGGACTGGAAACCGAAAAATACTGGAAACACAATGCTTTCACGGATTCATTCCGGGAAAGTATTTCCCTGCGCGTCTTCGCAAAGACGCGAGCCAGACCCCCGCTTTGTCAAAGAACCGAGGGTTCTTTGACAGCCTACCTGCAGACAAACAGCAGGTTTGTCTACAGTGTCAGTTTACATACCGGTCATATACTATTTCGTCTTCCTTCATCTCTGTCGGCGGTATGCCCTGTCCGGCCTCGCGCACATGAATATGAACGCTGCTCAGGCCGGAGACCGCGTGGTCAATTTCCACCTCGTACTCCATGCTGATCTCCCCACCGTGGTCGCCCAGCGTGGACGACACGCTCTTGGTCTTGACCCCGATCATGAGCGAGCCCTCTTCGGTCTCGTACAGCGAGAGGTGGTTCCTGCCCTGCTCAAAGACCATCTGGGTCGTCACCGGCCCGCAGCGAAGCATGGTCACGCATCGATCCTGCACCATGAGCGTGGTCAGAGTCGAGCCGAGCCCCGACATGTTGCTCTCTTTATAGGTCAGAACAAACTCCTCGTTTTTCCTGGTCAGCTGCCCTGAGGTCACCAGTTCAACGGCAGTTTCGTCCTCCCCGGCGTCATTCGGCCAGAAGGAAGACTGTTTGCCCTGAATAGATATGATCACATCTCTTTTTGTCATTTCCATCCTCACTTTACCGCAGCCGCTTTGTCACAAAAAGTATATCATAAATCCTCGTTTATGTCTACCTGAACGGCGCAGGCCTCCATAGAGCGCCCCAAAAACATGGAAGCGCTGCGTGCAAAGCTCTCCACGTCGTCACTGACATAGAAGCTCAGCTGCCCCGGAGTTCCCTTGGGATGCTCTTTTCCCTCGAGATCAAGCGCCGTCTGCCGTGCGGCTTCGGCGCCGGGATCGACCAGCGTCACATGGGCGCCCATAACGGCCTCGATGGCGCGCGTCAGCAGCGGATAATGCGTGCAGCCCAGAATCAGTGTGTCCACCTGAGCGCGGCGCATGGGTTCAAGGTATTCGCGCAGCAGCAGGGACACCACGGGATCCTCCGGCGCGAGCCTGCCGGCTTCGACAAGCGGCACAAGCAGCGGACAGGCGTTGGCGGTGACTTCAATGTCGGGGTTGAGCGCGGACAGCGCGCGCTCATACGCGCCCGAGCGCACTGAGGCCTGGGTGCCGATCAGCCCAACGCGCCCGCTTCTGGTCACGTGGGCGGCTCTTTTGGCGGCGGGCTCGACAACGCCGATCAGCGGAAGCTCCATCTGCCCTCCAAGCAGGGGAAGAGCCGCCGCGCTGACCGTTCCGCAGGCGACGACAATCGTTTTGATGTCAAAGGAGCGCAAAAACCGCACATTCTGCCTTGTGTACTTCAGGATGGTCTCAACCGAACGCGTTCCATACGGCACGCGCGCCGTGTCTCCAAAATAGACGATATCCTCGCAGGGCATGATCTGGATCAGCCGCCGCACCGCGGTCAGCCCGCCCAGTCCCGAGTCAAATACGCCGATTGGCCGCACATCCACAATGCAGCACCTCTCTCCATAAAAAAATAAGGAGCCCCGCACAAAGCCTTATGCGGAGACGGTCAAAGTACCCAAAGTTTCTTTGACAATGCGGGAGCGGGATCAGTTTTTGATAAGGTCTTTCCCTGAGTGAATCCGGGAAAGACCTGTGTTTCAATCTGTATCGGTTTGGGGAGAGACAACGGCCCAGCCGCCGCCCGGCATACGCGGCAAGTGCCGGCAGCGCGGTACGGCTCCGTTACGCGGCGCTGTCTTCCCGTATATAATAGGGTATTCTCCCATTGTTTGCAAGTTTAATTTGTCAAGAAATTTAACAATTTAATAGGTAGCTATTTTGGGGCATCGGTTGTATAATACAGTTGTTAAACGTCGTGCTCTGAAAACGAAAGGAGGGCGCGTATGGACCTTCATTTAACGACCAAGCAGTACAGACGTCTTCTGGATCTTGTGTATATCGGAAACTGGATCTTAAACTCCACCAGGGGGGACGATCGCCTAACCGACTATGACGAAGTGGAGTCGACCGTGTTCTCCGCCGGACGTGCTGACGGCATGGAAGCACTGACCGAACGGTTTGGCCCGGATTATATCCCTTCGCGCGCCTTTGCCGAGGGCGGCATTCACGAGGCCATTATGGACTATGAGGACACCGTGTTCTTTGAAATTTTAGCCGAAGAGCTGGCCCGGCGCGACATCTTGATGGAAGGCGGGCCGGAAGACGACATGGACGAGCTCAACGCCCGCATTCGGGAATATATCACCGAGTTTGAGCTCAACGGCACCGACAATATCACCCTGAGCAACTGACGGTTTCCCGCGTGGGCGGTTGAAATCTTCTCCTAGATTTCCGCTTACGCCCTTGCGCGGTGAAGTTTTCTTCGTAACACTCTGTGAAAAAACGGGTGGCCATAAGGTCGTTGGGGACATGGCCTGTACTGAGGAGCCTCTCGTTTTTTCGCCTGATTGCGTTGCCCCCGCTCTGTGCGGGGGCAAAACTTTGTCTGTCAAAAGCCTTATTCAATCCCGTCCTTTAAGGTTCTGTGACGGTTTGTTTACCCCCACAGGCGCACCGCCCACGACGCTGCCACAAAGCTGGTCAGATCGGCGATCAGCGCGGCGGGAACGGCGTAGCGCGTCTTGGATACGCCGGCAGCGCCGCACACGACGCTGATCGTGTAAAAAGTGGTTTCGCTTGACCCGAGCATGACGGCGGCCGTACGGCCGATCGTCGAGTCAACGCCGTATGTTTGAATCAGATCGACGCCCACGGCAAGGCCGCCGCTGCCTGAAAACGGCCTGATAAACACAAGGGGCGCGCATTCCGGCGGAATGCCCGTCAGCCTGAACAGGGGCGCGCACAGCGCCGCCAGCGCGTCCAGCGCTCCCGAAGCGCGCAGCATCGAGATGCCGACCAGCAGTCCCACGAGCGCCGGAATAATACGGAGCATCATCATCAATCCGTCCTTGGCGCCGGCCATCAGGGCGTCAAAGTTATCCACTTTCTTGATGATTCCCCACGCCATAATGGCGCACATCATGATGGCGACGGTCATTTAGCAGGCCCCCAAACCCTGGCAAACACCTTGGCCGCCACAACGCCCGCAACACAGCTCAAAACCGTGGCAAACCAAACCTGGGGCAATATGTCAAACGGCGTGTTGGCCCCGGCCTGCGCGCGTACGGCGGCGATGGTCGCCGGGATGACCTGGATGGAACCCGCGTTGAGCACCACCAGCATGCACAGCGCGTCCGACGCTGTTTTGGAGCCGCCCGCAAGCTTTTGGATACGCGTTCCCGCGCGGATGGACAGCGGCGTGGCGGCATTGCCCAAGCCCAGGACGTTGGCCGACACGTTGGCGGCGATGTACTCCATGGCCGTTTTGTCGCCCGCGACCTTACCAAACAGGAAGCTGAGCGGCCTATGCAGAAACGCTGCAAGCTTTTCCATAAGCCCAGACCGCTTCATGATTTCTGTCAGGCCCGTCCAGAGGCAAAGCATACCGGCCATGGAGATCCCCAGATCGACTGCGCGCTGCGCGCCCTGCACAAGCGCCAGGCCGACCTCGGCGCCTGTTCCGGCCCAAAGCGCGTACAGGACGGAAATGCCCGCCATGCCCAGCAGAACATAGGCCATGGTCATTTTGACTCCCCCCTCCACTCTTTTTCATACATTATGCATATAGGCAAACATTGGCAATTATGCAGAGTTCCCTTTTTCGCCAACTTAGTTGACAAACCATATGTGTTCAGTATAATATGAAAATCTAAGTTATAAATAGAATTTCCATTTTCTGACAGGAGGGCAAGCGCATGAAGTCTACCGGTATCACCAGAAAAGTCGACGAACTTGGGAGGGTTGTCCTGCCCATAGAACTTCGCAGAACTCTTGATATCTTAGAAAAAGACGTTCTGGAGATTTATGTGGACGGGAACTCAGTTATCCTGAAAAAGTACGAACCAGCTTGCATTTTTTGCAACAATGCCCGCAACATTATCAACTTCAAGGGCAAAAACGTTTGCCCCAACTGCATTCAGGAACTGACCCGTTAGTCCATTTCCAAATGAACAGCTAGTTTTTACATAATGAAGGGTCTTTGCACAATGTTGCGAAGGCCCTTTCCCTTTTATGTGAGCCCGGCTGTTATGTCCCGGCATCTCCGCTGCGGCTCTGGGAAGCCGCATCGGTTATTCCGAACGGACACATCCCCGGCGCGAAGGATGCTCGGCAAAGCAAGCCAAAATTTCAGGCGCGTTACGTTTTCCTATTGATATTTATGGTAAAAACGAGTATACTATGTGTGTAATTATAGGATCCGGCACCGGCCTTGGCCTTGCTGCCGAAAATAAAAGGAGGCGTGACTTTGAAACAGGCTGTCAAATGGTCGTTAGGACTGTTTATGGGGATCTTGGCCATCGGAGCGATCGCGCTGCTCGCCATAAAATATTTTGATGTTCTCATGAAGATTTTTGATGACATCCGCGATCAGATTTCCGCCAAGCGTTCTCACTTGCTCAGCGACGCTTGCTGTGATTGCTGCAACGATCTTGACGAGGAAGACATTTAGCCTTATCCACAACTTTTAGCCCTGCCGCCTATGGGCGCAGGGCTCAGGCTGTCAAAGAACCTTTGGTTCTTTGACAAAACGAGGGCAGGATCAAACCGCTGAGGCGGTTTGAAGGGAAACGATTTCGAGAAATGAATTCCCGAAACCGTTGTGGTTCATATTTTTCCTGGATTCGCGTCGAGCCTGCC
>JAVBOR010000018.1:0-64718 GCA_031550325.1 Oscillospiraceae bacterium
TGCCCCCAAACACCAACGAACCACCCCCAAGCCCGCTTACCAACTCCGACCCCACACTCACGCCTCCGAACAACAACGACCCCACACCCACGCCTCCTAAAAACAACGACCCCACACCTACGCCTCCGAATAACAACGACCCCACACCCACGCCTCCGAATAACAACGACCCCACACCCACGCCTCCGAGCATCAGTGACCCGTATGGTGACACAACAGGCATGCTCATTCCTTCCGACCAGTCCCCTCTCAGCAATGTGACGCCGGACAATGATTCCGATGACAACCCGGCAAACGGGGGCAAGAATTCATCCGCTCCCAAGACAGGCGACACACCTTTGCCGTTTGTATGGCTTGTGGGTGCCCTGTTGGCCCTTCTGGCCGCAGCCGGCGCGTTTGTGATGAAAAAGCGCCTGAAATAATACCCACAACGGCATGGCGACTGACGTCGCCATGCCGTTGTACTTACCCCGCAGTCTCTCCGGGATCTTGGAGCGTCTTCAGTTTTTCAGCCTGTCCAGATCGAGAATTTTGATGACATCCCGATAGTAGTCGATGATCCCGTCCTGCTTCATTTTCGCCATTTCACGAGACAGCGAGGACTGCGGCATAAACAAATAGGCAGCCAGCTCCGTGCGGTTGAGTGGCAGTTCAAGCTGCGTTTGCCCATAAAAACAGTACATTTCATAAATGTATGTGGCGATTTTTTGCCTGACGGATGTGTTGCGCAGGCATCGCAATGCAATCATCTGTTTTTCCGCGTACTTGCACACACAGTAGACATAGTTTTGATAGATCCGGTTGGTAAAAACCGCAGGGTCGAGCTCCGCATTCAAGATGGTTTTTTTTTCAAAAAAAAGCAGCTTGCATTGGGAACGCGCGATATAGTCCGTAGCCCAGCTTTTGCGGTTGGGGAGCATGAGAATGACCTCTCCGAACATTTGCCCCGGCTGAATTCTGTCATACACCGATTTTTCGCCCGTCGCAGTGCTGCGAAGCTGCAACACTTCTCCCTGCAACACCATGAAACATCCGTTGACGGCGTCGCCCTCACGCACGACATAGTCATTTCGGTTGTATTCTCTGACCGTGGGCGCCACAGATTTCAGGAATTTCTCGTACTCTTGCATGCCAATGCCCCTGCAAAAAGGGGAATTGCTCAACACATCATAATATTCTTCGTACACCTTTTTCATCCGCTCATACAATATTTTGATTATTTTGTCCGATAACTAGTCAATATATTATCGATGAAGTGAAGCGGACTCTTGAGTGCATGTCCCGAAATATTTCGCACACTTGCAAAAGAAAACGAAATCATCGCCAACCAGTTGGCGGTGATTCCAAAATTTATCTGGTGAGGTGTTTGCCTTGAGAAAAGCACTTTCCCTTATCATGGTGGTTGCGTTGATCGCGGCGTTGTTTTGTGTCGGCGCCTATCTGTCCGACCTGCGGCAAAGAGAGGAGGAAACCCAGAGTATCGACGCGGCGCGCGCAGACAAGCCATCCGTACCCCCGTTGGAAACTCCGGATGCGCAAATGTCAGAGCGCACTGAGGCGCCGGTTTTGACGGTCATGGACTTCTCGTCTCTCCAAACGCGCAATCCGGACATTGTCGCGTGGATTTCCATTGACGACACAGATATTGACTATGCCGTCACACAGACTGACAACAATGACTTTTACCTGCGGCATGATATGTATAGGGAGAAAAACCGGAACGGCTCCCTCTTTCTGGACAGCGCGAACAGCGCCGACTTCAGCGACCCGAACAGTATCATTTACGGGCACAACATGCGTTCAGGCGCCATGTTCGCCGGGCTCAATCGATTCAAGGATCGGTCGTATTTTGATGCCCACAAAACAGGCCGGCTGTTCACACTGGACAAAACTTACTCTCTGGACATTTTCGCGGTGGCCGTTGTGCCGGCGGTGGGTGACGCGTACACGAAGGTATTCGCTTCCGCATCCGAATGGGACACGTTTTTGCAAAAATTGAAGGACGACGCGCTTTTTTCGCGGGCGGAAGCGCTTGCGTGGGAAACGCGCCTGATTACCCTTTCCACATGCTCGTATGAATTTGACAACTCCAGAACCATTCTCGTTGCCAAAGTGACGTAGGCAAACACCGATTGCTCAATTTGAGCGCAATATATCAAAGGTGTTGTACAGGTTGAGCGTCCCATAGCCCCACTGCGGATTGGGGTACTTGATGTGCACGTCACGTATGCAACCCGAAATCATCAGGGCGCGGATGCGATATGTGTTAAGAGCGATGTCGTTTCCGTCCACAACCCCCCACTGGAGCATCAGCGCGCCCGCCCCCGCGGTAACGGCTGCGGCTACACTGGTGCCGCTCATGGTGCCGTGACCGCCCGGATATGTGCCCTTCACATTGCCGCCGGGCGCACAAAAATCAGGTTTGGGAACAGGCAACCTGGTCGGCCCCCAAGAGGACTCTGCCAAAAGACTCTTTGTTGTGGCGTCATATGCGCCGCATGTGATCACACCGATCGCCGTGCCCGGAACCACAACCGTAACTTCCGGGGCGGGTTTCAAAAACTCTATCCCCGGTGTAACCTGGCCGGTGATAGGCATCCAGATGTGATAGGTTCCGTCAAGCACAATGTCGCCGGTCACGGAGAGCGTCCATATGCCGGGGGTGGGATCCAGGATTTTTACATAGGCAAGCTGTGCGCCGGAACCGCCCACGGGGTAGAAGAACTTGACGATCACCTGGGCTCTTTCAAAGACAAACGTGGAATCCACGCGTGTACCGGATTTTGGCGGAAAACGTCCGGTTGATTCGCCTGTGGGGGAGTGCAGCGAAATGGACAGCCGGTCGGTGCCCTGGTTCCACATTTGAAAAAGAAAGCTCTCCGGATTTTCGGGCACCTTGATCTCCACGTCCTGAGAGCTCCCCTGGCTGGGGATCTTGCCCTGCGTGTGATGCCTGGCCTGACTCTCATTTCCGCCGGAGACACACAGGCAAACGGCCGTCCGATTGGAGATGGCGCTCAGGTATTCCTCCAGGTGCTGAAATCCGTCGTGGCCGCCAAGGTTGCTACCCAGTCCGATGCAGATGGACACAGGCATTTTGAGGCTTCTGGCGCGGCCAATAATATACTCAATGGCCAGCATAATATCACTGGATTCATATACCTCATTCTGCTTTGCAGGAACAAGGAATTCCTCCAGATAGAAGCCTCTGCATTTGCGCAGCTTAACGGCAATAATGCCGGCGTCGGGAGCCGCGCCCATGTACTCTCCGCTTTCTCGGCCCCCCGCGACGGACGCCAAAAATGTTCCGTGACCTACATTGTCGCGGTGAGAAACGACAGCATATGGGTCATCCGAACCGAGGGCGCTGCTGACGGCTTCCTCGTCGAATTCTGTCCCAAAGTGCAGCTCCGGCGGCGGAGCGCCCTCAACGGTCTGATCCCAAATGTATTTGATCTTCGTGCTTCCGTCCTCATAGCGAAAAGCGGGCTTGGTGTAGTCGATTCCCGTGTCAACAAACCCCAACAGCGTGCCGCGTCCGGTCAGATCCATATACGGCTGGCTGTGCAGCTGTTCAATGCCTGCGGCTTCATTACTTTTTTCGTCGAGCAAACCGTTTGCTGTCGGATAGACACCCACTGTGTTGGCGCCGAGATGGTTCATCACATAGGGAAGGTTGGCCTCTTCGATATAGATGATCGTGATTTCGCCGATAAGATTATAGCGACCCAGTATGACGCCGCTCATTTCCAGGCTGTCCAAGAGGACTTTTCGGCTCTTGATGACCAGATCAACGGTGGTGGGCGTTTCAAAATTTTCCATATTCCGAACCTCTTAAAAAAAGCGATCGATGTAATTTATGTCTACCCGTACGTAGTGCCAACGCCTGTTGTGCCAAAGATATCCCAATGCAACCCCGCGTGACAGTCCTGTCGGGTACATCCAGAATCCCTGTGTAAACCCATGTCCGCGTTCTATCCAGACATAGATATAGGTGCGCAAGTAGTCCGACAGCACTGCAGGTATTTGTTTGCGGCTGCATACGGTGCAGGATTCCGGGGTAATCGCCGGCGGGGCGGATGGCGGATATGCGATCATGTTCTCACCTCGACAGGAGATCAATTGAGTTTTTTAAGCAGAGCTTTCCATAGCCCCATACCGGACTGGGATATTCAACTCCGTTGTCGCGGATAGCGCCCTTGATCAGCGCGGCTTTCAGGCGTTCGCCATACATAAAAGGATCCTTGCCCGCAATCACGCCCCACTCCATCAACAACGCCGCGGCGGCTGTAGCGAAGGGCGCCGCCATACTGGTTCCGTTATAGGCGTCTACACCGCCGCCTGCTCTGGCGGAAACGACATTGACCGCGGGCGCGACAATATCCGGCTTGATGGCCCCCGTCCTCGTAAAACCGCGTCCCGAAAAGCTGGCGGATGTGTTGAGCAGGTCGTCGTACCCACCCACCGTAATGACTTTGTCGGAGGTAGATGGCAGCGTCAGGGTGACATAGGGATCCGGGGCGGCAAATGCTGTTTTGACCGATACTTCCTCCACTGTGGGCAGCCAAAGGCTGAAGTCACCGTCTATAATCTCCCGGCCTCTGATTTCCACACGCCAAATGCCCCCGGGAATGCCTGATGCCCCGTAGAACAGAAAGTGAACTCCCTGGCTTCGGCTGTATGGCGTGGGTTCTGAGCCGTAAATGCTGACAGTGGTGTCTTTGCCGACATGCATAGTGGTGATCTGCCCGGCCAGGCCGCTCATTTTTGTCCCGTCGGGAGCGACGAGCGCAACCTCCATGTCGTCAGTAAAGCTTTTCCAAAGGCTGAGATACAATGTACTCAATCCGGAGGGGACACTAAAATCCGCGCTTTGTGACTGCCAGGAGCGAATGAACCCGGAATAGCGATGCCCGGCGGCGCCTTCGTTTCCCGTTGCCACGATTACGGAGGTTTTCCATTTGGCGGACATTTCATCGATGAAGGTCTCGAACAAGGTTCGCCCGTCGTGCGGACCTTCGTTGGTTCCGTAGCTAATATTGACGCACACAGGCATTTTTAGCTGCCTGGCTTCGTCCACGATGTACGTAAGCGCCCGCATCAGTTCCGTGTTCATCGAATAGTTGCTGCCGGCTATCCCGCCGAGCTTGACAATGATCAAAGAGGCGCCGGGCGCGCCCGAAGCGGCAATGCCCGCCACGGCCGTGCCATGCCCGATCGTGTCGGTTTCCGGCACGACCGTCTCCGGCGCTTCCGAACGCAGCGCTCTGTCAATCTCCGCACGGTCATATGCTTTTTTTTGCGTCTGATCGTACAGTATTTCGATGCGCGTGGAGCCGTCCGCATTTCTAAAGTCGGGATGAGTGTAATCGATCCCGGAGTCGATGATCCCAATGAGCACACCGGCCCCCGTCAAGTTATATGGCGGTTCACCCGCCTGCGGGATGCAGCTTCGTCTCAGAGCATCCGCGCGCATTAGCGCGAGAGGCTTTGGGAGTTCAATGTACTCAATTTGGGGATACGTGTATAGCGCAGGAATATCCTCTTCCCGCCGCAAGTCAACGATGGCGTAATTCTCATCCAGCAGTTCGACGGAGGCATTCAACTCCGATTCGATCTGTTTAAGACTATCATGGTACTTTACGATCACTTCCATTGACACACCCCGACGTCATTTTATGCGTTGAGCACGGTTCCGGTTCACATTTTTCTGTCTCACCGGAAACCAGGCGCGAAAAATTGACAAGAAGCATAGAATAAAGAAACGAATTGGGAGTGATCAAATTGGCGGATACCGGAAAGTTGACTGTCAATGTATACGACGGCGGAATCGGCAAACCGATAGAAGGCGCCACCGTCAAAATTGTTGACCAGGGGGCCAGAACCGTCCATCAGACACAAAGCGACTCCTTCGGTGCAGTTCACACGTTCGGAATGTCGGCGCCTCCGAAGGAATATTCCTTGCAACAGGGACCGGACAGGCCGTACAGCGAATACCTGATCGAGGTGTTAGCCGAGGGCTACGGGAAAAAGACAGTTGAAGGCGTGCAGGTGTTTTCGGATGTGACGGCGCAGCAAAATGTGATTCTCCAAAAAGACGGAGGCGAAACCCGCGCAAGTGTCCCCCCTCCGGTACTGTGGGGCGCCTATCCGTCTAAACTGCCGGAGGAAGATACAAAACCACTTCCGTCGTCGAAAAACTATGTGGTTTTGCCGGATCCGGTGATTCCGGCCCAGGTCATTGTGCATGAGGGCGTGCCCACCGACAATACGGCGCGCAACACCTGGGTATCCTTTCCCGACTATGTAAAAAATGTGGCCTCCAGCGAGATCTATGCCACCTGGCCCGACGCCGCGATACGCGCCAATGTCCTGGCCATCATTTCCTTTACGCTCAACCGTGTTTATACGGAGTGGTACAGAGGCAAGGGCTATAATTTTACCATCACAAACTCGACGGCCTACGACCAGGCCTTCAGCCGTGACAGAACGATTTACAAGGAAATTGCCGTTGTGGTGGATGAAATGTTCACCACCTTTATCACCAAGGAGGCGATACGCCAGCCCTTGCTGACGCAGTATTGCGACGGCCGCAATGTCTCCTGCCCCGGCTGGATGACACAGTGGGGCTCCAAGGAGCAAGCCGAACGCGGCATGACAGCCGTCGACATCTTGAAAAATGCGTACGGGCAGGATATTTTCCTGATGCAGGCCAACAAGGTTGACGGCGTGCCCAAATCGTTTCCCGGAACCAACCTCCAGACCGGATCAAGGGGGCAGTCGGTCAGAACCATTCAGGAACAGCTCAACGGCATCTCGGGGAACTACCCCGCCATCAAAAAGCAGAAGGTGGACGGCGTCTATGGTCCAGCTACACGCGAGGCCGTGGAAGTCTTCCAGCGCGCGTTCGGGCTGCCGGTCACCGGGATTGTGGACTTTGGTACATGGTACAAGATTTCCGATGTCTACGTGGCCGTGACAAGGATGGCCGAACTGCGCTGACAGCGGGCATGGAAACTGCCTTTCTTCATGCGGTAGCTCACGCAAGCATTGAAGGGATATTTCACACCGCAGAGTTTGTCGAAAATTTTTTTCAAAAATTTTGATAAGGTTTTCCCATTTCCTTGGCTATAATAAGTATCCCCCGGCACTGCAGGGGGTTTTCTTCATTACAAATAAACAAAGAGAGCGCCGTAGAAATCCGGTGCTCTCTTTCTGCCTGGATATGGCGCACTTTCATAAGGTTACTCAACACTGACAAACGGAAACTTACTCCACCGTCGCCACTTTCGTATATCGCCTCAGCGGATATTCCCCGTCGTGGGGCATGCCGGAGTATGCTGCCGACATGCGTTCTCCAGAACAGACGCGCACAACGCCGGATTTGAGGAGTTGCTCTGTCAGCTCCTCTTTTTCGTCCTCGGAGCAGAGCAGCGCGGCGGTTTGCAGGTAGTTTTTGTAAGGTCGAATGGCCTTGAGCAGCTCGTTGCGCGGAAGCGGCTTGACCCACGCGTTGCCAAAGCCGATGGCGGGCTCAAGAGTTTTCTTGTTGCAGGCTGTCAGGCTGCAAGCATTGCCTTTAAAGATACGGTGTCCCGTATAAATCGTCTCAAGCTCGGCGCTGTACAGCTGCAAAGCGGCCTGTGCCCTGACGCCGATATCAAGCCCCTGGGTGTTTTGGCTTACCGCGTTCTCCAGAAACGGCAGAAACCGGCAGCAAAACGCATAGACCTCGTCCAAATCCTCCGTGTCCACAAATATACCTTGACAGGAGGAGCACAAAAGCTGCCCCGTAGCGGCGATGTTCTTTGCGATACCGGCAGGAGCACCGTCTGTCATGCCGCCCGGCGTCACATATGCAAAGCTGATTTTATGACCCCACTCTATAAGTCTGATGTTTGGCGAAAGCATACCCCTGAACGCCGACACAGCCTCAACTCCGCCCCACACAACAACCGCGTCGGCGGCGTCAATCAGCTTGCCCAGATGCACGATATCCTTTGAAGAGTAGTCGAACACATAGATATATTCAGAGAGTGACGGCTCAATCCGGATAAGCTCCGACAGCAGCGCAACCGACACGCCGCCCTCGGCGGCAGGAAGCTTTAGGATATTAATGTTTCCTGTAAGCAAGCCTTCGAGCACCGAAAAGGCGGGCAGACCGTCGGCATTCCCGGCGGCGACATGCAGCAGTACGCCCAGCGGCAGGATTTGCTCGTTGACAGTCGCATTTCCGGGGGTGGAAACGTATGTATACGGCTCGTTCCAGCCGCTGCCGAACTCGCGCTCCACACGAAAACGCAGGGATGCTTCGGAAAACATGACCTTAGCTTCGGCGATATAGCTTTTACCAAGCTCAGTCGGGATGCCGAGTCCCGCCATTGCGGAGAGATAAAGCGATTCGTCCAGCGTCCGCACAAGTCTGTCGCAGGCGTTGATGACCGTTTCGGGCAGAAGGCGCGGCTTGCCCAATGTCTCCAATATGCGCTCATTCAGGCTGTCCAGCACGGCGTCACAGTCTTTTGTCTCAAGGATTCTGCCGTCCACAAGATTCATTTCGCACCCTCCTTCAGCACCGAAAGCAGCTCGGACGCTCCCGCAGCGCAGGTTTTAATGTCGGCAAGGCCGACCCGCCCCAGCACTTCGAAATACGGCGACGTGATCCCGCAGCCGCAGTCCTCGCCCGGACGCAGTATGGCAATGTCATCGGTCATCACACTGGTAAAGGGCATGGAATACATCATGGGTGTGAGCAGGTTGAGCAGACCCGTCGTGCCGTACGGTACGGGGCACAAATCCGTGTCCCGAATGATAACACGGGAATATACCGGCACATGAAAATGGTGGTTTGGGCAGTCGAAATAGGCAATCGGATGTTCAACAGCGCCGAAGAACTCGCGTATGCGCTCCCCGCCGATGCCCAGCGTTTGGCGGGACATCTCATAAAGCGTCTCTTTGTCCACCTGTTCGGAAAAGAACTGCTTCCACCCGCCGGCCAGAAGGACAAGGGATTTCGGGTGAAGTTTGAGCCGGATACCCGATTCATTCAGCTCGCGCAGCAGGAACATGAAATATGCCGGAAAGCCCATGAAGCGAACGGGATGCCTGCTCTTTTCGTACCGGATAAGCGCGTTTTTGATGCCCTCAAGATTGAGGACATATTCCTCGCCTGTATCACGGAGCGCGTACTCACGATGCAGGGCGGGCGCGGCATAGGTAACGGCGTAGGCCGTTTTCACCGCACCGATTTGATTGCGTTTCGCGGGCTCATAACCCAGCACCACATAGTTTGTCGGACGGGGAGAGACAAGCCTGTGGGTGAAAAAGGTGCCGAGCACCATACCCAACCCGCGCCAGTTGGACGGCCAGTCCATTCCCATGCGGCTGACAGTGCCGCTTGTGCCCGAGGTGGTCGAGGTGAACATCAGCTTTTTAGATGTCGACAGCAGCGTGTGCCGTTTGAGAAAGACGGTCGGTATTGGCGGGATTTTATACAGGTCATCAACGGCTTGAACGCTGTCAGGAGAAAAACCGTGCAGTTTGAGGATTTGCGCGTACTCCGGGCAGTTTTGGCTATGGTGTTCAACGTTCTCGCGCATGGCACGCACGAACAGTGTGTCTGTATTCTTGGTGTCGTATATCCCGCGGTGGTAAAACAGTTTTAGCGCTGTGTCCATCGGTATCCCTTCTCTCCGCAGGCATCTCGGACTATTGGGGCTTCTTGCATATAGCGCCGTTGAGTTTCTTTGCATCATATAGAGCCTATCTTAATCTCACAAGTGATTGTCTTCCCTGACGACATAACGGACGTTTTTCCCTCTGCCTACCGCCGTGATTTTCGCGTCCCGCTCAAGCGACTTCAGCAGATTGCCCGCCGCCGTTTGACCGATACCCAGCAGCACCTCAATGTCCCGCCGGGACACTTCCTTGCGGTCGCAGATATAGTCGAGCACTTTCTGCATATTGGTGCCTACGGGGATGCCAGGCGAATTGTTCCCGTCGGATTCATTTCTGTTCGGCAGCCTGGTTAAAAATGCGCCGTCTGTAACGACAAAATCGGGCCGGACAGGCATTCCGGCATAACTATCAACTATCTTGGCGATACCAGTCCCATAGGCTTCAATGAGTTTCAGCCCGTAAAATACACCCGCAAGCTTTTCGTTGCGTGACTGTGAGGCCCCGATTTTGATGGCGGCCTGCGAAAGTCCCGGCACAAGCCCGCCCAGAGAGACTACCTCTATCCGGTTGTCAAATATGCTGATAAGCGTGCTGCCGCTGAAGGAATAGTCGCGGTGTACAAGCGCGTTGAGCAGGGTCTCGCGGATGGCCACCTCGGGATAATCCCTGTTGTCGACCCGTAAAAGCCCCTCTATCTTTGCGTGTGTTTTGTTGTGAAGGTCAATGTATTCATAGACGTTTGAGAGCTGTTTTAACAAAGAACCGCTATACTCTCGTCTGTCCTTGAATACCGATTTATCGATTCCCTCGAAAACTGCCGTTTTGATCGTATGCACACATTGGTCCGACAGCAGTAGGCCGAGGTTTGTGAATAATCCGTCGCCGCCGACAATGCCGAGGTTCCGCATTTGCGTCGCGCCGAACTCAATGCCTCGTCGCTCAAACTCCGCTTTGGCGGAATCGAAGGACAATTCCTGATTCAGAGAACGCGCCGCCTCGAAAGAGTCGCCGTCAGTCTCCTTTATCATAGCGCGGATAGCGTCCTCTGAAGCCGGAACGGACGCGCTCCCGAGCCTGACATACACTCCGGAGGGCTTCAGTCCTTTTTCCGCGATATAATAGGGCCGCCCGGTTCCGCGCTGTACAGAAACCGCCACGACGCTTTTCCCCTCCTTTATCTGAATTTCGCCTTGCGTGAACATGGAAATATCCGGCCTGATAGCGTCCCGCAGCATGCTTGTGACCTGCAGCAGAACCTTGTCCGGCTCGCTCAGTCCGACAGCTTCACCGTTGTCGCCGACGCCGATATATACCGCGCCGCCATTTGAGTTGGCAAAGGCAACGATTTCGTTCTTCACATCCGGCGTATACTCTCGCTTAAACTCAATACTTGCATTTTCAGTCCATGCCATAGTGCACCTCCGCGCGCATTTGGTTCTAACACATTCTAACACATTCTCACAGTGTTAGCAAGGGAGAACGCAGCAGAATCCTGTCGAATACGGCTTTACTCTTCCACCCAAACAGTAAAAGTTCCTCTTATCAAGTGAAGGCGGAGCTTTTGTGTTGCTCAGCGCCATTTATTCGGGAAGAAGAAATCGGAGGTCATGTCGAGGTAGTTTTCACCCGCATAGTTGCCGCATTTGGCAAGTACCGCGGCCTTGAATGCTTCAGCGGAATCGCAGCCCGCCGCAATCTGCTTCAGGTCCTCCAGATAGGCTATCTTCGTTTCGGCGTCCTTCAAATTCTCCGACGTGTAGTGCGAGGTGAGGATGAGGTCGTAGCCCGATTTAATGTACCCCTTGAGCTCGGCGATAGTCGCGTCCGATTGTCCGTCACCCGCGACGATGGAATGGCAGTCGTGTCCGAGCATGTGCGTGTAAACCACGTTGATTTCCGGAATCTCGATTTCAAAAGCATCATCGATTCTGATAATGTTCATCCTGATACCTGCAAAGGTTACCTCGCCGCTCTCAATGATATTCGTTACGGTGAAAACCGAGGGGTCAAACAGTTCACCAAATGCGCCCTTGAAGCTCTCAATAAGCGCTTTACCGCCGCCCGTGTGACCGTAAGCATATGCGTTCTTCGTGGAATACACCGGAGCGCCCGTCAAAAAGCTCGCCCCCGCCATATGGTAGGAGAGCAGAAGCCCCTTAACCTTGACGTTCAGGGACGCGATGTAATCGGTCAGCTCTCTGATGTTGTCAAAGAAGCACGGAGCCTCAATGACGGCGAGCTTGCCGCTCTTTTCCAGAAGAAAGACCTCGTCCGCCAGAAAGTCGTTTGCCTTGTAAGCTTGAAGCTTTACCGCGCCGAAATTGTAGATGTTCATTTCGCCCTTAGAAAGCTGCACCGTTTTGTAATTTGTTTTGTTCATGAGAATGACCTCCAAAGTTTTTGCTTGGCGGACTTGACTTTTCCTGCCTGCAACACTATGATAGGCCTATAACGCAAATCTGTAAAGTAAGCACTATATTATTGTATAGGCGCCATTTAGTAACTATTGGGGGAATCCTCATGCTTACAAAGAGAGAACTGCCGCCCTGTCCTGTGGCGGCCACCGTTGACCTCATCGGAAACAAGTGGAAGCTGCTCATTCTGCGCGACCTTTTGACCGGTACGAAGCGTTTCGGCGAGCTTCGCAAAAGCGTTTGCGGCATCAGCCAAAAAGTGCTAACCGACAATCTGCGCGCGCTGGAGGATGACGGGCTGCTGACCCGCAAGGTCTATGCCGAGGTTCCGCCGAGGGTGGAGTACACCCTCAGCGAGCTTGGGCAGTCGCTTCGCCCCATCATGGATGTGATGGGCAAATGGGGCACGGAGTACAAGGCGATGGTGGGCAGCGCTTAAGACTTTTGCATGCAAACAAGGTTCAGCCGCGAGAATGGGGGAGTCCCATCTCGCGGCTGATTTTGTTATCTTGTGAGTGTTCCGATGAGAAAAGAGTACCATCCGGTGTAAAGAGAAACATATGTTATCCTTTGCACCTATTTTGGCTCCAAAATGGCGGCGGAAACCCGGTAAAACCGTGCTCGAGTTTGTAAACATTCAAAATGGGGTTATTCTATACAAATGCAAGGGTGCGATTAACTGAGGCGTTATCTCGCCGTAAAAAACTCTGCCTTCACAACCTGTTTCGCCCAAATCTCCCAGAAAACAGCCTGAATGCTTTTATTTTCATTTTTGCCGTACATCCAATTATCATCTTCCTTCGTAAGGTCAAAAACCCCATCCCAGCTTTTTATAATACGATCTCTCACGGTTAGAACACTGGAGCTTACAGACGCCGCACTCCTGATTTCATCACGGCTTACACCCAACGCTGCGCTCCAGGCATCAAACAGATTATCGTCTGCCTCATCAACAGCAATGTAGGCGTAGTTCAAAACCATATGGAAGACATCAAAGTCCGAAAGCAGAATCTGTTCATCCGGAATCTCAAGCTCAAGCTGCACGCACTTTTCGCCGCGGACAGCGAGACCGCCGGAGCGCAGGTCACGGCGGCCTCTCTTGCCTTCCCACTGATACCATGCCCATATCGGATACCGCACGCCTGCCGGAGCGGGTACTCTTTCGGAGAGCTTTTTCGCCATCCAATCGTAGGCGTAACGAAAATCATCCTGACAGAAAAGGTGCTGTTCGTTCGCTGTCAGCTCGCCGGTATTCATAAGCTCCGCATACGCGTTTTCGTTTTGTATTGTCCAAAGCCTCATCGTTATCCCCCGCGCCTACCTCAAATAGTCCTCGAAGTCGCGGTTTCTCGCAATCTCCCGGTCAACGAGCAAAATGTACTGCCATTTCTTCTGCGTGGAGCCTTGCAGCAAAGCGTTGACATGGCCGCAATACCGGCGCGCGGCGGCGGATTTCAACTCAACCTCGTCATCATCTGTCCGGTTATACGCCTTTATCTCCACGATATATATTCCGTTGGCGGTTTCCGCCACAAAATCAGGTTCATGCAGATGCCCAGCCATCCACTTTATCTTAAACTGCTGTTTTTGTCAAGTGAAAAATGGGGCAGTGAATATAGTTAAAAAATCCGCCACAGATGACAGCGACATTGAGTTAATATGGTATAGTAGAGTGGGCATAAGAGTGAATTATGCCCCCAGCGGAAAGCTATCGTTTGGAATCCTCAAACCAGGCGATGGTTTCCTCAAATCGGCCGCCTTTGTCCTTGAAATGTCCAGAACATGGGCTTTATGGGCAAGGCGGTCGATTAACGCGCCGGTAAGCGTCGGGTCCTTGAAAACTTCCTCCCAGCGCTCGTCGGTGAGGTTGGAGGTGGCGATGATGAAACCCTTGTCATTCCTTGAAGAGATCAGATTGAAGAGGGTTTCGCAGCCGGTTTTGTCCATCGAGACATAGCCCAGCTCGTCCAGAATGACGAGGTCATATTTTTCGAAACGCTTTCTGTAATTCGTCATTTGGTTGGTGCCCAGCGTCTCCTTGAGCTCAACAATCATGTTGGGAACGGTGGCGAAGAGAACGCTGTGCCCCTTCATGCAGGCGGCGATGCCGAGTGCGATTGCATAGTGGGTTTTGCGTGACCGTGAATTGTCGCTCAAAGCAAAAGGACTCCACTCCCTTATGCTGTCCCTGCCGGACACATGGGATTATACCCTTGCCGGACTTGCTACGATTTATTTGCCTTAGTTTTATCAGCAAATTTGAACTGCCCGAAAGTGAAATAGAACAGGAAGAACAGCCGATACGGACGAGCAAAAAGAAACTGCGCCGCGATATGACGGAGGAAGAATTACAGCGGGCGCGGGAACGCGACCATATCCGTTATGCTCAAAAAGTTGCCGCGAAAAAAGCCGCAGAAGAAGCGGAACGGGCGGCAATTCTACAAGGCACGGCTTACGAAATCCAGCCACAGGAAAGCGAACCAGAGAAAGCTGCAAGCTGATAATCCATCAATCCTATCCGTTCCATTACGAAGCCGCTCGAAAGCGAAAAGCAATCGGGCGGTTTTCATGTTGGCGTATCTTCTTTTGAAAATATGCTTTTTATATTCCTGTTCAACTTCTTCGAGCCAAAAGTGATTATCAATTCCTCAAGTGCTGAAAGGCTTGCAATGAAGCAAGGTGCTTGCTGGGATAAAAACCGCAAAAGATTAAGCTGAGGCTTTCCCGGATTTACTCCTGGAAAGCCTCAGCTTGTCAAAAAAGTCCCTCGCGTCCTCTTCCTCTATCGGTTTTCACGTCGAGCCTGACGCCGAAGCCGGCAGGTCCTCGCCTCTCTGAAAACCGATAAAGATAGAACCACAACGCTTTCACGGATTTACTCCGGGAATGCCTTTCGCCGTAAACTGCCTCAGCGCATATTGGCAGTCTCAATGTCCAGAATTTCCTGAACCTTTGGGGTGGACGGGCCGTCCACAAACTCAAGCCCGATCCATTCGCCCGCGATTTTCTTGGCGAGGGAGTGGCCGATAACCCGTTCGCCCATGCAGAGGACGTTGGCGTTATTGCTCAGTACCGAGCGCTCTGCCGAAAAGTTGTCGTGGCAGACCGCGGCGCGTATGCCCTTGAACTTGTTCGCCGTCATGGCCATGCCGATGCCGGTGCCGCACACCAGAATCCCGCGTTTTGTGTAGCCGCTCTCAATGATGCTCTCGCACACCCGCCCGGCAATCGTCGGGTAATTGGTGCAGTCGCCGGCGCTGTCGCAGCCCATGTTCTCCACCGTCAGGCCCTTGCCCTCAAGAAAGGAGATCAGCATGTCCTTCATGGGGACGGCCGCGTTGTCGCAGCCGATGACAATGATCTTGTCCATCTTTCAGTCCTCCGTTTGCGCCAGGATTCCGTCGGCCATGGCGCAGAGGATGATGCAGCAGGAGACCGCGCCCGCGTCCAAAACCCCGCGTGACCGCTCCCCAAGCCGACTCGAACGCCCAAACTTTGCAGCCAGCTCTTTGGTGGAGTCCCGCCCGTTGGCGGCTGCCTCCTTCATGGCGGGGAGGGCCTCTGCCAGGCTTTTCCCCGCGTCGGCCGCTCCCTCAAGCGCGTCAAGCGCGGGCGAGAGCGTGTCGACCAAGGTTTTGTCGCCGACGCGCGCCTCGACAATGTCATAGAGCCCGTCAAGCCCTGCCCGGAGCATCCGCGCAAGCTCACTTGCCCCTATTTCATTAAGTGCAGCGCCCGCCCCAGCCATGTCCATGAAAACCGTCCCGTAAATCGGGCCCATAGAGCCGCCGATCTCGGTGAGCAGGAGGGTTCCCAGCTCGTCGAGCCCATCGGTGAACGAAAGGGTTCTGCCGGCGGCCCGTTCGCCGAACAGGCTAAAGCCCTTGTTCATGTTCGCGCCGTGGTCGCCGTCGCCGATCAGTCCGTCGACCTCGCTGAGGTAGGCTTTGTTTGCCTTGACTGCCTCGACCATTTTGAGCAGAACCGGCAGCCCGTCCGCGTTGTAAAATGCGCCCATAGTGCCTCCTTATCTCTGCTTCAGGCCCATGCCGTAGCAGGGCGCGTCGACGAGCCGCTTGAGCTCGTCGTCGAGCTTCATGAGCGTGAGCGTCGCACCCATCATCTCCAGCGACGTGAAGTAGTTCCCAACGTAGCTCCGGTGGATGATGATTCCTTTTTCGGCGAGCAGCCGGTCGACCTCGTCAAACAGCACGTACAGCTCCATGACCGGAGTCGCGCCGAGCCCGGAGATCAGTGCGACCACCTCGTCGCCCGCGACAAAGGGATAGTCGGGGACAATCGCCTCTACCATGCGTTTGGCCATTTGCGCAGCAGTCTCCAGCGCGCAGACCTCAATCCCCGGCTCGCCGTGGTGGCCGATGCCGACCTCCATGGTTCCCTCTTTGATCTCAAAGTTCGGATGCCCCACCGCGGGCAGGGTGCAGGGGGTCAGTCCGATGCCGATGCTGCGTGTGTTGTCGATAGCCTTCTGCGCCACCCGAATGACGTCGTCAAGGCCCGCGCCGGTCGCTGCCTGTGCGCCGCCGACCTTCCACATCAGCACTTCGCCGGCCACGCCGCGGCGCTTTTCGGCCTGATCCTTGGGCGCGGAGGCCACGTCGTCGTTGGCGATGACGGTCTTCACCGCAATATTCTCTTTTTGGGCCATCTTAATGGCCATTTTAACGTTCATGTTGTCGCCGGAGTAGTTGCCGTACAGGCAGGCTACGCCCTTGCCCTGGTCGGCCGCCCTGAACGCGTCGAGGAACGCAGCCGCGGTGGGGGAGGAGCAAATTTCGCCCACAGCGACAGCATCGCAGAGGTTTTCGCCAATGTACCCGACAAACGCCGGTTTGTGGCCGCTGCCGCCGCCTGTCACGACGCCGACATGATCCTTTGGCATGTCCGCGCGCCTGATCACGCGGGGGTTCCCGGTTGGGGAAACAATGTCGCCGTGGACTTTTACAAAGCCCTTTAGGTACTCGTCGACAATAAAGTCGGGATCGTTCAATATGCGCTGCATCCTATTCTTCCTCTCATCCAGTTATCGTGATAGCCCCGGAACGATGGCCACCTTAATGGAGTTGTCCGCACCCGTGGTGGCCAGCTCAAAGGCCTTTTCCCAGTCGTCCAGGCCAAACTGATGGGTTACGACGCCGTCCGTGGGCATCGAGCCGTCCTGAATCCACTTGATCACCGAGGGATAGCAGTAGGGGCTGAGGTGCGCGCCCAGAAGGTCGAGCTCCTTGCGATCGCTGATGATGGACCAGTCGACGGTGACCGGGTCCTTAAACACCGAGAACTCCACAAAACGCCCCATCTTGCGGATCATGTCCAGGCCCTGCTGCACGCTGGAGGGGTGGCCGCTGGCCTCGATATAGATGTCGCAGCCGTACCCGCCGGTCAGCTCCATGATCTTTTCGGTCACGTTTTCCTTTCCGGGGTTCATCACGATGCCAGCGCCAAACGCCTTGGCTTTGGCAAGGCGCGCGTCGTTGAGGTCGAGCACGATAAAGGCAGCCGGGTTGCGCTTTATGACCGCTCCGACCATTCCCAGCCCGAGCGTTCCCGCGCCCGAGAGCACAACGACGTCCTCGTTGGAGATGTCCGCGCGGTCGACGCAGTGCTTGGAGCAACCGTAGGGCTCGATCAAAAGCGCCTGCTCCAGCGGCATGTCGTCGGGGATTCTGTATTTGCGGCCCTCGTGCGGATAGCGCATGTATTCGGCCATGCCGCCGTTGACGTTGTTCTGGAAGCCGTACAGGTCGTGCTTCTGGCACATCCAGTAGCGGCCGGTCCGGCAAAACCTGCATTGCCCGCAGGGCACGATTTGCTCGGAGACAACGCGGTCGCCCACCCTAAACTCCGTCTGGGCCGGGCCAATCTCCACGACCGTGCCGACAAACTCGTGGCCGGGAACCATGGGAGCCTTGATGTAGGCCGGCTGGCCGTCCCCGCCCCAAAAGCTGGGCGCGCCGCCAAACGCCTTGGTGTCTCCGGCGCAGACGCCGCAGCCCTCTACCCTGACGATGACGTCGTCGGCGACAGCGCGGGGCGTGGGAATCATCTCCAGCCGGTAATCGCCGGGCGCGTAGGCGACAAGGGCCTTCATTTTTTCAGGCAGCTGTGACATGGATCATTCCTCCTTTTGATGATGGTTGGTGGATGCATGCTTTGAGCGGGGCGATGCGGGCAAGGGCGCGATTCAAGTGGTCGCGAGGCTGACTGCGTCCTTCCACCGCTCTCGTTTTTTAGCCCGAACTTCGGGTGCCATTTGGGGATAGTAGCGGGTTCTCTCCACCGAACTGAACAGAGCCTCCCGCGTATAGATGCCGCAGGCCATCCCGGCAAGATAGGCGGCGCCCATGACAGAGAGCTCCTCCTCCCGGCGGATGTCCATTCTGACGTTGGAGATGTCGCTTTGAAACTGCATCAGGTAGCCGTCTCTCGTGGGCCCGCCGTCGGCGAAAAGTCCCTCGATTGCCACCCCGCTGTCGCTCCGCATGGCCTGAAGGACGTCGTCAATCTGGAAAGCGATGCTCTCCTCGGCGGCTTTGATGATCTCGCTGCGTCCGGTAGTTCTGGACATCCCGCAAAGGATGGCCTTCGCGCCGTCGTTCCAGTGGGGCGCGCCAAGGCCGGAAAACGCCGGAACCAGAACCGTGGTGTCCTCCGGGTTGGCAGCCGCGAGCGCAGGCTGAATGTCCCTGTGCGAGGCAATGAGCTTAAGGTCGTCCTTAAGCCAGCTCATCACGGCGCCTGTGTAGTTGATGTTGCCCTCCAGCACATAGTCGACCGTCCCGTCGATTCCCCACGCCAGAGAGGTGGCCAGCCCGTTTTGACTGCCCGCGTATTGCCTGCCGATGTTCATCATAATCGAGGAGCCCGTGCCATAGGTCGTCTTGACCATGCCCCTGTCGTGGCAGCCCTGTCCGAACAGCGCTCCGTGCGAATCGCCGATGACGCCGTGAATGGGGACTTTGTGGTCAAAAAGGCCCTCCATGTCCGTGTGGCCGAAGACAGCGTTGCTGTCGCAGACCTCCGGTAATGACGCCATAGGCACGCCGAACAAAGCGCAGAGCTCTGCGTCCCACGCCAGCGTGTGCAGGTTAAACAGCTGGGTGCGCGACGCGTTGGAAAAGTCAGTCTTGAACATCTCGCCGCCGGTCAGCTTGTACACGAGCCAGCTGTCCACGGTGCCGAGCAGGCAGCTCTCCCCCCGGGCGGCGTGCCTCAGCAGCCAGGCCATCTTCCCGGCGGGGAAATACGGGGACAGGGGAAGCCCTGTCTTCTCGAGAATATGTTTTGCGTGGGGCTGGAGAGCGTCGGTGATCTCCTTGGCGCGGGCGCACTGCCATACAACCGCCTTGTCAATGGGCAGGCCTTCTTTGTCCCAGGCGACGGTGGTCTCCCGCTGGTTGCTGATCCCGATGGCCGCGACGGCGTCCTTTGAGACGCCGGTCTGCTCGAGGACATCCCGGGCGGCTTGAATCACATTGCCGTAAATCTCCCCGGCATCGTGGGACACAAAGCCCCGGTCGCTGATGTACTGCCGGTGTTCGCGGTCAGCCCGGCCAACAATGCCGCCGGACTCGTCAAACAAAACGGCCTTGGTTCCCTGCGTGCTTTGATCGATCCCCAAAATGTACTTCATTTCACACCTCGGCAAGCGTATCTTTTACTTTTTGGGCGATGCCGCCGGCATCCATGCCATAGTGCGCGAACACCTCGTTGTTTTCCCCCGCGATAATATGGCCGTCCGGCAGGGAGATCGGCAAAAGCCTTTTGGGGTTCTTTACCGAAAGCACCTGCGAGACAAGGCTGGACAGCCCGCCAAAGGGGCAGTGCTCCTCGACGGTGACAACCAGCTTAGCGCGCGCCGCCGCGAGAACGGCCCTCTCGTCCAGCGGCTTGAGGCAGTACATGTCTGTGACGCCGGCGCTGATATTCATGTCCCGCAGCAGGGCGGCGGCCCGTACCGCGCGGGGAACCATCTCTCCGCAGGCGATGATCGCGGCGTCGGAGCCCTCCGAGAGGACGCACGCCCTGTCAAGCGCAAAGGGCAGGCTCTCGTCATACACATCCTGCGTGGCCGAGCGGCTTACCCGCACATAAGAGGGCTTTTCGTCCTGCATCAGCGCTTTTATGAGCTTTGCGGTCTGGAAGCGGTCGCTGGGCAGGTACACTCGCATGCCCGGCAGCGCGGTCATGGCGGCGACGTCCTGCAGCGAGTGGTGGGTCATCCCGAGGGCGCCGTAGCTGACCCCTCCGCTGATGCCCAGCAAAAGCACGTTGGTGCCCGAGTAGGCCACGTCGATCTTTGCCTGCTCGTAGCTTCTGGTGGAGAGAAAGCTTGCCGGCGAGGCGGCGATCACTTTCTTGCCGCAGGCGGCAAGCCCCGCGGCGACGGACACCAGATTCTGCTCGGCGATGCCGATCTCCACAAACTGCTTTGGATAGCGCTCGGCAAAGGGGGTCAGGGAGGCCGAGCCGCGCGAATCCGAGCAGAGCACGACGATATCCCTGTCCTGTTCGGCAAGGGCCATCAGGGTGTCGCAGACGGCCTGCCTGTTTGTCATGGTGTTCACTTCAGCGCCTCCTCAAGCTCCGATACGGCCTGCCTGTACTGCGTCTCACTGAGCACGCCGTGGTGCCAGCCGGCCCGGTTTTCCATGAAGGAAACGCCCTTGCCCTTGCAAGTGCGGGCAATGACCGCCGTGGGCCTCTCCTTGCAGGCCCCGGCCCGCCGAAACGCGTCAAGCAGCTGGACGCAATCGTTGCCGTCGGCAGCCTCGGTCACATGCCAGCCGAACTCTCTGAACTTGGCGGCCAAATCGCCGCTGTCCATGACGTCTTTGGTCTGGCCGCTGATTTGCAGGCCGTTGCAGTCGACCACCGCGCAAAGATTGTCCAGCCCGTAGTGGCCGGCGGCCATCATGCCCTCGTAGTTGGAGCCCTCGGCCATCTCGCCGTCGCCCAGAACCACATAGGTGCGATAGCTTCGCCCGTCCATTTTGGCGGCGAGCGCCATGCCGACGCCGACGGAAATGCCGTGGCCAAGGGAACCCGAGTTGATCTCGATCCCCGGCACATCGGTGTTGGGGTGGCCGATAAACCTGGAGTCGAACCGGCTGAAGGTCTCGATGGCCTGCCGCTTGTTAAAGTAGCCTTTCTCCCCAAGCACGCAGTACAGGGCGCCGACGCAGTGGCCCTTACTGAGCAGGAGTCTGTCCCTGTCGGGGTCTTTTGGCCGCTCGGGGAAGACGTTCATCACCGCGAAGTAGAGTACCGTGAGGATGTCGACGACGCTCAGGTCACCGCCCACATGCCCCGCCCGGGAGAGATAGTCCATGTCGACAATGTCTTTGCGCAAGTTTGCCGCCACTTTGGCCAGATGCTCCATGCAGCGCCTCCTACCTGATGGTGAAACCACCGTCAATCACGAGGTTTTCGCCGGTGATCATGTTGGATTCGGGGCAGGAGAGGAACAAAATGGAGGCTGCGATCTCGTCTACCTCGGCAAAACGGTTGGCGGGGATGGCCTGGATCATGTCGTCCTTGACCTTGCCCTGCCAGGCGCGCTCTCCCATATAGGTGCGGACTACGGTGGGCGCAACGGCGTTGACGTTGATCCCGAACTCCGCCCACTCCAGCGCGCAGACCTTCACCATGCCGATCAGGGCGGCCTTGCTCATGGTGTAGCCGACGTGCTTGTCGATGGCGATAAAGCTGGCCTGTGAGCCCACGCAGACGATCTTGCCGCCCTTGCCCTGCTTAATCATCACGTTGGCCACCTTCTGGCAGAGCCTGAACACGCTCAGCGCGTTGACGTTCATCTGGTGCTCCACATGGACAAAATCAATGTCCTCGGCGTTGTCGAGATCCACGCGCCCCGCCACGTTGGCCAGAATGCCAATCTCGCCGAATGTCTCCAGCGCCGTGTTCACTATGTTGTCCATGTCGTCGGGATTCGTCAGGTCGGCCTGCACGCCGACGGCCTGAATACCATAGTCGCGCGCAATGGAGGCGGCCACCTCCGCCACGTTGTCCTTGATGTCCGCCAGGACAAGATGCGCGCCCTTTTGGGCGTACATCCGGGCGGTCGCTTCGCCGATGCCCCCGGCCCCGCCCGTGACAATGGCGACTTTTCCGGACAGATCAAATGCGCCTGTTACTTTTTCATACGCGATCATTTCTCAGCAACTCCTTTTGTGTTCTGTTTTACTGAATGGTATCACTAAATGACCCATATGTAAATAGTAAACATCACAGATTTCAAGCGGAAAAACGGCCGGCGACAAGGGTGATGAAAGCGCCGGGGCCGAGATGCGGCAGGGGCTTGTCCTGAAAAGTTTCCGTTTACTAAACGGTTAATAAAATGATTGACACGATTTTGCCCGGACACTATAATGAAAAGGAGAGTGCCGATAACACGATGATGAGGGTTTCGCCATGACCAACAAAGAGATTGCCCGGTGTCTGGAGATCTCACCGGCAGCGCTGTCTCTGATCCTGAACAACAAAACGGGCGTTTCGGATGCCACTCGCAGGCGTGTGCTGGCGAAAATAGACGAGATGGGTTATTCTCACCTCGTTAAAAGGAGCGCGCAGCAGAGCCCCAACCTGTGCTTTGTGGTCTACAAGCGGCATGGGGAAATCCTGGATCAGCATCCCTTTTTCCTGCTTTTGATGGAGAGCATTGAAAGTCAGGCGAGAAAGTACGGCTACAGCATTTTGCTCACGACCATCGACAACCGGAACCCGATCCAGCCCCAGGTGGCGCGCCTGGACGGCATGGACGCCCGGGGGGCGATTATCTTTGCGACTGAGATGCTCCAGCAGGACCTCTCGTTTTTCGATCAGTTGAGCATGCCCTTTATCGCGCTGGACAACGACTTTACCTGGTTTAACATCAATACGGTCTCGATCAACAACCAGATGGGAACGTATCAGGCCATCCGGCATCTGGCGGAGCTGGGGCACAAAAAGATCGGGTATCTGCGGTGCGGTGTGCGCATCAGCAGCTTTGCCGAGAGGGAAAAGGGCTTCAAAGACGCCCTGGAGGCGTACGCGCTCGAGCTGGAGCCGCGCTTTGTCTGCGACGTCAGATACACCGTCGAGGGAAGCTTCCAGGACTTCAAAAAGTTTCTGGCGGCGGCCCCGGAGCTTCCCACCGCGTTTGTCACGGATGACGACACCATTGCCTGGGGCGTGATGAAGGCGCTGCAGGAGGCTGGATTCTCCATTCCCGGGGACGTCTCCCTCGTCGGCTTTAACGACCGGCCTGACTGCGAGATCACCATGCCGCCGCTGACGTCGGTCAACGTGCCCAGGCTGTCCTTTGGAAACGAGGCGATCGATCATTTGATGCGGCTGATCAAGAAGCGCGAGCAGTCCGAAACAAACGGCAGGTCGAAGAAGACGCGCATCGCCACGCAGCTGGTCATTCGGGGAACGACCAGAGCTTGCGGCGCTGAATAAGATTCGGCCACTCTGGCAGAATGGCTTATGAGGCGCGCTTTTTGGAAAACGATGTAAAAACAGGTTCTATTTCCCTTGACTGGTGAATCCATTACACCAAAGGGGGGAGCAGCCGTGGGCATTTTTGGCAGAAACGAGCGTTTCCAGAAGAGGGGCTCCGCCGTGCCGCCCGAGAGGCTGTTGGTGTTTCTGGCGCACTACAAGGCGGTCAATCCCATGTACGGCGCCGGCAGCCGGCAGGAGTTTGAGGATCATCCCGACCATCAAAAAGTTAGAGCCATGCAGCTGGAGCTCGAGGGCCGCTTTGTCGAGCGGCGCACGGGGTTTGCCGGGGGAGGGCGGGCGCAGTGCATCTTCGGCAGGCGCGCTGCCCACATGAGGCCGCTGACCTGGAATCCCCAAGAGACGGGGACCGTGTATCCGTTCCAATGGTATGACAGGGTTTTGGGGGTAAATGACGCCGACGACGGGCGTGTTTTGGAGAAGATGGACTTGTTCCTCCGGCTTCGCTATCTCGCGGGCGCTGCTCCGGACGAGCGCCGCCTGTTTATGCAGCGGGCCGGCCCTTCTTTTGAGGTTCTCTTCAACCCAAATAGCCGCAAAATGATGACCGTGCGGTCGGAGGCGCTGTCAACGGCCTTTTGCCTTGTGCTGGTGCCCAACGTGCGCCCGGCCGGCGCCTCTGGAGGCTTGCTCAGCGAATCCGCCGCGGCCGGCGGCGTTGTACAAAGGAAGGAGTGATTCTTGTGGAGTCGGCCAGACTGCCGCCCGCAGAGCGCTGCGCCGGAGACTGCGGCGAGCCGGACAGGCTCGTCTGCCACGAGTGCGTGGGCGACTACGCGCTGCGCCGCTTTATCAGGCAAAACGGGGCGCGCGGGCGCTGCGATTATTGCGGCAGGAGCCGCAATAGTATTCGGCTGGGGGCGCTCATGGAACCCGTGATGGACGGCATACGGAGCCAGTACAGCGACGCCCCGAAGACGCATGAAGACCCCGGGGTGGGCAGTCTGCCGACATATGACGGCTATGATCTGATTTGCGATGAGCTGGCCGGGGAGTTGGACATCCCAAACCCCGACCTTTTGCGCGACATCGCCCGGCTGATGGACAGCCAAACCATCTGGTATGTGAACAGTTTTTTCGAGGGCAGCGAGGACGAGGACGCATACTATTCGTGGGAGCTCTTTTCAAGGCTGGTAAAGGAAGAGGCGCGCTATGTCTTTTACTCGCTGCCAGCCGAGCAGGACAGGCCGGTGGGCTCTTCCCCGGTGCAGATCCTGGACGTCATCAGGGGATATGTCGATCTGCTCAGGCTCGTCCATCCGGTTTCGCCCGAAAGCCACAAGATATACAGAGGCAGGGCCCACGGCCCAGAGACCAGCTTCACCGCGGTGGAGGAGTTTTGCCCTCCCGACCGCCTGAGGGCGAAGGCCAACCGGATGAGCCCGGAGGGCATCCCCATGTTTTACGGGGCGTATGAAAAGGAAACGGTTCTGGCGGAGATTTACAGCGCGGAGCAGGAGTGCGCCACCGTGGCGGAGTTCAGCCTGCAGCGCCCCATTCAGGTGCTTGACCTGACCATCCCGTTCAGGCGCGCGCTTCCCAGCCTGTTTGACAAGGAAAAGAGGGCGCAGCGATACCCGCTGCTGTTTCTGCGGCGCTTTGCCGAGGCCATCTCAAAGCCGACGCGCGGCCAAGACGGCATAGAGTATGTCCCAAGCCAGGTGGTCACCGAGTTTTTTAAGCATGTTTACAGGACGCGTGACGGGATAAAGCTGGACGGCATCGTCTACAAAAGCGCGAAACGGGAGAACGGGCGCTGCATTGTGCTGTTTATCGGTAAGGAGGGCTGCGCCGAACGCCACGAGAACCCTGAAAACAAACCGGCAAAAGATGCGCCCTTCCGCCCGCCTCTTTTGCGGATGAATCCCAAAAAGCTGGTTCGAGTTCGCAAAGAGTGGTATACTGTGTCGGGGTGATGAAAATGGAAAGTATAATCAAGCATCGCGCCGTTCTTCAAGAGGCTTCCGGCCGGGACGCAGGCCGTCGGAGCCTTCGCGCCGCCGAGGGCGCCTGTTTATGACGCTTACGCTTTCGGAGCCCTCCCTGCTCACGATCGCGGCGCCCGACGGCTCCGGCGATATCGGAGGCTCGCAGCTCTGGTACGCCGACAAATGGCAGCGCTTATCGGGCTGCGGCCCTACGGCAGCCGCCAATCTCATGTGGTATCTTGCGGGGTCGAAGCCGGCGCTCAAAGGGCTCCGCCCTGTGGACGGCACCGGCAGAGAGAGCTTCCTCGCGCTGATGCAGAGGCTTTTCGAGTGCATTACGCCGGGCCCTCAGGGCGTCAACACCGCCGCGCTGTTTGTGACGGGCGCTCTGGCCTACGCGCGCGCGCAAGGCGTTTTTCTGGAGGCGCGGACGCTTGAGTTTTCCAAGTTCCCGCGGCCCAAGCCGTCCGAGGAAAGCATGAAGACCTTCCTCACAGCGGCGCTGACCGATGACCTTCCCGTGGCCTTTTTAAACTTGTCCAACGGTAGCCTCGGCAATCTTGAAAGCTGGCACTGGGTGACGCTGATCTCGTTTGACCCCGACACCCTGTGCGCGGGCGCTTGCGACCAGGGCAAGATGCTTGAGCTTGACCTGGCGGCGTGGCGAAAGACCAGCGTGCTCGGCGGCGCCATGGTTGCGCTGACCGGCGCCGCTGTCCCGGCTGCGGACGAGGAGAAATAATCACCCCTGTTCTTTTCCTGGATTTGCGTCGGCCTGACGCCGAAGGCGGCGGGTTCTTGCTGGACCGAAAATCGAAAAAGATTGAACCACGAGGCTTTCACGGATTTACTCCGGGAAAGCCTTTCTCTGCAAACCGCCACAGCGGTTTGATTCTGCTCCCGCTTTGTCAAAGAACCAAATGTTCTTTGACAGCCAAACCCCCGCTTTGTCGAAGCATTGGTTCTTTGACAGCCCAAAAGGCCCTGGAATCGGAGTGATTCCAGGGCCTTTGACCAAAGAAGCTGTGCAAAGAAGTCGGAACTTTATTTGGTGACGGTGAAGGAGAAGACGTAGCTCGGGAACAGTTCGGCAAACTTGACGCCCTTGACAACGATCTTCTGTCCGGCGGCAAGAGAGTCGTACGCAACGGGAACCACGAGCGTGTTTTCCTGCTCGACGGTGGCGCTGTATACGGACGAGCCGATGGTCACGGCGCCCGCAAACGCTGTTTTGCTGGAGATCTGCGCGTTGAAGCGGATGTTCAGCTGGCCGCTCTCGCTTCCGAAAGCAGTGGCCACCCAGAGATCTTCGCTGTACTCCACGACAGTGATGTCGCAGGAGGAAGCATTGCCGTTTTCGCCGACGACGAGCTTGTATGTGCCGGCAGCGGGGGCGGCGGGGATGTTCAGGCGGATTTTGCCCTCGGAGGCGCTGACGATATTGCCCAGTCTGACGCCGTCAACGTCGAGGAACGCGTCCAGATTGGAGGTGTCCATGTTGTCGGCGTTATAGGTGATGTTCAGGTTTGCGCCCAGCGTGGCGACAATTTTGGGGGTGGACACGGCGACATCGGTGAGAACCGGGCCGTTGTAAATCGTGGCGCCTGTTTCCATGTCGCGCTCATACATGGAGAAGAACTCCCACATCTCCTGGGCGATGGGCTTGTAGTTCCAGTGAGCAAAGTTGTGCAAGCCGACGAGGCGGATCAGGGGCATGCCGTCTTCGTTCTTCACGTCGCCGACAAGAGCTTCCCTGGTGCCGATCGTGGTCCATCTCTGTCCGTCCAGCGAGAGGCCGTAGTATCTGTTGAGGCTCAGATCAGCGGCCGCGCTCATGGGCAGGAAGTTCAGGGTCTGATAGGCCTTGATCTGGTTGAACAGGCTGCCGACCGGGATGGGTCTGTAGACGTCTCTGTCGCCGGCGCTAATGAACACGGGCAGGAACTGTCCTTCTTTTTTGTTGGCTTCGGCGACCACGATGTTGTTGGCAGAGCCGCCGACCGGGGCAGTGCCGCCTACGGCGGTGAGGATAGCGGCGTTTCTAAAGCCGTAGTTCAGGCTGCTGTTGGCGCCGGCGGACAGACCGCACATATACACCCTGCCGGGGTTGATCTGCGGGTATTTTTCCTGCAGGTGAGCGATCAGCGTCATGGTGCCGGCTTCGCCGAGCGCCGTGAAGGTGCCGCTGCCGCTGCCCTGCCACTCGGCAGAGACGGCGATGAAGCCATACTTGGCGGCCAGCTCAACCCAACCCGAGGTCTCCGGCTGGGTGCGGTTGTCGTTGCCGTTGCCGTGCATGAGCATCACGAGCGGAACGGACTTCGCGGGCATATCCTTGGCGCTCAGGGGGATATACTCCTGCCACAGATTGTTGTTGTCTCCGCCGATGAGGTTCTGCTGCACGGCGGTAAACTCGATGCCGAGCGCGTCGAACATGGGATAAGAAACCAGTTCATAGGGCTCGGGGTAGTTCAGGGGGTTGGAGGTGTAGAACTCCTCGAGGTAGTTGTGGGTGCGGTAGTTTTTGCAGAAAATGTTCGCCCAGGCCTTTTCAAAGGCCACGGCCAGCGAGTCCTCTGCGCCGCCGACGGCGACGTTCTGGAAGGGCTCCGCGGAGTTGCTGTAAACGGTGACGCCGTCCAGGACGGTCTGCGTGTCGGTCGCGTTGGCGTTCTTGTAGTAGTCAACAAGGCCGGCGGCTCCGCCGGAAATATAGGCGGGGATGGGCTTTTCATAGGTCAAGCCTTCTTGGAGGTTGCCGCCGTAAGTCATAATGCCGGCAACCGGCCAGCTGTTCTGGCTGACGTAGTTGTTGACAAAATCAGCGCCCTCGCCGATGCCGATGAACTTGATGTTGGTGCCGTTACCCGGCATGGCGTACCGAAGGATCTGCAGGTAGACTTCCTTGTCGGCTTCGCCGAAGGCGTCTCCCACGGGGTTGATGATGTACGCGTTGGTGGTGTATGTCTGTAAATGCGAGAAAATACCCATCTCGGCAAGCAGGTCATAGGCTTCCTGCTCGGTGTATTTTCCATCGCCGTAAATGTAATAGGAAGGCACGGTGCCGGGATAGCGGCCGGAGGGGGTGTTCAGGGCAGACGCGTTATACCGGTAGATGGTTGTGTCGGTGATGTTGGGCAGAACGCCGAAGGTGACGCCTACGGGCAGTTCATATGCCGCAGCGTCTCCGCCCGAGGCAGCCGTGACGGGCTGGGCGGAAAGCGTCAGAACAAACACTGCCAGAAGTGCTAGAGCCCATACTCTCATTTTCAAATTGGTCTTCATCTGTTTTCTCCTCCTAAACTAATCTTGAGCGTGTTTTCGGGACTGTTGGCGGGTGTCCAGTCACCTCCTTAGTTCATAGCACCCATGTATACCAATACCATTCTTCCCTGCGCATACGGACATCTATCTTTACTTTTCGCAGGCTGTTTTTACGCTCCGGCTTGAGCGGCCGGAGCAGGGCTTGTCAGGTTTTCTCTTGCGGGGCGGCTGCATACTCTGAGTCTTTATTAGCCGCGCCGAGGCACAACCAACCAACGCAAAACCTAGATGGTGGTGCGGCCGTCCCCGGGCGACTTGACGCCCGGATAGACCACATCCAACGCAGTTTCGCACGTGCGCGGCTCTTTTTGACATGGGGTTTCCGCCGGGGCGGCAGTGTGGGAGTGCGGTTCCTTTCGCAATGGTTTTTTTGGTGACTTTTGATAAATTATAGCATATGGCTCAATAAAATACCAGCGGTTTTGTTAAAAAGGCAAAAAAGTACAGATAATGGCGACGACGGTGCGGCATGACCGTAATCGTTTGAAAGTACAATTTTTCCGTACAATACACCCAAAGCGCCGTTCTCCATTCCGTGCCGATAACAGAACGCGCGCGGCGGCGTGTCCGCCAAAAGGGAGGCGCTTGGAAAAATGAGGAAAAAGCGGGGCGTCCGGACTGAAGCGACGATGAATAATATGCATTCGTTGCGCAAGCGCAGTGTGGCTAAATCTTTATCGGCTTTCGGTGAGGCAGGAATCTGCCGGCAGCGCCGTCAGGCTCGACGCAAAAACCAATAAAGCCACGGTCGCGGTGGGCCTATTTGAGAATGAACAAGAAAATTTAGCTGATTTCCCGGTTTGTTAACACATTATTCATATTAATCTGATATCCTGAGATTTATCTTTTGGTTAGGATGTGTTTCGGGTGCTTGTATTAAAAAACGTCGTCAAAGATTATGTTATGGGGGACCTAAAGGTCGAGGCGCTCAGAGGCATCGATTTGGCATTTCGGAAAAATGAGTTTGTATCTGTCCTCGGGCCTTCGGGATGCGGGAAAACCACGCTGCTCAACATCATCGGCGGACTGGACCGCTACAGCAGCGGAGACCTTTCGGTCAACGGCGTTTCCACCAAGAAGTACAAGGACGGGGACTGGGACACCTATCGCAACCACTCCATAGGCTTTGTGTTTCAAACCTACAACCTGATCATGCATCAGACCGTATTGTCCAACGTAGAGCTTGCGCTTACGCTCTCCGGGGTTTCCAAATCAGAGCGCCGCAAGCGGGCAATCAACGCGCTCAAGCAGGTTGGACTTGGGGATCAGTTGGACAAGAAGCCCAATCAGGTCTCGGGCGGGCAGATGCAGCGCGTGGCCATCGCGCGGGCGCTGGTCAACAACCCGGAGATCCTGCTGGCAGACGAGCCGACCGGCGCGCTTGACTCGGAAACAAGCCTGCAGATCATGGAGATCCTCAAGGAGATCGCCAAGGACCGTCTGGTCATCATGGTCACGCACAATCCCGACATCGCCGAAATGTACTCCACCCGCATCATCCGGCTGCTGGACGGCCTGGTCACTGACGACTCAAACCCCTATGCGATGGAGACTGAAATAGCCGCGCCCGCGTACCGGAAGCGGAAAAAGCCGCCCATGTCCTTTTTCACGGCGCTTTCGCTGAGCCTGAACAACCTGATGACCAAAAAGGCGCGCACGTTTTTGACCGCCTTTGCCGGCAGCATCGGCATCATCGGTATCGCGATGATCCTCGCGCTTTCCACCGGCGTGCAGGACTACATCGCCCGCGTAGAGGAGGACACGCTCTCCAGCTACCCGATTTCCATCCAGAAGACCTCGCTGGACATCGGCGCGATGCTGAGCGCTGCGTCGGGGATGCGCACTGACGATGTCACACACGAGCTCGACAAGGTGTACTCCAACGATATCATGGGCAAGATGCTGTCCACGATGCTCTCGGAGCTGTCCACCAACGACCTGCAGGCCTTTAAGGCCTTTCTGGACAGTGAGGACAGCGGCATGGCCGAGCTTGTCAATGATATACAGTACGGCTACGGCACGCAGATGAACATATACGCCTCAGACACGTCGGACGGCATTTTGCAGATTAACCCCAACTCGGTGTTCAAGGCGCTGGGTTTCTCGGGCGTCGGGGCAGCTTCGGCGTCCGGCGGGATGATGGCCGGGCTGAGCGGAATGGGCTCGATGTCGGGCTCAAACGTCTGGCAGGAAATGCTGGGAAACAGTGATGTGCTGGCCGCGCAGTACGAGGTGATTGCCGGGCGGATGCCGGACGGCTACAATGAGGTTGTAATCATCGTGGATGAAAACAACGAGATTACCGACTTCACGCTGTACTCGCTCGGCCTGAAAGACCCCGAAGAGCTTGTGGACATGATGAAAACCCTCAGAGAGGGCGGGGAAGTCGAGACGCAGCAGACGGATTATAGCTATGACGAGCTCCTCTCCCTCACCTTCAAGCTGGTGCTGAACACCGATTACTACGAACGCACCGAGGATACCTGGGGCAGCCACAGCGAAAACGAGGCGTTTATGAAGAACGTCATTGATAACGCGACGACTGTCAAGGTCGTCGGAGTCCTGCGCCCTGCCGGAAACGCCGCGGTGGCCAACGTCAGTGGCGCCGTGGGCTACACTACGGGGCTGATGACGCACCTCATTAACGAAGTGAACAACAGCGAGATTGTCCGGCAGCAGAAGGAGCATCCCGAAACCGACGTGTTTACCGGAAAGCCGTTTGCCACCGGCGAGGAGGAGCAGGCCGAGTTTGACATCACCACGCTGCCGGAGGAGCAGCAGGCCTATCTGCAGACGCTGGACGAGGACGAGCTCAAAACGCTCCTGGAGAGCTATTCGGTCACCTCAAAGGCCACGTATGAGGAAAACCTGCAAAAGCTGGGCGCATCTGCTCTCGACAACCCCGACAGCATTAGCATTTTCCCCAGGGACTTTGAGTCCAAGGACCAGATCACCACGATCATCAACGACTACAATAAGCGCGTGACGGACGAGGACAAAGAGGAGATGGTCATTCAGTATACCGACCTTGTCGGCCTGATGATGTCCTCAGTCAGCACAATTATTAACGCCATCAGCTATGTGCTCATCGCGTTTGTGTCCATCTCGCTCGTCGTATCCTCGATCATGATCGGCATCATCACCTATATCTCCGTGCTGGAGCGCACAAAGGAAATCGGCATTCTGCGCAGCATTGGCGCGTCGAAAAAGGATATCTCCAGCGTGTTTAACGCCGAAACGCTCATTGTCGGGTTTGTGTCCGGCGTGCTGGGCATCGGGGTGACGCTGTTGCTGTGTATCCCCGCGAACCTGATTATTCATGCGCTGACCGATATTTCCGGCGTGGCCGCGCTGCCCATGGCGGGCGCAGTAATCCTCGTGGCCATCAGCATGGCGCTGACGTTTATCGCGGGGCTGATTCCCTCCCGGATCGCTGCCAAAAAGGATCCCGTGGTTGCGCTCAGAACCGAGTAAGCCTGTATCAGGGCGCAGCCTGAAGAATCAGTCGCGCTCCCGTGCTTCGGAGGGATTGCGTCGCGCCAAAGAAGCCGCCGGGGTCCCCCTGCTGAACTGAAACTGCAAAGGATTTGTCCACAAGGCCCTCCGGATTCATTCCGAGAGGGCCTTTCGCTGCAAGTCGTCTCAACTGGTTAATCCGACCCGCGCTTTGTCAAAGTGCCGACGGTTCTTTGGAGGCCCGGCGCGTCTTCGCAAAGACGCGTTTCTTCGTTTTTTGCCGTGGGGTCGCAGTTGTTTTGTCCAAATAGGGCCTGCATTTGGCTTTACAACCGCTCCGCCGCGAGCTATAATAAACTGATAGAGACTGCGTGTCGAAATATGAGGATATGGAATGGTGATGGTTGTTGGAGGATAAACCGCTGTGGTCAAAGGACTACATACTCGTTTTGCTGGCCATTTTATTTGCGTCGCTGGCCAATGGCGCGCTGATCGTGATTCTGCCCGTGTACATCATCCAACTTGGAGGCAACAACGCGCTGACGGGACTCATGATGGCTGGCATGACCCTGGCGGGCATGATGGCGAAGCTCATCGCCGGGCCGCTGATTGACCGCGTGGGAAGAAAGAAAATTTTGGTGCTCGGCAGCTCGACGTTTGCGATAAACGCCATTTTGTATTGTTTTGTCATGACCATCCCCGGGCTGTTTGTGCTGAGGATCCTTAACGGCATTACACAGGGGATCTACTTCCCGGTGCCGCCGACGATCGTCGCCGACCTTGCTCCAAAGGGCAGGCTGGTGGAGGGCTTGGGGTATTTCGGCATTCCTCCGGCGCTGGGCACCGGCATAGGGCCCGTGGCGGGTATGTGGGTTTACGAAAGGTTTGGAGTCGGCGCGCTGTTTGCGACGCTGGCGGTTCTTTCGGTGATTTCCTTTGTCATTACCCTGTTTGTGAAAGAAAAGTACAAGCGGGATGAGCCGCAGAGCGCACCAATCCCCGAGGACATTGGCCCTCAAAAGCGCCGTTTGAAGCTCTCGACCATTGTTGAACTGTCGGTTATTCTTCCGGCCATGGTGATCCTCTTTATCTCTCTCGGCAACAGCGCGATCATGAACTTTCTCTTGCCGTTTGGAATCGAAAGAGGCATTGCCAACATCAGCGTATTCTTCCTGATTAACAACATCGTTGTGGTCATCACTCGTCTGGGAACACCCAGGCTTACACGCAAGTTCGGCATATTGAGACTGATTACCGTGGGAGGCGTCTGCATCGTCTCCTCAACGCTGCTCATTGCGTTTTCGCACCATATCGCCATGGTGATTGCCGCCAGCGTGCTGTTTGGGGTGGGCGTCTCCACCACCATACAGCTTTTGCAGGTGATCACGCTGGGGATGGTGCCGGAAAACAAAAGAGGTGTCGCGAATACAACCTGGATGCTGTTGTTTGATATTGGAGTTGGTCTTGGCGCTACGGTCTGGGGCGCCTCGACAGTCTATGGCGGCTACACCATCACCTATGCCCTGTCGGCCCTGACCGTATTGCTTTCCGTTGTCCTCCACGTCACGCTTTTGATTCCCAAACATAAAAAGAACATGCTCACAGAGAGCAGCCTATAGTCAGGAGAGAGAGTCTCACTATGGGTTACAGGTTTTTTGAGCCGACGCGCTTCCGGCCCGTGACGGCATGGGCCGCCGGTAGCCGGAGCGATCAAAAAGAGTGGGGAGAACCACATGGCGCTTTTACAAGTAAACTTTATGTCGAAGTCCTTGATGAGGACGGTTCCCATGCAGGTCATTTTGCCCGTGGACAAGGTCACGATGCCCGGAATGCCCGTGAGAGAGGACAGGCCGTTCAAGACCCTTTACCTGCTCCACGGACTTTTCGGCAATTACACCGACTGGGTGACCAACACAAGAATCCAAAAATGGGCAGAGGAAAAGAATCTCGCTGTCGTCATGCCCTCGGGAGACAACTCGTTCTACCTTGACAGGCCCGAGCCCTGGAACAATTACGGCGAGTTTGTCGGCCAGGAGATTGTGGAGGTCACCAGAAAGATGTTTAATCTCTCGCCCGAGAGAGAGGACACTTACATCGCCGGGCTTTCCATGGGCGGGTTCGGGGCCATCCGGAACGGCCTGAAGTATCATCAGACCTTTGGGTACATCGCCGGCCTTTCCAGCGCGGTTCATATCCTTGAGGATGTGGAGAATATTCCGCCGACCCGCTCCATCGCTTACGAGGAGAGTCTTTTCGGCCCGCTGAAGGAAGCCGTGCTGACCGACAAAAACCCGAGGGTGATCGTGAACTATATCATAGAAGCGATGAAAACTGACCCCGGCGTCCGGTTTCCGAAGCTCTTTCTCGCGTGCGGCACGGACGACGGCCTGATCGGCGTCAACCGCGTCTATCGCGACCTTTTCCGGGAGAGCGGGATCGAGCTGCTCTATATCGAGCAGCCGGGAGCGCACGACTGGGCTTTCTGGGATGAGATGATTCAAAAGGTGCTGCAGTGGCTTCCTCTGGAGGGGGCAGTGTCCAGCGTCACCAGCGGAAGCACCAAAGGCTGACGCAGGCTTTAGACTTGCAAAGAACAGGTTCTTTGACAAAGCGAGAGCAGGATCGCGTCTTTGCGAAGACGCGCAGAGTAAGGCGTTGCGGAAGTGAATACCGCAACGCCTTGTGATTTGCTCTTTTCAGAAAACAGGCGTCAGGCTCGACGTGGTTTTGCGCAAAGGAACGAAGAGGCGGACTTTGTTTACAGGCTGAAGGCTTTCACGGATTTACTCCGGGAAAGCCTTTCTCTGCAAACCGCCACAGCGGTTTGATTCTGCCCCCGCTCTGTCAAAAAACCAAAGGTTCTTGACAGAGGCTCAGTCATCCTGGGCAAGCGCCAGTTCGCGCCCGATCAGGTCGGCCGCGATCGCGAACGCCTTGAGCCTGCGCCGCATCAGCGTGTGCTGCGGCGTGCCCTCGGCCAGCTTCGCGTAAGCTTTTTCGCATTTGCCGATTGTCGAATCAATGGCGCGCAGGGCCTCGCGCAGCTCGCCCTGTCTGTCGGCCCCGGCGCTTTCGCCGACATACTCAAACCGCCTGACGGTCGTATCCCCAACCTCAATCGGGTTGTCCCACATGGCCAGCGGGCGCACCCAGGTTCCGCGCCGGCCATAGAGGGCCTTGTAGACGACCATGTCCTCAAGCGTTTCACTGTGCGTTGCCGGGCCGAGAACCTCGTAAAGGCCGCCCTTGTAGTGGCGGTAAATGCCGGGCCGGATGAGGGCCATTTTCAGGCCTCCAAATCCGCGAGTTTTCGTTCATAATCCGCCACGAAGCTCTTTTTGCCCTTCTGGACGACAGTATGCCCCTCGGCCTCCAGATGCTCCCGCTGCCCGTTGGGGTACTTTTCGTTCAGCTCGCCGCCGGCCTTCAGCATCCTCCACCATGGGATCTTATCGCCCGGCCGCTCCTCGGAGGCGTGAGCGCAGACGTTGGTAAATATTCCCGCCGTGAGAGGGCAGGCGTTGTCCGCCCCGGCTTTGGCAGCGAGGTGGGCGCGGACACGGTCAACCGTCATCAGTTTTCCATCCGGAATGCGCGACATCACGTCGTTAAACTGCATCGGCGCGGGAATGAGCATTTTAGCGCCGCCCATGCGCGCCGCGACCTCCGGTTTGTCCGACAGGTCCTTGATCTTTGGCAAATCGCCGGGAGTGTTGAGCCTTTCGTTACAGGTTTTCTTTGCCATGCGCTTACGCCTCACTCTACATTATTTCAGTACACGAGGGCACTTGCTTTGTTCGTCAAAGAGGAAAAGGTTCTTTGGCAGCCTGTGAACGGCTTTACAGCATGCCCGCCGTTTGCCGCCGGATGTCGTCCACCAGATCAAAGGTCTCGTCTCTGATCCGCCGAGACGGCTCTTTGAAAAACGTCACCACGGGCTCGTCCTTCTTGATGTTCCACAGCCCGGCGACCTGCCCGTTCACGGCGATGGTCGGCAGACAAATCCCCGACTTCAGAATGACCGAGCTTTTGACCTCGGGCGGCAAAGCCGCGCCGCGTTCCACATAGGACGTGATCAGCGGATCGAAACCTGACAGCAGCGTCAGCTCGGGAATGTCGCCGATATCGTCGCCATAATCCACATAATAGTAGACGCTCCCGCCGTGTTCAAGCCGCGAGAACGCGTCCAAATCCAGGGCGGCCAGCATCTTTTTGCCTTCCCGCCATAGGCCCAGGAACCAAGCGGCGTCGGCAAGCGTCGCCGGGCCGTAAGCGGTAAAGAACCTGCCGAGAAGCTCCGGCAGAACCTCGTTGTGCGTGTCCGCAGGCTCGGCGCTGATCAGATCGAAGTCGCGGCTCGTCATGCTGCGGAAGGCGACCTTGCCCAGCCGCGCCAGATAGACGAAAATGCCGCCCCACGGTGAAAATATATTGTCAATGACTTCTTGGTCGTAGTCGCGGGCAAATATGCGCCGCATTTCGGCGCGGGAATACACGCCGTCCTCCATGAGCGCGACGACCTTCCCGGCGATCTCGAGGAGCTGATCCTCACTGATGCCAAGCCACGCGTTGGAGAAATCATCGGCGTGAAGCGCGAGTAGCCGCGGCAGGTCGTCAAAAACCACGCCGTGCAGCGTACCCCGGTAGAGCCATGTTTTGGTAAGCGTGGTCTTCCAGCCAAAAAGCGGCGCGCCGCGGATCAGCGCGGAAAAGGCGACATTGCGGTGAAACCAGCAATGCAGCCCGAGAAGGTGACTGGAGAGCTCGGTAATATCCCCGCACTGCCGGGACAGATACAGCCCGTGCATGCGCCTGCGCAGGATTTCTTCAGCCAATCGGTCCATGGTTACTACTTCCTTGTTTAAGCTCGTTTGTTCAGCCGCCGCTTCTGCGCAGCACGTCTTCGGCGGATTTCACAATCTCTGCAAGCGCCTGGAGCCGGCTCCCGGAACAGTCGGGAAAAACCGCGTCAAGCTCCTTGACCGATATGTGTCTTCTGCTCCTGATGCTGCCGGAGTTCAGGTCGTCCGGCGGGGACCGGTGCCGCCCTCAGCGTCAGGCTCGACATAAACCCCGAAAAGGTCTGGAGCGCGAAGGGTTTCTTTGACATGCAGCAGCTTTACGGGGCCACGATTGTATTTTCGACTGAACTCAAGTATACTGTACCTTAGTCGCTTTGTCAAAGATCCTTCGGTTCTTTGACAAACGGGAGGGGGAAACGGTTTTGAGAAATGAATTCCCGAAACCGTTGTGGTTTATATTTTTCCTGGATTCTGTCCAGCAAGAACCTGACGCCTGTGGCGTCAGGCTCGACGCGAATCCAGGAAAAGGACGAGAGAGCGGGGGGCATTTTTGACAGGCTGAAGCTCCTTCGGCTCTTTGGCAGTCAGGTGCAGGGGTATTAAATTGAGGAAATGGAGGGCGATGAGAGTTGATCAGGATGATTGCGACCGACTTGGACCGCACGCTGCTTCGGGCCGACAAGACGATATCGGCATACACGGCCGACGTGCTTCGCCGCTGTCAGGCCAATGGGATTTGTGTGGCCTTTGCCACGGCGCGCTCTGAGAAGTCGTCCGAGCGGATCACATCAGTCTTCACGCCCGATGTGATGATCTCAAACGGAGGCGCGCTGGCGCGGCTGGGCGACGTCATCCTGCATCGCAGCGTACTGACCCGCGAGACCGCGAACAGGCTTATCGCGCGCATGTTCCGCGCCCCCGGCGTCGGCTTTATCACCGCCGACACGCCGGGCGGCTATTTCGCCGACCACCCGGTCGATCCCGAAAACAGGGAGTGGCAGGACTATCTGCACGCGGTGCATATCGACTTCGCAAACGGCATCGGGTACGACGCCTACAAGCTGACGGTGCAGTTCTTCGACCCCGGCCTGCCGGGAAGGATCGCCGCTGATTTCCCCGAGGTGGACATGCTGCCCTTTTCCGACGACAACTGGGTTCGCTTTGCCCGCAAGGACGCGGTAAAGTGGAAAGCCGTATCCGCCGCCGCGGCGCATCTAGGCATCAGTCCCGCCGCCGTGGCGGCCTTCGGCGACGACTATAACGACATAGAAATGTTGCGCGAGTGCGGCGTCGGCGTGGCCGTCGCCGACGCGATTGACGAGGCCAAGGCCGTGGCGGACTTTATCTGCGACACGGGCGACAACGACGGCGTGGCAAAGTGGATTGAGGAGAATGTGCCGCTGTAAGTTCTGCAATGCTTAAAGGGACGGAGACGATGGAAATGAGTGACTATACCGAACTAAACGCCAAAACTATTGACGGCTGGGTGAAGGACGGCTGGGAGTGGGGCGTCCCGATCTCACACGAAGCCTATTGCAGCGCGGTGGCCGGGCAGTGGGACGTTTTTCTCACGCCCATCAGGAAGGTGCCGCACAGCTGGTTTGCGCCTTTTTTGCGCGGCGGGCGGCTGGACGGCGCAAAGCTGCTCGGGCTGGCCAGCGGCGGCGGGCAGCAGATGCCGATCTTTGCCGCCTTGGGCGCGGACTGCACCGTGCTGGATTATGCCGACAGCCAGCTTGAGAGCGAGTTGATGGTGTCCGAGCGGGAGGGCTACGCCATCAACGTCGTCAAGGCCGACATGGCAAAGAGGCTTCCGTTTGAAGACGCGAGCTTTGACCTGATTTTCCATCCGGTTTCCAACTGCTATGTGGAGGATGTATACCACGTCTGGAACGAGTGCTTCCGCGTGCTCAAGAAGGGCGGGGTGCTGCTTGCCGGAATGGACAATGGGCTCAACTTCCTGATAGACGATTTCTCGGCGCTCCCGATGCAAGTCCGCAACAAACTGCCGCACAATCCCCTAAAGGATCCCGAGCTATATCAAAAGTGCGTTGAGCGCGGCGAAGGAGTGCAGTTTTCGCATACGTTTGACGAGCAGATCGGCGGCCAGCTCAAGGCGGGGTTCGTTCTCAAGGACGTCTACGAGGACTCCAACAACGACCCGAACGCCATTGCCTATGGAATAGCGTCCTTTTGGGCCAGCCGAGCTGTGAAGGGCTGAGCGTTGCCAAAGAACCTTCGGTTCTTTGGCAAAACGAGGGCAGGATCAAACCGCCCCAGCGGTTTGAAGGGAAACGGTTTCGAGAAATGAATTCCCGAAACCGTTGTGGTCCCTATTTATCCTGGATTCAGTCCAGCAAGAACCTGCCGCCTGCGGTGTCAGGCTCGACGCGAATCCAGAAAAAGGACGAAGGTGTAAAGCGCTTTTTTTGACAGTCAGAAGGAACCGGGTTCTTTGTAAGTGCCGGAACCGGATTAACCGTCGCGGGCGGTCTGCGGAGCATGACTTTGCGGGAGTGAATTGCGCGAAGCCATGCCATTCAGTCTTTCACGACTGTAACCCGAAGAAGGACGAGAGGGCGGGGAGTATCTTCCCGATCATTTGTAAAAGCCTATTGACCTAAACCTGACTTAAGGGTTTATACTGATGGCTGCGCTGTGCCGGAGCGGTTTCCGAGTACGCAAGAACGGACAGCATGGCCTGGCGGCGGATCAGGAATACGTTGAAGATCGTAAATGGAGGGAGAGAACAAGCACATGACGTACAATCACTTTCAAAATCTCAAACTGTCCGCGCTGGGCATGGGCGCGATGCGCCTGCCGGTGCTGGGAGGGGACGACACAAGGATTGACGTGCCGGCCGCCTCAGAGATGGTCGGCTTGGCGATGGAGCATGGGGTCAACTACTACGACACCGCCTGGGGCTATCACGGCGGCCATTCGGAAACCGTCATGGGAAAGCTTCTGGGCAAATATCCCCGTGAGCGCTTTTTCCTTGCCGACAAATTTCCCGGCTACGACCTGTCCAACATGGACAGGGTCGAGGAAATTTTTGAGCGTCAGCTTGAGAAGTGCGGCGTGGATTATTTTGACTTTTATCTGTTTCACAACGTCTGCGAGCTGAACATCGACGCCTATCTGGATGAGAAGCTCGGCGTTTTCGTCCGCCTGATGAGGCAGAAGGAAAGCGGGCGCATCCGTCACCTGGGCTTTTCGGTGCATGGCGGCACAGACGTTCTGGAGCGGTTTCTCGCGGCCTATGGCGAGTATATGGAGTTTTGCCAGGTTCAGCTCAATTACCTGGACTGGTCGTTTCAGGACGCCAAGGCAAAGGTTGACCTGCTGAACAGCCGCCGGATCCCCATCTGGGTCATGGAGCCCATGCGCGGCGGCAGCCTCGCGGCGCTCAGCGCCGCCGACGCCGCAAAACTCACGGCTCTGCGCCCCGACGAGGAGATCCCCGCGTGGGCCTTTCGCTTCCTGCAGACGATTCCCGGCGTCACGACCACGCTGACCGGCGCGTCGAGCTTAGAGCAGATGAAGTTCAATATACAGGCCTTTGAGCGTCACAGGCCGCTTGATTCTCAGGAGATGGAAACCCTGCTCTCGGTCGCCGCCGGCATGCTGGAGGGCGTTCTGCCCTGCACGGCCTGCCGTTATTGCGTCGGCCACTGTCCGCAGGGCCTGGATATTCCGAAGCTCCTGGCGCTGTACAACGAACACAGCTATTCCGGGGGCGGCTTTATCGCCCCGATGGCGCTGGCCGCGGTGCCGGAGGATAAACAGCCCGGGGCCTGCATCGGCTGCAAAAGCTGCGAGGCGGTCTGCCCTCAGCGCATCGGCATTGCCGACGCGCTGAGCACCTTTGTGGAGAAGTTGGGCGCGTAGCGATGCTTCCCATGACTTTATTCAGGTAAGGAGATCGATAGCGCTATGACCGGTGTGACCTTAGTAGTGTTTACCCTGATGAATTTTGTTCTTGCCATGTCAGCCACGGTGTTCAGCGGCATTTTGGATATGGTCGCGGTTTCTCTGGGAGTTTCGGTGGCCAGCGCGGGCCTGCTCAGCACGATGTATTCGTATGGGGCGGCGTTCGGGGTTCCCGTCATTTTGATTCTGTTCAGAGGGGTGCAGCGCCCGAAACTCCTTAAGGTTATGCTGGCGATCACGGTTTTGATGGCCGTGTTGCTTGTTCTGGCGCAGACGTTTTGGCAACTGTTGATCATCAGGCTTATCATGGGGATTTCGGCCAACAGCTACGCCGTATTGGCCATCTCGACGGTGGCGTCGCTCTCTGCCAAGGAAAGGCTCGGGCGCTCCATGGCGGTTTTGATCGCAGGCAATGCGTCGGCGCTTGTGATCGGCGTCCCCCTGACGCGCGCGTTGTCCTCTGTCCTGAGCTGGCAGGACATTTTCTGGGTGCTGGCCGGAATGATGATTTTGGCGCTGGTGTATTTTATTCTGCGCCTGCCCGGCGGCGAGCGGAGCCCCAGCGTGGACATCCGCAGCGAGCTGGCGTTTTTTAAGGACAAACGTGTTTTGTCCGTGGTTTTGTTTTCACTCATGATGTTTTTGGGGTATGGCGCGCTGTACACCTACATAACGCCGTTTTTGCTGGACGTGTTCCCCGCCGCCGAGTCGTCGATGACGTTCGTTCTGGTTTTGCTGGGGGCAGCCTGCTTCACCGGCAATCTGATCGGAGGGCATGTGGCGGACCGCATCGGCTGTGCCAGGTCAATGCTGCTGGGCGGGCTCATCCAGCTGATGGCGGTGGCCCTGATCCTGCTGTCTCAGCCGGTCGGATGGCTCGTCGTCGCATTTGCGCTGCTGTGGATCATGGGCGGCTGGTTCACCGGCCTGCAGCTCAACGCCGGCATCGCGCAGGCCACGCATAACCGCTCCAGCTTCATGATCAGCGTGAACAACTCCGCCGTTCAGCTGGGCTCGGCCGTCGGGTCAAGCCTGGGCGCGGTTGTGATCTCGCTGAGCGGGATCCGCGGCATTGTCTTTATCACGCTGTCGGCCTGCCTGATCATCGTCGCCATGCAGTGGGTTACCCTGAAGAAGAAGGTCTGGCAGGACAGTGATGATGTCGAGACGCGCGATGCCGAGGAAAACGCGGGCAGTAGCGCGCTGTCCTGAGCGCGTGTCTGCCTTTTCCCGGCGTTCTCCGCGCTCCTGAGCGTTTCTTTACGCGTCTTCACAAAGACGCGATCCTGTCCCCGCTTTGTCAAAGAACCAAAGGTTCTTTGACAGCTTAAAAGCTTTCCCGGATTCATTTCGGGAAAGCTTTCTTTGTAAGCCGCCTCAGCGGTTTGATTCAACTTTCGTTTTGTCAAAGAACTGATGTCCTTTGACAGCCTGAAGGGATTACAGGTGCAGCTTAAGCTGTTGGATAATTTTGTCAAAGCTCAGCGGCTTGCCGATATGGTCGTTCATGCCGGCCTTTATGCACCTTTCGATGTCTTCCCGGAAGACGTTGGCCGTCATGGCGATGATCGGGATATCTTTCGAGCGCGTCTGGCAGCTTTCCCTGATCAGGCGCGTCGCCTCGTAGCCATCCATCCCCGGCATTTGAATGTCCATAAAAATCAGGCTGTACCTGTCCGGCGCCTCGCTGAACATATGTACAGCCTCTGCGCCGTTTTCGGCGCACTCAATTTGCAGACAGGTCGACTCAAGCAGCGCGAGGACAATCTCCCGGTTGATGGCCACATCATCCGCCAGCAAAATGCATTTTCCCGCGAAGCTGAGCTGCTTGTCGTTCTGTTCAGCCTCGACAAGCCCTCGTGCGCTCAGAACCTCGGCGACCGTATCGGCAACCACCGACGGAAAGAGGGGCTTAAACAGAAATCTGTTGACGCCGGCGTGGTCAGCCTCGGCCCTGGACATGCCCCGGTCAGCCGAGGGGAGCATCACAACAACGTCGTCACTGTCCGTATTGCCCGCTATCAGCGCTCTTGTCAGGGGATTGCCGTCCGTGCCCGGTATTTGACTGTCCACAAAGTACAGATGATAATCCCCGTTCTTCTCGCGAAGGGAAAGCGCCTCCCCGCCGCTTGAGGCGGTATCGCAATGCACACAAAGCCGCTGCGCGACCTCGTCAAAAAACCGCAACACAAGCGGGTCGGCATCAACCGCCATAATGCGCACGTCACCCCAGCTGATGACAGCGTCGGGCGCCGCACCGCGATCCGAGGCTCTTTTCAGCGGAACTGTAAACAGGAAAGATGAGCCTTTGCCAAGCTCCGAGTTGACCTTTATGTTGCCGCCCATGATTTCCACAATGTTCTTGGAGATGGAGAGGCCCAGACCGGTGCCGCCAAACTTCCGCGCGGTATCGCTCTCGGCCTGGTGAAAGGACTGAAACAGGCGGGCCTGCTGCTCCGGGCTTATGCCGATTCCCGTATCGGACACGGTGACCCGTATCTCGCAAATCCCGTTTTTCTCCTCCAAAAGGTGCGCGTCGAGGCCGATTGAGCCGCCGTCCGGGGTGAATTTCACCGCGTTTCCCAATAGGTTTGTGATGATCTGCGCCAGCCTCTGGTCGTCCCCGATCAGGCAGCAGGGGATGGCCTTGTCGATATGTACGCTAAAGCTCTGCCCCTTTTCGGCGGCCTGGGCGTTGACCATGTTGACAATTCTCTCCAGCATTGTCTCAAAGGCGAAGATCTTCGGCGAAAGCTCCAGCTTGCCGGCCTCAATTTTCGACATGTCCAAAATATCGTTGATCACGCCCAAGAGGTGTTTGGCCGCGTCCTCGATCTTGGCAAAGCAGCCGATCATCTTTTCCATGTCGGTGGAAACCTGTCCGATCGAGGTCATCCCCAAAACCGCGTTCATGGGCGTGCGCATCTCATGGCTCATGGTCGCCAAGAACTGGCTCTTGGCGATGTTGGCGCTCTCAGCCTGACGCTTTGACGCCATGATATCGGTGATGTCATGGAGCAGGATCATGAACGCCTCCAGATGGCCGTCCCAATCCATCATGGGGGTGATTTGGATGTCGTACTCCTGGGGATGGTCTCCCCCGGAAAGATCAATGGAGGAGTTGACGGTGATCGTACTGCGTTTTTCCATCGCAAGGCTGATGTTTGTCTGCATGAAGCTGATCCACTCTGCTGAAACAAGTTGGGAAAAGACCGCGGAAAAGCTCTTTCCACCGACAAGGCTGGAGTCGGTTAATCCGGTCGTCTTCAAAAATGTCTTGGTAAAATAGGAGAACTTGTTGTCCTTGTCAAACAGAAGAATGATATCCGCGCTGTTTTCCAGCAGCAGATTCATATTGCGCTCCATCTTTTTCTGCTCATGCTCCAGCATGTGGTTAACCGTGGTTCTGGCAGCCAGCATGGCCTTGTTGCGCTGGAACGTAGACTCCAAATTTCGCAGCTGACGCTTCAGGTTCCGGTTCTCCTTAACCAGTTGCTCGCTGCTTAGGGTTCTCTCCGTTTCATTCCTGTCAAACATAAGTTACCCTCTATCAGTTACGATAATGCACAGCCGCAAAAAGTAAAGTTATGAAAACGGTTGGCCAAGTGCTCACCCTTGACATAGTATACAGGGCAGCACTCTCCGGCAGAATAGGCCAGATGCCACGGCACCCGGTCTCCGATCTGCTCTTTCACGATATTGATTTCGGCCAGAGGATCCAACACCAAAACCATGTTTCTACCCAGACAGGGAAACAGCAGGATGCCCGCCAAGCCCTCTGTCTTCAGAAGCTCCTTGATCGAGCTCTCGGCCGTCTGCAGGATGTCTTCCTCGTCCATTCGCCCAATATACAGCGTGCTGCCCTCGGGCATATATCCCCCGCAAAGGGCGGATCCGTCCTCGTTTAAGCCGAAGATCGCCCGCGCGACCGGTTGGGAGCCGTCGCCGTAGTCCACGACAAAGGGCACCGAGCTCATCCCTTCAATGCCTTTGCCGGCGCTCATGCCGACCGATTCAAAGTAATCCCTTGCGGTCATGTTGTTAATCTTTTTGATCAGGCAGCCCTCCGAAGAGGTGATGACCGCCTGCTGTTTGCGCAGATTTTGTTCGCTCGTGGCGGCCACGACAAACCGCGGCTTGACGTTTCCTGAAATGAGAATAAAGGACAGGCGGTCCTGAAAGCACTCGCCGTTAAAGACCGTGTAGGTGTTGCTGTACTCCGCCGTATCATGGTCGCACGCAACGGTGCCAAAAATCGGCACGCCGTCCAGCGCGCTGTCCAGCGCGCCGAGCATGATCTCGCCGCCCACCCCGAACATGGGAAACAGAGCCACCGACATCCGGGCGGCGCCCTCCAGGCCGGCTTTGGCCCGCTGGGTCGCGCGATCCACCTCGCCCTCCAGATCTTCCCGAAGCGAACCGGTTACCACCGCGGAAAACTGACAGTCGTCCGCCGTGAAGACCGTCAGACACAAAAGGATGGTGCCGGCCTCGGCGTTGTTGGCGTTGGTCAGCGTCGTGCACCCAATCACGTCAAAGGGGAGGGCGTCGCAGATCGCCTTGACCATCCCCGATTCCACAAAATCATAGCTGCAGGTCAACAGCCCTACAGAGCTCTTTTGGGCGTTTTCCTCCAGATTAAGCTGATCAAGAATTTGTGAGACAGCAATTTTCGGGTCATCCGGTTCCAAAGTCCAGGCGTTTAACAGTCTCATTGCCAGCCCTCCATAGCATTTATGACTTTGCAGATCGATCAAGTGTACAGTATGGTAATCGCCATTTGATCAGATGTGTCACTATAATCGGTCGCACAATGACTTTTTTCACTATCACCCTGCGTCTGCTTATGCATTATAACACAAATCAAAAAGGTTTGCATAATATTTAGAGGATTTTTTTGCCTAATTAGGAATAACGTTATAAAGCAATCTCGGATATGGTCTGTTCGGCATATAGAAAGTTGCATGGCCGCGGCGGCGCATGAGTGTCCAAAGTCCTTACATACTCTGTATCGTCACTAAGTCGGGCGACTTTATGTCCTAGCCCTTCAGGCTGTCAAAGAACCAAAGGTTTTTTGACAGCCTGCGACGAAACCCTTATGGATTAGTCTTTTTCGGGTTCCCGTCCACCAAGTCCCCGCCGGCCCAAGCGTCAGGCGCGACGCGAATGCCGAAAAAACGCGGACGCGATGGAGCCTTCGCCCGTCATATACGGTGACATACAGTGCGCCGGCTGCCCGGAGCGGCTCACCTTTGCTTATCCACCTTTTTCTTCACGGCCTCGCTCACCTTCCGGTCGGCTGTTTCCTGATAGAGCTCGGCGTATGTCTTGGAGCCCTTGATCAGGCCGTCGCAGAAGGCAGCCACGTCGCTGCCGGTCACGTCAAGGACGGCTTTCCCCAGCGCGGCGCCCTCTTCAAAGAGCTCAGCAATTCCACAGAGCAGGCCAAACTCGCGGATCAGCTCGACGGGGCCGACCTTGAAGAGATATTTCTGTATCTCTTTGTAGACAATCTGATAGTCCGGCGGCAGCGCGCTGACCCGCGCCACATGCGCCCGACACTCTTTTTTGCCGTCCAGGGTATCCCGTATGCTCATGAGTCTCTCCCCAGTTTTTTGAAATATTGCGGTTGAGCTGCTCGCGCCGCTTGTCGCGGAATGTTTTGCCCCCTCGCCGCCGGCAAACGCCGAGCAAAAGCCCTTGCTACTCAGTACGGCTTATATGAAGCATAACTATAAACTGGTATGTGGTATCACATGACAGAATGGCTGTCAAGTGGGCTTTGAAACGCCGCCATGCCGGAAAAGCGTTGGCATTGCTACTGCGGGATTTGTCAGCATTTCAATATTTTTGCGGTCTATTGACCACACCGGACTGGTGCGGTATTATTAGGATGAATTTGTATCGAGTTTAGTCCGGAAAGAACCTGCCGGTGGCAGGCTCAACGTGGTTTTGCGCAAAGGAGCAAGGGGTTTCTTTGATCCACTGTCTGAAAAAATAGGAGGCAGCAAAACGGTGAGTATTATGCAGGTCAGCAATCTGACAAAGAAGTACGGGCAGTTTACCGCGCTGAGAGACGTCAGCATCAGCGTGGAACCCGGCGAGGTCTATGGCTTTATCGGCCCTAACGGAGCCGGCAAAACCACCGCCATACGTGTTTTGCTGGGAATCCTGAAGGCGACGAGCGGCGGCGCGACCATTTTCGGAAAAGACGTTTGGAAAGAGGCAGTCGAGATACACCGGAACATCGCGTACGTCCCCGGCGACGTCAACCTCTGGTCGAACCTGACCGGCGGCGAGGTTATCGACCTCTTTGTGCGGCTGCGCAAGGGGGACAACAAGAGCAGGCGGGAAGAGCTGATCAGGCGCTTTGACCTTGATCCCACGAAGCGATGCCGCGCGTATTCCAAGGGGAACCGGCAAAAAGTGGCGCTTGTGGCGGCGTTTTCAGCCGATGCGGATTTGTACATCCTCGACGAGCCGACCTCCGGCCTTGACCCCCTGATGGAGAAGGTTTTTCAGGAGTGCGTCCTGGAGGTCAAGCAGTCCGGCAAGGCGGTCTTCCTGTCCAGCCACATTTTGCAGGAGGTCGAGCGCCTCTGCGACAAGGTCAGCATCATCCGCGAGGGCAGGATTATCGAAACGGGCACCATGAAGGAGCTGCGCCACCTGACGCGTACCAGCATCACCGTGGAAACGGATCGGCCGGTAGAAGGGCTGGAGGCCGTTCCGGGTGTCCACAATCTGCGCCGCACCGGCGGCGGGCTGACCTTCGCCGTGGATACGAAAGAACTCAACAGCGCTATGGCGATGCTGTCCGGTTTCGGCATTGTCAAGCTGGAGAGCTCGCCGCCCACGCTGGAGGAGCTGTTCATGAGCCATTATGTGAGCGCAGGGGGCTGATCAACATGTTTGAAAACACGCTTTTGCTCTGCCGCCTCATCTTTCGCCGTGACAGGCTGCGCGCGCTCATCTGGCTTGTGGGCACGCTGGCGCTGGTCGTCGGTTTCGGCGGCGCTGTTCCGGGGATGTATCCCACCGAGGCCGAGCGGCTTGTGATGGCCGAGACGATGAAAAGCCCGGCGATGGTCGTGATGCTGGGCCCTGTCTATGACGCCGGCGGATATACGGTCGGCGCGCTGTACTCGAACTTTATGCTTCTGTGGTCGGCTGTGATCATGGGCCTCATGAACATCTTTCTCGTCGTGCGCCACACCAGGCAGGACGAGGAACGCGGACGCATTGAGGTCATCCGCTCCCTGCCCGTGGGCAGGCTCAGCGGACTCTCGGCCGTGCTGACCAACTCGCTTGTCATGAACCTTGTCTTCGCCGTTCTGATCGGGCTGGGTCTGGCCGTATTGGGCGTCGAGAGCATGGATTTCACGGGCTCCATGCTGTTTGGCGCGGCGCTGGGCGCGATAGGGCTGATCTTTGCCGCCGTGACCGCGGTGTTCTGCCAGCTTTGCTCGAGCCCACGAACAGCACAGTCGCTGTCGTTGGCGTTTCTCGTCATCCTGTATATGGTGCGCGGGATGGGCGATATGCAGAGCGAGCTGCTGGCCTGCCTTTCGCCGCTGGGCCTGATCCTGCGGACGAAGGCGTACGTTGAAAACCTTTGGTGGCCGGTACTGGTGACGCTGCTGCTCAGCGTCGCCGTCGCTATGCTTGCCTTCTGGCTGGGCGGCATCCGCGACATGGGCGAGGGCCTTGTTCCGGCGCGTCCGGGGAGGCGAGACGCGCCGCGCTATCTGAAGGGCGCCGGCGGGCTGGCCTGGCGGCTGCTGCGGACGCCGTTCATCATCTGGGTGCTGATCGTGCCGATTTTGGGCATGGCCTACGGCTCGGTCATGGGGGATATGGAGTCGTTTATCTCGACCAACGAGATTTTCAAGGTGATCGTCCCGGACGGGGACCCCGCGCAGTTTGTGTCCTTTTTGATGGTCATCATGGCCATTGTCGGCACGATCCCGATTCTGCAGTTCATCCTCAAGGCGCGCTCGCAGGAGAGCGGCGGCTATGCCGAACATGTCCTGGCCAGGGCAGCGTCACGCCATGGCCAGCTTCGGGGCTATTTCCTGATCGCCCTTGCCGCCGGCGCGCTGGTGCCCTTCTTAACCGCGGTCGGCTTTTGGGCCGGGAGCTTTCCGGTCATGGAGGATCCGATCGCCTTTACGACGTACTTGCAGGTGTCCGTGGTCTATACGCCCGCCATATGGTTCATGCTGGGCGTCGCCATGCTGCTGATCGCCTATTTGCCGCGTTTTACCGCCTTTGCGTGGGCATACTTGGGGTACGCGTTTATCATCCTCTACATCGGGAGCGTCATGAAGCTGCCCGAGTGGCTGGGAAAGCTTTCCCCGTTTGGGTATATCCCCAGGCTCCCCATGGACGAGTTCAATGTCTGGTCAGCCGCCGCGCTCACCGCGATCGCCCTGGCGATGTTTGCGCTCGGGTTTGTGGGCTATCGCCGGAGAGACATGGCGTTCTCGTGACAAAATGCTCTGAGCCAAGAGGGGCGGGGACGCGCAAAGAGCCGCTTTCCCGGAGTGAACCCGTGAAAGCATTGTGTTTGGGTCTTTATCGGTTTTTGGTGAGGCAGGGACCTGCCGGCTCGCGCCGGGAGCGGAGACAGAACCGTGCCCCACCGTACAAGTAAAGGGAACTTGCCGAGTGTACAGGAGTTAAGCTTTTTATGGGGGAACAGGGAAAAAAGAAAAGACCGTTTCATCTGACACCGTCTCAAAAGATCATGGCCGGGTTTGCGGGTATGATTCTGATCGGCGCGTCGCTGCTCAACCTGCCCATCGCCAGCAAGTCCGGCGAGAGCATCGGGTTTTTAAACGCCCTGTTCACCGCCACGTCGGCCAACTGCGTCACGGGGCTTGTCGTGGTGAACACCATGGAGCACTGGACCGTGTTTGGCAAGGTGTTGATTCTCCTGCTGATCCAGTTTGGCGCCATGGGGTTTATTACGCTGATGACGGTTGCGCTGCTGCTCACAAAGCGTCAGATCTCTTTGCGCAGCCGGCAGGTTATTCAGGCGTCGTTTAATCAAAACGATATCGGCGGCATGGTAAAGCTGGTGAGAAACGTTATTATGGCCACCGTGATCGTTGAGGCAGCCGGGGCCGTTTTGCTGGCAGTTTCCTTTTTTACCACGTCCTCCATGACGGCGGGCGAGGCGATTTACCAGGGCGTGTTTCATTCGATATCCGCGTTTTGCAACGCCGGGTTTGACAACATCGGGACAAGCAGCATGACCGCTTACCGGAGCAATATCCCAGTCAACGGGATTCTGATGGCGCTGATTGTCGCCGGAGGAATCGGTTTTCCCGTGTGGGGCGAGATGAGGCGGTTTTTCAAAAACCCGCAGAGGAAAACCCTTCGCTTTCGCACTGTCCACCTGAGTCTGCATACAAAGATCGTGTTCATCGTCACCGCCGTCCTGATCGTGTCAGGCGCTGCCTTATTTCTCACGCTCGAGTGGGCTAATCCGGACACCCTCGGCGGTTTGCCGGTCTGGCAGAAAACCCTGGCAGCGCTGTTTCAGTCAGTCTCCCTGCGCACCGCGGGGTTTAACACCATCGCTCAGGACGGGCTGACCGAAGCGTCACAGTTTGTCTCGTGCGTTCTCATGATCATCGGAGGCTCCTCGGCCAGCGCGGCGGGGGGCGTGAAGACCGTGACGGTCGGCATCATTGTGTTTTCGATGCTCTCGGTGCTGAGAGGGCGCGGGAAGCTGGAGGCGCTTGGGCGAACCATGCCGCTGGACTTACTTCAAAAGGCGCTGACCGTGGTCACCGCGATGCTCACCGTCGTGCTCGCGTCTACGCTCATCCTGTGCTTTACCGAGCAGGGCTCACCGATGCCCCATAGCTTTCTGGATTTGCTTTTTGAGAGCTGCTCGGCGGCGGGCACCGTCGGCGTGAGTACCGGGATTACGCCGTATCTCTCGCCCGCGGGAAAAATCGTCATCACGGTCTGTATGTATTTGGGGCGCCTGAGCCCTGTTACCGTGGTGGTTGCCTTAAACACAAGGCTCCGGACGGGCGCGGACGGCCTGACGTTCCCCCGGGAGAGGGTTATCATCGGATAGGAGGAGCCGCATATGGCAAAGCGAGGACAGTATACACAGTTCGCGGTGTTGGGGCTGGGACTATTCGGGATGAGCATCGTTCAGACGCTTTCCGAGAGCGATGTCAGCATTCTGGCCTGCGATAACGACGAAATAAAGCTGCAGCAGGCGGCAGCTTACGCAACGCACGTCGTGCAGGCCGACGTCACCGACGAAAACGCGTTGGAAAGGCTGGGGCTGGGCAACTTTGAGGTCGTCATTGTGGCGATTGGCGAGGATTTCGAGGCGTCGCAAATCGCCGCCATGATTGCCAGGGAACACGGCGTGAAGCACATCATTGTGAAAGCGCGCAACAACCGGCAAAAAACTATTTTGGAGAGCATGGGCGTTGGTGAGGTCATACTGCCCGAGCATGAGATCGGCGCAAAGCTGGCCCGGAAGCTGACGGGGTCGGGCGTGCTGGATATCCTGGAGGAGTCAGACCTCTTCACGATCAAGGAAATGCGGCCGATGGACGAATGGGTGAACAAGACGATCCGGCAGGCCGACATTCGCCGCAAGCACAATCTGACTATATTGGCGATCCGGCACGGGGAGAAGCTGAAAATCCCGGTGACGCCGGACACGGTGATGGCCGGGGACGATATACTCATAACGCTGAGCGAACACAGTAAGTAAAGGGCAGCAGGCTGATCCGGTTTCTTCTTGGACAGTTTGACACTTTTCCGGCATCCGGTGCGCTGGGTCAATTACTATGCAAGGGATGTGTGATGATGGATACAGGGCCGGGCAGAAAGCATTATCTTGATGTCTTGCGTTCTTTATCGGTGTTTTTGCTTTTTCCATATCACACGTTTATGATCTATAACAGTTTCGGCGAGCGCTTTTATATCCACGGGGCGGATCTTGCGGCGTGCTGCTGCTTATCCCCGTCCAGTCTTATATCGCTGGCCTGTTTTGGAACGGTGAGGCGAATTACCTGGACTTTTTCACCAAATTTACGGACTTAACCGGATATGACGGCGGATTCACGCCCGGACAGCTCTGGTTTATTCTGTATCTCTTCGTGATCTCCATCTTCTTTCTTCCTATAGCGGCGCTTTATCAGTCCTCGCCCAGAAGGCGCTTTGCCCACAAGCTGCCGCTGGGCGTTCTCCTTGTTCTCGGCGTTGTCCCGCTCCTGACCCATGCTCTTCTGAACATTAGCGGGAAAAGCGTTGGGGAGTTTGCGGCCTATTTCCTGCTCGGCTATTTTATCCTGTCCGATGAGGACGTTCTGGCCAAACTCGACCGGTATAGGTTTTGGCTGCTCGCTGCCATGCTGTGCGGCGTGGTGGAGACGCTTCTCACCAACCATTTGTTCCAGGAGTTTTTCTCATGGATCAACATCTTGGCGCTGCTAGGGCTTGCCAGGCATTATCTGAATTTTGACAACAAGCTGACCGGGTATCTTTCCAAAGCGTCGTTCGGCATCTACATATTCCATCAATCATGGATTGTCGTGATCGCGTATTTTGTCCTGCCGGTCGTCAGCGTCCCCGCAGCGCAGATTTTGATCATTCTCACCGCCAGTGTTGCGCTGACTTTTCTGACCTATGAGGGGGCCAGGCGGGTTCCGGCGTTCCGGGGAATGTTCGGCCTGAAAAAGTGACCGAAGCGCTCCGCGTGAGGGCGAAGCGGCGTTTGCATGATGCGCTGAATGAGGATAAAAGAGTTCAGATTCCCGTTTTGACCTGAGAAAATGCTTTTCCAATGAGATGAGCTTTGCAGGATTTGGGAGCTGCCTGCATTCTGTATGCATCTAGATACGTATGGCAATGATGGTTTTTTGGGGTATAATCAGTTTGTAAACATCTCCATAAGGAGGAATATCAGAAACGCGAATAGGGCTGGAAGTATACTGTGAAAACAACATTGCCGCGGGGGTTAGGGATGGCGGGCGGCATTCATATTTCGATAGGGGACATGGCCTATGGATATTGTGTATAAAGACACCAAAGATTTTGTGGCAGAGCAGCTTGAGGACTTGTTTTTGTCGGTGGAATGGTCGTCCGGCCATTATCCCGAGAAGCTGGTTGTCGCGATGAAAAACAGCGGCTCGGTATTTTCCGCCTGGGACGGCGGCAAGCTGATTGGGCTGATCAATGCTCTGGATGACGGCGTTATGACCGCATACGTCCACTATTTGTTGGTCAACCCCTCACATCAGGGCAAGGGCATCGGCAAAAAACTGGTGGAGCTTATTACGGAAAAATACAGGGATTACCTCCGCATTGTGCTGATCGCCTACGACAAAGAAGTTGGGTTTTATCAGCATTGCGGCTATACGTCCGGCCAGGAAAAGACGCCGATGTTTATCACGTCGCTCTGGACCTGACGGCGCACGCAAGGCTATACAGTGTTTGATTTAGGCGGCCGCGATCTGCGGCCAGTTTTTGCAAGCGAGGTGGCTTATGCGTCTGTTTACCGCGGTTAACTTCTCCGAGGAGCTAAAGGATTCGCTGTCCGGCGTGATAAGCGCCCTGAAAAAGCAGGGCGTCAGCGGGAGCTTCTCGCAGCGCGACAACCTGCACCTGACGCTGGTGTTCATCGGCGAAACGGGCCGTGTGAGCGACGTCAGGGCGGCGATGGACGCGGTGACCGGCAAGCCGTTTTCGCTCACCTTGAGCGGCCTGGGCACGTTCAGGCGCGACGGAGGCGATATATTGTGGGTCGGCGTCAAGGCCGAGGCTGAGCTGTACGCCGTACAAAGGCAGCTCGCAGACGGGCTCATGGCAGCCGGGTTTGACATTGACACCCGCGCCTACAAGCCGCACCTGACCCTTGGCCGCGAGGTTCGTTTTCCCGCTGAGTTTGACCTCGCCGCCTTTTCGGCGGGTGTTCCGGCGCTCTCTGTCAAGGCGCACTGCGTCAGTCTGATGAAATCCGAGCGCGTCGGCGGCAGACTTATATACACCGAGATGGACAACAGGAAGCTGGTACAAGTATGAAATGCCTGATTATAAACGGCAGCCCGAGCAAGCGCTACAACTGGGGCGGTAAAATAGTGGAAGGGTTTACGGGGCAGCTGGTGGACGAGGTTAGGCGCTCGATGGCGGCGCTCGGAGAGGTGGGGTTTGAGGAAATCCGGCTTGCCGATGCGGATCTATCCTACTGCAAGGGCTGCTACAACTGTTTTTTTGGCGGCGAGGACAAGTGCCCTCACGCGGGCGTCATGCAGCCGATTCTGGAAAAGCTCGATGGGGCGGACTGCCTGATTCTGTCAAGCCCGGTGTACGCCCTGGATGTGTCGGGGCTTGTCAAAACCTTTTTCGACCTGACCGCGTTTAACTTTCACCGCCCGCGATACTTTACCAAAAAAGCGCTGGTCGTCAGCTCAACGGCGGGCGCCGCGGCGAAGAAAACCTGCGCGTACATGCGCGACACGTTGATGCACTGGGGTTTTAACCGTGTTTACATGTTGCCTGTGGTCCGCATGAGCGCTGCCGAACCGAGCAAAAAGATGAAAAAGCGCTGCGCTGATGCGGCGGAAAGGCTCTATTTCGACACAAAGTCCGGGAAGGCGCACAGCCCGAACGTTAAGCGCGTGTTCTTCTTCCAGCTGTGGAAGGCGATGGGCTTAAGCACGCCCGAAAACGCCGACGGCCGCTACTGGCTGGAGAGCGGGCTCGCGCGGCATGCCTATTCGCCCGACGTGCCGCTTGGACTGCCCAAGCGCGTTTTCGGAAAGCTGATTGGCGGGATGCTTTGCAGGGTGATGAAGTAAATGCTCCACGCCAGGGGTTGAACCGGCGAAACCCGACCTGCCTCGGAGGAAGCTTGGCTCTGGGTGTGGCGGGGGGATGCTGCTGGCGAAGGGACTTGCTACAAGGAGGGAATTGGTGTGTCCGTATCAATTTTGTCCATACTTTTTATGGCGATTTCCGCCGTTATTTCCGTCGGGGTGCCGATTGCGCTGTTCTTATTCTGGCGAAAAAGATTTGATATGAATATTGTCCCCCTGTTGGTGGGCTTGGCGGCGTTTGTTCTTTTTGCTTTGGGCTTGGAGCAAATGCTGCACGCGGTTGTCTTAAGACCCGATGCGGCGGGAAACATTGCGCTCAGGAGCAACCCGATCCTGTATATGGCATACGGCTGCTTTGCCGCGGGGATCTTTGAGGAGAGCGCGAGGTTTCTATCCTTTAAGCTGCTCAAGAAAAAGTTTCACGGGGTTGGCACCGGCTTGTCCTATGGAATCGGTCACGGCGGCGTTGAAGCAGGGCTTCTTTTGGGCATGACCATGATAAACAACATCGTGCTGGCCGTTATGATTAACTCAGGGACGATCGACGCCGTAAAGAATGCGCTGCAAGGCACGGCGGCGGCGCAGTTCGACACACAGATCACCGCCCTGACAACAACGCAGCCGTATATGTTTTTAGTCGGCGGAGCCGAACGCATCTTTGCGCTCGCGATACAGATCTCCCTGTCCGTTTTGGTGTGGTATGCCGTAAACAAAACGGGAAAGGGATGGTTGTTCCCGGCGGCAATCGCACTCCATGCGCTCATTGACGCCCCCGCCGCGCTTATGCAGACAGGCGTTTTGAACAATGTATTTGTCGTGGAGGGCATTGTTTTTGCATGCGCCGTGCTCATATCCTTGTTGGCGGTCTTTACGCACAGGAAGCTGAAGGAAAACAGCGTGGCAGTCATCCCGGAGTAGGCGGAGGGAAAAGCGTCTCCTGTGAAACTATTGCAAACAGCCCTCGCGGGCTGATGGAGTTCCCGGCCGCCAAAGAGCCGCGCTTTTTTACGGCCCGTTTATTCAGGAGAGAAATGATGAAAAAGAGAACGGGTACGATCGAGTTTTTATGCCTGGCGGCAATCGCCCCGCTCGTTTGCGCCGCGATATTTGCGTTTTGCCCCGGCGTGAGGGACAGTGTTTTTTCCTTGCCGCTGCTTGGCCTGCAGAGCATGGCTCCCTCTCTCGCGGCGGTCCTGGTCGTTGGGCAGATCCACGCCGCAAAAGGACTGACTGCGTTTTTAAGAGAAAAGTACTTATCCGGTATCAGCCTGAAACTTTGCCTGTCCGCGTTTTTTACACCGCTTGTACTATTGCTTGTTTCAAAGACATTGGCTGTTTTTTTTCTGGAGGGTGATATTAAGTTCTTCCTGCCCGACGCGAGCAAAATGCTCATTATTCTTTGGGCGCTGATCGCCGAAGAGCTGGGATGGAGAGGTTTTTTGCAGGAAAGGGGGGAGGCAAAGCTTGGTCCGGTTCTTACGCCGCTGGTGGTCGGCGTCGTTTGGGGCCTGTGGCATGTTTTCTTTTTCCTGTCGGGGGCCATGGAGGCTCCGTTTTTCTGGCTTGTTCTGGGCTGTGTGTTTGAAAGCTACGGGTATTTTGTAATCACAAAGCTTTCGGGGGGGAATATCGTCCCAGCGAGTATATGGCACTTTTCAGGGAACCTGTTTATCCATATCTTTGGACTGAATGTGGCAGACAGCCATGGCGGCCATCTCCCTTACGCGGTCATGACCCTTACATACGGCCTTTGTGTTTTGGGCTTTCTGGCCTATTATCGCGCGCTGCCCAGAAAGGGAAGACCCGTGTGATGCGCCCCCCGGCTCAAACAAGCAGGCCCTTTCCCACCGCAAATATATTTTTTAGAGGTAGCCCGCAAAGCGGTAGTTTGGTACCATGCAGGCAATGTGTGCTGAGCATGACGGAAATGGGGAAGTCAACATGAACACCTTGGTTTTATGCGACAAAGAGGGCGCAGATTTCTGCGGACAGTCTCTTGCGGCGCGGATTGAGACGCTGGTCAGAAGCGCCGGAGGCGATGTAAAGACCGTCATGCTGGACGGCGACGCAATCGAGCCCTGTGTGGGCTGCTTAGGCTGTTGGGTGAAGACGCCGGGGTTGTGCGTGATGACGCGCGACGGCGTCAACGAGATCGCCGGACGCGAAATACGCGCCGATGTCGTTGTTTTGGTTTCCCGAATGACTTATGGAGGCTACAGTCACGACATCAAGGCGTTTTTGGATCGCTCAATCCCCAACATCCTGCCGCTGTTTGAAATCTATCGGGGAGAGATGCATCACAAGCCCCGGTACGAGCGTTTTCCGTGCCTGATTTCGGTTATGTACGGTGAGGCCACCCCCAAAGAGCTGCAAACCTTTGCCTCCCTAGCTGAACGAAACGCCCTGAACATGAGACCGCCGAAGCATTTTGTGTTCGCCTGCCAGGACGCCGGCGAGATGGAGCAAGCGATGCGCGCGCTGGAAAAGGTTTTGTCCGCACAGGTGCCGTCATGACCGATATTGCAGCGATTAACGCGAGCCCCAAGTCAACGGACAGCGCCACTAAGGCGCTCATTCGGCAAATCGGCGGCATGACCGGCGGCGAAATCCGGGTCACGCAAGCGCTGCAGCTTCTCGGCGACGAGAACAGGGAGGCCGCTCTGGCGGGGCTGTTGAGGGCCGACGCGCTGCTGATCGCATTTCCGCTGTATGTCGACGCGCTTCCTGCCCCGCTTGTCAAGGTTCTTACGCTGCTCGAGCGGGCAGCGTTCGGGGCGGGGAAGCTGCCGAAGATGTACGCCCTTGTCAACTGCGGGTTTTATGAGGCCGGGCACAATCAAATCGCGCTGGACATCGTGGAGAACTTTTGCGCCCGCGCCGGGTTGCCCTGGGGCTATGGCCTCGGCATCGGGAGCGGAGGCTTTGCTGTCCAGGACAAGAACATGGCCAAGGGGCCTGCCGCCAACGTCTATGCCGCTTTGCGCGAACTTGCCGACGCGATGCTGCGCGGCGGCGATGGCCAAAACAGGTTCGCCACGCCCCGGATCCCTCGGTTTGTGTATAAGCTCGGCGGGAACATGATGTGGTACCGAATGTCGAAGAAGAACGGCGTCCGGCGAGACCTCGGCGCCAGACCGCATCTGTGAGCTCGGCGCCAGGAGAGGGGCGGTGGCGCGCGGCCACGTTCCGGTCCGGGGGCACAAGCGGTCACGCAAAATGCGGTGCAGAGGGGCGGATATCCTATGGACAAGATCACCGAGAGAATACTGGCCGATTTGGGGGATACGGCGCTGCTGGACAAGCTGCTCAGCCTACCGGGGTCCGACCTCAACTCCTTTCTGCTCAAATTGTTTGATCTGCAGGCAGCCGGCGTGGCTCCCCGGGCGCTGCTGAAGGCATATGAGCAAAACCGCTTTGCCCTGCCGAGCGCCATAGACCCGGCGGAGTATCACAGGCTGGAGGCCCATCTGCTGACGCTGGCCGGACAGATGGGGATGAGGGGCGTCCTTCTTTCTCCGGCGGCGCCTGTGGGCAGCTGCTCGGCTTTTGGCTATGTGGCGCAGAACAATGTCGTCAGCGCTTTGCGGGGGAGCGAGATCCTTTCCGACCCGACGAATATGCTGGCCATCTATGTGGCCGGTCAGCTCAAGCGAAAGGCGCTGGACAACGAGACGCCGCAGTACTTTTGCACGACCGCAAGGGTTTTGCGGGCGCAGAAGTTCCCCGAGGGGATGTTCAGCCACTTCGGGCTTTTCTGCATCGTCTCCTCCGGCAAGGACAAGGGCTCCTATTCCTGCGAAAGGGCGATGCTCATCAAGCATATGGAGTTCTATAAACAGCTTCTGCGGGCTGAATCAGGCGCAGGGCTCTCCCTCGCGCTGCGGAAACGAAGCGGGTATACGGACGGTGACGGCTTCTTCACAAGTATCGGAGGGGTCATCCGGGACGAGCTGCCCGACGTTCCGATTTCCATCGATGAGGGCGACCAAGGGAACGGCTACTACAAAGGCGTCAACTTCAAACTGAACGTTGAAAATGACGGGGCTAGCCTTGAGGTGGGGGACGGCGGTTTTGTCGACTGGATACAGAGCATGACTGGAAACGGGCGCGAGCGCTGCCTGATCAGCTGCATCGCCATTGACAGATACATGCTGCTTTGACAGTCAAATGGGGCAGGCAAACCGTTAGGTTTGCCTGCCCCGATGGCGTTCATACGTAATTTGCGCTGCCCGTTAACCCAGGAGCTGCTGCACGGCTACGATCATTCCTGCAAATACGATCGAGACCATCGAGAGCAGCTTGATGAGGATGTTGATCGAAGGGCCGCTTGTGTCTTTAAACGGATCGCCGACAGTGTCGCCAACGACGGCGGCCTTATGGCTATCAGAGCCTTTTCCGCCCAGATTCCCCGCCTCGACATATTTCTTGGCGTTGTCCCAGGCGCCTCCGGCGTTGGCCATCATGACGGCGAGAACAAAACCGGTAACCGTGGCGCCGGCAAGCAGGCCGATGACGCCGCCGACTCCGAGCAGAAGCCCTACGACAATCGGCGCGATAATGGCGATAAGGGTGGGCAGAACCATTTCCTTCTGGGCTGCACGGGTGCAGATGTCTACGCAGGTGGTGTAGTCAGCCTCGGCCTTTCCGGCCATGAGGCCGGTGATCTCTCTGAACTGACGGCGGACTTCCACAACAATCTTGCCCGCAGCGCGGCCGACCGCTTCCATGGTCATGGCGGAGAACAGGAACGGCAGCATGCCGCCAATAAAGAGGCCAATGAGCACTTTGGGATTGGTCAGTTGGCCTTCGAGCCCTTGCAGGAGAGAGGCGGCGACCACTGTGCCCTCATCCGCAATTTTCTCTACCAGAAGCTTCACCTGATCGATGTAAGCGGCGATCAGCGCAAGGGCCGTCAGCGCGGCAGAGCCGATCGCAAAGCCTTTGCCTGTCGCTGCGGTGGTGTTGCCCAGCGAGTCGAGCGCGTCTGTGCGCTCACGAACTTCTTCAGGCATGCCCGACATCTCGGCAATGCCGCCGGCGTTGTCGGCAATCGGTCCGTACGCGTCGGTGGCAAGCGTGATGCCGAGCGTGGACAGCATGCCAACGGCAGAAATACCTATGCCGTAAAGGCCCATGTTAAACGCATTGGCGTCTCCGCTGAATCCGCCGCAAAGAGCAAAGCTGGCGAATACGCTGGCGCCGACAACCAGCACAGGGATGACCGTGGACTTCATGCCGAGCGCAAGTCCGCCGATGATCACGGTCGCCGGGCCGGTTTTGGTTGTCTCAGAGAGTTTTTGCGTGGGTTTGTAGGCGTCGGCGGTGAAATACTCCGTAAAGTACCCGATGAGCACGCCCGCTGCCAATCCCGACAACACAGCGCCGTATACGCCGAGGTGTTCCGAACCCATGAGGAAGTAGATCACCGGGAAGGCCAGAACGGCGATGAGTCCCGCGGCAATGTAAACGCCTCTGCGCAGTGCGCTGAGAAGCACCTTCTGATCGGTGTTCTCGCCTGAGCGGACAAACCAGGTGCCGATCAGCGAGCAAAGAGTGCCAAGTCCGGCAAGGACCATCGGCACGATCGCGCTGCGGTACGGACTCATGCCGCCGCCAAAGCTGAACATGGCGGCAGCCGCGAGGGAAATGGTGGCGACGATGGAGCCGACATAGGACTCGTACAGGTCAGCGCCCATGCCCGCAACATCACCGACGTTATCGCCAACGTTGTCGGCAATGACCGCCGGGTTGCGCGGATCGTCTTCGGGAATGCCGGCCTCAACCTTGCCAACAAGGTCGGCGCCGACGTCGGCAGCTTTGGTAAAGATACCGCCGCCAACGCGGGCAAACAGCGCCATGGAGGACGCGCCCATGCCAAAGGTCAGCATCGCGGAAGAAATCTCAGTGATCTGCAGCGTCGGATTGGCCAGGTATTCGGCTCCGGAAAAGAAGACGTACCGAAGCAGATAGTACCAGATGGACAGGTCAAGCAGGCCGAGGCCAACCACGACAAAGCCCATAACCGAGCCCGCGGAAAAGGCGACGCGAAGGCCTCTGTTCAGCCCTTCGCTTGCGGCCTGGGCGGTACGGCAGTTCGCGGCCGTGGCGACCCGCATGCCGATAAAGCCCGAAAGGCCGGAGAAAAAGCCGCCTGTAATGAATGCAAACGGAACAAACGGATTGAGCACTTTGAAGCCGTACGCCAGAACCGCAAGAATGATGAACAGACCGATGAAGAAGAGTCCCACGCCTTTATACTGACGCTTTAAGTACGCGTTGGCGCCCTTCCTGATGCTGTCGGATATACGGCTCATCACTTCGCTGCCCTTGGATACTTTCATGACCTTTTTTGCCTGGAAAAATGCGAAGATCAGTGCGAGGATGGATGCCACCGGGGTAATGGCAAATAAGGCGTCTACAAGCTGCTCAGAAACCATACATCTCTCTCCCTATGTTTTTTTTAGGAATGACCAAAAATCCCCTACTTATTATACATACAATAATTTGAAAAGCAAGGGCAAATTTGAACAAACTGTGAATTGGGCTAAAATTCTGGCCCTGCCGCGCTTTTTGCGCCCTGCCGCACTTTTTGCGCCACGCCGCGCCCTGAAAAGAGTAAAAAACGGGGAAAGGGTTTCACTGAAAAGTCAACCGTTGTCATCCGGTCGCCCGCGATGTATAATGAACTCTATGAAGCAAAGCCGCACAGTATGATCGAAAAGGAGCTGCTGATCATGGCGATGAAACCCTTTGCACTGGATTACGATCCCGGGAGCATAGAGGCGGGCATTCTGCATTTTGGGGTTGGAAATTTCCACAGGGCGCATCAGGCATACTATACAAACAAGCTTCTCTCACAGGACGGCCAGAAGGGCTGGGGCATATGCGGCGCCATGATTCTGGACAGAGACGAAAAAATATTTCGCGGGCTCAAGGCGCAGGGCGGGCAATATGGCCTGACCGTTTTTGGGCGTTCGGGAGACGACGAGTACCATCAGATCGGCGCCCTGACGGAACTGTACTGGGCCGGGGAAAATGCGGCAGCCATCATCGATAAGGTGGCGGAAGCTTCGATAAAGATCATCACCCTCACGATTACCGAGGGCGGCTACAATCTCGCGGGCGGGACCGGAGAGTTTGATTTTTCCCGCGAGGACATTCTTTACGATTTGAGGTTCCCCGAAAGACCGCGGACTGTCTTTGGCTATGTTGCGGCCGGGCTGCGCAAAAGGATGGAGGCAAACGCCGGGCCGGTTGCCATCCTGAGCTGCGACAACCTTGTGCACAACGGGAACACCTGCAAGAAGTCGTTTCTCTCGTTTTTGGAGAGGGCCGACGCGCTGCTCTGGAGTTGGGCAAAGGAGCATGTCAGCTTCCCGAACTGCATGGTCGACCGCATCACGCCCGCGACCCTGCCGGACGACATCTCCAAGTTCTCTTCGCTGAACGGACACGAGGATCTTGTCCCTGTGTACTGCGAGGATTATGTGCAATGGGTGATCGAGGACGATTTTCCCGCCGGGCGGCCTGCCTGGGAGCGCGTCGGGGTTGAGTTTACCGACGACGTGTCGAAATATGAGTCCATGAAGCTGGGATATGTCAACTCCACACACCAAATGCTGTCGTTTCCAGGGCTTCTGGCGGGTTACCGCAGAGTGGACGAGGCCCTTGACGATAAGCGTATTGCCTCCTATTTGCGGCGGTACATGGACGAGGATGTGACGCCCTATCTGGCACCGCCGCCGAACACCAGCCTGGACACGTATAAGGCGACTTTTATGGAGCGCCTGAAGAACAAAGCAGTCAGCGACCAGCTCTCCCGGCTTTGCTTTGACGCCGCCAATAAAATCCCGGTGTACATGGCGCCGACCATGAGCGCCATGCTTCGTGCCGGCGCGGAGCTGAAGCGCGTCGCGTTTTTGGTGGCCGCTTATCGGTTGTATCTGCGCCGGGGCAGTGACGACAAAGGCGTTGCCTATGCGGTGGACGATCCCAAACTCACGAAAAGCGATTGGGTGCTGATTGGCGGGGACGAGCAGGACTTTCTGGGCCTGTCCTGCTTTGGCGGCCTGCGGCTGGCGGACTCGCCGCGTTTCGTAGCGCTCTATCTGGAAAGCTGCCAAAGCGTCGAGGAAAAGGGCGTTCTGGCGACAATCGAGGGACTTTTATAGTTTGTCAAAGAACCCGCGGTTCTTTGACAAAACGAGAGCCGGATCAAACCACTGCGGCGGTTTGAAGGGAAACGGTTTTGAGGAATTAATTCCCGAAACCGTTGTGGTTCATATTCTTCCTGGATTCAGTCCAGCAAGAACCTGCCGCCTGCGGCTTCAGGCTTGACGTGAATCCAGAAAAAAGACGAAGGCGTAAAGTGCTTTCTTGACAGTCTGATCAAACCGCTTCGGCGGTTTGCAAAGAAAGGCTTTCCCGGAGTGAATCCGTGAAAGCCTTTTGTTTCAATTCTTTGCGTAAACCCAGTTGGGCAAGGGCCTGCCGGCTGGTGCCGTCAGGCCCTGACATGAAAACCGAAAAAGGAACGGGAGCGCGGGGCTTTTTACCCGCTGGGCAGGCCACGCGGCTGCTCAGGCTCTCGGCCATAACGATGGGGAGGGACAACATGCGTCAGTGGAATTATTTGTTTGATGTGCCGGAGTCCAAAAAAGTGCGAATTATTGTCCACACGGACTGCAAGAATGAGGCCGACGACCAGTTTGCTCTGGCGCATCATGTCATGACGCCAAAGTTTATTGTCAAGGGAATTGTCGCCGGCCACTTTGACGGAAACCCGCAGGAATACGGCCCGGGGAAAACCGCCCAGGCCAGTTTGGATGAGGTACACAAGGTGCTGGCGCTCATGGGCGTCCCGTGGGATCTGCCCGGTGGTCAAGGGCGCCGAGACCGGGCTGAGGGACGAGAGTACCCCCATTCGTTCCGAAGGGGCATCGCTGATCATTGCCGAGGCGCTGAGCGCGGATGAGCGGCCGCTTTTTGTCGCGATGCAGGGCGCTTTGACCGACCTCGCGGCGGCCATTTTGATCGAGCCCTCTATCTGCGGCAGGATGACCGCGATTTGGATCGGCGGCGGGCAGTACCCCGAGGGCGGGGCAGAGTTCAATCTGAGCCAGGACATCGCGGCTGCCAACGTGGTGATGAAATCGGGCATGGCCCTGTGGCAGGTGCCGAAGAATGTTTACAAACAAATGGCAGTTTCTTTGGCAGAGCTCCAGAACCGCGTGATGCCGTGCGGAAAAATCGGTCGCTACTTATTCACGCAGATGGTCGAGTTCAACCGCAAATACGCCGGTATCGCCCATTGGCCGCACGGCGAAATGTGGGGCCTCGGCGACTCTCCCACCATCTCGGTTCTGTTCGAGGAATCCGAGAAGCAGGATTGCTTTGACGTGATTCCTGCGCCAACGATCAGCTATGAGGATATGCGGTACATCCATGACGGGAAAAACCGGAAAATCCGGGTGTATACGCGGGTGGACAGCCGGATCACGCTGGAGGATTTTTACGCTAAACTAAAGCTCAACTATCCCGACGCGGACAGCTGACCAAAGGCTGCCGAAAAGAGCGTTGACATGAGAACGTATTGTAGGGCACGATCAGTGCTCGTAGGGGAGCACAATGTGCTCCCCTGAGACTGTAGACAAACCTTCGATTTGTCTACAAACGGGAGCAGGAACGCGTCTTTGTGAAGACGCGCATTGGGTGACTTTCCCGGAGTGAATCCGTGAAAGAGTTGTGGTTCTAATTTTTTTCGCCTGTCAAGCCTCATTCGTC
>JAVBOR010000031.1:0-4853 GCA_031550325.1 Oscillospiraceae bacterium
TTTCGAGAAATGAATTCCCGAAACCGTTGTGGTTCCTATTTTTCCTGGATTCAGTCCAGCAAGAACCTGCCGCCTGCGGCGTCAGGCTCGACGCGAATCCAGGAAAAGGACGAAGGCGCAAAGCTCTTTTTTGACAGTCTGGGGCGAAAAGTTTCTAAAACTTTTCGCCTTTTTGTTGCAAAAAAAATGGTTTCCCGAAATGAATCCGGGAAACCATTGAGGTGCTACTACTATTATCGGTTTTCAGAGAGGCAAGGGTTCTTTGACAAAGCGGGGACAGGAGCGGCGGACTGCTCACACGGGCTGCATTAAGGAGCAGACGCCTCTTTGACAGCCTGCGCCGCGCGGATGGTGTTGCGCAGAAGCCCTGCGCGCGTCATCGGCCCAACGCCTCCGGGAACGGGAGTGATAAAGGCAGCCTTGGGCTCAACCTCGGCGTACACAACGTCGCCGGTGAGCTTGCCGTCCGGCTTAACATTCATGGCCACGTCAATGACCGTCGCGCCCTCCTTGACCATGTCGGCGGTGATCAGGCCGATCTTGCCCACGGCGCAGACCAGGATGTCGGCAGAGCGCGTCACCTCGCCCAGGTCGGGCGTGCGGCTGTGGCAGATGGTCACCGTCCCGTGACGGTGCAGCAGCAGCATGGCCTGAGGCTTGCCCACAATGTTGGAACGGCCGACCACCACGCACCGCTTACCCTTCGGATCAATCCCGTAAGCGTCCAAAAGCTCCATGACGCCCGCGGGCGTACACGGCAAAAAGCGCGGCGTCCCCAGCATTATGCCGCCGACATTTTCAGGATGGAACGCGTCCACGTCCTTGGCGGGATCAATGGCGCGCAGTACGCGCTGCTCGTCCAGCCCGGCGGGCAGCGGCATCTGCACGAGAATGCCGTGTACTGAAGGGTCGGCGTTGAGCCCTTCGATCAGCGCCAGAAGTTCGGGCAGCGTTGTCTGCGCCGGGAGAGAATACTCAAAGCTCTCGATCATGCACTCCGCGCAGTCCTTGCGCTTGTGGTTGACGTATACCCTTGACGCGGGGTCGTCGCCGACGATCACAACGGCAAGCCCCGGAACAATCCCTTGGGCGCGCAGCGCTTCGGCCTGCTCCTTGACCTCCTGCTTGACCTTTGCCGCCAGCGCCTTGCCGTCCATTCTAGTCGCCATGATTTTCGGCCTCCTCTTCGTTGTGCCCGTCCGGCATGTTCCCGTCGGGTGCGTTTACGCCGTCCGGTTCCGGTTCGTCCGGCAGGGCCTGTCCCTCTTCAGGGTCTAATTCCTGCGACTCGGTTTCGCCCTCATGCCCATCGGCGGGCACGGACCCTTCGGCAAAGCCGTCCGCCATCACCGGGCCGCGAGAGGCAAGCCACGCCTCGCGATTGTCCACCCAAGCCAAGAGATCCTCGGGCTCGTGCGATCTGAGCACGAGCTGATAAAACAATACAAGCAGGGCGATCACAAAGGACGCAAACGCCACCATCTGCGACACGCGCACGGAGCCCAGCATCAGCGAGTACTCACCGGTGCGCAGGCCCTCAAGCAGGCCCCTGCCCAAACCGTACCACGCCACGTACATCAGGAAGATCTGGCCGTTGAACTTGCGCTTCTTGGAGACAAAGTGCAAAATCACAAACCCGGCCAGGTTCCACAGGCACTCGTACAAAAACAGCGGGTGCACGAGCTGACCCCTGATGCTCATCGCCCACGGCAGGTCGGTCTCAACGCCGAAAACCTCTCCGTTGACAAAGTTTCCCCAGCGCCCGACTGCCTGCCCGATGAGCAGCCCAAGGCTTCCCAGGTCGAGCATGGCAGCGCCGCTGTAATGCTGTACCCAGCAAAAGAGCACACAGGTGAGCACCGCAAAAATGATCGCGCCGTAAATCGCCAGTCCGCCGTCCCAAATGCGCAGCATGGCCAGGGGATCGTTCTGATACCGGGGCCAGTCAAACATAACATAGTAAAGACGCGCGCCGATTATGGACATCGGAACACAGAAAAGCAGTAAATCGATGACGGTATCCGGCTTAAACCCAAATTCCTGCGCGCGCTTTATCCCATAAAACGCGGCGGCAAAAAAGCCGACGGCGATGATTAAGCCGTACCAGTGCAGCGCAAATGGCCCAACGGAAAAAATGATGCGGTTTAAGGAAAACACTTCGATTCCCAAGCCGGGAAATCCTACCGTTGTCATAGTCCCCCTCCTCTTCGGGGACATTATACAACATCCGTCTTTGTTTGGGAAGTCTAATGTTTTACTGGCTTTTCCCGTTCAGCTCATGCTTCCCCGCACCATAAACGTGGGAAAACCTTTGTCATAGGGACCAAGCGTGTACAGCTGATACACAACGCCGACGCCGTCCGCCGACGCGTAACAGTTGTCCGGCTTGAAAAAACGCCGCACCGCGCGCCGGGCGTCCCTAAAGAACTCCGCGCCGTCACCCAGTTGCCCCCGGCACTGCTCCAGAACGGCCCTGCGCTGTTTGCGCGTCAGCGTCCACCGCACGGGAAGCCCTGTCTGTGCGTTCCAGTTGTCGACATAGCGCACGGCGCGCGGAGTCGCCGCGCCGGCTGTCTCGGTCAGATCCCACGTCAGGCTGAGCACGGGCTTTTCCAGGCAGCGCGTCTCGAACCGGACGTCCAGAAGATACGGCGTAAACGTCTCGCCTGCGGCAGCGGCAAGGCGCGCCGCTTTGCGCGCGCGGGCCAGCAGCCCGTTTTTCGCATAGCGAAGCTGGGCTTTGACGACATCGGCGTAAAACCTGTTGATGCGGGCGCAGGCGCGAGGCGGCAGGCCCGAGACCTTGGGAACGGTCAGTTCCACTGTCACAAGCGGTTCGGCGTTCTCAGGATAGCTTTTGCACACGGTATCGGCTTCAAACACCATCTCAGACGACACGGAGCATCCCGCCTTTCATAAAGATCTTTCCCATATTATGCGGTGATTGCGAAAACGTTCATGCTGTGCTATACTGTCGTGGTAGAGAAATCGCCGCGCCTGAACCGAGGGCCCCAGCGTTTTCTCTGTGCCTCAGATCCAAAACCATAATTGATTGAATAGGATGGTTTATATGAACCCCGAACTGGAAAACGCGCAACTCATCGCGCTGTGGAAAGCTGTGGCTTCGATCAGTGATTCCCACCAGTGCGAGCTGTTTCTGAAAGACCTGTGCACAAGCGCCGAACTGCAGGCGATGGGACAGCGGCTGCATGTGGCCGAGCTGCTCAGCCGCAACGTCGTGTTCATCGACATTGCCAAGCTGACCGGCGCCTCAACCGCGACCATCACGCGCGTCAACCGCGCTCTCCGGCGCGGCGAGGGCGGATACTCCCTCGTGCTGGGCAAGTGACTGCGTATTCGGCGCTGGCGCGCCACTATGACGCGTTGATGCGCCATGTGGACTATCCGCGTTTTGCCGACGCGCTCTCGCCCTTTCTGGGGCATACGGTGCTGGATCTCGGCTGCGGCACCGGTGTGCTTTCCTGCCTTCTGGCCGAAAAGGGCTTTGAGATGATTGGCGTGGACGGCTCGGCCGACATGCTCACGCAGGCGCGCGCCAAACGCGGCGACGTGCTTTGGCTCTGTCAGCGCATGTCCGAGCTTGACCTGTACGGCACCGTTCAGGCAGCGCTGTGTACGCTGGACGGACTGAACTATCTCACTGTCCCCGGCGAGCTGCTCGAAACGCTCCGCCGGGTGCGCCTGTTCCTCGAACCCGGCAGCCCTTTTATTTTTGACGTCCACGCGCCCGGCAAGCTGGCCGCGCTGGACGGCCAAAGCCTGGTCACGCGTGCCAGGGACGCGTTTTGTGTCTGGGAGCATCGCTGGCAGGCGCCCGAGTGTGTGTACGCCCTGACCCTGTTTGAGCGAAGCGGCGCAAGCTGGAGACGCTTTACCGAGCGCCACCGCCAGCGCGAATACACGCAGGCGGAGCTTTTCGGCGCGCTTCGGGAGGCCGGTTTTTCCTCGGCGCGCATAGACGAGGGCGAACTTGGCGGCCTGGGCGGGGCGGACAGCGGCAGGCTGGTCTTTATTGCGCTGGCGTAAAAAACCGTTTTGCGCAAAGTTTCTCTTGACAGCTTGAGGCGCGTTTAGTATAATCACATATGCCGCTGAGAATTTGCCGCGGGGGTTCATTCTGGGAGTATAGCTCAGCTGGTAGAGCACATGCCTTACACGCATGGGGTCGCAGGTTCGAGCCCTGCTGTTCCCACCAGAGTTCGATGGCCCCGTAGTTCAGTTGGTTAGAACGCTAGCCTGTCACGCTAGAGGTCGACGGTTCGAGTCCGTTCGGGGTCGCCAGTTCCTGCCTCTGTAGCTCAGTCGGTAGAGCAGAGGACTGAAAATCCTCGTGTCGTTGGTTCGATTCCGACCGGAGGCACCATATTGCGGGAGTGACTCAGTGGTAGAGTGTCACCTTGCCAAGGTGAAAGTCGCGGGTTCGAATCCCGTCTTCCGCTCCAAGCTTCGGCGAGACCAAAGACAAAAGCCGTTATAGGTCGTTTGTTTTTGGTCTTTCGCTTTTTTCGGCGCCATAGCCAAGTGGTAAGGCAAAGGTCTGCAAAACCTTCATTCCCCGGTTCAAGTCCGGGTGGCGCCTCCAAGCAAAAGGACTCCTCCGCGCGGTGCGCGGGGGAGTCCTTTTGCTCTGTCAAAGAACCAACGGTTCTTTGACAGAGCGGGGACAGGATCACGTCTTTGTGAAGACGCGTAGTAATCATCCACCCGCTTAGCGGGTGGCTTTTCTTGTAACGCCTTAAAGGCTATGATACTAGCAGCGCCTTAAGGCGCATTACGGTCTGCCATCTGCGTGGGGCTTGTTACTTGCTACCCGTAAACGGGTCTTCGTATTC
>JAVBOR010000068.1:0-23674 GCA_031550325.1 Oscillospiraceae bacterium
CTTTCCCGGAGTGAATCCGTGAAAGTCACTTGTTTCCATGCTTTGCGCTCAACCAGTCCAGCAGGGACCCGCCGCCTTCGGCGTCAGGCTCGACGTGGTTTTGCGCAAAGGAACGAAGAGGCGGCCTTTGTCTACAGGCTGCAACGCGTTCCCGGAATGAATCCGGGAACGCCCTGTGTTTTTTCTTTTTCGGTTTTCAGTCCAGCAAGGACCTGCCGGCTGCGCCGTCAGGCTCGGCGTGAAATCCCAAAAATGACGCGGGAGCAGTCCAAATGTGTTTTTGACAAGCCGCCTCCCAGGCTTTGCCCGCGATTCGTTTTTTGCTGGACAAAGACCGCCCCGGATGGTATACTTGCTTTACGGTCAAATAGATTTCCCCGTCATCTTGGAAATGACCCACAAGGGAGTGAGAAAATGGACGAGCGCCCACCGAGTCGATTACCGGACAGCTTCTGCGTGCAAAACAGGGTTTCAAGCCGGGTTTGCGCTGAGGGCGTTTGTCTTCTGCTTTTTTAAGGCAGAGCTTCGCCGTTGCGTTTACGCGCCTTGAAAGGGCGCGTTTTTTGTTTCCTGTTTTGGGCACTGGGCTGTTCGGTCGACTCCGAAAGGAGGAAACAAAGGTGATCAATGAAATTGTCACCATGAGCGAGCACAGGGACTACGCCGCCGTCAAGGTTCTGCTGGACGGCATGAATGTTGTTGACATCGCCGAAGAGCTCGACGACATGGACGAGACTCTTCTGGTCAAGGTCTTCCGTATGCTGCACAAGGACAAGGCAGCCGAGGTCTTTGCCTATCTTTCGCACGACAGACAGCAGGACATCGTCGAGGCCATCAGCGACCGCGAAATCAAGCGCATCATGGACGATCTGTTCATGGACGACACCGTGGACTTTATTGAGGAAATGCCCGCCAATGTCGTCAAGCGTGTGTTGGCATCAGTTCCCGCCGAGAAGCGGGACATGATCAATCAGCTGCTGCAGTACCCCGAACATTCGGCGGGCAGCCTGATGACCATTGAGTTTGTCGACTTAAAAATCAGCCTGACCGTCCGCGACGCGTTTGAGCATATCCGCAGCACCGGCCTGGACAAGGAGACGGTGTACACCTGCTATGTCATCGACCTTGACCGCAAGCTCTTGGGCACCGTGTCGGTGCGCGCACTGCTGCTGGCCAACGAGGATCGCCTGATCGGCGACATTATGGACCGCAGCGTCATCAGCGCGCAGACCTCCGACGATCAGGAGTCCCTGTCCAACGACTTCCGCAAGTACGGGCTTTTGGCCATGCCGGTCGTGGACACCGAAAACAGGCTCGTGGGAATCGTAACCGTCGACGACGCGTTTACCGTGCAGGAGGAGGAGGCCACCGAGGACTTTGAGATCATGGCAGCCCTCTCGCCGTCGGAAGAGCCCTACCTGAAGACAAGCGTCTGGATGCTGACTAAAAACCGCGTTCTGTGGCTGCTGCTGCTCATGCTGTCGGCAACCGTCACGGGCGCGATCATCACGGGGTTTGAGGACGCGCTGGCCGCGCTGCCTGCGCTCGTGGCCTTCATCCCCATGCTCATGGACACCGGCGGAAACTCCGGCTCGCAGAGCTCCACGCTGATCATCCGCGGCATGGCGCTGGAGGAAATCTCTCCGTCCGACGCGCTGGTCGTACTCTGGAAGGAAATCCGCGTCGCCGTCCTGTGTGGCGGCGTGCTGGTCATCGTAAACTTTACGCGCATGATGTTTACAAGCGGCGGTGATCTTTTCATGGCCGCCACCGTGTCGCTGACGCTCTACCTGACCGTGATCATGGCCAAGTCTGTCGGCTGCCTCTTGCCGATGGGCGCGAAAAAGCTGGGGCTCGACCCGGCGGTTATGGCCTCGCCCGTCATCACCACCATTGTCGACGCGGGCTCGCTGGCGCTGTATTTTGCGCTGGCCAAGGTCATTATGCGGATCTAGCCGTTGAAGCTCCGCCCAAGAACCAAGGGTTCTTGGGCGGAGCGCCAGCTTGTAGACAAAGTAAGGGCAACACCGCGCAACAAGCACAACATGACGGAAGAATAGCGCTCAAACGAGGTGCAAGTGCGAAAGCCCGCTGATACCCCCGTGCTCGCTGCCGAACGAACACAGCTATCAAGCCGTCAGGCAATGCCTGTCAGCCAGAAGCAGGTTCGCCAGCGCGAACACCATAGGCTGTCGATCACTTCCGTCATGGTTCCCATATCGGACAATGTGTACAAGTTCTGCACCAGATGAATCCGTAGCATCAGCTCAAGCTCAAAGGGCTTGTTCCCGCGCTCTCCTTTGTAGTAGTGCGGCTTGATGATCCCTATCCACTCGCTCCACGGAATGATTCGGTCGATCTGTGCCAGAAATTCTTTCTTGCTTGTGCTGGCTGAGGCCAGCTCGTCGGTCAATGCCGACATCGTTATCTGTTTGTTCATGTCTCTGTTTTATCACATTTGCAGCTGCCGTGTTGCGCGGTGTTACCATAGTGATGGTAATGTGCACGACGGGCAAGCTTATGGAACAATAATGCAAATTTGACAGACCCCAACGGCAATACAGGAAGCTCCGAAATAAGCGCCGACGACCATCCGGAATGGTATGGTTGGGGCCGGAGTGGGCCGGAGAGTGGTATTCAGCCGAAGAATCCCGATATCAGCGGTCTATAATAAATTTCGATAATCGGTTTGATAAACCAAAATGACGAAAGAGGTGCAACCATGAAAAAAATCTTGTGTATTCTCCTTGCAATGTGCTTGACCCTTACGCTCAGTCCTTACACCGCAATAGCCGCGCCTGCGGTTGACAAGAGTTGGTACTCGGACTCTAAAAGCGAATTTATTCTGACGACCGAGGCACAGCTTCTTGGCATGGCTGAACTTGCCAACGACCCATACAATCCCGCAAAAGGATTTCAGGGCAAGACAATAAAGCTGGGCGGCGATATCACCGTAACCCAAGCTTGGGATCCCATGTTTGATAATGAGGGCTTTCTCGGAACTTTCGACGGCAACGGTAAGAGAATCCACCTCAAGGGCGGTTTTTTAAGCAAGTATAATTCGACTGTCGGTCTTTTTGAAAGGCTTTGGGATGGCGCGGCAGTTAAGAATGTCACCGTAGTGATCTATTCAAAAAATGAAAAACCAACATCATATTGGTCGGGCGGTTTTATAGCCGAGTCCGCCCATGTGGAATCCGGACAGACAAAAGGGATAATAATATCAAATTGTCATGTCGAGGGTTCCGCTTCCGGCACTTCCTTTGATTTTGGTGATAATTCAGGCGCGGGGTTGGTGGGCAGCGCTTCCGGTGTAAAGTTGGAAAAATGTTCTGTGAAACTCAACATATCAGCGGATTACAGTGTCAGCGGGATAACAGGAGGAATGACAAGCGGCACGATCACCGATTGCAGCTTCAGTGGGACGCTTATAAGCCGTACCGACGGCGCGGCCGGTATCACGATGTATGCGGGTGACTCGCCAACCGGCAACACGAGTGTGGTAATTTCAAGATGTAAGGTAAACGGCAAACTATATGGCTTTGGAAAAAATTCCGGAAGCAGTGCCGTTTACGTCGGCGGTATAGCGGCGAAAACATTTGGAGCAAACCCTGCCAGTAAAATTATAGATTGCACAGTAAATGCCGACATAACAATTACCGGGGACAATGGTGTTGCTACGGTAGCGGCAGGCGGCATTGCAGGAGATATGCAAATGCCCATAGAAAACTGCGTTGCAGAAGGAAGTATTACGGTTAATGTCATGCCGAGGCGCTGCTATATCGGGGGCATTGCCGGCCTAAACAAATTAGGAGCGGGACAGGTTCGTAAAACGCTCCCAGCGATCAACAACTGCAAATATTATGGAAATATTACAGGTAAGGGAACGGAAGAATCGTTTGTAGGCGGCATCGTTGGCAACATCATCAATTTAGCAGTATCCTCTGCTTCCGGTATTTCAACCGGCGTTATGGATTGCACTTTCAGCGGAAACGTCAACGGAAATGAACGTATAGGTGGAATTGCCGGTAATGTCGAGCGTGTAAACATAGAACATTGTTCAGTCAGCGGAAATATCACCGCACAGGGAGAGATTGCGGATAAGGACGTCCTTGTCGGAGGGGTTATCGGATACGCGGAATATATGAATCTGAGTAAATGCTCGGTATCGGCGACGGTTGGAGGTTCAGCAAGAGGAACAATCATGGCGGGTGGCCTCATTGGGCATTTTTATTCCGAAACGGGCAAATCGCAATATAAAATTGAAGAGAGTTATTTTAACGGCTCTATTTCAACACCTGGAAGCGTCAATGTGAACGGAACTCAGTATGCTAAATTCCTTGGAGGGCTTACAGGTCTTTTCAAAGGCACGGTATCCATAAATAACTGTTATGCTTCCGGTTCCGTCAATACAGGAGAAAAACCCGGTGCTGCGAAAGGGGACGGGTACGGCGCTACATACTTCGCCAGCGGCTTGCTTAATATAATGCTGCCATACGTCAGCGAACCTTCAGAAATTAAAAACTGCTATGTTGCAATGACATTTCCGGATTATGACAGCGATGCGGGTTTGTATTTATATCACCCGATGGCTGTTCAGGAAGGCAAGGTATCAATATCGGGTTGTTTCGTTGACAATGTTCTTACAAAGAGCCGTGCGTATACGAGTAACGATGGGCAAGAAATAACCGAATTGCCCACTACGCAAATGGGCTTTTCTTCGACTTACAGGAATGCCGGATGGGACGATAGTATTTGGTCACTGGACCAAGGATCATATCCCAAATTGAAAAACGCTATGACACTTCCTGCGAGCAAACCTGTGAACCTTGATAGCGCAAGCACATGGGCGCGTGATGGTATCACCTCTGCACTCAGTAAAGGTTTCGTACCATCAGACGTACAGAATAATTACACCAACGTCATTACCCGGCAAGAATTTTGCCGCATGGCAATAAAATGGCTCGAATACGCCACCGGGAAGAGCATTGATATGGTATTGTCTGAAAAAGGCCTGTCTCGAAATACAAATGCTTTCAGTGATACAAGCGACCCGGATATTTTAGCTGCATATGCCCTCGGTATCACCAGTGGCACGTCGGCTCCCACCGCCACGACTCCCGGCAAATTTACGCCAAACGGACAATTTAGCCGCGAACAAGCGGCGACAATGGTGATGAATACATGCAAGGCGTTCGGCGCGAATGTGAATAATCCTCCGGCTTCGGGGTTCACGGATTTGAACACTGCATCAAGCTGGGCGGTGAATGGCATCAATTTTTGCTATGCTCATAAAATTATGCAAGGTACCAGCGCAACACCTCTGATATTCAGCCCGACCGCGACATATACGCGAGAGCAGAGCATATTGACATTTAACAATATTCACCCTGCGGGCTTGCCCAAATCCTAAGGCAACACCGCGCAACAAGCACAACATGACGGAAGAATAGCGCTCAAACGAGGTGCAAGTGCGAAAGCCCGCAGATACCCCCGTGCTCTCCTTTGTAGTAGTGCGGCTTGATGATCCCTATCCACTCGCTCCACGGAATGATTCGGTCGATCTGTGTCAGAAATTCTTTCTTGCTTGTGCTGGCCTGCGCCAGCTCGTCGGTCAGGGTCGACAGCGTTGTCTGTTTGTTCATAAGGATATTATACCATATTTCGCGACCCTTGTGTTGTGCGGTGTTGCCTTATAACTCCGAGGCCATTTGGAACTCCGAGGCCATTTGGAACGCCTTCCTGCAAAGGGACAACGTTTCCGGCGAGACTCTCGTTGTGTTCGCCGCGAAGATTGCGCCGAAGACGGGCGGAAGCTACAAGGTCACTGTCGGAACAAAGAGCTGCGCCGTTGAGCAGACGCCGGACAATATCCTGAGGCTCAAGCTCGCGTATGTCGATATTGCCGTTGGCACCAAGATTTCCGTCGCTGGTGTCAAATATCCTGAGTTGTTCCCGAACTACAGCTTTACATTTACGATTACAAAATAGTGATTTACCCCAGAGTGGAAGGTTCACGCCTTGCTGGCCACCGGCTGTGCCGGTGGCCAGCAAGGCTCAGGCTGTCAAAGAACCTGTGGTTCTTTGACAAAACGAGGGCTGGATCAAACCGCTGAGGCGGTTTGATCCAGCCTGTAGACAAAGGCCGCCTCTTCGTTTCTATGCGCAAAACCACGTCGTGCCTGACGCCGAAGGCGGCGGATCCCTGCTGGACTGGTTGAGCGCAAAGCATGGAAACATGTGACTTTCACGGATTCACTCCGGGAAAGTCACCCAATGCGCGTCTTCACAAAGACGCGTTCCTGCTCCCGTTTGTAGACAAATCGAAGGTTTGTCTACAGTCTCATCAAACCGCTGAGGCGGTTTGATAGGAAAGGCTTTGCGGAGTTCTTGTACCGCAAAGCCTTTTCGGCACGTCTTTGATGTGGAAGAACCCTTGTATTTGTGATATTCTATGGGTGCGGCGCGGAGAGGCTGAGGTGTTTTGTGCCGGATATTTCAGCCCGGCGGACAACGCGCCGACAAAGGCCGCAACGGCCAAGAAAGGTTGGGCTTTCCATGACCGACTGGAATCCTGCGCATTATTTGCGGTTTGAAGCTGACAGAAACAAGCCTATTTATGATTTGCTCTGTCATATTCAACTTGCCCGCCCCAAAAGAATACTCGACATCGGCTGCGGGCCGGGCAACTCCACGGCGGCGCTTGTCAGAATGTTCCCGCACGCCGAGGTGCTGGGGATTGACAGCTCGCCGAACATGATAAGCAACGCCCGGAGCGCTTATCCCGACATGCGCTGGATGGTTTTTGACGCAAACAAGGATGTTTCCGGCTTGGGCGTTTTTGACGTTGTGTTCAGCAATTCGGTTCTACATTGGCTGCCCGACCATGAAAAGCTGCTGCCGCGCCTGTTTGGGCTGCTTCGTCCAAACGGCGTATTTGCCGCTCAAATTCCGTATTTCTTCGGAACGCCCCTGTATGAGCCGTTATATGACCTGATAAAAACAGAAAAGTGGAGTGCGCACTTTCCCCAAAAGGTTCCGACCACCTATCACGACGTCGGCTTCTATTACGATATATTGGCGCAACACTTCACTGAGTTTGACGTTTGGACGACAAAACACACCCACGTCCTGAACACAAACGAAGACATCATTGATTGGTATACACCAACCGGGTTTAAGGCCTTTCTGGATCAGCTTGACAGCGATGAACAAAAAGAAAAGTTTTTATCCGATATACGGGCGATCGTGAACCGGTTGTACCATCCTCAAAAAAACGGGAGGATTCTGCTGCGGTTTGAGCGGTTGTTCATATCGGCCAGCGCGCCCGACCGGCATTGATAAGACAAGCCGGCTCGGCCGCTCTTTCTTCCTAAGCTTTGCAAATGTATTTTGCGCAATTTAATTTTACTTGATTTATTCTAAAATTTTGGATATAATCATATGGTTAACCCGAAAGAGGTGTTTGAGTGGATCCTTTGAAGCTGGAAAATCAGCTTTGCTTTCCGCTGTATGCCGCCGCGCGCAGCGTTGTCAAGTTGTATACGCCGTTTCTCAGCGCCATAGGCCTGACCTATACACAATACATCACGATGATGGTGCTGTGGGAAAAGAAAGCCGTCGGCGTCAAGCAGCTGGGTGAGCGCCTTTATCTTGACTCCGGCACGCTTACCCCTCTGCTGAAGAAGCTGGAGGGGCAAGGGTTGGTGACAAGGCGGCGCTCAACCGAGGACGAGCGGAACCTGATTGTGGAGATCACGCAGAAAGGGGAAGCTCTGCGCGAGGACGCGCTTAAGGTGCCCGAGCAGATGCGGAACTGCCTCAGCCTCAGCCCTGAGGAAGCCGGCGCGCTTTACAGGCTGCTCTATCAGTTTTTGGGCAGGGTCAAGGCGGAGTGAACATGCTGTTTTCGTCTGCGCTCGAGCGGTATCTAAGCGACGGCATGGGCAGCACACGGGCGGCTGCGCCCTGTTTGCGCGGTCGGGCTATGTGGAATCACTCATGGCAAAAGAGTAGGAGGGCTTATCATGCAGAAGATCATGGAGCCGATCTTTGAAATCCCTTATCTGATCGGCGTTGTCACGCTCGGCATTCTGATTTTGCGCTCGGCAAAGGGGCGAAGGCAGTTCAGCCTCTTCGGGATTATGGCGATTGTCCTGGGCTGCGGCGACGCATTTCATCTCGTGCCAAGGATGTACGGGCTGTGGACGGACGGGCTGGCAAACCATGCCGCTTCGCTGGGCTTCGGCAAGCTCGTGACCTCCGTCACCATGACAGTCTTTTATGTGTTTTTGTATCATGTCTGGAAGGCCCGGTACCAAAAAGAGAACACCAAACCGGTCACGGCGGCGGTTTACCTGCTGGCGGCGTCGCGCGTCGCGCTTTGCCTGTTTCCGCAGAACCGGTGGCTCTCGGCCGACGCGCCGCTCAGCTGGGGGATTTACCGCAACCTGCCGTTTGCCGCGCTCGGCATTGTGATCATAGCGTTATACTTTGCCGAGGCCAAACGCAGCGGCGACCGCGCGTTTCGCTTCATGTGGCTGGCGGTCGCGCTGAGCTTTACGTTTTACATCCCGGTTGTTTTGTGGGCGGACAGCATCCCGGCGCTCGGCATGCTGATGATTCCCAAGACCTGCGCCTATGTGTGGATTGTCTGGATGGGCTATGCCGACGCCAAACAAATCAAGACGCAAAAAGGGCATAATAATAATGGGAGGACGAAACCATGAGCATTGCAGTTCGGTATTACAGCCGCGGAGGGAACACAAAGAGGGTGGCGCAGGCCATCGCCAAAGCAGCGGGCGCGGACGCAAAGGAATATCAGGCGGGCATCACCGAGCCGGTTGACCTGCTCTTTTTGGGCGGCTCTGTATACGGCTTCGGGCTTGACGAGGCCACGATAAGCTTTATTGCGTCCCTTGACCCCGCGCTTGTGAAGAGCGTGGCCCTGTTCGGGACGTCGGCCATCGTCAAATCGGGCAATCCCGAAATGGCCAAGCTGCTTGAGAAAAGGGGCATCCCGGTGCTGGAGAACAGCTTCTATTGCCGCGGGGAGTTCACGATCATGCATAAGGGCCGCCCGAACGCCGCCGACTTGGAAAAGGCCGCCGGCTTTGCCTTGGCGGTGATGAAAGAACAGGGGAAACGCTGATGAACATCTCTGACTTCACGGTAAAGGACGGCGGCGGCGGGGACGTCTCCCTCGCGGCCTACAGGGGAAAGGTTCTGCTGATCGTCAACACAGCCACGAAATGCGGGCTGACCCCGCAGTACGAGGCCTTGGAGGCGCTTTACAAAAAGTACGCCGAAAAGGGCCTGGAGATTCTCGACTTCCCGTGCAACCAGTTTTTGGGCCAGGCGCCGGGAACCGACGAGGAGATCACGGGCTTCTGCACGCTGAACTACGGCACGACCTTCCCGCGCTTTAAAAAGATCGAGGTAAACGGCAGGGACGCCGACCCTCTCTTCGTTTGGCTCAAGGAGCAAAGGCCTGAGGACCTGGGCGACGAGGAGACAAGATCCTTTGAAAAGAAGGTCAAGGTGCTCAAGCCCTTTGCCAAGCCGGGCGACATCAAATGGAACTTCGGGAAGTTCCTTGTTGACCGGGAGGGCAATGTCCACGCCCGGTATTCCCCGGCTTACAAGCCGGAGCAGCTGGAACGCGACATAGTAGAGCTGCTGTAGCCCTATGCACTTGCGCGAAAGCTTGTCAAAGAGTCTGAGCTTCTTTCAGACTGTCGAAAAACTCTCGCGCTCCCGTCCTTTTTGGGGTTCGCATCGAGCCTGGTGGCATAGCCGGTGGGCCCTCGCCCCTCTGAAAACCGATAAAGCTTGAGCCCGCAAGGCCCTCTCGGATTCATCTTTCCGAGAGGGCCTTTCCCTGCGCGTCTTCGCAAAGACACGGTCAAGGTGCAAAACATTCGGAGGCAGCCTCGCTCACTCCCAGTCCTCTCCCGCGAGACGCCTCTGCAACGCTATTAACGCCGCTTTGCGCTCCCGGAAATCCGGCAGTACGCCCTCGACGACCGCCCAAAACCGGGGCGAATGATTCATCTCTTTCAAATGCGCAAGCTCGTGGACGACAACATAGTCGATCACGTCGTCGCCTGCCATGACGAGCCGCCAGGAAAAATTCAGGGTTTTCCCCGCCGAGCAGCTTCCCCAGCGGGTCTTGGCGCCGCTAACCCTGACAGCGGACGGCATGACGCCCATCAGCTTTGCGTAGTCAAGCGCCCTGGCCGTCAGACAGGGCTTTGCCAGCGCGCGGTAAATCTGAACGCAGGCAGCCTTGATCCGCTCGGGCGGCAAATCCGGCGGCATATAGAAGCCCTCGCCGTCAAATCCGGCGCGGCTGCCTGCCCTGGCGGCAATCGGGTATTCCACGCCCCGAAAGAGCGCCATGCCGCCGTATCGCAGCGTGAAGGCCTCGCGCCGCGCAGCCTGCTCCCGCGAGTTTGCCAGTCTGTTCAGGATCCACTTCTCTTTGGCGCGCACAAAGTCGTCAATGTCGCGCCGGGGAAGCCTGAGCGGTGCGCGGGCCTCGACCTTGCCGTCGCGGATAAACAGCGCCAGCGTTTTGCGTTTGGAGCGGATGAGCGTGTACTCCGTCATGTGTTTCCCTCGCAAAAGGCGGCAGAGTTCCCATGTCCCTCTCCGCCGCCGAACACAAACCAGCACAGCTCGTCTCGTAGCAACTGGTCGTCCAGCACGAGCTGACGTATGGGCTCGGCAAGGCGCTCCCTCTGCCAAAGGCACTCTCTCCGCCGGGCCTCCTCTTTGCCGCCCTTGGGGGCAGCCTCCATAGCCGCACGGATCGCGTAAGCCGCCGCGCCCAACTCGTGGGCGGCGACATGCGCGACAGCGGCAGCCTGTCCGGCTGAGAGCGCCGCCATCCTCGCCGCCTCGGAGATCCCCTTGACCTCCCGCGCCGCGTCCTGCGCCGCGCCCGCAGCGTCCCGTGCCTGCATCATCCCCAGCTTACCGCCCACCCAGGCGCGGGCCGCCTCAATCGCGCGGCGCGGCCGGTCGTCATCCGCGCCGCACAGCCCTTCGCCCTGCCGGGTACCTGGACGGCAGTGCACCTGCTCAAAAAGAGGCAAAACATGTTCGGCGCACTCCGCCGCCCAAAGGGCCAGCAAAAAGTGACGCTCGTTTGTCAGTGTGCCGCCGCGCCTGATCGTGATAAAACGTTTGTCACGGATTTTCGGGAGGATCATAACAGCTCCGGAATATCCTTTTTGTATTCCTCGGCAAGCAGGGCGTACACCGCCTCGTCAATCCACTGCTTGTCCACACGCGCCCAAAACGCCTTCACGAGCAGGGCCTCCCGGCGCATGGCGTTGCGCTCCATCACTCTGCACGAACCGTAGTTAACAGCGGCGCACCGGGCAACAAGGCGCCGCAGCTTTAAATCCTCAAATCCGTAGCGGATCAGCTCCCGGCCAATCTGCGTTCCATAGCCGCGCTTCCAATATTCCCTGTGGAGTATCCAGCCGAGCTCGCCCGTATCGTTTGCGGCGTCAGGGTAAACACCGCAGCTTCCGATCACTGCGCCTGTTTCCTTCAGGACGGCCACAAAGTCCCTGCCGGGCTTTGCTGCCGCCAAAAACTCGCGTGTCTGCTCCTGCGTGTTCGGCCCCCAGGCCATATAGCGCGTGTTCTCGGGGCACTCCGCCCACGAGTGAACCGCCTCAAAGTCCTCGGCGGTGAGCTGACGCAAAACAAGCAGTTCTGTTTGGAGCGTATTTTTTTCATTCATCGAGTATTCTCCGTTTCCTCAGCTTTGGCTTCACAAGGTCATAGCTTTTTTCGATCATTCTCATGACGTCCTTATCCGGAACGTCGCCGCCGATGTATACGGTATTCCAATGCTCCTTGTTCATGTGGTAGCCCGGCGTCACATCGGCAAACGCCTGGCGCAGAAAGTCAGCCTCCAGCGGGTCGCATTTCAGGTTCACCAGAAGACGTCCGCTCCGCTCGGTGATGAAGGCGAAGCACTTTTGATTGGCGCTGTGCCGCATCGCAGTCCAGGCGGCGGCGTCAACCACGTCATCGAAGGGGTATTCCTCGCTGGCAAACGGCAGCGTCAGGCAAAAATCGATCAGCTCTCTCCGGTTCATGTCATTCTCCTCAAAGGCCCGCGCTCGCGCGGGCCGCAGCCTGTAGACAAAGGCCGCCTCTTCGTTCCTTTGCGAAAAACCACGTCGAGCCTGACGCCGAAGGCGGCTAGTCCCTGCTGGACTGAAATAAGAAGAGCCGAGCGCCCGAGCAGGGAGGCCTGGAGCCTGGAGGCGTTTTGAAGCGCACGCGCCCCGAAGGGGCGACCGGTTCAAAAGCCGCAAGGCGAATGACGACCGCCCGCGAGGACGAATGAGGCTTGACAGGCGAAAAATATTAGAACCACTATGCTTTCACGGATTCACTCCGGGAAAGTCACCCAATGCGCGTCTTCACAAAGACGCGTTCCTGCTCCCGTTTGTAGACAAATCGAAGGTTTGTCTACAGTCTCAGGCCCGCGCTCACGCGGGCCGGCAAATGCCCAGGCAGGCTTACACTCGTCACGATTGGCGCGAAACGGGTCAAACAGGCTGCATTCCACGGCTTACCCCTCCTTCAGCAGTTCCATTTCAGCCTGGCCGGGCTGGGCTCATTCTCCACAGCCACGGCGCGCAGCGCGCCGGTATAGTCCAGGCAGATTTTCTCGGCGATTTGGCAAGTACACCTCATGGGACGCGTCCGGTCCTGCCCGGTCATAGGCCGCAGCCGCTGCCGCGTAAAAGTACAGGCCGAGCGCGTGCGTCGGAACGTGCACCGCCGCCCCCTGTCCGATCGCCCTTGCCGCCACTTGCGCGGTGGGGCTTTCGCCGAACTCGCGGGCGGCGGCGTGGCACTGATTCAGAATGATCTCCCTGACAACGGTAAACTTCACCCTGCCGTCCAGATAGGCGCGGGCGGCGGCGATCGCGTTTCGCGGCCGGCAGTCTTCGGGACAGAGCCGCTCAAAGACCGGCAGAACACTATTCTCGGCATAATCAAGGCACCACTTGCGTATGGTTTCCTTGCTCTGTGTATCGATTAGAGCTTTCAGCGCGATTGTGCACGGCGCGTTGACGTCGCCGAGCGTTTTTCGCAGCTTTCCCATAGCTCTCGCAGCCTCCATTCTGCCCTCAGCCTGTTTCGTCGCCGCCCTCCATGGCGGGCAGGGCAATAATCTCCTGCCCCGCGATGCCCTGCAGGTCGCCGCTCATCCCGTAAAGACTGCCCGTCACCTTTTGGAGGATCTTCTCCTGCGCCGCCCAGCGCTTCTGGGTCTGCTTCTTTTCGGTGTCAAGCTGCTTTGCCATTTCGTCGTAGGACTCGATGATGTACTTAATCCTCCTGCTGAACTCCCCGCCCGTTAGGTACTGATACATCATCTCGGTTTTGACGTCCTTGCCCTCTGCGTTACGGTTTGCGATAGACACCCTGACGCAGACCTCGCGCAGGAGCGTGGCGAGCATGACCACATAACGGGGCTTGACAAGCCAGACGTTTTCAGCCAGCTGCTTGTAGTCGTCGCCTCCACCATCGGTCGGGTTAAAAACAATCACACCCTGGGAGGCCTTCTCAGCCGCAAGCTCATCCTTGAGCTTTCCGAGCCAGCCAGCCTGATAGGTCTTGGCGTTTTTACACTCCCACAAGATCAAACCGCAGTTTGAATAGAACTGCTCATGGACGACCTGCCGGATGTCCGAGCCGCGCTCGCCCTTCTTGACCTCTTCGATGGTGTCAAACGGAAAGCTGCCGCGAAGGCTCTGCTCCACGTCCAGCTCGAGAATCTCGCCCTGAAGCTGCTGTGAGCCCTGCTCGGCCACCTGCTTGGCGGTGGTGAGCTGCTCGCGCAGCTTGCCGATGGTCTCCTCCTGCTCGCGGATCTTGGTGTTGAAATCCTCCGAGGCCCTTTGAACGGCTTCCTCGCGGATGAGTTTTTCTTTGCCGAGAAGCTCCTTCCGGGCGGCCAGCTCGGCCTCTTCCCGCGCCTTATTCGCCTGGCTCAGCTCTTCAAGCAGGGTCTTCAGCTGCTCGCGCAGCTGCTTTTCGTTCTCTCTGGAGCTCTCGGCCTGTCCGCGAAGCTTTTCAGTTTCGAGCTGTGTTGTTTGCTTTGCCCGCTCAAGCTCCAGCTCGACCGTTTGCCTGGCTTTCTCCAGCTCGAGCTTGGCGTTTTGGCGCTCACGCGCCAGCAGAAGCCCCGACGCCTGCTGCGCCTCGGCCACGGCGTTTTGGACGGCATCCTTCATCTTCGTCTCGGCAATGACGTCGTACTCGCGGCGCAGCGCTTCCGACTGCTCGGTCTTGGCCCTGAGCAGCTCATCGTTGATCTGATGCTGGATGGCGTCCGATATTTCAAATGCTTTTTTGCAGTGCGGACAAACAACAGCAGTTGCGCTCATGTTTTCACCTCTGTATGTGTATGGGAGCTCCGTTCAGGGCTCCGCGGATATCTCCGGTGCTGCCGGCGGTTTTGCATAAGCTGCCCGTCGATACTCAGAATTGTACCAGAAAAAAAGGCCTTATTCAATGACAAAGCGTTCCGCCACGGCAACCAGTCCATGTCCGCTAAACCTTTTTCTTGTTGAATGCCGACGGAACCAGCCTGTACGCCTCTTTTCTGTCCATATGCGTGATGTACCGGGTCGCGATGCGCGCGCCGCAATTCGGGCAGAACAACGCCCCGTGGTAAAGCGAGAAATCGATGGTGCCTTCGATGATCCGCTCATTGTACATCTTGACAAAATTGCTTTCGCCGACCTTTTGGTATCGGGCGATGAAGTGCTTGCAGTAGGCGCAGTTGACCTCCAAAATATGGCTGCCCCGGACCTTTTTGCAGTTGGGATTGCGAAACAGTTCCATCGTTCTCCCTCCGTCGCGGGCAGGGCGGCGCTGCCAAAAACCGCCGTCCGCGTCCTTTATTGGATTCACGCCGGGAAAGCGTTTCATTTCTATCGCCGCCGGGAAACTTTTCGCGGTTGCCGCAATGATGTGCGGCTTCATCATACCACATCCGCGCATCCGGTGCATAGGCCCGCGCCCCTAAAAACCGTAAAGACCGAGGACGCGGACGGCACGGCGCAGCTTCCTGCCCGTCCCACCGGGCAAAACTCAGGGTGAAAATCACCCTGAAAACGCTTGAGCTGCCGCGGCTCCCCTGTCCACAGGAGTCACCGGCGCGCATTGAAGAAATGTAACGATTCAGACGATGTAATAATAGATGTATGCGCTGCGCGCGATTTCAGCTGCAAAGAAGAGGTGACCGTTTGAATGGTTGTGGGCATTGACCTGGGAACGACCAACAGCCTTGTGGCCTACTGGGACGGCCAACAGCCGCGGATCATTCCCTCGGCGTTCGGCCAGAATGTGACGCCCTCTGCGGTGGGCGTGGACGACAGCGGAGAGCTGCTCATCGGCGCGATTGCCAGGGAGCGGATGGTCACGCATCCTTCGTTGACCACCGCGGCGTTTAAGCGATTTATGGGAACGGCCATGACGGTGGAGCTCGGCCGGCACACGATGACGCCGGTAGAGCTGTCGGCGCTTGTGCTCAAGTCGCTCAAGGCCGACGCCGAGCATGAGCTTGGGCAGCCGGTTGACGAGGCGGTCATCAGCGTGCCCGCTTATTTTAACGACAGCCAGCGCAAGGCCACGCTCCAGGCGGCCAAGCTGGCCGGCCTCGACGTGCTGCGGCTCATCAGCGAGCCGACCGCGGCTGCCCTTTTTCACGGGCTCCATCAGCAGGAGGACGAGACCTGCTTTTTGGTGCTGGATCTTGGAGGCGGCACGTTTGACGTGTCGGTTCTGGAGCTGTTTGAGGGCGTTATGGAGGTGCGCGCGGTCGCCGGGGACAACAGCCTGGGCGGCGACGACTTTACCGCACTGCTGGCCGAGATGTTCCGAAAAAAGACCGGCCTGCCTGAGAGCGACCTTGAGCCCGGCCTTTCAGCGGTCATCCGCCGGCAGGCCGAGCAGGCCAAATGCGCGCTGAGCCAGTCCGACAGCGCCGAGATGACCGTCATCCGGGAGCAGCAGCCTCTGTCACTGTGCGTGACACGCACAGATTTCGAGGCCGTCTGCAAGCCTCTTTTGCAGCGAATCCGTGCGCCGATCGAGCGCGCGCTCAGCGATACGCGGCTGCGCCCGCAGGATTTTGACGCCATAGTGCTCATCGGCGGCAGTACGCGCATGCCTGCCATCCGGTCCATGGCGGCGCGCATGTTCGGCCGCCTGCCCAACTGCGACAATGACCCCGACGAGACGGTGGCCAAGGGCGCGGCTATACAGGCAGCCCTGCTGGCCCGCGACGCCGCTCTGGAGGAATTTGTGCTGACCGACGTCTGCCCGTACTCTCTGGGGACGGGCGTCATGGTCGACCTGTCCGGCGGGACGCGGGAATACGGGATCTTTCACCCGATGATCGAGCGCAACACGGCCATCCCGGTCAGCAAGGTCGCCAGCTTTATGACCGTTGCCCGGAATCAGGAAAAGCTGTACTTCGGGGTGTATCAGGGGGAGAGCCGCAAGGTGCAGAACAATGTGAAGATCGGCGAGATCGAGGTCGACGTCCCGCCCGGCGAGCCGGGTGCACAGAGCGTTGACCTGCGTTTTACCTATGACGTCAACGGCATCCTGGAGGTCGAGGCGCTCGCGCTGTCCACAGGCGACCAGAAGAGGGTGGTCATTCAGAACAGCGCGGGCTGGCTGACGCAAGAGGAGATCGAAGAAAAGCTCGAGGCGATCCGGAACCTCAAAATCCACCCGCGCGACCGCGCCGAGAACAGGCTTCTGCTGGCGCGGGGGGAACGGCTTTTTGAGGAGTCGATCGGCGGGCGGCGCAGGGAGGTAGAGCGGCTCATAGAGCGCCTGATCAATCTGCTGGCCACGCAGGACGAGGAGAAGATCAAGCGCGGCGTTGTGGACTTCAAGTCGGCGTTTGACCGGCTGGAACAAAGGCTGGACTACTGATGCATATCTGGGACATTTTGGGCATTGCGCCCACGCGGGAGCCGACGGCCATCCGAAAAGCGTACGCGCGCGCGCTGAAGCTGAAAAGGCCGGAGGATGATGCGCAGGCCTTTCAGGCGCTGCGTAGTGCGTACGAGGAAGCGCTGGCCAATGCGCTAAACCACGATTTGACAGGCTCAGCGGCCCAATCGGAGCGGGAGAGCGAAGCGTTTGAGCCCGCGTGCCCCGAACCCATCCGGTCGGCGGGCGCCGAAATTGAAGAGCTGGCAATGGGCTTTTTTCACCGCGTGGACGGGGCGCGTTGGGAGCGCCTGCTCGCGCGCGAACTGGAGTGGTCGCTGGACGAAAAGGCGGTCATAGGGCAGCGCCTGCTGGCGCTCGTTTGTGAAAACGGGTATCTGCCTTACGAAGTCTGGCGGAGCCTCGACCGGGTTTTCTCGTGGAGTGAGACCGGAGACAGGTTCAACAGCGAGTACAGCCAGGGTCTTGTCCGGCGGGTAAACGTCAATATGCTGATCGCGTGGATGATCGACTACACCCAGTTTTCGCCGGCTGACGGCTTTGACCATGACGAGCTTTTGAAGTGCCTTTACCAGGCGCTGAACGCTTTTTTTGAGACGCGCATGGACGACATGAACCGCTTTTTGGCCAAAGCGCTTGCGCTTGGACCCTGTGAGCCCAACACGCTTCGTCTGGCGGCCGTCATGACGCTGAAGAGCGGCCAGGCGGCCAGGGCTGCGGAACTCGCCGACCGCTACAGGGCGGTCTCGCCGGATGACCGGCAGGCATACATGCTCAAAGGCCGCGCGCTGGAGCGGCTGAACACGGAGGATGCGCTGCTGGTGTTCAGCATGCATGAACATACGGACTCCCTGCGCGCCGCCGGACGCTGCGCGCTTTTACTCGGGGATATGCAGCGCGCCAAACGCTGCCTGAGCCCACTGCTTGAGCGGGACAGCAGCGACATTGTCGCGCAGTGCGGGCTTGCGTACGCTTCGCCGCACGGGTTTTCCCGCCGCCGACACATCCTTTTCCGGCTGCTGAGACGCTGGCGCGAGGTGGTCGGCGAAGCCGTCATTTTGCTGTGCGCGCTGGCGTTGGCGCTGATCTTCTTCTTTTGGATCGGCTGAGCGGGCGCGGGAAGGGAGGCCATATGGCCACAGATGACCGGTTCTATTGGGCTTTCGCGCTGTCGGCCATGCTTTTTGAGCCGAAGCGGCACAGCCCGTACCATATATATGGCTACAAACGGCGGTTTGGGCGCGCGCCCGAGGCCGCGCGGATGCTGGAAACGGAATACAGCATCCGGCCGGACGCCAAGGCCGTCCGGCTCCAGCTGGAGAGCATTGTTCAGCACCCCTGCATCGACCGGTACTGGAGCCTGCTGGTCGCGCTGGAGCTCATGCCCGAAAGCCAGCGCGGCGCATATTGCGATCATTTTCCCGAAGACTCCTATCTGCGCCGCCAGGCGAGATTTGTGCTGAAATATCTGGGAGAGTTTGGCGCACAGGGCATTTTTGCCTGGCCGGCGGCGAACGCCGTGTACGCCATCCGGCACTGTATCCTGTTGGGATACATCGGCAAGGAGGACGGCATAGACATGATGCTGCGCATCGCGCGCCAGGTTCAGCTATCCTATTCGGGCTGGCCGGACTACGCGGCGGCCGTGGTCATAGGCGAGCAGTTTTACGCGCTCTACCTGGAGGACGCGTATACAAGCCGCCTGCGCACAAGCGCCGCGGACTTTTTGCAGAGAGGCGCCGCCCAGGTGCTCCCCTGGACGATAACCTTGTAAAAGAACCAAGGTTCTATTACAAGGCGAGGGTTTGAATCGTGTCTTTGCGAAGACGCGGGGGAGGGCTCGTTTTGTCAAAGAACCGCAAGCTCTTTGACAGCCTTTGAGGGCTGTCCGCCGTAGAGCTTTTCGGCATTGCCCGCGAGAATATCCTCGGCAATAACCTTGGCGTCGGAAATGCCCAGACGGCCCTCTTCGACCATGGCGGAGAGCGCGCGCGCCAGCGTGTGACGCACGGCCAGCAGCGCCCCGTAGCTTTCTTCGGACGTTTGGGTGTCGCAGCCCCAGCAGATGCGGTCGGACAGACAGACGTCCACGAGCGACTCCAGCATCCTTTTTGCCGCCCCGGTGGAGATTAGCGGAAGCTGGCACAGGTCGGGGAAGACGTTTGAGTAGTTGTGCGCCAGCCCGCAGACGTCGTCCAAAAACGGATAGCCGCCGTGGAAAAGCACAAAGGTGGTGTCGGGGTTTTTGTCGATGACCTCGTGCAGCTGCATGGCGCCCGTGCGGCGGAACTTGCCCAGACCCGTGTGATTTTGAAAAGGAAGCTTCAGCTCGGCTGCCACGCGACAGATCGCGAAGAAGACATAGTCCTGAAACGCCTTGATGTCCGCGGAGGTCCGGTCGGCGCGAAACGCGCGCTGCGCCGCCTCCTTTGACGTTTCGGTAAAGTCCAGCCCGCGGTCATAGGCCAGCGCGGACTTCAGCGCGACGCAGCCGGACGTCTTCTTTTGGACAATGACGGTGCGCACGCGGTCGCAGTACAGATCTATGTCGCCGACCTGTCTGCCCGTCGGCGCATGGTTTCCATTGTGGTCGGCGGCGTCTTCGGCGTAGCCGAAGAAAAAGGGATTGACGCGCAGCGTGGGCGCGAACAACTCGGGGTGACCGCAGTCCGAGCCCGGTTCCCAATGGGCGTCCAGGACAACGCGGTCATAGCGGCAATCCTCACAGAGCAGTCTGAGATGGCGGCCCGGCTTTGCGTGGGCGACGCGCACGGCCTCGTCGGCCTGTTCCCAGGTATCGGCGGTCAGCTCATCCAAGCCGTACAGCGCTTTAAGCGCGCGTTCAAGCCAAAAAAAGTGCGCCGTGTGTCGTACGCGCGCCAGGTAGGCTTCACGGGCGCCCAGGTCGTCGAGCGTGCCGCCGAGAGTCCGTACATAGCTGTTGTTGAGCAGCGTTTGAAGAGAAAAATCGTCGAAGGACGAGTCCGGCATATGGTGCGAGTGGGTGTTGACGGCGCGCAGCGCAGACATATGCGCAGTCAGTTCAGCCAGAATCGATCGGGCGCGTAAATCAATAAACGGCATACTATCGCTCCTTGTCAAAGCATTTACTTGTCCATAGTATGCCACGGCACGGATTTGCCGAGTGCAATAATGTGCGCGGAGCGCGCGTAAAAGACCAACAAAAGTTTGGCTGTTTTTGAAGCAACTTCTAATGGCAGCGCGGTTTGGCAAAACACGTTCGGCAAAACGAAAAAGACGAGCTGCCAAATCTCGTATTTCTTGCAGGGCAGCCTGTCCGGCCCTTGTGCTGTTGGCGCAAGGGCCGGGATACGATATACAGGGTATACCCATGGGTCAGGGAGGCGTTTACATGAACATTCAACTTTTCCCCGCGCTCGCTCAGGGGCCGCAGCTTGACGTGAGTCAGGCCCGTGTGCAAAACAGCGCAGCGCTATCGGCGCTTGCGCCCGGTGACGTCATTGAGGCCAAGGTTGTCGCGCAGAACGGTCACAACGTCACGCTGCAGACCCCTGAGGGCGCGCGTTTCCAGGCGCTTCTGGGCGAACGACCGCTGCCGGTCGGGCAGCGTCTTCAGCTTACGGTCACGGCGCAGGGCGCCGAAGCGACTACGGTGGAAATTACATCGATGACGTCGCTTGACCTCCCGCTGGCGCTGCGCTCCATTAACGCGCCGGCTATACGCGAAAATATCCTGCTCGCGCAGGAGATGGCTGCCCAAAAACTGCCGATCACCAAAGAGAATTTTGCCGCGCTCAAAACCATGTTGGCCTCTCATAAATCTCTTTCGCCTGAACAGGCCGTGTTCATGGCCGGACAGAGAATTCCGGTGACCGCCCGGTCCATCGCCCAGTTTCAGGGGTTCTTGCAGCAGAACCATCAGCTCGGCCAGGGGTTGAACGCGCTTGCCGAGCTGCTCGGCGATCTGGAGCCGGCAGCTTTCGAGCCCCTGAGCGCTGCGGTTCAGGCGGAGCCGGAGAGGGGGTTTGTTCCTCGTCAAACGCCGCAGGCGCAGCCCGAAGCGCCGCCTTTGGCCTCTGCCGTACCCGACCAGCCCACCGCACGATCCGGGCAAGCGCAGGCGACACAGGAGAAGCCTGCGACGCCGCAAGCGCCCCAAGCGGCTCAAACGCCGCAGGCACAGCCCGGAGCGCTGCCCGATGCGCCGCCTTTGGCCTCCGCCGTACCCGGCGAGCCCGCCGCACGATCCGGGCAGGCGCAGGCGACACAGGAACTGCCTGCGACGCCGCAAGCGCCGCAGGCGCAGCCCGGAGCGCAGCCCGATGCGCCGCCTTTGCCCACTGCCGCACCCGGCGAGCCCGCCGCACGATCCGGGCAGGCGCAGGTGACGCAGGAGCAGCCGGCGACGCCGCAAGCGCCCGCGCAAGGCGGGCCATCGAGCGCTCCATTGCCGGATGCTCTGCGGCAAGCCGAGACCGCCGCCCCGCGGACGGCCGACTCGCAGAAGCCCGCGATTGTACAGGAGCAGGATGCGCCGCCGCAAGCGCCCACGCTGGCGCAGATGGCCAAAGCTTTGTTCAGGCGCGTCGAAGCCGATCGCGGTTTCGCGTTGCGCCACGAACTGGAGGCGCCCGTTCTGCGCCGTGAGCTGGCCCAGCTGCTCACCAAGGTGGAACAAAAGGCTGCCGAACTGCCCGAATCGTCGCGGACGCCTCTGCTCAAGCTCACGCAGGGCATTGAGCAAAGCGCGCGCTTTATGCAGCAGATCAACCAGTTCACGGCGTATCTTCAGGTGCCGCTTACGGTCAATGACCGGCAGACCACCGCCGAGCTGTATGTCTTCGGCGACGAAAGCCGCGCCAGAAAAATAGACCCCCAAAACGCGACGCTCTTTCTGTCCCTGGGCACCGCGTCCGCCGGCCGCGTCGAGACCTTTGTGCGCGTCACCGGCAAGACCATTGAGTGTGACTTTGGCCTCCAGGATGAGGAAACCGCAGCGCTGTTTCGCCAGAATATGGGCTCGCTGGGTGAGCTGCTCACGGCGCAGGGCTTTCGGCTGGCGCGTACCTCGGCTCAAACGATCGAGAAAGAGACCGACATTATTGGCGTATCCCGGCAAATGGCGCATAGATCCGCCAAGTACACATTTGACAGGACGGTATAACCATGCGAAGAAAGCCTCCCCCGCGCGAAGCGGCGGCGCTTGAATACTCTCCCGGACAGGCGGCGCCTAAGGTCGTTGCCGTCGGGAAGGGATATGTGGCCGAGAACATCATTGCCAGAGCCGAAGAGCACGACATTCCGTTGCATGAGGATCCCTCGCTGGCGCACGCGCTGAACATGCTCAGCATCGGCGATGAGATTCCCTCGGAGCTGTATGCCGTCGTGGCGCAAATTCTGATCTACGTGCGCGAGGTGGACGATCAAAGCGCCAAGCGGCTGCGGGACAGTTATCCGCAGAACTAGGGCGAACACGCTATGCCGGCAGATTTACGGTCAAAACAAGTTTGGGGTTGAGCGCGCAAGGCTGACGGCTGATCACGCCATGCCTTTAGGATGAGCGATCAGCTGTTGCTTTCTTCGACCTGAAGACAAGAACCGCCGTCAGGCCGATTGCCGCGGCGAGGGCAATAACGGCGTAGAGAATCCATGAAAAACTTGATGCCGGCGCGTCGCTGAGCGGCGTCTGCGCACCTTCAAGCGGCACGGAGTCCCCGTCAAGCAGGGCAAGCGTGTCGCCGTCAATTGTCAGCACGGCGTTTTCGGACGCAACAGGCGCGGCGGCGACGCCTCCCTCTTTGTCAACATAGACAAGCTTCAGATCACGAACCTGTAACGTCGCAGACGCGCCCTGGCTGTAGCTCAGACGCAGTGTGCAAACAGTCACCGCGTCTGTAATGTTGTTTCCGGTCGACTGAGAGAATACTCCGATCAGATAGCGGTAGCCGCCCGTAGCCGGGTCGTCCTGCCCGCCGTGATAGGCATTGCCGTAGCCCGGCGCAAAATCAATATCCAGATCCGTGACCTCCGGATCATCATCGAGGTCGACGACACGAAGACTGTCATAACTGCTTGTAATCAGGTTAAAGTCCAGCGAGGCGTATGGCTCGCCGGGCGCGGTTACAGCAATCTCAACCGTAAGAGTACACTGGCCGTCCAGTGTTTCGGCGTCCAAAACATTCAGGGCAACTTCTGCGGACGGGGCCGCAAGCGCCGAAACGGCAAGTACGCAAAGTGCTGCGATTGTAATGAAAATGCTCTTCATGGAACCACCCCTTTTTTACTCCGTTTGGGCCGTCAAAAAGCCCTTCGCGTCCCCACCTTTATCGGGGTTTGCGTCGAGCCTGACGCCAAAGGCGGCAGGCTCTTGCCTCGCTGAAAACCGCAAAAGATTAAACCGCAAGGCTTTCACGGATCTATTCCGGGAAAGCCTTTTTCTACAAACCGTCGCGACGGTTTGTAGTGCCCTCGCGTTGTCAAAGAGTCAAAGGTTCTTTGACAGCCTATGGACGCGGCAAGCAAAGCTTGCCGCGTGAGACTGTAGACAAACCTTCGATTTGTCTACAAACGGGAGCAGGAACGCGTCTTTGTGAAGACGCGCATTGGGTGACTTTCCCGGAGTGAATCCGTGAAAGAGTTGTGGTTCTAATTTTTTTTTCGCCTGTCAAGCCTCATT
>JAVBOR010000039.1:0-3815 GCA_031550325.1 Oscillospiraceae bacterium
TCATTCATTCGAATGTCCTCCCTTTGATTTCCCAAGTGCAGTTGACAGACCGCACTTGTAGTATATCAAAGGGAGTTCTTTTTTTATTTTCATCGCTAAAGCTCTTTTCGCTCCACCGGCATAGCCGGTGGTTGTCTCCAATAAAAGAAAAAGCACCTTTTCAAGGTGCTTTTTCCTGGTTGCGGGAGAAGGATTTGAACCCTCACAAACAGAGTCAGAGTCTGCCGTGCTACCATTACACAATCCCGCATCAGCGTCTTTGGTAAAAGCCCAAAGCTGTGTTATTATACAGCACGTCCCGGCTCTTGTCAAGAGGTGTTTTCCTGTTCGGAGCGTGTTATACTATAGGTATCTATGACGCTTTTGGGGAAAGGATGCTTGCTTTGATCGCCATCGCCAGTGACCACACCGCGCTTTTATACAAAAAAGAACTCCTTGACTTTTTGCGCACCCTTGGCCATGAGGCGGAGGACCTGGGTCCGCTCACGTCCGAACCGTCTGACTATCCGGTCTATGCTGAAAAAGTTGCGCTTTCCGTCACTTCCGGCCGCGCCCAAAAGGGCATTTTGCTGTGCGGTACAGGAATCGGCATGTCCATCGCGGCGGGCAAGATTCGCGGCGTCCGCTGTGCCTGCTGCTCAGAGCTTTACTCCGCGATTCTCTCCCGCAAGCACAACGACGCCAACATTCTCTGTCTGGGCGCGCGCGTAATCGGCATTGAGCCCGCCAAAATGATCGTTCAGGCGTGGCTTGAAACGCCCTTTGAGGGGCAACGCCACGCCAGGCGTCTTCAAATGATCGAGGAGCTCGAAGCCAGAGGTCTTTGAGTCAGGACTTGTCCTTCGGCTTGGCCAGAAGCGCTGCCAAAAATCCGAAGAAGATGGCCGCCGTGACGCCTCCGGCCGTCGCTACAAGCCCGCCGGTCATTGCGCCAAGCACCCCATGCTCGTCCACGGCTTCCTGCACGCCTTTGGCCAGCGCATAGCCAAAGCCGGTCAGAGGCACGGTGGCGCCCGCGCCAGCCCAGGTGACCAGCGGCTCATACACCTGGAGGGCGGTCAGCACCACTCCCGCCACAACATAGACGGTGAGAATCCGCGCGGGCGTGAGCTTCGTTTTGTCAATTAAGATTTGTCCAATGACGCACAACAGCCCGCCCACGACAAACGCTTTGATATACTCCATCTTACGCCCCCCTGTCCACATTCAGCCGCACCGCATGGCAAATTGACGGAATGGACTCTCCCTGCGCTGTCGAAACCGGGCTGAGCAGCGCCCCTGTTCCGCAAAACAGAACCGAACGCCACACTCCGGCCCGCATGAGATTGAGAATATGGCCGCAGAGCACTGCTGCGGAACACCCGCAGCCCGAGCCGCCCGCCTGGACGTCCTGCTTTTTCAGGTCAAAGAGCATCAGGCCGCAGTCGTTGTATCGCGCGCCGAACTCAATGCCGTCCCGCTTAAACAGATCTCGCAGGATGTCTGCGCCGCACCGGCCCAGATCCCCTGTGACGATCAGGTCAAGATCCTCAGGCTTTTGTCCCGTGTCGGCGAAAAACGCGCAAATCGTCTCATACGCTGCCGGGGCCATTGCCGCGCCCATGTTGGCAGCGTCCTTGATGCCCGCGTCTACCAGTTTGCCCGTTGTGACATGCGTGACAAACGGGCCGGGCCCGTTCTGACCCAGTACCACGGCGCCCGCGGCGGTTGCCGTCCACTGCGCCGACGGCGCGCGCTGTCCGCCATACTCCAGCGGCACCCTGTACTGCCTCTCGGCGGAGCAAAAATGCGAACTGGTCAGGGCGGCAGCGCAGGACGCGAAGCCTCCGTCAAGCGTCATTGCGGCAAGAGACAGGCTTTCAGCCATCGTCGAACAGGCGCCGTACAGTCCAAAGAACGGGACGTTGAACTCGCGAAGTCCAAAGGTCGTCCCAATGCACTGATTGAGCAAATCTCCCGCAAAAACATAATCAAGCGTCTGTTGCGCCACGCCGGCTTTGGCCATCGCGTGCAGTAACGCATCTTTTTGCATACGCGACTCGGCCTTTTCCCAACTTTTTTCCCCACAGGTCGTGTCCGTACAAATAACATCAAACGTCTGCGCCAGAGGGCCTTCACCCTCTTTTTTGCCTACAACGCAGGCCGCTCCGAGTACGGCTGGTGGATTGGACAGCGCCACTGTTTGCCTGCCGAGTTTCTTTTGATACACCACACGTTTCCCTCCACGAAGTAGTTTGTGTTCCCCTATTGTGTGCCGCCACCCTAAAAAATATGTCGGTTCCTGTTTTTTCTGGCTCCGCAGACCGACCCGAAAGGACAACCGTTGTATGCCGTTGTTACGTGTCGCCGATGTCACACTTGATTTTCAGTTCCCGCACACACAGCCGCCTGAGTCGGATGCGGACATTCTGAAAAGGCGCCTGGACAATCAGTTCCCGAAATTTCTCACAGACGCTCCCACGCCGCCCCTGCAGACGCATTTTTTGACATGCCTTGACGACATCCCGCCCGACACGCCGATGACCGACATTGTGTACGAGGATCCCCATCTTACGGCCTCGGTGCACGGTGAGGAAACCCATCTGCGGTTTTCCATTCCCGCCGTCTACGCGCAGCAGCTGCAAATTGCTCTGGACGAGCGGGCCTATGGCGATGTGTATATTTCTTCCGACTGGAGCGAGGTGCGGATGCTTGAGTACACGCGCAGGCATTCGATTTACACGAGGCGCTACCGTTTCAGGCAGGCTTTCGAGGGATTTTTGCCGTTGCACGGCTCGTTTGTGTTTCACGCCGCGGCGGTGTTGTGGAATGGGCGTGGTCTGCTCTTCACAGGCCCTTCGGGCGCCGGAAAGACAACGCACAGCGGCCTTTGGGTCAGCCATGCGGGCGCTTCTATTCTCAATGGCGACTCCCCGATCCTTTCAAAACGAGACGGCCGCCTGATCATTCGCGGTTCGCCCTGGTGCGGCACTTCACGGCAAAGCCTCAACGCCGACGCGCCGCTTGACGCCATCGTCGTTCTCAGGCAGGGCGACCACAACAAGATGCGTCTTCTGCCGCCCTTTGAGGCCTCTCTGCAGGTTTTGGCCGGGTTGCGCCGTCCCGAATGGAGCAAGCCCCACCTGAACCTGGCGCTGCGCTTTTTGGATGAAATCCTTGCCAGCACGCCCGTATATGAGCTTGTCTGTCTGCCCGAGCCCGGCGCAGTCGACGAGGCGATCCGTGTGGCTTTCTGAACAGGGCTGTCCAAAAGCCAATAATGGACCGGGTGGGCAAGGCCCCTTGCAAACCCAATGAGCTGGATCTGCCGCTGATATTGCTGCACTTTGGCTTGGAAATTTATGGCGGTTTATAAGGTTTTAATCTGCTTCATGGGGGCAAACGCGGGAAAAACTCTTGACAAATTTCTCTGAATCTGCTAGGATGAGTAGGCTGTATCGAGGGGGAATTCCCGAGTGGCCAAAGGGGGCAGACTGTAAATCTGTTGTCTACGACTTCGGTGGTTCGAATCCACCTTCCCCCACCAGTGAAAAACGCCAAACAACCGACATGGGTTGTTTGGCGTTTTAGGTTGTCAAAGAACCTTCGGTTCTTTGCTAGAGGCTGCCTGTAGACAAAGGCTGCCTCTTCGTTCCTTTGCGCAAAACCACGTCGAGCCTGACGCCGAAGGCGGAGGGTCCTTGCTGGACTGGTTGAGCGCAAAGCATGGAAACAAGTGACTTTCACGGATTCACTCCGGGAAAGTCACCCAATGCGCGTCTTCACAAAGACGCGTTCCTGCTCCCGTTTGTAGACAAATCGAAGGTTTGTCTACA
>JAVBOR010000009.1:0-14476 GCA_031550325.1 Oscillospiraceae bacterium
TGTAGACAAACCTTCGATTTGTCTACAAACGGGAGCAGGAACGCGTCTTTGTGAAGACGCGCATTGGGTGACTTTCCCGGAGTGAATCCGTGAAAGTCACTTGTTTCCATGCTTTGCGCTCAACCAGTCCAGCAAGGACCCGCCGCATTCGGCGTCAGGCTCGACGTGGTTTTGCGCAAAGGAACGAAGAGGCGGCCTTTGTCTACATGCTGAGGCGCAAAGCGCTTTTTGACAGTCCGAGAACCCCCGGGCAACTGGCGGTTCTTCTTGTTTTCTTACGCCGTGGGATGATACTGCTGAACAATCTCGATCAGACGATCGAGAAAGGCCCCCTCACCGAGCGTATTTATTTTGAAAAACATCGCCTGGCTGCCGCCGGAGGTTATAGCCGAAAGATGCAGGTCATTGCCCGAGCCCACCAGGGTAATGTTCAGGCTGACGCGGTTGCTGCCCATCATGCTGTACCGTTCGTACACTCTGACCGCGCAATAAGTATCGTTGATGCAAAAATCGCTTCCGTCCTCATAGCTTGCCGACATGCTTCCGCCGATGATGCCGTCCCCGATCTTTTGTAAAACCTCCCCGAAGTTCCCTCTCAGCCTGCATTCGTATTTTGCCATATGATAACCTCCATGTGTGCAATTTAGCCGCGCCGCGCTCCCGCAAAGGGGCTTGACGAGCCTGCTCCAAACCCAATATAATATATCTTAGGCCCTAACGCAAGGTCCGAGGCAAGAAGTTATTGATATTTGCATGGGGAGGTATCCTATGAGCTACTCGATTGGAGCGGTCGCCGACACAATGGGCATTTCCATATCCACACTGCGGTACTACGACAGGGAGGGTCTGCTTCCCGATATCGAGCGCAGCCATGGCGGCATCCGGGTTTTTTCGGAAAATGAGCTGGGGCGGCTTAGGATCATTGAGTGTCTCAAAAACTCCGGCATGTCGATTAAGAACATTAAACAATTTTTGGACTGGTGCGGCGAGGGGGATTCTTCGCTTGACAAGCGCCGGGATATGTTTTACGAGCGCTTGGACGCCGTGAACAAGCAAATGGAACAGCTGCAGAAAACGCTGAACACCATTAAGTTCAAGTGCTGGTACTATGACGCCGCCGTCGAGGCCGGGACGGAGGAAGCGCCACAGCGCATACCCTTCGATCAAATGCCCAAAGACATTCAGGCGTGCAAGCTCGCCTCCCAGGATATTCCGTGAAGCAAAGCGCCGCCCCTTCCCTGCCCTCTCACTCGAACACGACTCTGACAAACTGCGCCTTGCCCCGCCGCAGCAGTACGGAACCTGTTCCGTCCAGTTCTGCGGCGGGTTCTTTGATGGCAGCTCCATCCACGGCGGCGCCGCCCTGTTCGATCAGCCGCCGAGCCTCACTGCCCGACGCCGCCAACCCTGCCGATACAAGCAGCCTGGCCAGCGTCGTTTTGCCGCCAGGAAGCGTCACGACAGGCACGGATTCGGGCGGGAGCCCCGCCGCGACCGAGAGATAGCGCGCCTTGGCCTCAAGCGCCGCCTGCCTGCTGTGATACATGGCCACAATGGTTTCGGCGTACAGAAAATGGGCCTGCCTGACGTCGCCCCCGGGCATTTCGATGTCGGCGGTCAGCCGGAAGTAGTCGCCGAGCAGCGCGTCCGGCACCTTCATACACTTCTCGAACATCGTGTCGGCTGGCTCGTCGATGCCGATATAGTTGTCCAGCGACTTGCTCATCTTTTCCACGCCGTCCAGCCCCGGAAGAAGCGGAAACGTGATGACCTCCTGGGGCGGCTGGCCGTAATCGCGCTGGAGCTCGCGCCCGACAAGCAGATTAAAGGTCTGGTCAGTGCCACCGATTTCTATGTCGCAGCCGAGCGCCACCGAGTCGTAGCCCTGCATCAGCGGATAGAGCAGCTCGTGCATGCCGATGGGCCGGTTTTCGCGCAGCCTTGCCGCAAAGTCGTCGCGTTCAAGGATCCGCGCCACCGTGTACTTGCCGCAAAGCTTCAGCACGTCGGCAAAATCCAGCTTGCCAAGCCAGTCGGAGTTGTAAACGATCGTTGCCCTTTCAGGGTCGAGGATTTTGGACACCTGCTTAAAATAGCTCTCCCCGTTTTGGCGCGTCTGCTCAAAGCTCAGCGGCGGGCGGGTCTTGGTCTTTCCCGACGGATCGCCGATCATGCCCGTGAAGTCGCCGATGACGAAAACGATCTCATGCCCCAGCTCCTGCAGCATTCTGAGCCTGCGCAGCGGCACCGAGTGTCCGAGATGCAGATCCGGCCTGCTTGGGTCTGCCCCAAACTTTATTTTGAGCCTGTGCCCGGAGAGCAGCTTTTCACGCAGCCCTTCCTGGGAAAAAATCGCCGACGCGTCCCGCCTGAGTGCCTCCCAAACCTGCTGACTGTTCATATTACTTCCTCCTCATGACCCGGCATTTCTCTTCGCGTCATCGCAAAGACATGATCCTGCTCCCGCTTTGTCAGAGAGCCGGGGATTCTTAGACAGCCCGACAAAAAGCGGCTCAAAGCCGAAAAGGCTTTGAGCCGCCATGCTTTCCACTCGCCTAAGTCAGGCGTTTTGAGCATGGAGACCAAAGCCCGCATCGATAACCATACGCGGACAAAGCGCAGAAGCTTCTTTGCAAACCCTTCATATAGCGCAGCCTCCCATCCTCAGATTATCAATAAGAATAGCATTTTTTGATGCCCGTGTCAAGCCGGTCTGCGCCAAACCGCTTTAGCCTCTTTGACAAGCCCTGGCCATCGGTCACGCGTTATTTCTTCTCTTGAAGAACAAAACAAACGCCAGCCCGGCCAGAATGAGAGCGACGCACGTCCCCAGAAGTACCCATGTGCCGGTGTCGAAGCTCGCCGTTACGGTGGTGGCGGTGTCTCCCGCGCCGGGGTTCGCGCCAAGACCGGCGGGCGCGTTGGCGCGGGTTTCCCCGGCGCCCTCCGGGCGCTCCGCGCCGGGGCCTCGGCCTCCAAACCCGCCCTGGGTCATGCTCTTCATCGCCGTGATCTGCTCGTCGGTCAGCCCAAGCTCCTGAAGCTCGGCTAGCTGCTCCTGAGTAAACTCGTTTTCCCCGGCTGCCCGGATGATTTCCATGGCCTTTTGCATCGTCTCCCAATTGCCGCCCTGCAGGGCCCCGCCGCCCGCCAGCGCGGGCTCGTCCGTGTCGCCGCGGCCTCCAAAGAACGCGCCGCCGCCCCTGTTGGCCCCGCCGCCGCCAAACCCCTGGCCTCCCAGCGCCGACAGGTCAGCGCCGGACGTATCCAGAAGCAGTTCGGGGTTTGCGCTCTGGCCTTCCGTGGTGGAGGGGATGGTACCGTCGAGCTGCCCTTCAATGCTTTGGGCGCGCAGCAGGCCCAGGGTCTTGAGTTCCTTAACGCCGGTCTGATACGCCTCATAGTCATAAAACGCGGTGGGGTCGGCCTGAACATACTCGGCGATGAGCGCGTTTGCTCCATCGACCGTCTGTTCAAAGAATCCGCTTCCAAAGTAGCCGTCTACGATCTGCCTCAGGTATTCATGATACATTTCCAGATATTCCGGCACTTCCAGGAGCTTGCCCAGCAGAGGTCTGTCCTCCAGAGTGACGCCCGACACCGGCGTGTCGATGGGGAAGTTTACTGTGGCTGAGGCCGAGCCTGACTGAAAGCCCCCGAACGACAGATTGTAGTCCCACGGCAAAATCGTCAGCTGCCCGTCGTCCACATAGAGGTAGTAGTTATGTCCCATGCTGGACACGTAACTGTCGAGGTTGACGACCACCGTATGGGCGGCAAAGTACTTCAAAACTGCCTCCACATCCACCACGTTCTCCAGGTCCTCGCCGGCGCTCAGTTTTTCGAGCGAGTTGATCAGCGTGGTGTAATCGCTTTCCTGCGCGTCAAAAACCGAGTTGTCAAAGATGGCCGAGTAACTGGAGGTTTCATCGTCGGTGTACTGCAGCGAGACGCCGTTTGCCGCCATGCCGCCAAATCCCCCGGCCATGCCGCCTTGGGTCTGGAATCCTTGGGGCATCCCTCCGCCTTGGGGCATTTGACCGCCTTGGGGCATCTGACCACCTTGGGGCATCTGACCGCCTTGGGGCATCCCTCCGCCTTGCGGCTGCTCCGTGTTCCCTCCGGCGTTTTCGGCGTTTTGGATAAACTCGTTCATGCGCCCTTCGCCGCGGATTCCCATGCTTTCGGGCTTGTAGAGCTGCCCGTGGTCTGCGCCGTAAAGACGCTGCGCAAAGCTGTCCTCCAGGGTCTCCACCGCAAGGTAAAGGCCCCACGTATCGTTGTTGACGGTGATGTCGGCAAAGGTGTACAGCGGGGTGTTGACGCCGACATAATCCATAATGTCGTAAGAAAGGTATTCTTTCAGATACGTCGCGTCTCCCTGCATGTTGTTGATGACGATTTTATCAAGGCCCAGCCATGTCTGCCCGGTGATGTAGTGGTCAAACTCAATTTTGAAGCTAAACCGGTCGGTCGTGTCGTCCTGCGCGACCGTACTCAGACTGGAGTTTCCCTTGGGACGGATGCCGACGTTTTCGATCTTCTTGCCGTTGATGACGACGGTGGCCGGAATGTATTCCTCCGCCGTGGCGTTTGCAAGCATTTCGGCCCACTGCGTTTCGTCGGCGACAATTTGAAAGTCCAGGATCTTGGTCTTATCCATGGCCGAGACATAGGCTGGCTCAGCCGCCCCGGCCACCAGCGCGAACGCGTCCGGCCTGAGTATCGCAAAGCAGGTCAGCAGCACAACAACCGCCATGAACATCGCGGTGATGCCTCCGAGCCATTTGTGTTTGATCATGACGGATGCCCTCCTTTTATGACATGTAGTCCCCGTTGTAGCTGACAAGCGCCGCGCTTCTCACGCCCGGGATGGCCTTTACGGCGCCGACAAACTTGGTGGAGCTCTCTTTTAAGCGAACTTCAAGCGTAAATTCCATGCCGGAATCGGAAATGGTCTTGGACTTGACTGAATGTTTTTTGACATTTTGCTTGATCAAAGCCAGGATATCCTCCTCCTGCCGCTCATCCTCGCTGCTGATGACCAGTATGTACGGGGCGTCGACGCTCTTCCTGTTCACGAAGACAATCAGAATGATGCCGATAAACAGCGAGCCGAGGATGGCCAGAGGCAGCAGTCCCGCGCCAAGCACGATGCCGGCAGCGATGGACCAGAATAAAAACGCGATGTCCAGGGGCTCTTTGATGGCCGTTCTGAACCGGACGATGGAAAGCGCGCCGACCATGCCGAGGGACAAGATGATGTTAGACGTCACGGCCAGAATGATCAGCGTGGTGATCAGAGTCAGGGCAAGCAGCGAAACGCCAAAGCCCGAGGAATACATGACGCCCGTGTAGGTCTTCTTATAGACAAGGAAGATGAACAGTCCCACGACAAACGCCAGGGCCATGGCGATTCCCATATCCAGCGCGGAAAAACTGGTGATGTTCTCCAAAAAGCTGGATTTAAACAGATCGTTAAAATTCATATGAACTCTCCTTAACCGTACATGCGGCAAGCCGCGTATTTAGAAAAAGCGCTTGTGTGTCTTGTGTTGGTCTGGATGAGGTCGCGCATGATGTCCGGCAGGAAGCTGTCATACTTCACTTCCAAAAGCAGAACTCCCTGCTCGCCGACGCCGAGTGTTTGGATGCCGCGGCTGAACAGGCCTGTGGAGTAAAGTCCTGTTTTAACGTCTGAGTCAAAGGTGACCCTGACGTTTCCGTAGGGGAAGATGAACGCCTCGCGCAGATAATCCACAATGGTTCGCGGCTTCAGCCGCTGATAGCTGAGCTTGGCAAAAAATTCGACAAACAGCGGCTCGTCGGAGTCCCGCATCCAGAGCGTGTCCCCTGAGAGAATGTGCTCTGCCTGTTCGCGGGACAGCGTGGCCGACTGTTTGTTGCACAAGCCGCCGAACTTGCTCTTTTTTTCCAGCCGGATCAGCGCGTCGTTCTCATTGTAAAGCCTGATGCGAAACTTTTCGCGGTTGGGAAGACCTTCCAGCTTTTCGCGAAGCGCCTTGTCGTCGTCGTTGTCAAAGTACAAACTTCGGATATGGTACCGGCCGTCTGGGCCGGCGTTCGGGTCGGGCTTGGCCACCGCTTTTACGCGCTGCCGCAGAGAAAAGTAGTCGAGCAGATTGATGACGTGCTTAAACTCGTGTCTGTATTCCAGTTGATCCATGCATTTCCCCTCCGTTACAGCTACATGTTACAGACAAAAGCTTAAACGAAGCTTAATGGAATTGTATAGATTTTGTGAAAAGGACAACGCGCGATTAAGCTTCCATTAAGCTTATGCAGGTACGCTCGGAACAGGAAATGTGATATACTCTTCTAAACGGGAGGGAGACCGAATGCGTGTTTTGATTGTGGAGGATGAGGTTCGCCTTGCCGAGACGCTTGCGGATATCATGACGGAAAACAAAAACCTCGCGGATGTGCGCCTTGACGGTCACAGCGGGCTGGACAGCGCCCTGACGGGAATCTATGACGCGATCATCCTCGACGTAATGCTGCCGGGGATGAACGGGTTTGACCTCGTCCGCTCGCTTAGGAATAACGGCGTAAAGACGCCGGTGATCATGCTCACGGCCAAAACAGAGCTTGGCGACCGCGTCAAGGGGCTTGACTGGGGCGCCGATTATTACCTGACCAAACCGTTTGAAACTGCCGAGCTTCTCGCCTGCCTGCGGGCGGTTCTGCGCCGGAGAGAGGACATGAAGCCCGAGGAGGAGACCTTTGGGGACATTTCGGTCGTCCCGCACACGGCCGAGCTTGTTTGCGGAGACCGCTGCGTCAGGCTAAACGCCAAGGAGCTCGGGCTCATCCGCCTGCTCATCGCAAACAAGGGGATTTTGCTTTCTAAGGAGACCATTTTCCTGAAGATCTGCGGGTATGACAGCGAGGCAGACGACAGGATTGTCGAGGTTTACCTCTCCTTTTTGCGAAAGAAACTGGAGCATGTGGGGTCAAACGTAAAAATTGCGGTTGTCAGACGGGTGGGCTACCGTTTGGAGGATGGGCAATGATCAAAAAGCTGCGCCTCAAGTTTACGCTGATCCTCATGGGCGTGGTCACGCTGATTCTTCTGGCTGTGTTCACGATCACGCTTGTCACCACGATGAAAAACAACGAGTTCAGCAGCGTCGGCATGCTTCAAATGCTGCTGAGGCAGCCGCCCGCGGAGAACGCCATGGAGCCGCCGCTGGGCGGTTGGACACCGCCCTCGCGCGGAGTGCGCCCGGAGGAGCTGAGACGCCCTGTGATGCTGGCCGAGGTCGGCTTAAGCGGGGAGATCTCGATACGAGTCAATCTGCTTTACTTCATCGACGAGAAAGACGTGCAGGACGTCGTCACGCTCGCCATAGAGAGCACGAAGGACACCGGCGTGCTGCGCGGCTACCGGCTGCGCTATCTGAGGGAGTTCACGGACGGCGGCGCGCTGATCGCGTTTGCGGATATCTCCACGGAGCAGGACATGCTCCGCAACCTTGTCGTCACTTCTTTTCTGGCGGGCGGCGCGGCGCTGATCGCGTTTTTCATCGTCAGCCTGCTTTTGGCGCGTTGGGCGGTGCGTCCGGTGGAGGCGGCGTGGGACAGGCAGCGCCAGTTTGTGGCCGACGCTTCCCACGAGCTGAAGACGCCGCTGACCGTCATCCTTTCCAACGTGAACATGCTCGGCGCCGGCCACTCGGATGAAGACAAAAAAAAAGCGCGCCGGATAGAGCACATTCAGGCCGAAGCGGTCCGCATGCGCGGCCTTGTGGAGGAGATGCTCGCCCTTGCCAAGTCCGACAGCGTGGAGAAGTCCGCAGTCCTGGACTGCGTCGATTTCAGCGATGTCGTCAAAGACGCCGCGCTGACCTTTGAGCCCATTGTCTATGACGAAAAAAAGAAGCTCCGCGACGATATCCAGAGCGGACTGCACGTCATGGGGGACACGGAGCGCCTGCGGCAGCTTCTGCGCATTCTTTTGGACAACGCGCTCAAGTATTGCCCGGTCGGGGGGCAAATCGAGGTCTCGCTGAAAGAGACGGGCCGCAATCAGGCGCTGCTTAACGTTTCCAACGAGGGCCAGCCCATTCCCCGGGAGGAACTGGGGCAGATCTTCGGCAGGTTTTACCGTCTTGACGAATCCCGCAGCATGCAGAAGGGGTTTGGCCTGGGCCTCGCCATCGCCGACAACATCGTCCGGGAGCACGGCGGCAAAGTCTGGGCCGAGAGCGAGGAAACGCTCGGCAACTGCTTTTTCGTTTCCCTGCCGCTGAAGTGAGGGCCGCAGGTCGCAGCAATGCGTCACAGACCCGAAGGCTCTTTGACAGTCAGAAGGCTTTGCAGGATTCACTCCTGCAAAGCCTTCTGACTGAAAATAAGCCCCTCGCATCCTCGTCCTTTATCGGTTTTCACGTCGAGCCTGACGGCGCAGCAGGCAGGTTCTTGCTGGACTGAAAACCGATAAAGACAGAATCACAACGGTTCCGGGAATTCATTTCTCGAAACCGTTTCCCTTCAAACCACCTCAGCGGTTTGATCCTGCCCTCGTTTTGTCAAAGAACCCCTGGTTTTTTGACAGTCTATAAGTGTTAAGGCGTCCGGCTGTGAGCCGGACGCCTTAACACTTATTCTCTTAGAACTTGTCGATGGTGTTCATGTGGGCAATGAGGTCGAGCACCTTGCAGGAATAGCCCCACTCGTTGTCATACCAGGCGACCAGCTTGACAAAGGTATCGGTCAGCGCAATGCCGGCCTTGGCGTCGAAGATGGAGGTCAGCGAGCAACCGACAAAGTCCGAGGAAACCACGGCGTCTTCGGTGTATCCCAAAATGCCCTTGAGCGGACCTTCGCTGGCTGCTTTGACGGCGGCGCAGATCTCTTCGTACTTGGCGGGCTTCTTCAGGTTGACAGTCAGATCGACCACCGAGACGTCCAGCGTGGGCACGCGCATGCTCATGCCGGTCAGCTTGCCGTTGAGCTCGGGGATGACCTTGCCCACAGCCTTGGCAGCGCCGGTGCTGGAGGGGATAATGTTGCCGGACGCCGCGCGGCCGCCGCGCCAGTCTTTTTTGGAGGCGCCGTCAACCGTCATCTGGGTGGCGGTTGTCGCGTGAACGGTGGTCATAAGGCCCTCGGCGATGCCGAACTGGTCGTTGATGACCTTGGCAAGCGGCGCAAGGCAGTTGGTTGTGCAGGAGGCATTGGAGACAAAATTCATGTCAGCGCTGTACTTGTCGGTGTTGACGCCGCAGACAAACATCGGCGTGTCATCCTTGGACGGGCCGGTGTAGACAACTTTTTTGGCGCCGGCGTCAATATGCGCCTGAGCCTTGTCCTTGGAGTGGAAAATGCCGGTCGCGTCGACAACATAATCTGCGCCGACTTTTCCCCAGGGAATGTTAGCGGGATCCTTCTCGGCGAAGAACGGGATGGTTTTGCCGTTGATGACAACCGCGTTGTCCGTGTAGGACACGTCTCCTTTAAAGCGGCCGTGCACTGAATCATAGCGCAGCATATACGCCATGTAGTCGGGGGACATGAAGGGATCGTTGATGCCTACGAACTCAAAATTGGGATTATCAAGACCCGCGCGAAAGACGAGCCGACCGATGCGGCCAAACCCATTGATGCCGACTTTAATGCTCATGGAAAAATCCTCCTTTTATCTTCTGCTCGGTTTGTTTTGACTTTCGCTGGTTATTATATACCATTGCGGAGCGGCTATCAAGGCTTTTTTTACCCTTGATAAAAAGTTGTCAATATTGGCCAATTCCCTGCGAAGAATTCATTGAAATCTGTCATATTCTGTGATATGCTTTAGCTTGATGTCTGTATCATTCAGATTTTGAGGTGCTGTATGGACGCTGAGAGAGAGACTGCCATTGTTTCAGAACTTTTGTCGTCATATCCCAACCCCGTTCTTCGCATCAGCGACATGTTTATTGTGGAGACGAACCTATTGGCCAGAACCCTTCTCGGCTCCGGATGGATCGGCAAACCGCTGGAGCTCTTGCTTGGCGAGCAGGAACGTCAAAGTGTGGGCGACGCCCTTAACACGGGCAGCATCTGGATCTGCCCGGAATGGCTTTTTCGCGGCAACATCTACAAGCTTTTTTTGTTTCCCTTCGGCCAAAGCGCGCTGCTCCTTTTTCTGAGCGGCCCCGAAGTCAGCCGGGACGAGGAACTTGCCCAGCTCATGCTTGGCATTGACCAGCAGCTGCGCACTCAGCTCACGGGGATGTTTTCCCAGATCAAACTCATGGGAGACAGCCTCCCCGCGTCCGACAGCGAGCGCGCCAGGCACTATCTGGACGGTCTTCAGCAAACCACCTTCCGCATCCTGCGTCTGTCCAACAACCTGCGCGACATGGCCAAGTTTTTGCAGGGCTTTGAAACGCTGGAGCCTGTTGACCTGGATATTGTCGAACTCTCCAGCCGGGTCATCCGCGAAAGCGCTGCGTTTGCGGAGCTTCACGGCGTGGAGCTCCGGTTCCGCTGCGACCAGCGGCAGTTTTTGCTGGCCGGAGACGCGCAGTGGCTGGAGCGCATGCTCTTCAACCTCCTGTCCAACTCAGTTAACTACAGCAGGAACGGCGGCAGCGTCACGGTTACGCTATCCATACGCGAGGAGGCCGTACTGCTCAGTGTCGCCGACAACGGCATCGGCATGGACGGCTCGGCGCTCATGGCCGCGTTTACGCAGTACCGCCAGTTTTCCGGTCAGCTTCCCGACGGGCAGCGCGGGATGGGGCTTGGTCTTCCGCTCGTGCAGGCCATCGCTCGGCTGCACGGGGGCTCGGTTTTACTGGAATCCCGCCTGGGCGAAGGGACAACGGTCACCGTTGCACTTCCGGCCAAGCGCGTATACAACGAACCCACACTGTATGACAAGAGCGTCGACTATACCGGCGACTTCAGCCATGTGCGCGTTGAGTTCTCCTGTCTTCCCATCTCAAGCGCCTCTTCAGCGGAGGAGGACTGACCATGCATCACTTTTTTGCGCTTTTGGCGCGCATGCATCTGATCCGGCGCTGGGGACTGATGCACAACACGTTTCCCGAAAACGTCGCCGAGCACACCCTCATGACAGCGGCGCTCGCCCACGGCCTTGCGCTCATTCGCCGGGACATTTTTCACAAACCGGTCGATCCAGAACGCTGCGCGACGGCTGCCCTGTATCATGACATGTCCGAAATCCTCACGGGCGACCTGCCCACCCCGGTCAAATACTGGTCGGGCGCCATTCGCGACGCCTATCACACACTGGAGTCGCAAAGCGTTGACAGACTGCTCGCGCTGGTGCCGGACGAGCTTCGTCCGGCTTACGAGAGTTGCATGAGGCCAACTGACAAGGATATAAACGAACTGGTTCACGCGGCGGACAAACTGTCCGCGTACTTAAAGAGCGTAGAAGAGCTGCGCGTGGGAAACCGCGAGTTCGCCTCGGCGGCCGAGCAGACCCTGAAGCGGCTCTATGAGCTAAACTGTCCTGAAATAGAGTATTTTTTGCGTGAGTTTTATCCTAGTTTCACGTTGACTTTAGATGAGATGCAAGATATAATACTCAAAGCCTAAAAAAGAAGATTTTGGAGGGATCACAGCAAATGAAGTACGTTTATATGTTCTACGAGGGTACCGGAAAGATGCGGGAGCTTCTCGGAGGAAAGGGCGCAAACCTCTGCGAGATGACCAACCTTGGCCTGCCTGTTCCTCAGGGCTTCACGGTGTCCACCGAAGCTTGTACGAGGTACTATGACGATGGCGAGCGCATTGCGCCGGACATTGAAGCGCAGATATACGAATACCTTGCCAAGCTTGAAACGGTCACGGGCAAGAAGTTCGGGGACCAGAGCAATCCCCTGCTTGTCTCTGTGCGCTCGGGCGCGCGCGCATCCATGCCCGGAATGATGGACACCATCCTCAACCTGGGCCTGAACGACGTTGTGGCGCAGTCGATGGTCGGGCTCACCGGCAACCCCCGCTTTGTCTACGACTCCTACCGCCGCTTTATCCAAATGTTCTCCGACGTTGTCATGGATCTGCCCAAGTCAAGCTTTGAGCGCATTATTGATCAGGTCAAAGAGGCCAAAGGCGTCAAGTTTGACATTGAGCTTGACGTACATGACATGCAAAAACTCGTCGAGCTCTTCAAAGCCTATTATCGCGAGAAAATGGGCAAGGATTTCCCCCAGAGCCCGCGCGATCAGCTCATTGAGTCCGTAAAGGCGGTGTTCCGTTCCTGGAACAACCCCCGCGCCAACACATACAGACGTCAAAACGACATTCCCTCAGCCTGGGGAACTGCCGTCAACGTGCAGAGCATGGTCTTTGGCAACATGGGCAGCGACTCCGGCACGGGCGTGGCGTTCACGCGCAACCCCTCCACCGGCCAGAAGAAACTCTATGGCGAGTTTTTGATGGACGCTCAGGGCGAGGACGTCGTGGCCGGCATCCGCACGCCGCAGAGCATTGAACAGCTTCGCGACATTATGCCCGAGGTGTACGACCAGTTCGCCGTGATCGCCGACCGTCTCGAAAAGCACTACAGAGACATGCAGGACATGGAGTTCACAATCGAACGCGGCAACCTCTATATGCTGCAGACGCGCAACGGCAAGCGCACTGCGCAGGCAGCCGTCAAGATCGCCTGCGACCTGGTGTCCGAGGGCATGTGCTCCAAGGAAGACGCCATCCTCAAGGTCGATCCCAAGCAGCTTGACTCGCTTCTGCATCCTCAGTTTGACCCCGATGAGCTCAAAAGAGCCATTCCTGTCGCCTCAGGGCTGCCCGCGTCCCCGGGCGCAGCGTTCGGCAAAGTCTGCTTTGATTCCGACCGCGCCGTGAAAATGTCCAAGGACGGGCCGGTTCTCCTTGTGCGCAAAGAGACAAGCCCCGAAGACATTGAGGGTATGTACGCGTCCCGCGGCGTTCTGACAGCGCGCGGCGGCATGACCTCTCACGCGGCGGTTGTCGCGCGCGGCATGGGAACCTGCTGCGTGGCGGGCTGCGGCGCGATCGAAGTGTTTGAAGACCAGCATTACCTGCTCGTGGCCGGACATCGCGTCGAAGAGGGGCAAGAAATGAGCATCGACGGCTCAACGGGTTCTGTGTACGTCGGCGTCATCCCCACGGTTGCGGCCACGATTTCTCATGAGTTCGGCGTTTTCATGGGCTGGGCGGACGAGCTGCGCACCCTCAAGGTTCGCGCCAACGCCGACACTCCCGCAGACGCTGCCAAAGCCGTTGAGTTCGGCGCCGAGGGCATCGGTCTGACACGCACCGAGCACATGTTTTTTGAGCCCGACCGCATTCCGGCCATGCGTGAAATGATTGTCTCCTCCACTCTGGAGCAGCGCCGCAAAGCGCTGGATAAACTGCTGCCCATGCAGCGTAAAGACTTTGAGGGCATCTTCATGGCCATGCGCGAGCGCCCCGTGACCATCCGCCTCCTCGATCCGCCCCTGCACGAGTTCCTGCCGCAGACCGAGGCTGAAATTCGCGCGCTGGCCGATGAGATGGGCATGACCTATGAGCAGCTCAACAAAGTGGTGCAGAGCCTGCATGAGTTTAACCCCATGCTCGGCCACCGCGGCTGCCGTCTGGCCGTCACCTATCCTGAAATTGCCGAAATGCAGGCGCGCGCGATCATCGAAGCCGCCATTCACGTCAAGAAAGAGACCGGCCTGAACATCGTCCCTGAAATCATGGTTCCGCTGGTGGGCGACGTCAGCGAGTTCAAGTATATCAAGGATATCATCGTGCGCTCCGCTGAAGAGACCATTGAGCGCGAGAAGACCCTGGTCGAGTACCTGGTCGGCACCATGATCGAGGTTCCGCGCGCGGCGCTGACTGCCGACAAGATTGCCGACGAGGCGCAGTTCTTCAGCTTTGGCACAAACGATATGACCCAGATGACCTACGGCTTCTCGCGCGACGACGCCGGAAAGTTCCTCACCGACTACTACGAGAAGAGGATTTTTGAGTCCGATCCCTTTGCGCGCTTTGACATCGAAGGAACCGGCAAGCTCATCGATATGGCCACGTCGCTCGGCCGCAAAACCCGCCAGGATCTAAAGGTCGGCGTTTGCGGTGAGCACGGCGGCGATCCGGCCTCGGTGGAGTTTTTCCACAATGTCGGCCTTAACTATGTCTCCTGCTCGCCCTTCCGTGTGCCCATTGCCCGCCTTTCGGCGGCGCAGGCCCGCGTCAACGAGCTGCGCGGCTCGAAGGATCTCGGCCAGAAATAGCGCATCGCAACAAACGCCTTTTCAGCTCTCTACAGAGCTGAAAAGGCGTTTCAGACTGTCAATAATGCGCTTTACGCCTTCGTCCTTTTCCTGGATTCGCGTCGAGCCTGACGCCGCAGGCGGCAGATTTTTGCTGGACTGGTTGAACGCAAAGCATGGAAACAAGTGACTTTCACGGATTCACTCCGGGAAAGTCACCCAATGCGCGTCTTCACAAAGACGCGTTCCTG
>JAVBOR010000010.1:0-17543 GCA_031550325.1 Oscillospiraceae bacterium
GCTGGACTGGTTGAGCGCAAAGCATGGAAACAAGTGACTTTCACGGATTCACTCCGGGAAAGTCACCCAATGCGCGTCTTCACAAAGACGCGTTCCTGCTCCCGTTTGTAGACAAATCGAAGGTTTGTCTACAGTCTCAGCCTGCCGGCTATGCCGGCAGACTCGGGGCAGAAGTCAAAAAGGGACGCAGGCGCAAACTACTGCTTAATCAAATCCTGCTTAACTTTTCTTTCTGCGCGTAATCATCTTTTGCAGCTCGACAAACAAAAGCATAATCAGGCAAAGCGCCACGACCTGAATCCACTGCAGCCCGCTGAGCATCCGCAGGTCAAAGAGCGTGCGCATCGGCGTAATCAGCACCACGATAAGCTGGAGCGCCGCCGAGCCGAAGAAGGCAAGCCAGATCGCCTTGTGTTCACTGGGCTTCATGTTGAAAACACTGTTCCGCTCAGACTGGAAACCCACGGCCGCGAAAAGCTGCGCAAGGGAAAGCGTCAAAAACGCCATAGTCATGGCCGTTTGGTTCAGTTCGGGGCTTCCTTGCGCCGCGGCGGCCACCGCCGCCACGCTGCCGCCGCCCAGCAGATACGCGCCAATGGTCAACCCGGCCTCAATCGCGCCGGTCAGGACAATACGCACCCAACCTCTCGCCGAGAAAAACGGGGTTTTCTGATCCCGGGGCTTACGCCCCATGATGTCCGACTCGGCGGGCTCGACCCCGAGCGCCAGCGCCGGAAACGTGTCGGTGACGAGATTGATCCACAAAATATGGATCGGCGCGAGCAGGTGCCATCCGGCAAGCGTCGCGAACAGGATGGCGATGACCTCGCCCGCGTTGGACGAGAGCAAAAACCGGACGGTTTTGTGGATGTTGTCAAAGATGCGGCGGCCCTCCCGCACGGCCAGCACGATCGTGGCAAAATTGTCGTCTGTCAGCACCATATCCGATGCGCCCTTGGACACGTCCGTGCCCGTGATGCCCATCCCGACGCCGATGTCGGCCAGCCGCAGCGCTGGAGCGTCATTGACGCCGTCCCCGGTCATGGCCACGATTTTTCCCTTTTTCTGCCAGGCCGCGACAATGCGGGACTTGTGCGCCGGGGAGACGCGCGCGTACACGCCGATCTTTTCCACATTCTTTGCCAGCTGATCATCGCTCATGGCCTCAAGCTCCACGCCGGTCACCGCAACGCGGCCGTCGCCGAGAATACCGAGTTCGCTCGCGATCGCCATTGCCGTGATCTTGTGGTCCCCCGTAATCATCACGGGCAGAATGCCGGCCTTGCGGCAGATGTCGATGGCCTGCTTGGCCTCGGGGCGCGCGGGGTCGATCATTCCCACAAGGCCGATAAACGTAAGGCCCGACTCCACCTCCGCCGGCCGTCTGAAATCAGCCGTCTCGGCGTCTTTATACGCAAACGCCAGCACCCGCATCGCCTGGGTGGCCATGTCCTCATTGTCCTTCTCCACCTCGGCAGCCTTCTGAGGGCTTAAAACGCAGCGCGAAAGCAACACGTCCGGCGCGCCCTTGACATAAATCCGCATTGCGCTCCCGCGCGCGACCGCCACCGAGGACAGCTTGCGCTCGGAGTCAAACGGGATCTCACCCGCGCGCTTGCGCGAACGCACGTCGCCCGCGCTCCACAGCTTGTGCAGCAGCAGATAATCGATCAGCGCCGTTTCGGTCGGGTCGCCGATGGCGCGTTCAGACTCCTCAAGCGTCGCGTCGTTGCAGTGTCCCATGGCTTCAAACAAAAGCGCTTCCTCGCCCGTATGAACCTGCTGAACCGTCATCTTGTTCTGGGTAAGTGTTCCCGTCTTGTCCGAGCAGATGATCTGGGTCGAGCCCAGCGTTTCGACCGCCGGGAGTCTGCGGATGATCGCGCCCTGCTTGGCCATGCGGCTCATGCCCATCGCCAGCACAATGGTCACCACCGCGACCATTCCCTCGGGGATGGCGGCCACGGCCAGGGACACGGCGATCATAAAGCTCTCCAGCGCATCGGAAAGCCCCGACAGAACGCCGAGCAAAAACACCATCGCCGCGATGCACAACACCCCGATGGACAGCACATTGGTAATCTGATTCAGTTTTTTCTGCAGCGGCGTCGTTTCCTTTTCGGTCGTGGCCAGCTGCCCGGCAATCGCGCCCATCTGTGTTTCCATGCCGACCGCCACCACAACGGCAGCCGCGCGGCCATAGGTGACCGCCGTTCCCATAAAGCACATGTTCAGCCTGTCCCCCAGCGGCGCGTCGGCTGCTTCAAGCGTGACCACCAGTTTCTCCACGGGAGCACTTTCGCCGGTCAGCGCTGACTCCTCCACCTTTAGAGACGCGCTCTCGAAAAGGCGTACATCGGCAGGGACGCTGTCCCCCGCCTCCAGCATGACCACGTCGCCCAGCACGAGTTCATCTGCCGGAATTTTGCCGGCATGCCCGTCGCGCATCACGCGGGCCGTCGGGGCAGCCATATTCTTCAACGCCTCAAGCGCCGCCTCGGCGCGGGACTCCTGCACGGTTCCCATCACGGCGTTGAGCAAAACCACCACCAGAATGATCATCGCGTCGGCCAGCTCGACCGGCTCCCCGGCCAGCATCGGCGCAAACGCCGAAACAGCAGCAGCAGCGATCAGCACCCAGATCATCAGGTCTGAAAACTGCGATAAAAAGGTACCGATCAAGGTCTTGCGCTTGCCCTCGCTGAGTTTGTTCCGGCCGTTCTCCAGCAGTCTTTGCGCCGCCACACTCTTGCTCAGGCCCTGCGGCCCGCTGTCTACACGCTTAAACACTTCCCGTTCCGACAGGGTATGCCAATCTTGTTTCATCTCGTGTTCTGCCCTTCCTTTTATGATCGAGTCGCAAAGGTTTTCCTGCGTATTCTTTTTTCTTGAGGTGATGACACTGGAACGCGTAGTCTTGGCGCAGGGCGCCGCCGCCTGCCGCTCGACGGCCATTGATCAGCTTCTTCCGTACATGACCGAACGTATGCGCGCGCGGTTTGACCGGCTCCCTTTCCGCCCCACGCACGCGCTGATCGCTGCTTTTCCCTATTACGTCGGCCGGGAGGAGGGCAACGTCGCCCTGTATGCCCGCGGAGCGGACTACGTCTCGGCCAACCGCACGCGGCTCAGTCAGGCCTGCGCCATCCTGCGCGCCCATTTCCCCGAGTCATTATTTTACGCGACGGGCAACGGCTGGCCCCTCCCCGTTGTTCACGGCGCCCGGCTGTCCGGCCTCGGCCAAATCGGCGCACACGGCATGCTTATTCTGCCCGGTTTCGGCAGCGCAGTCACGCTCGGGGCCATTCTGACAAACGCTGAACTGTCCGGCGGCGAGGACGCGGGGTTCTGTGAGCTATGCGGGCTTTGCATGGCGGCGTGCCCGACCGGAGCCATTTTCACGCGGGACGGCCGGCGCATTTTTGACCGCTCGCTCTGCCTGTCCCATATGACGCAAAGCGCAGAGCTGACCGAGCGGCAGCGGAACATGGTCGCCGAGTCATCCACCGTCTGGGGCTGTGACCTTTGTCAGCTGGCCTGTCCCCACAACCAAAACATATGCAGCTCCACTCTGCCTGAGTACAACAAAGTGCAAATCAGCCGGCTGACGCTCTCCATTCTGGCGTCCGGCGGCATGCCGGCCTGGATGCGTGGCGACGCGCTGCCCTTGAGAAACCTGAGTCTTCAGGAAGCCCGCGACTTGGAGCGCAGCCAAGGCTGATGACAACTCCCCAGTCGCGATTCCAAAGCTTTTCCGACCAGCGGCTTCGGGTCGAAAAAGACTTTGTCATCAGCCTGAGCTGCGCCTCAGGGCGCTGCCATGATCATGGCGATGAGATCCCTCCGTGAGATGCCCACCCTGTGCGCCTCCTGGAGCATCTGCTGAAGCTGGCCCTCCCTGAACTCATTTCGGCGGCGCTCCAGAATGCGCTCCCGCGCGCCCTCGTTCACAAACAGCCCTATGCCCCGCTGCTTGTACAAATACCCCTCCTGCGTAAGAAGCGCCACTCCCTTGGCCGCCGTGGCCGGGTTAATCTGAAACTGTGCGGCCGTTTGGCTGGTGGACGGCACCATGTCCTCCTCGCGGAGCTTCCCCGAGAGAATCTCATCTTCCAGGGCACGCGCCACCTGTCTATAGATTTTGTCCATATTTTTTACCGCCTTATTCAAAAGAGTTTATGAGCACTATACTATACTGATCCACCAAAAAATTCAAGCGCCATTATTCCACGCGCTGAACGCGCCCCCCTCAAACTTTACATGTTCAAAGCTTGACTTGGCAAACGTTTGGTGGTAAAGTGTCATTGGCACTCACGAACCAAGAGTGCTAACGGGGGGTTAAGTCATGGACATGCGCAAGAGGCGCATTTTGAAAGCCATTGTCGATGAGTATATCCAAAATGCCGAGCCTGTCGGCTCCAAATCCCTTGTGGACCGGCACAATATGGACATCTCGCCGGCCACGCTGCGCCATGAAATGGCCGCGCTGGAGGAAATGGGCTATCTTGAACAGCCCCACACCTCAGCCGGGCGCATCCCGACTCCACGGGGATACCGGCTTTACGTTGACGAGCTGATGCAGCGGCACAGGCTGAGTCAGCAGGAAATGCTGGCAGTCAACGACACGATGCGCCTGCGCATTCAGGAGCTGGATAAACTCATCAGCGAAGCCGGTCGGCTCGTTGCCGGCATGACCAGATACGCCACCGTGGCGGCGTCCCCGCACGTCGGGGTGAGCCGTCTGCAGAAAGTCGAGCTTTTTCCCGCCGAACCCTCCGCGCTTGTCATCGTAGTCGTTTTGGAGGGCGGAGTGGTTAAAAATAAGTGGCTGCGCCTTGCCGCTCTGCCAAGCGCGCAGACCATCACGCGGCTCACCGCGTCCATCAACACGGTTTTTTCGGGCCAGACCGCCATTTCATTTTACGATGTCGAGCGATGCATTGCCATGACCGGCGAGGGCTCGGAGCTTCTGCACCCTATTCTTGAGTTTTTGTCCGACGTCTTTAAAGGCACCGAGCATCGAGAGGTCTTTCTCTCGGGAGAGTCTCACCTGTTGTCCCAGCCGGAGTACAGGGATGTACTCAAGGCCCGCCGCACGCTCGAATACCTCTCTGAACAGCGCCACAGCCTTTCGCTGCTGCCTCTTGACAAACCGGACGGCGTGAAGATCATGATCGGTCCTGAAAACGCCGCCACCGAACTCAGCGACGCCAGCGTCATTCTCGCGTCATTCCCCATATCGGACGGACAGTCCGGGCTGATTGGCGTCGTTGGCCCTACACGGATGGATTACAGCAAGCTGGCTTCACACCTTACCTATATCGCCGCCCGGCTGGGCCGTTTATTACAGCATGAAGAGGAGGAGTCCCCCTGATGGCAACGCAGGAAAACAACATTCAGGATCCCCAAATGGTCACCGAGGTAACCGAAACTCCCGAAGAGTGCTGCTCCCAGGAGCAGGCGCCCGATTCCGCGTCCCTTGAGCTTGGCGAGGTCAAAAACCAGCTTCTGCGGCTGGCAGCTGAATATGACAACTTCCGCAAGCGCACGCAGAGAGAACGCGAGCAGCTCCACGGGGACGTACGCTCCGACGCCGTTGCCTGCTTCCTGCCCATTCTGGACAATCTTGACCGCGCGGTTGAAGCGCCCACCACCGACACGGCTTTCCAGCAGGGCATTGAACTGATCAACAAGCAGTTCCGCGATGTTCTGTCCAAGATGGGCGTTTTGGAAATCGACTCTCTGGGCAAACCCTTTGACCCTCTGTGGCACAACGCCGTCATGCATGTCGAGCAGGAGGAGACTGGCCCGAGCACCATTGTCGAAGTGTTTCAAAAGGGCTACCACATGGGAGACCGCGTCATCCGCCACGCCGTGGTCAAAGTGGCCAACTAGCGATATCGGCTTTGGGCGGTGTCCGCGCACGGCCCAAAGCGTTGAAATACTGGAATGTTTTCCAAGTTTTGATAAATAGATGATTATTAGGAGGAAAATAACATGTCAAAAGTGATCGGCATTGACCTTGGCACCACCAACAGCTGTGTTGCCGTTATGGAAGGCGGAGAGCCTGTCGTTATCGCCAACGCCGAGGGCGCGCGCACCACGCCGTCCGTTGTGGCGTTTGCCAAGAGCGGAGAGCGCATGGTCGGCCAGGTGGCCAAACGTCAGGCCATTACCAACCCCGACCGCACCATCACCTCCATCAAGCGCGACATGGGCACATCCCGCACCGTGAACATCGACGGCAAGAAATACACCCCTCAGGAAATCTCCGCCATGGTTCTTCAAAAGCTGAAGGCCGACGCCGAGAGCTATCTGGGCGGCACAGTCACCAAAGCGGTCATCACCGTTCCGGCATATTTCACCGACGCCCAGCGCCAGGCCACCAAGGATGCGGGCAAGATCGCCGGCATGGAAGTCCTGCGCATCATCAACGAGCCCACCGCCGCCGCGCTGGCGTACGGCATGGACAAGGAACACGAGCAGAAGATCATGGTATACGACCTTGGCGGCGGCACATTTGACGTGTCGATCCTTGAAATCGGCGACGGCGTTCTGGAGGTGCTGTCCACCGCGGGCAACAACCGCCTCGGCGGCGACGATTTTGACGACTGCGTCATGAAATGGATGCGCGAGGAATATAAAAAGAACGAGGGCATCGACCTGATCGGCGATAAAATGGCCATGCAGCGCCTCAAGGAAGCCTCCGAGAAGGCCAAAATTGAGCTTTCCGGCATGACGACCACCTCGATTAACCTTCCTTATATCACCGCCGACGCCTCGGGCCCGAAGCACCTTGAGCTCACGCTTTCAAGAGCCAAGTTTAACGAGCTGACCGGCCACCTCGTGGAGCAGACCATGGGCCCCGTGCGCCAGGCCATGAAGGATTCCGGGCTTGATCCTTCCGAGCTGTCGCGCGTTCTGCTGGTCGGCGGCTCGACCAGAATCCCCGCCGTGCAGGAAGCCGTACAGCGTTTCACGGGCAAAGAGCCGTTTAAGGGCATTAACCCCGACGAGTGCGTCGCGATGGGCGCCGCCATTCAGGCCGGCGTGCTCAGCGGCGACGTCAAGGACCTGCTGCTGCTCGACGTCACGCCTCTGAGCCTCGGCATCGAGACGATGGGCGGCGTGTTCACGAAGCTCATCGAACGCAACACCACCATCCCCACAAAGAAGAGCCAGGTTTTCTCGACGGCAGCCGACGGGCAGACCTCGGTTGAGGTGCACGTGCTGCAGGGTGAGCGCGAAATGGCGTCTTACAACAAAACGCTCGGGAAGTTCCATCTGGACGGCATCGCGCCGGCGCCTCGCGGCGTTCCGCAGATTGAGGTCACCTTCGACATAGACGCAAACGGCATTGTCAACGTCGGCGCCAAGGATCTGGGAACCGGCAAGGAGCAGAAGATCACCATCACCTCTTCGTCCAACATGAGCAAGTCCGACATCGACAAGGCAGTCCGCGACGCCGAGCAGTTTGCCGAGGATGACCGCAAGCGCCATGAGGAGGTCGACGCGCGCAACCACGCCGACCAGATGGTGTATCAGTCGAAGAAGACGCTCGACGAGCTGGGGGATAAAGTCCCAGACAGTGAAAAGGAGCCTGTACAGCGCGCGATTGCCGAGCTGGAGGAGGCCCTCAAGGGCAGCGACAGCGAACTGATCAAGAGCAAAACCGAAGAGCTGACCAAGGCGTTTTACGCCGTCAGCGAAAAGCTCTATCAGCAAACACCGCCTCAGGGCGAACAGGGCGCGCCCGAGTCCGGACAGCCCGAGTCCGACAACGTGGTCGACGCCGACTATGAGGTTGTGGACGACGATCAGTAGTTTTTTCAGCGGCTTTAAGGGGACGGATTTCCGCGCGGGCGGGAGCCCGTCTCTTTCCCTCCCTGATGGTCAAGAACCGGAGGCTCTTTGACCATCAGGGAGCCGGCTTAAACCGCTGAGGCGGTTTAAGCCGCAGTCGCGATTCCAGAGCTTATCCGACCAGCGTGGCTTTTGGAAGTCCGTCCCGATTATTTGTTTGCAAACGCCCGCAAAATATGATATAAAGGTTCAGAGTCGGCCCCTTGCCCGGCGCTTCCGAAGCGAGCTTCCACCCCGGACAAAACCGGCGTCGCGAACGAGAAAATCTTAACTGAGCGCCTTTTTCTCTTCAACAAACCGAAGGCAGGGTGGCTTCCTGCCTTTTCCCATGCTGAAACGGAGGGATGTCTGTGGCGGACACCAAAAGGGACTATTACGAGTTGCTTGGGCTGTCGAAGGACGCAAGCGACGATGATATTAAGAAGGCGTACCGCAAGGTCGCCAAGGAGTGCCATCCCGATCTTCATCCGGGGGACACTTCCAAAGAACAGCACTTCAAAGCGGTCAACGAGGCCTATGAGGTGCTCAGCGACCCCGACAAAAAATCCAGGTACGATCAGTATGGCCACGCGGGCGTCGACCCTTCGTTCGGCGCGGGCGGCGGTTATGGCGGCGGCGGATTTTCGGGGTTTGAGGACGTTGATCTCGGCAGCATTTTTGAGTCCTTCTTTGGCGGCTTTGGCGGCGGCGCCTCGCGCAGCTCCAACGCGCCGCGCAAGGGCGAGAATCTGCGCGCCGCGCTGACGCTCACCTTTGAAGAGGCCGCGTTCGGCTGTGAGAAAAAAATCGACATCTCGCGCGTAGAGGCCTGCGAGTCCTGCCACGGCAGCGGCGCGGAGACCGGTACAACGGCGGATACCTGTTCAAACTGCGGCGGCGCCGGTCAGGTGCGCGCCACGCAGCGCACCCCCATGGGCATGTTTACCACTACACAGGCCTGCCCCAAGTGCGGCGGCCGCGGCAGAATCATCCATACGCCCTGCTCTTCCTGCAAGGGCGCCGGGGTGCAGCGCAAGCGCTCTACCATTACCGTCAAGGTTCCTGCCGGCATTGACGACGGCCAGACCATTTCCCTTCGCGGCAACGGCAACATCGGCGCACAGGGCGGCGCGGCAGGCGACCTGCTTGTCACCATTTCGGTCAGGCCGCACCCCTTCTTTGTCCGCGAAGGCACCGCCGTGCACTGCGAGTTTCCGGTTACCTTCACGCAGGCAGCGCTGGGCGCGGAGCTTGAAGTTCCCACCCTCGACGGGCGCGTCAAGTACGCCATGCCCGAGGGCACGCAGACCGGCACCGTTTTCCGCCTGAAGGGCAAGGGCATCCCCGGACTGGCCGGGAAGTCCAGAGGCGACCAGTATGTGCACATTCTCGTGGAGGTTCCCAAGAGCCTGACCCGAAAGCAAAAGGATTTGCTCACGCAGCTTGCCGAGCTCAGCGAGGAAAAGAACCATCCCAGGCGCAAGAGCTTCTTCGACAAAACCAAATAAATAGCCTTAGCTGCCGCGTCGGAACTCATGGGCGTGCATGTTCCCTGGTTTCCAGCTCGTTTCCCATTTTTTAGGGGGTGAGCCCTTGCCATATATTTCGCCTTCGATATTTTATGCCGTTCTGCTGCTCGCGGCCTTAATCTGGTTTTTTGTCAGGTACTTCCGCGATCAGGGCCCGCAGCCCGGAACGCTGGAATGGATTTCCATGCGCGAAAAAAAGCCGTTTTCCTTGCCGCGGCGCGTCCATCCGATGACGCGCAAGGACGTGCTTCCCCTCCTTGCCATCACGCTTCTTTACGCGGCGACTGCCTTTTTTTACCTGGGCAATACGGTTTCCCCCCAAAGCTTTGCCAAGTTTTCACCCGAAGAGAATACGGTCACGCTTGACGTGGGCGAGCCCCGTCAGGTGGAGCGCGTGTTTTACTTTACCGGGCTGTATAACGCGAGCAAAGGGGATCATTCCGACGACTTTGGATACATTCTCGAGTTTTCCGAAGACGGCCAGACGTGGCGCCGCCAACAGGACATGAGCCAGGAGTATTCCGAAACGTTTTACTGGCTCAACGCGCAGCTTGAGAGCCCTATCCTGCCCACGCGCTACATTCGCATCACGGCCACGCGCACCCCGCTCTGGCTGGGCGAGCTTTCCCTTTTCGTGCGGGAGGGCGAGCAGACGCGCAGGCTTCCCGAGGCCGACATCGGCTGGGACAACCCCATCGGCCAGCGCTTATTCGACGAGCAGGATCTCGTCCCCAGCCGCTACGACATCCTCAACTCCATGGAGTTTGATGAGATTTACCACGCCTATACAGCCTATGAGTTTTTGCAGGATCCGCCGGTCGGCCCGTATGAGTGGACCCATCCCCCGCTTGGCAAACATATCATAGGCTTGGGCATCCGTGTGTTTGGCATGACCCCGTTCGGATTCCGTGTTATTCCGACGCTGTTCGGCGTTTTGATGCTCCCGCTGCTCTATGTCTTTATCAAGAACATTTTCGGGAAGACGCCGGTCGCCATCGCGGGCACCGTACTGTTTGCCACGGATTTCATGCATCTTACGCAGACGCGCATCTCGACACTGGACGTCTTCGGCGTCTTCATCATCCTGTGCATGTACTTTTTCATGTATCGCTACATGTGCGCCCCGCTGGACGCTCCGTTTATCAAGTCCGCGCTGCCGCTCGCACTGTGCGGGCTGAGCTTTGGCATCGGCGTGGCCACGAAGTGGAACTGCGCTTACGCCGGCATCGGGCTGCTTGTTTTGTATGTGATCGCGCTGACGGCCCGTCATCAGAAGCTGAGGAGGGAGCGAAAGCCCTTTTGGGGCTATCTGCTGAAGACCCTTCTCTGGTCGGTTCTGTTTTTCATCCTCATTCCCGGAGTCATCTACATGCTCACATACACAACCATGGCGCGCGTGGGCGGGCATGAGCTCACGCTTACCAGGCTGTTTGAAGTGTTTATCAAGAATCAAAAAGATATGTTTTACTATCACGCCCACAGTGTCCTCGGCTCAACCCACAGCTACGCCTCAACCTGGTACCAGTGGCTCATCGACTGGAAGCCCATTTTGTTTTACGCCAACGACAACATGGGTGGAGGCCTGCGGGCGTCCATTTCCTGCTTTTCCAACCCAGTGCTCTGCTGGGGCGGCCTGATGGCACTTGGCGCCTGCGTTGTGGCCTATGTCAAGCGCAACAGCTTCACAGCATTGTTCGTCTTGCTGGGCTTCCTTTCGCAGCTGCTCCCCTGGGTGTTTGTCGAGCGCATCACGTTTGCCTACCACTACTTCCCTTCCCTCTTGTTCTGCGTGCTCGCGCTGTGCGTCGTCTTTGACCGCACGCTTGAGCGCGGACTGCGCGACAAGCGGATTGTCTATCTGCTTCCGGCCATCTCCCTGATCCTTTACGTCGCGTTTTATCCCGTACTCATCGGCTATCCCGTCCCCGCCAGATACATCGACAACTTCCTCAAATGGCTGCCGTTGTGGCCGTTGTAAAGGCTTATCTTTGTCAAGGAAGCAGCCCAAGCCCCAGTCCTCTATCGCTTTTTGCGTCGAGCCTGACGGCATAGCCGGCAGGTTCTTGCTGAACCCAAAGCCGATGTAGATTGAACCCCAAGTCATTCCCGGATTCACTCCTGGAATAACTTGCCCCGTAAACCGCCTCAACGGTTTGATTATGCCCTCGTTCTGTCAAAGAACGTTCGATTTAATGACAAAGCGAGAGTAGGATCAGAAAGGAACCGATATGCGTTTTTTTGCCGACTACCACACTCACAGTGATATCTCCTCCGACAGCGAAACCCCCATGCGGGACATGGCTGAACGGGCAGTACAGGTTGGGCTCACTGAGCTTGCCGTCACCGACCACTGCGACATGGCCGCGCCTTTTGACGAAGAGGCACATTGCTCCGCTTACGAGAAGGCGGCGCAGGCAGTGGAGGGCAGCCTCACGCTTTTGTACGCCATTGAGCTTGGCGAAGCCACGCAGGATCTCTCGCGCGCCGAGAGCATTTTGGCCCGCAACGACTATGACTTTGTACTGGGCTCCTACCACGCCCAAAGCACCCGCGAGGATTTTTACTTATGGAAAAGCGATGACCGCGCGCTGGGCATGACGCGGCTTGACGAGTATCTCGACGACCTGATCGAACTGGTTCTTTGGGGCGGGTTTGATGTGCTGGGCCACCTGACCTATCCGCTGCGCTACCTCTGCGGCCGCGAGGGTCTGGATGTGAGTTTGGACCCCTTTGAGGAAAAGCTCCGCATTCTCTTCGGACATATGGCGAAAAAGGGCATCGGCATGGAGGTCAACGTGTCGGGCCTCAACTCCGGCTGGGGCCATACCATGCCGGAGCTTCATCAGCTCAGGCTGTTCCGCGAGTGCGGCGGCGAGATTGTCACGGTCGGCTCCGACGCCCATAAACCCGAATTTGTCGGCAGAAGCCTGTCCGATGGATACGCGCTTCTCCGAGAGGCCGGATTCTCCCATGTCGCCGCGTTTTCCCGGCGAAAGGTGCGGTATGAAAAACTATTGTAAACTTTTTCTGATCGTGCTTCTGGCGCTGGCGCTGCTGGCCGGCTGCACGGTCTCATCGCCCTCCCCTTCGGCTTCCCCCTCCCCGTCTGCCAGCGCGTCTCCCACGGTCAGACCTTCGCCGCTTCCCTGGCCTGAAAATGACCTCGAGGTGACAAAGAGCGTTTGGACGCATCAGTTTGAGGAAGACGGCGTGGCGCTGCTCGATGTCGAGAGCACCCTTCCCCAGACCGGCCTGACCTCCGCCGACGCGTACTATGCCACGGTGATGGATGCGCTGCTTGAGCGCTGCGACGCGCTGTGCGCTGACGCCAAGGCGCTTGGGAAAAACGGCGCGCTGGACGCCCCTGGAGCGCTCTCGTCGGATTTCACCGTCGAGCTCAACCACAACTCGCTTCTCAGCCTGTCGCGCACGACGGTCACTACCCTCGGCGGCAGCCGCGAGACGCAGACGCTGTGCGAGACGTTCTCGGTCTCAAGCGGCAAGCTTATGCTGCTGGACGACTTTTTTTCAGTTGACCGGGACGTCTACTGCGAGCGCCTTCTCGGCGAGGTTGGCCGCGTGATTGACGCAGATCCGGCGCGTTTTTTTGAGGACGCGGCAAAGGCAGCCGATGAGGCGTTTCCCTTTGACAACTTTTGTCTGACGCTGTACGGCCTGAGCTTGTTTTATCCCGAGTTTACGCTGGCACCAGCCGAACAGGGCGTCATCCGCATAGACATTCCCCGGGAGGTTTACGCAGACCTATGCAACTGAAGAAAAACGAGACGGTTGTCTGCCGCATTGACGGCATAACCCACGACGGCATGGGCGTCGCGCACGTAGACGACCATGTTCTTTTTGTGCGCCACGCCGCGCGGGGCGACAGCTGCCGCGCCAAGCTTGTGAAAATCTGCAGTCATGTTTCCTATGCCATTCTGGACGAGCTTCTGGAGCCCTCGCCTCATCGAATCGAGCCCGACTGCCCGCACTTTGCGCAGTGCGGCGGCTGCGCGTTTCGCCACATCGGCTACGACGAGGAACTCTCTGTCAAGCGCGAGCGCGTGGAGCAGACGCTGCGCCGCCTGGGCGGCGTGACGCTGTCCGCCGAGCAGACGCTGCCCTCCCCCGAAATTGACCGCTACCGCAACAAGTCCTCGCTTCCCGTAGGTTGGGCGGACGGGAGGCCGGTGACCGGGTTTTATCGGCCGCGCAGCCACGACATCATCCCGGTTGAAACCTGCCTCTTGCAAAAGATAGAGGCAGACAGGGCGGCCGCCGCGCTTCGTCAGTGGCTTTCAGAGGTTGGGCAGTGCGCCGTGCGCCATCTGGTCACGCGCACTGGAGCGCACGGAACGCTTGTCTGCGTTGTCGGCGCTGGGCCTCCGCCCCGGCGGGCCGAGGCCCTTGTCTCGCTCTTGCGGCAGCAGGTAAGCAACCTTGTCGGCGTCGTCTGGGACGAGCATCTCTCCGACGACAACGTCATCTTTGGGGGCAACCAGACGACGCTCTGGGGCGAGGATCATATCATCGACACCCTGTGCGGCCTGACGTTCCGCCTCTCGCCGATGTCCTTTTATCAAATCAACCGCCCACAGGCCGAGAGGCTTTACAGCCGCGTCTGCGACTACGCAGGATCGTTTGACACCGCGGTTGATCTGTACTGCGGCGCGGGGACGCTGACGCTTTGTCTTGCCCGGCGCGGGGGCCATGTCACTGGGGTGGAAATCGTTGAGTCCGCCGTGCTGGACGCCCGCGCAAACGCGCTGCGCAACGGCATGGACACGGAGTTTTTGCTGATGGACGCCGCCAAAGCGGCCCTCGCGCTGCACCCTGACGTCGTCACTGTCGACCCGCCGCGCAAGGGCATGTCGCCCGAGGCAGTCGAGGCCATTTTGCACATGGCGCCCAAACGTATTGTCTACGTCTCCTGCGACCCTGCCACTCTGGCCAGAGATTTGACAAGGCTCACCGGCTACACGGCCGCATCGCTGACTGCGCTGGACATGTTCCCCCGCACAAGTCATGTTGAGTGCGTGGTGCTGCTGAAAAGCGTAAAAGAATGAACGTACGGAAAACCCGATAACAATCCGTTTCTGTGGTTTTTGGATTGTACATGGACGATAACCCGGCAACATGGACGGAAGATGAATAACTCCAGATGAAAATGCTGTTGTTGGCATCAACCGTTTATGGATAAAAGCGTATTGCCGCAAACCCGTTTCTCTATGGAAATTAATTCCGTGATCACGCTGGACTTTAAGGGGTTTTGTGATAAGATTACTCAAGGAGGCAAACCTTATCAAGCGCCGGGCAAAGGTGGGCGCTTTTGGGGGCGTCAACCATCACAAAATATGAAAATGAGGTGCAAATCATGAAAGACCTGATCATCAAAAATGTGGCCGACATCGAAAAAAACACCGTCGAGCGTGACGGAAACACTTTTATCATCAAGCCGGTGATCGCAGGCGAAAATGTGGACACCTGCTCGGCCGCATTTATTGAGGTTCCCGTGGGCAAGTTTGCCTTTGGCTATCACTATCACGACCAAAGCGAGGAGATCTTCTATGTCGTCGGCGGCACGGGAAAGCTGCGCTGCGCGTATGGCGAAAAGGAAGTCAAGGCCGGCGACATGCTGTGCTTCCCCACAGGCGAAAAGGGCGCGCACGTCCTGGCCAACACCTCGGAAACAGAGCCGCTTGTCTTCATTGATTTTGACGTCAAGGCAAACAAAACGGACATCGTCACCTTTCCGGACACAGGAAAGATGATGATTCGGGGCGCACATGTTCAGACCATGGTGGACATTCAAAAATAACCGCGACAGCGGCATCGATCCTCCGGGACATACGCTGTATGGGCAGTGAGCGGCCACCTCTGTGGACTTACAGGGCTTGGCCGCTCAATCCCTGCCGGCGTTTTGGGGCGTAAAATAATACTTAATATACTATTGCCCTGTAGATACTACAGAGTAGTATGATATTATTGTCTCTTGGCAGGCAAGGCGGCCCCTGCAAGCCGCCGTGACAACTAAATGTAAGGAGGTTTCATCTCATGAAGGTTGTATTGGTCAATGGAAGCCCGAACGCGAACGGGTGCACGTACACCGGGCTCAGCATTATTAAGGAACAACTGGCAACCCACGGCGTGGATTCCGAGATCTTTCAGGTGGGGAAAAAGCCCATTGTGGGCTGCACCGCCTGCAGGGTCTGCAAGCAGCCCGGCAAGGCCGGCAGGTGCGCTTTTGACAACGACATGGTCAACACCGTGGCTGAGGCGCTGCGGGAGGCCGACGGCATTATTCTGGGTTCCGCCGTGCACTTCGCTTCAGCCACCGGGGCGGCGACTTCATTTTTTGACCGGCTGTTTTACTGCACCGAGCCGAGCGCCAAACGGCTGAAGTTTGGGGCCTGTATTGTCAGCTGCAGAAGAGGCGGCTCCAGCGCCACGTTTGACCAGCTGAACAAGTACTTTACGATTTCGCAGATGCCTGTTGTGTCATCCTGCTACTGGAACGGCATTCACGGGTTTGCCCCGCAGGACGTATATGCCGATGAAGAGGGCGTCCGCGTGATGAAGATTCTGGCCAACAACATGGCATACCTGATCAAATGCAAACAACAGAGCCAGGTGGAGCTTCCTGAAGAGCCCGTGCATGTCATGACCAACTTTATCCGCTGATCGGTCGGGCTCCACTACGGTTAATGTTAATGGAGGGAAACTTATGATGAAAAGCGTCTTTGGTGATAAAACCCTTTCCTTGCTTGGCTTTGGCACCATGCGGCTGCCGCTGTCCGGTTCGGGCGCTAACGCGCCGATCGATGAAGAGGCAGTTAATCGTATGGTGCGCTACGCCTACGAGCATGGCGTCAACTATTTTGACACCGCCTATCCCTATCACAACGGCGATTCGGAGCGGGTGATCGGCCGGGTGCTCAAACAGTTCCCGCGCGACACCTATTATTTGGCCACCAAGTATCCCGGACATCAGATTCTCTCCAGTTATAACCCCGGAGAGATTTTTGAGCAGCAGCTTGAAAAGTGCGGCGTTGACTATTTTGACTTCTACCTTTTGCATAACGTCTATGAAAACTCCATCCAAACCTATACGGATCAGCGTTGGGGCATAATGGACTATTTCCTTGAGCAAAAGAAGAAAGGGCGCATCCATCATCTCGGATTTTCAAGCCATGGCGGTCTGGAAAACCTGCGGGAGTTTCTCGACCTTTACGGCCACGCCATGGAGTTTTGTCAGATTCAGCTCAACTATCTTGATTGGACATTACAGGGCGCCAAGGAGAGATATGAGCTGCTGACAGAGCGGAACATCCCCGTCTGGGCCATGGAGCCCGTCCGGGGCGGCAGACTGGCTGCTTTATCCGAGGATGAGGAGGGCAGACTGAAGGCCCTGCGCCCTGAGGAGTCCGTGGCCGCGTGGGGTTTTCGCTGGCTTCACACCCTGCCGAAAGTCAAAATGATTCTCAGCGGCATGTCGAACATGGGACAGATGGAGGACAATGTCAAAACCTTTTCTGTTGAGGCACCGCTCCAAAAGAGCGAGATCGAACTTCTTTTCAGCATTGCCGAGGGGATGAAAAACTCTCTGCCCTGCACCGCGTGCCGCTATTGCTGCGACGATTGTCCTCAGAATCTTGACATTCCGTTTTTGCTGGACATGTACAACCAATTGCGCTTTTCGCCTGGCGTCAACATTGGCATGAGAATGGAAGCTCTCCCAGAGGAAATGCAGCCCGGCGCCTGCATCGCCTGTGGCGCCTGCAGCAAGATGTGTCCGCAAAGCATTGACATTCCCACGGCCATGGGCGACTTTACACAGGCGCTTTCCAAACTGCCGAGCTGGGCGGAGATCTGCCGCCAAAGAGAAGCGGCTGCCCAAAAAACGGTGTAACCAAAGCTTTGGCAGAACGGCCCTTCTCGCTCCTTTGCGCAAGATTATGTTGAGCCTGTCAAAAAAAGCGTTTTGCGCCTTCGTCCTTTTCCTGGATTCGCGTCGAGCCTGACGCCGCAGGCGGCAGGTCCCTGCTGGACTGGCTGAGCGCAAAGCATGGAAACAAGTGACTTTCACGGATTCACTCCGGGAAAGTCACCCAATGCGCGTCTTCACAAAGACGCGTTCCTGCTCCCGTTTGTAGACAAATCGAAGGTTTGTCTACA
>JAVBOR010000049.1:0-44676 GCA_031550325.1 Oscillospiraceae bacterium
GCTGGACTGGTTGAGCGCAAAGCATGGAAACAAGTGACTTTCACGGATTCACTCCGGGAAAGTCACCCAATGCGCGTCTTCACAAAGACGCGTTCCTGCTCCCGTTTGTAGACAAATCGAAGGTTTGTCTACAGTCTCAGCATTCCCGTCTTCACTCCGGGAATGCTCTACCCTGCGCGTCTTCGCGTAGACGCGACACTTCTCCCGTTTTGTCAAAGAACCAACGGTTCTTTGACAAAACGCTTATGCCGTATAGGTCGTGGCCGGCGTGTTTCCGCCCTGACCAGTCCAGTTGGTGTGGAAAAACTCGCCGGCGGGGCGGTCGACGCGCTCATAGGTGTGCGCGCCGAAATAATCCCTCTGCGCCTGAAGCAGGTTGGCCGAGGATCGCTCGGTCGTGTAGCCGTCCAGATAGGTCAGAGCGGCGCACATACCGGGCGCCGGAACACCGTGCAGAAGCGCCGTCGAGGCCACCGCCCGCCACGCGGGCAGCATCTCCTGGATGCACTGCCGGAAGTGGGGATCGAGCAGCAGGTTGGCGAGTCCCGGATCCCTGTCAAACGCGTCCTTGATCCGCCCCAAAAACACGCTGCGAATGATACAGCCGCCGCGCCACATCATCGCGATCGCCCCAAAGTCCAGCTGCCAGCCATAGTCGCCGGCGGCGGCGCACAGCAGCGCAAAGCCCTGCGCGTAGGAAATGATTTTGGCGGCGTACAGCGCCTGGCGAAGCTGCTCCAAAAAGGCCGCGCGGTCGCCTGTAAAAGCGGCGGCAGGGGAGCTGTACACCCCGGCTGCCTTAACGCGCTCCGGTTTCATCGCCGAAAGACAGCGCGCGTACACGGCCTCTGTGATCAGCGTCAGCGGAACGCCCTGATCGAGCGCCGAAAGTGCAGTCCACTTCCCAGTGCCCTTTTGGCCGGCCGTGTCGGCGATGCGGTCGACCAGTGACGCGCCGTCCGTGTCCTTAAAGGCCAGAATGTCGCGCGTAATCTCAATCAGATAGCTGTCCAGCTCAGTCTCATTCCAGGCCGCAAACACCTCGTGCATCTCGTCGGCGGACATGCCCAAGAGGTCGCGCATGATCTGGTAGGCCTCGCAAATGAGCTGCATATCCCCGTATTCGATGCCGTTGTGCACCATTTTGACAAAATGGCCGGCGCCGCCTGGGCCTACCCAGTCACAGCAGACCGTACCGTCCCCGGCCTTGGCCGCGGCGGCTCTGAAGAGATCCTTAACCAGCGGCCACGCCTCGGGCGAGCCTCCCGGCATGATAGACGGCCCCTTCAAGGCGCCCTCCTCACCGCCCGACACGCCTGTGCCGACATAGTATAGGCCAAAGCTCTCCACATGGCGGGCGCGCCGCGCGGTGTCCTCAAAATAGCTGTTCCCGCCGTCGATGATGACGTCTCCTTTGGAAAGAAGCGGAACAAGCCTGTCGATAAACTCATCCACGGCAGCGCCGGCCTTGACCATCAGCATGAGCCTGCGCGGCGTCTTCAGATGGCCGACGAGCTCCTCAAGGGAAAGCGCGCCGATAATGCGCTTTCCCTTTGCGCGCGTCTCCAGAAACTGCGTGACCTTTTGCGGCGTCCGGTTGTACACGGCCACGGTGAAGCCCTTTGATTCCATGTTGATGACAAGGTTTTCCCCCATGACGGCCAGCCCGATGAGGCCGATATCGGCTTTTTCCATAGCGCTCGCTCCTCTTTTCATTATTATCGCTGGACGCGCGCGTTGCCTTCCCAAATGCTCCAAACCTGCGCCTCATCAGCCGGCGCGGCGTAGTCGGTAAGGACCGTTGTCGCCAGCGCGCCGGTCGCCCAGCCGAACTGAAGGCTCGTTTCCGGCGTCCAGCCGCGCAGCAAGCCGTACAGAAGGCCTCCAATAAATGCGTCGCCGCCGCCGATGCGGTCAAGCACATCGATGTCGCGCGGCAGGATGAGATTCCACTCCCCCTCGGCCAGCAGCATCGCGCCCCACTTGTGGCGGTTGGCGCTGTCCACCTGGCGAAGCGTCGTGGCAAACAGCTCGGCGTTGGGATACGCCCGCCGGGCGCTGTCCACCATGGCCTGGAAGGACTCAATCTTCGCCTCCAAATCATTGCCGCCGTGCTCCGGCCCGGGAATGCGCAGACAGAGCTGAAAATCCTCCTCATTGCCCGCCAGCAGATCGGCCGTGGCGGCAATCCGCGAAAAGACGCCGTGCAGCTCGTCCTCGCGGCCCTTCCAAAAGGAGGCGCGGTAATTCAGATCAAAGGAAACCCTCGTTCCGTATTTGTGGGCGGCATCGGCCAGCGCGAGGCACAGCCGCCCGCTTTCGGGGGAAAGCGCGGCAAACAGACCCGACAGATGCAGTACGGCGACGCCCTCCTGCCCAAACAGCCGCTCCAGGTCAAAGTCACCGACGTGCAGCCTGAGACCCACTTCACCGGCGCGGTCGTTGTAGACGCGCGGCCCGCGCGCGCCAAATCCCGCGTCGGCGATGTTGAACTGGTGCCTGACCCCCCAGGGCCCGTCGGGCTCCACCTCAGGGCCTTCATAGGCGATGCGGCGGCGCAGCAGATCATGTTGAATCAGCCGGGCGACGGGACTTCCCTTGACAAAGGCTGTGAGCACCTTCGTGGGCAGTCCGAGCGCCGATGAAACACTCAGCACATTGCTCTCCGCGCTGGTTCCGGTCATTAAAAACCGATCTGACATATGCACTGGCTGGCGGTCAGCCGGCGTGACCCGCACACCCATGCTGGTGGGCGCCACCAGCGCGTATCGGCAGTTTTCTTTAACCCGCATCAAAACACCTTTCCTTCCCGAAGGCCTCAGGCCTCCCCGCGCAGCCGCGCTTTCTGCGTGAGGCATTTCCCTGGCGCGGCCCGTCAACAACTCATTTGCAGCTTCTTTCCCCGCCTTTCTCATGTTGGAGTCTACCACACAAGGGGGTAAACTTCAAGCCCGGCCGTGACCGGACTGCCCGCTCCTCCCCCTTTCCATTATTTGGCCGCGGGGTTTTTTGTAAATCCTCTTTACAGCTCCGCTTTTAGTAACGATAATAGTAATGGACAAACGACAAACATTCAATTGTCGAAGAGACGTTCCCCGGCTTTCTGGGATGGCGGACACGCCGCGTTTTTGCATGAGCCGATATGTGGATTCTCCGGGATATGGGCTGGGGTTTACGTCTTAATCCGTAAACCCTAGCCCATACTTTGTTTTAGCGAAGAAAAGTTGTCAAGTTTACATAACTGTCTTTGCTTTGACAATACTTGTGGAAGCCTGTTGATTCCTGTGATATAATCATATTTAAATGGGTATTAGAGGGTTGTTTGTAATTGCAACCAAGGGGGATGATGTGTGATGAGCGCTCCTGAGCCGGGCGTCAACGCCAACGCAGAAAATCTTAACAGAGCACTGGCGCAGATTACCAAGACGCCCGCGTTAACCGCCGGTATCTTAAAGGACGCCACCGACGTCATTGCGACAGAGGGCTGCCTCGCTTTGAACACCACGCGTGTGGGCATCTGGCGTGTAAACTATACCGGAAATTACCTGGAAAGCATTACAAGCTATTGCACGCTGGACGGCGTAATCACCGTCCAGGAGGACTTCCCCCTGGATGAGAGGCCGTATTACCTGAAGCTGCTGACCAACGAGCGGCTCATTGTCATCAATGACGCCACGGTTGACACGGTTCTTCCCAACCTGCGCGAGACCTACGGCAAGGATCTGTGCTCGCTTTTGGACGCGCCGATTCGCATGGGCGGCGAACTTGTGGGCGTTGTGTGCATAGAGCAGTTCTGTGTCCCGCGTCGCTGGACGATCGAGGAACAGAATTTCGCCAGCTCACTGGCCGACTTTACGGCGCTGGCCATGGAGTCGGCGCAGAGACTCCAGGCCATGGAAGAACTCGCCCTGAGCAAGCGCCGCACCGAAACGCTGATGTCCAACCTGCCCGGAATGGTCTACCAATGTCTGAACGACCCGCCGGAATTTACGTTTACTTTCGTCAGCGAAGGTTGCCGCATGCTGACAGGATACTCTCCCGAAGAGCTGATGCACAACAACTCGCTGAAGTTTTTTGACATGATCCACCACGACGACGTCGGCCCGCTGGAAAAGCTCAACAGCGAGACGCTCTCAATAGGGCTGCCGCTGGAAACCACTTTCCGCATGATTATGAAAGACGGCAGCGTCAAGTGGATCTGGGAGCGCAGCCGCGTTGTGGAGAAAAACCCCGACGGCTCGCCGCGCGTTTTGGAGGGCTTTTACACCGACATCACCGAGCAGCGCCGCCTGGAGGCGGCCGAGCTGGCAAACCGCGCCAAGGGGGAGTTTCTGGCCAACATGAGCCATGAAATACGCACGCCCATGAACGCCATTCTGGGCATGACCGATCTCGCGCTGCGCCAAAATCCGTCCGATACCACCACGGAGTATCTGCGAAACATTCGTACGGCGGCCGACTCTCTGCTGACCATCATCAACGACATACTTGACTTCTCCAAGGTGGAGGCCGGGGTCATCGAGGTTGTCCCTGAAACATATGTGGTGGGATCCTTTATCAACGATATTGTCACCATGATCAACATGCGCATCGGCGACAAACCGCTCGAATTCATTGTGGAGGACAGCCCGAACCTGCCTCACAAGCTGATCGGAGACAGCACCAGAGTCAAGCAAATCGCCATCAACCTGCTGACCAACGCCGTGAAATTCACCAAGAGCGGTCATGTCTGCGTCAGTTTCGACGCAAGGCCCGCCCCGACGCCCGACCGCGTTTTATTCAAGGTTGCCGTCGAGGACACCGGTCTCGGCATCAAGCGGGAGGATCTGCCCCGCCTTTTCGGAAACTTCTCCCAACTCGATACAAAGAAAAACCGCAATGTCGAGGGTTCCGGGCTTGGGCTGGCGATTTCGAAAAAGCTGGTCGAGCTTATGGGCGGCGTGATCTCGGTGGAAAGCGTCTATGGCAAAGGCTCCTGTTTCAGTTTTGAAATCGAGCAGGGGGTCGCGGACAGCACGCCCGCTGCGCGCCTGACCCGCGCCGGCGGAAGTCATGTCGCCGTCTGGCTGGACAGCGACGTCAAAGCCCGGAGCCTTGTGGCCAAGCTCAGCGCGCTGGGCGTAAAGGCTGCCATCGAGCGCGACCCCGGGAGCTTCTCACAGTACACGCACGTGTTTTTCGACTACTTCCGAAACAGGGAGATTCCCCGCATGGGCCTGGAAAACGTAAAACTGGTCGCGCTTTCCCGGAGCATTGTCAACGACCGGGAGCTTTCCGACGCGGTCACGGTCTACAGCCCGCTGACCACGCCGCTTTTGGCCAGAATATTGGAGGAGGGTCCGTCCGCCGACCCGGACATCCCGCAGGAAGAGTCTGTGCGCGCGACGCTGACGCTCAATAATGTCCACGCGCTGATCGTCGACGACAACGAGATCAATCTGGTCATTGCCGAGAACATTCTGATGAACTACGGCGCGCGGGTGTCTGTGGTCACCACGGGCGCAGAAGCGCTGAGCATGATCGGCAGCTGCGCCTATGACATTGTGTTTATGGATCACATGATGCCGGAAATGGACGGCGTGGAAGCCACCCAGCACATTCGCCGGCAGGCCGGGGAGCGGTTTAAGACGCTGCCGATCGTTGCGCTGACGGCCAATGCCGTGGGCGACGTGCGCGAGATGTTTTTGCGTTGCGGCATGAACGACTTTTTGTCCAAACCCATCGAGGTCCGCGAACTGGAGCGTGTGCTCCGGCAGTGGCTCCCCGCTGAAAAATGCCGGGTTACCGCCCATCTCGGCGCATAATCCAACATGGGCGTCCACGCGTTAAGGGGGGCTTATTTGTTTAGTCAGCTTATCGAGGGCATTCACGCCGACTGGTTTGTCCAGTCCCTGTCCCGTTTTGCGCGTGAGATCTCCGTCAGCACAGTCGTGATGAGCGTTCTGGTGGTCTTTATGCTTGTCGGCCTGGTGGACAAGCTGAGGGGGAACAGACACGGCTACGGGGAGCGCTTTGATGCGGGGTTCCACGCCATGGGCGACCTCGCGCTCGCCGTTGTGGGCATCGTGTCTCTGTCTCCCGTGCTGACGCTTTTGCTGCAGCCGATCGTCACGCCGATCTGCAGTCTCCTGGGCGCGAGCCCCGCGATGTTCCCCTCGATGCTCCTGGCCACGGACATGGGCGGTTACGCGCTGTCAGTTCAAATGGCCGGGGAAGGCCAGGCGGCCGTCGGACAATATGGCGGCCTGATCGTGGCCTCCATGATGGGGATCACCATCTGCTTTACGATCCCCTACGCACTGCGCATGGTCAAAAAAGAGGATCACCCCATTTTGGCCAGGGGGATCCTCATAGGCATCGCCACGATGCCCATCGGCTGCTTTGTGGGCGGCGCGCTCATGGCGCTGACCTCAACGCCGCTGTCCTGGAGCCAATTGTTTTTCAACACGCTTCCGGTTCTGCTCCTTTCCCTGGTGGTCGCCGCCGGGCTTCTGCTGAAACCGGCCCTTCTGCTCAGGGGCTTTGCCGCCTTTGGCAAAGCCGTCTCGCTGGTCGTTGCGGTCAGCCCTGCCATCGCGGTGTTTCAGTACCTCACCGGCCTGCGGCTCCCGCTTTTTTACAAAATGGTGGTGTACGACCCTGTTTTGGACGGTGTTCCGCTGGAAAAGGGCCTGCTGCTGGTGGGCCAAATCGCCATTGTGCTGATCGGCGCGTTTCCGCTGATCCGCTTTTTAACTCTTCGCCTGGCAAAGCCTATGAACGCGCTCGGACAAAAAACTGGAATCGATCCCGATTCCTCCTCCAGTCTGCTGACACAGCTTGCCAGCAGCATTCCCGTTTGGAGCGTCATGGAGCGCATGAACGACCGCGGCAAGCTGATTAACGTGGCGTTCTCGGTGTCCGGCTCCTTTGTGCTTGGCGACATGCTGGCCTTTGTCGGCGGGGTAAACCCCGGAATGGTGTTTCCGATGATTGCCGCGAAGCTCACCGCAGGCTTAAGCGCCCTTGTCCTTGCGGCTAGTCTGGCTTCCCGCCGCAAAGCCAAATAATCACTGCCCCTCGGACGGCCCTTCGGCGGGCAGCTCGGGGGGCTTTTGTCCGGTGATCTCCTGCAGGCGCGCATACTGCCAGTCGATTTCCCGCACAGCTGCCTCGGGGTCGTTCTTTACGCCCTGATGCGCCGCGGCCACCACCGCGTAAATCGCCGCCCTGAGCGCGTTTTCCTCATCCCGGACGGCCTCGGTGGTGTAGTCGGCGGCCCAGGCCGAGGCCTGAAAACCGACACGCGCGGCCTTGGCCATCTTGGGGGGCCTGCGCGTGATTTTTCCCAGATACTTGGCGGCCGTTTGAACCTCCTCGGCAGTCATGGCGTCCTTCGTCCAGGCGCGCACCGCCTCAAGGGCCGTCCGCGCGCACCGGTCGCCCATCGTCATGCGTTCAAACAACTCAAGGGTTCGCTCCGCGCAGTCTGCCGCCCAAACGACCTTGGTGACGTGGTCACACGAGGCCAGAAGGTCGGCAATCGGGCGGATATCGGCGTTTTCGGTCACTTCGTCTCCGCGTTTTTGACGTTTCATGTTCACTTCTCCTCACAATGCGCGCTTCGCGGGCTGTGCCGCATTATTTCGTCCAGCCCATGGCCCGACCGACGGCAAGGCGCCAGCCTTCGCGCAGATGGGCTCGCTCGGCGTCGCCCATGCGCGGCTTAAACACCGTTTCAGTCCTCCAGAGCGACGCTAAAGACGCCCTGTCCGACCATACGCCCGCCGCCAGCCCGGCCAGGCACGCGGCGCCCCACGCCGTGGTCTGCACAACGCGTGGCCGCACGACGGTTTTCCCTGAGATATCGGCCTGAAACTGCATCAGCACGTCGCTGACAGACGCCCCGCCGTCGGCGCGAAGCTCGGCTGCCGCGATGGCGGCGTCCTGTTCCATGGCGTCCATAAAGGCGTCGGTCTGGTAGGCGATGGACTCCAGCGCGGCGCGCGCGAGATGCGCCCTGGAGGTGCCGCGCGTCAGCCCAATGATCAGGCCACGCGCCGACGCGTCCCAGTACGGCGCACCGAGCCCGGTAAACGCCGGCACCATGTACACTCCGCCCGTGTCAAGCACGCTTTCGGCCAGCGTATCGCACTCGCTGGCCCTGTCAATCAGCCTAAGCTCTTCGCGCAGCCACTGAATGACCGAGCCCGCGTTAAATACGCTGCCCTCAAGCGCGTACTCGACCTCCCCGCCCAGGCCCCACGCGATGGTCGTAAGCAGCTTTTGATTCGACGTGACGCGCCGCGCGCCGGTGTTCATCATCAAGAAGCAGCCCGTGCCGTAGGTACACTTGACCTGGCCCGGCGCAAAGCACGCCTGGCCAAACAGCGCGGCCTGCTGGTCCCCCGCCACGCCGAAAATGGGCACGCCCTTGATCGCGTCTCCGAGGAAATCAAGCCCTCCCGCCGCCTCGCCGAAAAAGCAGCCGGACGGCCGCACCTCGGGCAGGATGGCCATCGGTACGCCGAGGATACCGCAGAGCTGCTCGTCCCAGCACAGCGTATCAAGGTTAAACAGCATCGTGCGGGCTGCGTTTGTATAGTCGGTGGCGTGCACGGTTCCGGCCGTGAGATGCCACAAAAGCCAGCTGTCCACGGTCCCGAAAAGCAGTTCCCCCGCCTCGGCGCGGCGGCGGGCGCCATCTATGTTGTCCAGCAGCCAGGCGATCTTTGTGGCGCTGAAATACGGGTCAATCTCAAGCCCTGTTTTGCTTCGGATCAGGCCCGCCAGCCCGGCGCGCTCAAGCCGCTCGCACTGCGGCGCCGTGCGCCGACACTGCCAGACCACTGCGTTGGCCACGGGCTGACCGGTGGCGCGGTCCCATACAATCGTCGTTTCACGCTGATTGGCCAGTCCGATCGCCGAGGGTTTGATCCCACCCTCCAGCGCGCGGGCGGCGGCAATAAGCTGGGTGCGCAGAAGCTCGAAGGGATCGTGCTCCACCCATCCCGGCCGGGGATAAACTTGGGCAAACGTCTGCGAGGCCGAGGAAAGCGTATCTCCGCCGCTGTCAAACACAATGGCGCGCGAGCTTGTGGTTCCCTGATCGAGCGCAAGCAGACAGGCCATCAAATCACCCCTTTTGATCAATCATATATGGCGCGCTGCTCGAAAGTCAAGTAAAACTGACTTACCGTCCGGGACGCATTTAACCCCGCCCCGCCGCGCCCCGGCTTAGCCCGAACCGTTTTTGCCCCGCCGCCGGTCATGCGCAATGCGTCTGTTTTTGCCAAATTCGCAATTTATTTCAAATTTTATGCCCTGCAACGAAAGAAATCTTCTGTTTTCCTTAACATGGTATGGTCTTTTTAAATCTCGCGTGATATACTCACACCACACGGCCATTTTACCAAGGAGGATTCAGATGAACGAGTTATTGCCGGCGCTGCGCGAGGCAAATCCCGGTCTGGTGATTTTTGAGACAACCTCTCCACATTTTGCGCAGTACGGACGGATTGTCGAGCATCCCGGCCTCGCAGCCGTCGTCGACTATCTGGCGCAAAACGTGCCGATCGGACACAAGGGCGTGGAGGTTGTCCCGTCCGACCAGGGCGCGGAGGCGCTGGACGTTTTTCCGGCGCTCGAGCAGGCCCTGATGGGCGGTCTGCCCGCGCAGCTGGGCTGGTGCAGCGGCAAGGGCGGCGCGCTGACCGCGCTGGAGTACCACATGGGCAGCGGGATTTTGCTCGCCGCCACCGACCTTGTGCTGCTGCTCGGTGACGTGCGCGCGCTGCATGCGTCAACCCTCTACAGCGACAACCTCAGAGCTTTTTTTGTTCCCGCCCGGCAGAGCGTTGAGCTGTACGGAACGACGCTGTACCACACGCCCTGCGCCGCGCGCAAAAGCGGGTTCAAGGCGGGCGTCATGCTGCCGCGCGGCACCGGCGAGCCGCTGGAAGAGGCGTCAGAATGCCCGACGCTTCGGGCGAAGAACAAGTGGATGGTGGCGCATGTCGATGAGGACGAGCTCATTTCTTTAGGTGTTCCGGGGCTCATTTTTGGCAGGGCGCTGAGCCTTCGCCCGGTGGACAGCTGATGCGGGCGGTTGACTGGATCGACTGGCCGACGCTTGAACGCTTTGTGCGAGAGGTGTTTGAGGGCTATGGCGTTCCTCCCGGCGACGCCGAGATCTGCACGGACGTTTTGCTCGAGGCCGACCGGCGCGGCATCGAGTCGCACGGCGTCAACAGGCTCAAACCCATCTATTTGGACCGCATCCGCGACGGCATTCAGTCGCCTGTGACGACGATTGAGGTTTTGCGCGAAACGGCCTCCACGGCCGTCGTCGACGGGCACAACGGCATGGGCCAGGTCATCGCCAAGCGCTGCATGCAGATGGCCATTGACAAGGCCAAAAAGGTGGGCTGCGGCTTCGTTGCCGCGCGCGGCTCCACGCACTATGGGATCGCCGGATACTACGCCACGATGGCCACGTCGGCGGGCTGCGTCGGCATGACCGGGACAAACGCGCGCCCCTCGATCGCGCCGACCTTCGGCGTGGAGAACATGTTGGGCACAAACCCGCTGACGTTCGGCCTTCCCACCGATGAGAGTTTCCCGTTTGTGCTCGACTGCGCCACTTCCATCGTCCAGCGCGGCCGCATTGAGGCTTATGCCCGCGTCGGCAAAGACACGCCGCCCGGCACGGTCGTCAGCGACGAGGGCGAGACCTTAACAGACTCCGCTGAAATCCTGAAAAGGTTGACGCAGGGCACCGCCGCGCTCGCGCCGCTCGGCGGCGTCGGCGAGGACTTGGCCGGCTACAAGGGCTATGGATACGCCGCCGTGGTCGAAATTCTCAGCGCCGCGCTGCAGCAGGGCCAGTTTTTGCATGCTCTGACCGGCCTGCGCGAAGGGCAGCGCGTCCCGTTTGGCCTTGGCCACTTTTTCATGGCGATGGACTGCGAGGCGTTTATGGGTTTGGAAAGCTTTCAAAAAACCGCAGGCGACATCTGCCGGGCGCTGCGCGCGTCGAAGAAAGCGCCCGGGCAGCCGCGCATTTACACCGCCGGAGAAAAAGAACACCTCATCTGGCAGGAACGCCGCGACAGGGGCGTCCCGGTCAACCGCCCGGTTCAGCTCGAGCTGCTCGAGCTTCAGCGGGAGCTTGGGCTGACGCATCTGACGCTGCCGTTTGCCCCCTAGTGCGCCGCCGCTCGGTCGTTTCTGCCAAATATTATGTTGACTCCGCATTTTTGCCGCGATTTGTTGTGCAAACCAACCGATCTTTGTAGTTCTGTACATTTTTGCGTGTCTCTGCATTGAGAAGAAATTATTCTCAATGCGGAGACACGCTTTCTTGTGTAAAAAAACGGAGAGAATGAAACAATAATGAAGCTTTCCCATGATTATTTGTTGGACTTTTTCGGGTTTTCCTATTTACTTTTTGGCTCAGGCAACGATAGATATATATACGTGTGCTATTTTTTCGCCTCATATCATCATTGGTTTTACAGGAGGATACGCCTATGACATGGCGCAAACGCATTTTGACTCTGGGCATTCCGGCATTGGCGCTGTTTGCGCTGCTGCCGTTTTGGGCTGTGCCTGCGTCGGCTGCGCCTCCTGCACCGGTTGCGACCTGGGCAGACTTCGGCGCCCCGGTCAATCAGGACATTGACGGCGAATTATACACCGTGTATGCCCTCTCTGGCGAATATGAGCTCACAGCCGAACTGACCGTCGAGCCCACGGAGCGCATCATGCTCATCGGCGACGAGACGGCCGTCATCCGGCGCGGCGCGACCTGCGCGCGCGACATGATTTCCGTGAAGGTGTTCGTGGCCGATCCGGATAGATACACGCTGTTGGATGACCCTACCGCGCAGCGCGGCGCGCTGATTCTGGACACCGTCACGCTCGACGGCGGCGCAAATTGGCAGTCGGGCGGCTCGCCGTCCTCGCCCACGGCGGACGGCGCCGTCAACGCGGGCCTTTCAGGCGCCTCCATCCTTCGCAGCGGCGGTGCGCTCAAGCTTACAAACGTGACGCTGCAGAACAATGAGTGCAACGTCTTTGATCTGGTGAACACATCCGCCCGCCTCAACGGCGGCGCGATCTATATGAACCGCTACGGCAGCCTGAGCATGACCGGCTGCACAGTCACGCACAACAGGAGCGAGAATAGCGGCGGCGGCCTGTCCATGGAAGGCCGCGGCATACCGGTCTCCCTGACCGACACAAACTTTATCAAAAACCGCGCCAAACGCTTTGGCGGCGGTGTTCACTATTATTCGACACTGCCGATTTATGTAGACGGCGGCAAAATTTCGGGCAACGTCAGCGGCAACCCCGGCGAGGACACTTTTGGCGGCGGGCTTTATGTGGGCTCGACAGCGGCGCTTGCCTGTCTTTCCGGCGCGCCCGTCATTTCGGGCAACACCGAAATAACGCCGCACGGCGCGCGCGACAGCGATCTATATCTGCAAAAAGACAAAAAGGTCGTTTTGCGCCAGGCGCTTTCCCCGGGTGCGAGCGTGGGCGTGCGCAGCTACATCAAGCCGATTACTTTTGTGGCGCAAACACCGACGTATGCCGATGTTCTGCTGATCATGGGAGATGCAAACGTCGATCACGCCGAAAGTCCCATTTACACGCTGCAGGGCAGTTACATCCCTGACGAGCAGGACAGCGCGTGTTTTTTCTCCAATGACGGCGGCACGCTGACCCGTCTTGACGCTGACATGCCGGGCCACGCGGGAACATCGGGCGCTGTTGTTTTGACGCCGACTGCCGTGGCGGTGACGCTCAGCGACGCGCGGGTCACTTACGGCGCGCAGCCCGTCGCCCTGACGCCGCTTTTTGCACAGCAAAGTGGCCATATCCCTGTATTGTCCACACACTACACGATTCATTACACCGGGGGGCAGTCGTACAGCAGCTTTGCCGCGCCGGCGAACGCCGGCGCGTATAACGCCGAGTTTGCCTGGACGGACGAGGGCAAGGCCATTTACGTTGCCCAGTCGCTTCCGCCCTCGGCGGCACTTGATATTGATCAGTTTTTGCTGGATTTTTCCGTCTCGAACGCCACACATGTTTACGATTCAGCCGCCAAGCAGGCCACGCTCACGCTGGCGGACGCTGCTCCCGATTCGGCGGCGAGCGTGTATCAGACGCAGTACCGGCAGGCGTCCGTACCCGTACCAGCGCCGACAGACGCCGGGACATACAGTCTTGTCGTGACGCTGACTTCAGACAACTACGCCTTTGCGGGCTCCTCCGCGCGCGAGCTGACCGTTGGGTTTCTAACCATTAGGAAGGCGAGTTTTGCCCAAAATCTGGTATCCCCGTGGGTGGGAACCTTTGACGGAAACGCGCACGGCGTTTCGGTCTCCCCACTCCCGTCAGGGACAGTTCTCTGTTATGGGAACTCACCAACCACCTGCGCCTCAACGACTCCGCCAGATTTCTCGAATTCGGGGATACACCCGGTCTACTACAAGCTCGAAAATTCCAATTTTGAAGAATACATTGGCTTGGTCTCGGTTGTCATAGAAAAGAAACCGCTCTCCCTTTCCATGGTCGCCGCCATCGCCCCGGTTGTCTATACGGGCCTTCCGCACACGCCGGCGCTCACGGTGACGGACGCCGCCAACATCACGGCCAGCGACTATACCGTGACCTATCAGAGCAACGTTTCAGCCGGGGCCGCCGGGGCCACCATTACGGCGACGGCCTCGGGCAACTACAGCGGAAGCGTCAGCGCGCCGTTTACCATTCAGAAGGCGACCATCACCGGTGTCGCCGCGCACGCCTACACGGGCGTTTATGACCTGGGTGAGCACGGCATCAGCCTTTCCGGCCTGGGCTCAGGAGACATTGTCAAATACAGCGCCGACGGTCTGAGCTACGCCCGGCAGGCGGTTCAGTTTGCCGACGCGGGCAGCTACACGGTGTTTGTTCAGGTCGATCGCGGGTCAAACTACGAGATCTTTTCAACCTCTGCCACGGTTACGATAGGCCGCGCGCCCAAGGCGTTTACCGGCACGGCGGTGTTTTCCAAGCGCACAACCGACCCCTCGTTTGCGCTGGACTGGGCCAATGTCAGCGACCAGGCCACCCTTTTGTACACGGTTTCCTCCGGGCAGACGGTCATCAAGGTTGTAGAAGGACGCGTGGTCATCAAATCCAAAGGCTCGGCGGTTGTTCGCGTAACGGCTCCCGCAACGCGGAACTACGACGCCCTGAGCGAAGACATCTCCATCTCTGTCACGGCTGCCCCCACGGTGAGACTGGACGCGCCAGCGTTTGGCACAGGAGGCGAGATTACGCTATCCGGCACGGTTGTGAGCGGGGATTATCCCTATGCGGCGCGCCTGCAATGGCGGCAGATCAAAAACCCCGCCTGGACTGTTCTTTACAGTGACGTCAATCAGACCGGAACCCTGAATTATCAGGCCGTTCTGGCGGCGCAGGAGCCCGCGCTGATCCCCAATACCGAATACGCCGTGCAGCTTATCGCAGATGACGGGTATGGCGCCATTACGGTTCAGATGCTCTTCCGCACGCCGCCGGCCACGCCGCCGACAGGCATCCTCATGGGCAGTGTGACCGACAACGTCAATGACGGTCAGCTTACGGTGACGATCGAAGCAGGAAACACCATTATCGCTTCGGCGTTTTTGCCCGCGGGCGACGGAAACTATCAGTTTGACACACTCCCTCCGGGCATATACAACGTCGTTCTCAGCAACGGCGTCTTCCGCGAGACCAAAAGCTTTCAAGTCGACCTGTCCACCCCCTCGGTGCTGAATCTCACGCTTTCCCCGCGCCAGAGCGCCGTTCTGATCGGCACTGTTGACTCGCCCCGGACGGCGGTCGGCGGCCTTCCCGATCTGTTTTCCAGCTTCAGCGCCGATGCGCGCGGCGGCTTTACCTCCGCGGACAACCTTGTGCTGACGGACGGCGGAACGATCAACTTCCAGTTTGAGTCGCGCTACATGGCCGCCGCCGACGTGTCGCCGGGCGACCGCGCCAAAATCGTGGCGGCCGCGCCGCTGCGATTTGGCTTTGAGTTCCTTGACCTGTCGCTGAAAAAGCTTACGCGGCTGTCTGGCGCGCTTGTCGCCGAGCCGAGCGAGGTCTCGCGGCTTGAGACCACACTGCTTAAGGTAGATATTCCTGTTTTTGGAAGCATCCGATATCCCGGCGCGGCAAAGCTTTTCCGCGTTCACGGTGGCGGCGTGGTTGAGACGATTCCCTACGGCGCGCTCAACGCCAACCTCTATGGCGAATATTTTGAATACGCCGGCGGATATTTTACGCTGTATCTGAGCCGTTTTTCCACGTACGCCTTTGGGTACGCGCTGCCCGCCGACGCCATGACCTACAGCATCAAGGGCAAAACCGGGCCGGGCGGCTCGCTTGATCCGACTCAGGTCGCCGTCGAAAGGGGAAAGAGCGAGATCATCCGCGTTTTGCCCAACACAGGCTATCAGGTGGCCGACGTCTGGGTGGACGGCGTCTGTGTCGGTGCGGTAAACCGCTATGTGTTTTCCAACGTCACGAGCGACCATGTGATTTCAGCGGTGTTCGTTTTGGCGTCGCAGCGCCGCAGCGCGCGCTTTACCGACATAACCGGCCACTGGGCCTACGGGCATATCTGCGACACAACCGACAGCATCTGGTTTCCCGGCCAGAGCGAGACCACCTTTGCGCCGAACGTGCCCATGACCCGCGCCATGTTCCTCTCGATCCTGGCCCGGCTGTACGGCGCCGATCTGTCCGCCTACACGGTCAGTCCCTTTTCCGACGTCCAGATCGACACTGTTCATGGGAAAGCGGTGGCCTGGGGCGCAGCCAACCACCTGATTTCCGGTACCGGAGGCGCTATGTTTGACCCCGACCGGGCCATCACGCGGCAGGAGGCGTGTCTCGTGCTCTATCGGTTTGCCGAACTGACCCAAAGGTTTACTCCCGAGCTGTCCAATCTGTCGGCCAGCCCGGATGTTCGCGCAATCTCCCCCTGGGCCGATACCGCCGTGCGGTGGGCCGTCGGGCAGGGACTGATGGAGGGCCGCGGCCACGGTGTGCTGGCCCCGCGCAGCGACGCCACGCGCGCCGAGATCGCGACCATGATGGCCAATTGGCTGCGCCGCGCCGGCACCCTGGACTGATCAGCGCCGCGTCGGGCAGAGATAAAAAGGACGTTCCCGGACACTCCGGGAACGTCTCTTGGTACTTGTCATAACTCAGAAAGTTCTTTGAAAACGGGACTTGGATCTGATTTACCGCTTGTCATAAACAAGAAAATGCTCTCAGACCGTCAATAAGCGTCCTCGTCCTTTATCGGTTTTCACGTCGGGCCTTTCGATATTACTCCGTAAACCGCTGCATCGCGTCGATTACGTAGCTGTTGCTCTGCGTATAAATCACGCCGCCGTCGCTGACCACCAGCCAGGGGGAGAGCGAGGGCTCTTTTGCGTTGGTCAGCAGCGTGATCTCCTGCGCCGGATTGCCGCCCTTGGCCAAAATCACAGCGCGCTCGCCCGATTCGGCATTGGTAGCCATATCGACAATGATCGCGCCGCCGTCCTCCAAAAACACGCATCCGATCTCGGGCGTCTGCGCCGACTCCACGTCGGCAAGCGCAGCGGTGGCGTTTGAGTAAGCATAAAGGGTGTTCAGATATTTGTTCAGCCGGGCAGCCGACGCGTCGGGCTCGCCGACCTTCACCCATCTGACGTTTTTCCCGTCGACGGCGACCTGATAGCCCTCCGCCCATTTGTCAAAGGAAAAGGCAAACCCGGACAGAAAGTGGAACTGGATCTCCGCTTGACGCCCCTGTTGAAACAGATACTCGGCGCGGAGCTTCAGCAGCGCGTCTGTGTTCTGCATCAGTTCCGTGACGGGCAGCGACACAACCGCGCTTGAGGCGCCCTCGGCCTTTGTCCCATCGAACAGCAGGGGGGCGTCCCCGTCCGGCTTCAGTGGGAGCTCGCGCAGAAACGCGCCAAAGCTGCCGACGGCCTGATTGGAACGCAGGAAGCCCGGCGGCGGGCGAAACCGTGTTCCGACGGTCTGCCCTGCGGGATCGAGGATCGGTTCCGGCGTCGGAGTCGGTGACGGGGATTCGACGGACGGACTGGGGATAGGGCTCGGGCTGGGCGACGCCGCGCAGCCGGCCAGCAATAACAGCGCCAACAGAAGCGCCGCAAATCGCGCTGCCACTTTCATCCCTCCCCTCTATAGCACATTGTATCGTTTCCGGCGGCGATTTTCAAGGGAATTCTTTCCGAACTCTCCTGTTTAGCTAAGAACCCACGGTCCAATGAAAAAACAGGAGAGGGCTTTCGTCTTTGAGAAGACGCGCAGAGAAAGGATTTTCGGAAGAAATGCCGTAAAATCCTGTGATTTAAACATTTCCGGTCACCTGTCCAGCAATTTTCTCCCGGCCGTGCCGCCAGGTTCTTGCTGGACTGAATCCGGGAAAAATGATCCTGCCCTCGTTTTGTCAAAGAACCACAGGTTCTTTGACAGGCTGAACTATGGCGGTGAAACCACTGGTTTCACCGCCATAGTATGGCTCCTGAACACTTCGCAGTCAGGAAGCCTAAACTTTATATTTTTCGCGAGCCTTATAGCTCGTGTGCAGAGTCTCATGCGCGCGATGGCTGCCCGGCTCCCCGAGATAATCCTCATACATCTTCTGCACGATGGGGTTTTCATGGCTCTTGCGCAGCTTGAGACCCTTGTCCATGTCGTAAAGCGCCTTGCCGCGGATGGCGCGCAAATCATTAAAGTTGCGCACGCTCTGCGGCTGCACAGGCTGTCCGCCGCCGTTGACGCAGCCGCCCGGGCAGCCCATAATCTCAATAAACTCGTACTGCTTTTCCCCTGACTTGATCGACTCAAGCAGCCGGCGCGCGTTGGCCAGGCCCGAAGACACGGCCACGCGGACCTTCTGGCCGCCCACGTCGTACTCTGCCTCCTTGATGCCGGCAACGCCGCGCACCTCAGTAAAATCAAGGCTGGGCGCCTCTTTGCCGGTGACCACTTCATACACGGTGCGCAGGGCAGCCTCCATCACGCCGCCCGTCGCGCCAAAAATCGCGCCGGCGCCGGTGGCCACGCCAAAGGCGGGATCGAACGGCTCGTTGGGAAGGTCGGCAAACATGATGCCCGCGCGGGAGATCATGCGGCCAAGCTCACGGGTGGTCAGCGCCACGTCAACGTCCTTGAGCCCACGAACCGCGCTCTCGTCATCGCGGTTGTTCTCATATTTCTTGGCAGTGCAGGGCATGATGCCCACGACAAAAATATCCTCGGGGCGAATGCCCTTCTGCTCGGCGTAATATGTCTTCATCATCGCGCCGAACATCTGCTGGGGCGACTTGCACGAGCTGAGGTTGGGGATAAACTCCGGATAATACTGCTCGCAGAACCGGATCCAGCCGGGCGAGCAGGAGGTGATCATGGGAAGTGTGCCGCCTTCGCGCAGACGCCCGATGAACTCGGTGCCCTCTTCCATGATGGTCAGGTCGGCGGCGGTGTCCACGTCAAACACACCGTCAAAGCCCAGACGGCGGAACGCGGCTGCCATTTTGCCCTCGACATTGGTGCCGATCGGCATGTCAAAGCACTCGCCGAGCGTGACGCGAATAGAGGGCGCTGCGCCGACGACGACATGCTTGGTGGGGTCGGCCAGCGCGGCCCAGACTTCCTCGGTCTGATCGCGCTCGGTCAACGCGCCTGTCGGGCAAACCGTGATGCATTGGCCGCACGACACGCACGGCGCCTCGTCGAGATTGCGGTCAAACGCACAGGAAATGTGCGTCTCAAATCCGCGGTCGTTGGCGCCGATCACCCCGACACTCTGGTTGTTCTTACAAACGGCAACACACCGGCGGCACAGAATGCACTTGGAGTTGTCGCGCACCAGATGAAGCGTCGAATCCTCAATCTGCGGCTCCATGTTGTCGGTGTGGAAGCGCACGTTCTGAATGCCGAAGTCCTTGGCCATCTTCTGCAGCTCGCAGTTCTGGTTGCGCAGACAGGTCAGGCAGTCCATGCGGTGGTTTGACAAAATCAGTTCCAGCGTCGCTTTGCGCGCCTTGACAATCTCGCCGGAGTTCGTTTGAATTTCCATCCCTTCGGCGACGGGGTATACGCACGACGCAACATGGGCGCGCGCGCCCTTGACCTCAACCACGCATATGCGGCACGCGCCGATGCCGTTGATGTCCCTCATATAGCAAAGCGTGGGGATATCGATGCCAATTGAGCGCGCCGCCTCCAGAATGGTGGTTCCGGGGGAAACGCTCACCGGCATGTTGTTGATTTTCAGGTTGATCATATCGGCCACAGGGGTTCACCTCTATTCCTTTACGATGGCGTTGAACTTGCACTTTTGCATGCAAGCGCCGCACTTAATGCACTTTTCTGTGTCAATGACATGCTTTTCTTTGACCTTGCCGGTAATGGCGCCGGTCGGGCAGACGCGGGCGCAGGCCGTGCAGCCCACGCAATTGGAGTTGATGATATACTGCAGAAGGTTCTTGCACACGCCCGCGGGACACTTTTTGTGGGTGACGTGGGCGATATATTCATCGCGGAAGTAGTGCATCGTGGACAAAACGGGGTTTGGCGCCGTCTGACCCAGGCCGCACAGGCTGTTTTGCTTGATGTGCTTGGACAGATCCTCCATGACAACCAAATCCTCGAGCGTGCCGTTTCCCGACGTGACCTTCTCAAGCAGCTGATGCAGTCTCTTGGTGCCGATGCGGCACGGCGTGCACTTTCCGCAGCTCTCGTCGACCGTGAACTCCAGGAAGAATTTGGCGATGTCCACCATGCAGTTGTCCTCGTCCATGATAATCATGCCGCCCGAACCCATCATCGAGCCGATGGCCACGAGCGAGTCATACTCAATCGGCGTGTCGATCAGGCTGGCGGGGATGCAGCCGCCCGACGGGCCGCCGGTCTGGGCCGCCTTGAATTTCTTCCCGTTCGGAACGCCGCCGCCGATTTCCTCCACCACCGTGCGCAGCGAGGTTCCCATGGGGATCTCGACGAGGCCGGTGTTGGTGATCTTGCCGCCGAGCGCGAACACCTTCGTGCCCTTGGACTTTTCGGTTCCGATCTCGGCAAAGCGCTCCCAGCCGTTGTTGAGAATCCAGGGGATGTTGGCGTATGTCTCGACATTGTTGAGCAGCGTCGGCTTGCCAAACAGGCCCTTGACCGCCGGGAAAGGCGGACGGGGGCGGGGCTCGCCGCGTTTACCCTCAATGCTCGTGATCAGCGCGGTCTCTTCGCCGCACACAAACGCGCCGGCGCCCAGACGGATTTCAATGTTAAAGGAAAAATCCGTTCCAAAGATATTGTTCCCCAAAAATCCGTAATCTCTCGCCTGAGCGATGGCAATGTTCAGGCGATCGACGGCGATGGGGTATTCCGCGCGGATGTAGATGTACCCCAAATTCGCGCCGATGGCGTAGCCTGCGATGGCCATGGCCTCCAAAACGCTATGTGGATCACCCTCCAGCACGGAGCGATCCATAAACGCGCCCGGATCGCCTTCGTCGGCGTTGCAGCAGACATATTTTTGATCGGATTTTTCGCGCTGGGCAAATTCCCATTTCATACCTGTGGGAAATCCACCGCCGCCGCGGCCACGCAGACCGGACTTCTTGATCGAGTCCACAATCTGTTCGGGCGTTTGCTCGGTCAGCGCGCGGCCCAGCGCGGCGTAACCGTCATAGGCGATGTACTCGTCTATCAGCTCGGGGTTGATGACTCCGCAATTGCGCAGCGCGATGCGCAGCTGCTTTTTGTAGAAGGGCGTTTCGTTGAGGGAGGAGATGGTGTCCTCCTGAACGGTGTCCTGGTATAAAAGGCGTCTGACCACGCGGCCCTTGACAATGTGCTCCTTGACGATCTCCTCGGCGTCGCCGGGCGTGACGCGCGAATAAAACGCGCCCTCGGGGTAGACAACCACGACGGGACCCAGCGCGCACAGTCCAAAGCACCCGGTTTTGATCACCCGGGCCTCATTTTGCATTCCCTCCTGAACCAGCCAGTGGTTCAGTTCCTTTATAATCTTCTCGCTTCCGCCGGCCGTGCAGCCCGTTCCCGAGCAGACGAGAATATGGCTCCTGACAAACTCCATATTTTTCCCTCCGTAGACAAGAGAACAAGCGGCGGGCAGACACGAAAGGGCTCTGCCTGTCCGGGGCGTTCTTTTGTCATGTATTCATTTATTCTGCCGCCCCAATGGTATATTCGGCGAGGACGTGTTTGTTGACGAGATGCTCCGCCACCACCTGTCTGGCCTTTTCGGGCGTCATCTTCACATAGGTCACCTTTTCCTGGCCCGGAACAAACACTTCCATGATCGGTTCAAGGCGGCATACGCCGATGCAGCCCGTCTGACTGACCACGACATGGCTCAGCTTGCGCGCCTGCACCTCTTCCAGGCAGGCAGCGAGTACCGGGCGCGCGCCCGCCGCAATGCCGCAGGTGGCCATGCCTACAACAACGCGGATGCCCTCGTCATCTTTGCGAAGGGTCATGGAGTTCAGTGTCTTTTCGCGGATTTGCTTCAGTTCTTCAAGTGATTTCATAGATATCCTCCCATAATAGGGGCAACGCCCTTAAATATGCATCAGCGCCTCTTCGCTCTCGCGAAGCGATTGCTCTATCCAGTTCAGCACGTCGGGCCCGTCCAGCGGAACTTCGCCCAAAACCTCGCGCAGCGCGCTCACGTCCAAATCCGAGATAAGGCCTGCCCGGCGGTGGGTCAGCAAAAAGTCAATGCCCGGCGCGGCGTGTACAAGCGCAACCATCGTCGCAGGCAGATCTCCGATCGGAGGCGTGTCGAGATGCCCTGTCAAAAACCCCGCACGCAGGGTCGTGCCCACGCCGACGCCGCTTTCAACGGTCAGCAGGCCTCCGGCCTGCTCGGCGGCGAGCTTGAGAAGCGAAAGCCCCAGCCCCACCCTGCGCGTCGTGCGCGTTGTCGTGAAAGGATCGGTCACGCGGGCCAGAAGCTCGGCGTCCATTCCGCGTCCATTGTCGGTCACCGTAAGAGAGACCATGTTCTCTCCCTCGTCCAGCTCAATCACGACGCGCGACGCGCCGGCCGCGATGCTGTTGTGCGCAATGTCCAAAATGTGCAACGAAAGATCTTTCATTTCTTCATGTATTTCTCCAGAATGCCGTTGACATCTTCGGGGTCAAGGCGGCCATAGACGTCTCCGTCCACGGTCATCACCGGGGCAAGCCCGCATGCGCCGATGCAGCGCGTGGCGTCCACCGAAAACTTCCCGTCGGACGTGATCTTTCCGGATTTGCAGCCGAGCTTGCTCTCCACGCGATCCAAAATCTCCGCCGCGCCCTTGACGTAGCAGGCGGTTCCCATACAAACCGCAACCTGCGTCTCGCCCTTGGGGTTAATGGTAAACTGCGTGTAAAAGCTGACAACGCCGTAGACCTCGGAAAGACTCAGCTCAAGGCCCTCGGCGATGATGATCAACACTTGCTCGGGAAGGTAACCGTAAATCTCCTGCGCTTGCTGCAAAACCGGCATCGTCGCGCCCTTCTGCCCCTTATGCGCCTCTATCACGGCCCTGAGCTGTTCCTCCTGTTTGGCGGTGCCACGGAACGGGACAAGGGTTTTGGTGTTGGGCATGAAAATTCTCCTATCTCTCGTTAAATAATTAACATACCGGAATATTATATCATACAACATGTCCGCCGTCAACGAATGAAATGTTCAAAAAGTTCGGAAAAAGCGGCATATTTTAGACGGATATGTTAGGTTGAAAAAACAATATTGAGCCGCTTCAGCGCCCTGAGCACGCCGCCCGCCGAACGCTCCGGCGCCTCCAGACGAAAGGCGGCGTCGGGGATGTCCTCCAGGCGGTGGGCGTCGGAGTTGACCAGCCACGGCTTGAGCGGCATTAGCTCGGGGTTTGCCGCGCGCGTTCGCTCGTAGAACGTAAAGCCCATCGCGTCATCCCAAAAACCCAGATTGGCCAGCAGCGAAAAGCTCGCGCGGTCAATGTGCGCCGGAAAGGCCACACCGCCGTGGGCAGCCGCAAGCGCTGTCACGTCATAAATCCCGATCGAGGTGGCGGACAGAAGCAGCCGGGGCTCTTCGCCGGCGATTTCGTCGTCCTCGCCGATCAAAAGCTGACGTCCAAAGACCTCTGGCCGGTTGGGCACGTCGGGCAGAGCGCAATAAACGACGCGCTCAAACGCGAGCGCGTCGTCCAGCCGCTCAAACAGACAGATAACATGGACCTCCTCAGAGGTGGTCAGTTCCATTCCGGGCAGCGCGACAAGGCCCAGCCCGGCTGCACGCCTGAGAAAGGGCGCGCAGTTCCCGCAGCTGTTGTGGTCGGTCAGCGCCACAACGTCTAGTCCGGCCAGCGACAGCATCCCGGCCAAATTGGCGGGGGTGGCGTCCTCGTCCCCGCAAGGGGACAGGCAGGAGTGGAGGTGAAGGTCATAAAAGAGCTTCATGAATCCGCAGACAAGCCTCAAAAGAGGACAGCCGAGTGCGCAGCAGCGGAATGCCCTCCTGTGCGGCGCGCGTCAGCAGCGCATCGTCGGGCGAAACGTCCTCGCTGAGCACCACGCACGCCACCCCCGTCAAATGGGCCACGGCAGCCACATTGAGGTTGGACATGATGGTCACCCAGGCGTCCGCCTCCCGCGCGCGCCCCATCACCCAGGACAGCAAATCGCCGCAGTAGCCTCCCTGCACCAGCGCAGCAAGGTTTTCCTCCGCGCCGCAGAGCACCTCGGCGTTCAGCCGGGGCGCCAAATCCCGCACCGTCACGCGCGCCTCCCCCTTCCGGCTTACAGTTCCATGATGATCGGCAGGATCATCGGCTTGCGGCGCGTCTTTTTAAACAAGAAGTCAGCCAGGGCGTTGCGCACGTTCGACTTGATGGTCGCCCAATCGGTGTAGCCATGGTCGGAGCAATGGTCCAGCGCGTTCACGGCGTAGCGGCGCAGCTCGTCCATCATGGGGTCGGCCTCTTTGGCCAGGGAAAAACCGCGCGTAATGATGTCCGGCCCGGCCACAACCGTGGAGTTCGCGGCGTCCATCGTGATGACGACCACCACCAGGCCGTCCTCGGCCAGCAGCTTCCGGTCGCGCAGCACAACGCTGCCCACATCCCCGACGCCCGAGCCGTCCACGAGAACGCGGCCGGCCGTCACGGTCTGCCCGAACTTTGCGCCGGTATCGCTGATTTCAAATACCCTGCCGATTTCGGAGGGGATAAAGATGTTTTTGGGGTCGATGCCCGTCAGCTTTGCCAGCCCGGCGTGGGCCTTGAGCATGCGGTACTCCCCGTGCACGGGCATAAAGTACTTCGGGTTTGTCAGCGCCAGCATGAGCTTGAGCTCCTCCTGACAGGCGTGCCCAGACACGTGCACATCGGCCAGACGCTCGTAAATGACCTCGCAGCCACGCTTGATGAGTTCGTTGATGACCTTTCCGACGTGCTTCTCGTTTCCTGGAATCGGCGAGGCCGAGATGATCACGCGGTCGTGCGCGCCGAGGTCAACCTGGCGGTGCGCGCCGAACGCCATGCGGGACAGCGCCGACATCGGCTCCCCCTGGCTGCCGGTCGTGATCACGCAAACCTTATGTTTTGGCAGGCCCTTGACCTGCGAGACCTCGATAATGGTTCCCGGCGGAATGTCAATGTAGTCCAGCTGAATGGATACGCGCAGAATGTTCTCCATGCTGCGCCCGGTGATCGCGACCTTGCGCCCGTGCTTGACCGCGGCGTCAATGACCTGTTGGAGCCTGTGGACGTTGGAGGCGAATGTTGTGACGACAATCCGGCTCTCACAGCCGCGGAATAAGTTATCCAGCGCTTCCCCGACCTTGCGCTCGCTCATTGCGTACCCCGGCCGCTCGACGTTGGTCGAGTCGGACAGAAGCGCCAAAACACCCTGCTTGCCCAGCGCGCCGAAGCGCGCCAGGTCAATAACCTCGCCGCTGACGGGTGTGCTGTCAATTTTAAAGTCTCCGGTGTGAACGACCGTTCCCAGCTCGGTGGTGATGGCAAACGAAACCGCGTCGGCAATCGAATGGTTGACGCGAATGAACTCCACTGAGAACTTTCCCGCCACAACGGTCTGCCCGGCCTCCACCCTGCGGATGTCCGCGTTTTTAAGAAGCCCGGCCTCCTCCAGCTTGATTTCAATCAGGCCGGCGGTCAGCCTCGTGCAGTAAATCGGACACTTGAGCTGCCGGAGAAAATACGGCACCGCGCCGATGTGATCCTCGTGCCCGTGCGTGAGCATCAGCGCGCGAATGCGGTTTTTGTGCTTGACCAGGTATGAGAAATCGGGGATGACCAGATCCACGCCGAACATTTCCTCGTCGGGAAACGACAGGCCGCAGTCCACGACCAAAATATCGCCGCCGAACTCGTACACCGTAAAGTTTTTCCCAATTTCACCGATTCCGCCAAGGGGAATAATTTTCAATTTTCCTGACATGCTTTAGCAACAACTCCTAATAGTTTATGTACACTTTCTTCTTCTTACGGCCTGAGGGCGCAGCTTCGGTTTGCCGCACTCCAAATCGGCGCCCCTTCGCGCGCGCCAGCAAATCACGACGCAGGCAAAAGCCCGTCATAGCGAACAGCGCAGACCGCCCCGGCGGACAAACTGAGAACAGCCGTGTCCGCCGGGATGTTATTTAAGGTGCCGGCAGACGACGCTGTCGACACAATAATACATAAAAACGCGATCGTATATCAATGAGGTATTATATCACATTTGAAGGGCTCTGTCTATCTATTTTCTTGGCAGCCGACAGAAAGAAGTCGCAGATCTCGCTGGCGATCTCCTCTGAGGCCCCTTCTGCGAGGATGCGCAGCGCCCGGCGTCCGGGCAGCGGAGCGACATGCACCCAGCCTCGTCCCACGCGCGCGCGCAAGCCCTCGACAAGCTCGGCGTTTTGCTGCGTGGCCGCAAGCGCGCGCATCACCTCGCCGCGGTCTCCGGCTAGGCCGATTTCCGCCGTGACCAGGTGAAACGCGGGCAGCGCCGCATGAAGCTCGGACAGCTTCATGCCGAAGGCCTTCAGCCCGTAGGTCAGCCGCGCTGCCGAGAAGGCGGCGTCCCACAAAAACCGCTGGGAGGCGTACAACGTCCGCGCCGCCGGTCCGTCGCGGCCCACGCGCAGCAGAGTCATATGCAGAGTCTGGGCCAGCTCGTCAAAAGCGGCCGGCTCGGAATAGGGAAGCGCTGCGATCTTGACGCCGGCGCGGGCCTCCAGCCAGAGAAGGCAGGCCAGCACACGCTCATGGGAGAGCGTCTGCCCCTCTTCATCCACGGCGCTCAGCCTCTGCCCGTCTCCGTCGGCCGAGAACAGGGGCGTCTCCAAGCCGCCCCTGAGCGTACAGCCCGCGCGCGTCATGGCGGCGCGCAGCGCCTGCCCGGCCTCGTCCCCTCCGGTGACGCGGCCGCTCCAGGGCTCGACCTTGAAATCCTGCGCCCAGACGGGCGGACGGGCAGCCGCCTGAGTATGCAGCTCCGACAGACCAAGCAGCGTCCTCGACTTGCCGATGTCCCTCACGCCGGCCAGCGCGCTCTCGCCGCGCGCGGTCAGCGCCTCGAGCTTGCGCTCAACCTCCCGCTCGATGGGCAGTCCGGTCTCGTCGACAAAGCGCAGGCTAAACCGCTCGCCATCCTGCTCGACAAAGATGCTCAGCGGCAGCTTGTAGTGCCGGGCGGCGTAGGAGGCCTCCGCTGTAAAGGACGCGTCGGTTCGCAGAAGGTTTCCGCCGGCCGCGCAGAGTCCGGTTTCAATGGCCAGCGCGGCCATGCGCGCCGCTTCGCCGCCCTGAACGCTCAGCCCGACCTCTCCGCCGCGCACAAACGAGGCGGCCACCGAACCGAGGCGCATACAGAATTCGGGTGTCAGTTCCACTTTTAGCTGCCCTGACAGTGTGCCATGGCCGTCAAAGGACGCCATTTTGCGCGCGGCGCCCGAGGTGACGCTTCCCTCGACGCGAATCCCCGCGTCGATCTCCTTGTTGGGCCAGACGCGCGCCCCGCCCGTCAGCTCGGCGTGCTCGCCTATGACCACATTTTCCCCCACAACGGCGCCTTCGCGCAGGCAGGCGCCCTCGCGCACGAGACTGCCGCGTCCGACAAATGCGCCCTCGATGCGGGCTGACGCCTCGATTTGTGCGCCGTCGACAACGCTGCACTCCACAACGGCGCCCTCTCCCACGCAGCTTCCTGCGCCGAGTACTGTGTACGGCCCTATGCGGCAGCCCTTGCCCAGCTGCGCCTCTCTGCCGAGATATACGGGCTGGGTCACCTGCGCGTCCCCGGGCGCTTCGGTCTGCAGCGGAGTCGAAAGGGCGATCTTTCCCTCAAGCGCGTCGCAGCAGCAGTTGAGATATGCCTGCGTGTTGCCCATATCGCACCAGTAATTCTCCTCCACATAGGCGAACAGGCGGCGTTTTTGGGCGAGCATGGCCGGAAACACGTCCTTGGCAAAGTCGTAAAAGGTCTTGTCGGGAATGTCGTCGAGCACCGAGGGGTTGAGAATGTAAATTCCCGTGTTGACCGTGTTGGTAAACACCTGTCCCCACGACGGCTTTTCAATAAAGCGCAGCACGCGGCCGTCCGGCCCGGCCATCACAAGCCCGTAATCAAGCAGCTCCTCCTGCCGGTGCAGAATGAGCGTGGCCTCGGCGTTTTGGCGCACATGAAACTCATAGCACTCCCTCAGGTTAAAATCGGTCACCGCGTCCCCGCTGATGATGAGGACGGGCTCGTCTCCGAGCTGCTCGCGGCAAGCCTTGACGCCGCCCGCCGTGCCGAGCGGCGTGGTCTCAATGAAATGCCTCATGTGTACGCCCCACGCCGCCCCGTCGCCGAAATAGTCTGTAATCTTGTGCGGCAGCGTCTGCAAAGTCGTGATAATATCCGTAAATCCATGCTTTTTCAGCAGTTCGACGGCGTATTCCATGACCGGTTTGTCCAGCAGCCGCACCATGGGCTTGGGCACCTCGGCGCTGATCGGACGCAGGCGGGAGCCCTCCCCGCCCGCAAGCAAAACGGCTTTCATATCCTTCACCTCAACGTCAGAAGTAGTACGCACAGTAACGTACATTTGTAGTATGTCCTATGCCGCTGAGGATTAATCAGAGCGCGTCCGCCGGGAGAGCTGACGCTACTCATCCGGGTCCGCATATGGTATACTTGCTTTAGAAAAGGAGGCTGACGCCATGGTACTGCGCCTGTGCCCCTGCTATAAGGATATCCTGTGGGGAGGCGACGCGTTTTCACGCATCTTCGGCCGCGGCCCTGTCCCTTCGGCGGAGAGCTGGGAGGCAGCCTGCCACCACACGGGCAGCTCAACGATCACAGACGGCCCGTATGACGGGCTCACGCTCGACGAGGCGGCCGCTGCCCATGGCCGGGGCTTTTACGCGCTTTCGGCGCGGCAAACGCGGCTGGACGTATTGTTTAAGCTCATCGACGCACGCGACCGTCTGTCGCTGCAGGTGCATCCCGGGGACGAGCAGGCAGCGCTCGAGGGCGACCTGGGCAAAACTGAGCTGTGGTACACGCTCGCCTCCAGACCGGGCGCGGGGGTCTACGTCGGTCTGCGCCGGCCTCTTTCGCCCGCGCGCTTTGAGGAGCTTCTGCGCGCCGACGCCCTCGAGCCGTTTTTAAATTTCATCGAGCTTGCGCCCGGCGACGCCGTTTTTTTGCCGGCAGGGCTCCTGCACGCCATCGGCGGCGGGCTTTTGCTGGCAGAAATCCAGCAGAACTCCAACACCACCTACCGCGTGTCGGACTGGGGCCGGCTGGATGCGCGCGGCGCGGCGCGGGAACTGCATCTTGATAAGGCGCTTCTGGCCGCCGACCTGACGCTTCCCGGTGAAAAGCTGCACAAAAAGCCGCACCCCGGCGGCTCTCTTCTGGCGGACTGCCCGTATTTTCAGGCTTATGAGCTTGTCTGCGCCTCGAGGGCGTCGAACGACACCGACGGGCGCTACGACCTGCTGTTTTGCGTATCGGGAAGCGCCACGGTGGACGGCGCTGCCTTTGCCGCGGGCGACACCCTGTTTGTCACGGCCGACACCGGGGTCTATACGCTGTCGGGCTGTGCGACGTATCTCAAGTTTAAGGGCGGCAAAGAACCTTCGCGTCCTCGTCCTACATCGGGTTTCACGTCGAGCCTGACGGCGCAGCCGGCAGGTCCTTACTGGAATAAAAACCGATAAAGATAGAACCACAACGCTTTCACGGATTCACTCCGGGAAAGTCACCCAATGCGCGTCTCCACAAAGACGCGTTCCTGCTCCCGTTTGTAGACAAATCGAAGGTTTGTCTACAGTCTGAGAAAGGCATTCCCGGATTCATTCCGGGAATGCCTTTCTCAGTGAGGCTCCACAGAGCCGATCATTTATCATCGTTTGCAGACAAAGTCTGCTTAGTCTGCAATGGGCTCGATTATGCCGCAATGGGCGGATCGGCCAACCGGGGCGCGTGCGCCTACGGCTCGGCGGGCGGCGTAGGCGGTGTGGGTGAGGGGGACGCGGCGGGATCCCACGTGGGGTCGGGCTCGGTTGTCGGGTCGGGCACGGAGGGTGAAGGGGAAGAAGGCTCCGGCGTGTCGGTCGGATCGGGTGTGGGCGCCACTGTCGGCGTGGTGCTGGGGCCGACCACGACCAGCTCGTCGCTCATCCTGTACACGCTCTTGGCCTCTGCCTTTCGGGACAGCTGGTTGCCTGCGCCGTCCTTGACCACGCGATAGGTCTGCACCGAAGCGCCGTTATGGCCCTTTTCCACGACTTTGGACGACCCGGGCGCCATGGCGTCGTTGACCGTAGTCTTGACGCCGTGCGGCGTGGAGGACAGCACGTCGCGCTCCATCACGACGACGTGGTCATCCTCCTTGCTTCCCATCAGAGTGACCGTCACTTTGCCGTCCTTGACAAAGCTCACCACCTGCATGGGATAGTTCTTGACGTTCTTAAACTGGAAGTCGATGGTTCCCCAGTTGACCGTGGCGTCCTGGCCGAGCGGCACATAGCCCACGAGCATGGAGTGGCTCTGTCGCTTTACGATCTCCAGGTTGGCCAAAAGCGCCGTGTTGTATGTCGTGGAGGACAGCTGGCAGATGCCGCCGCCGATCTCGTCGACCAGCCGCCCGTTGAGGTACGCACCCGCGCCCTTAAAGCCGCGCGCTTCGGTGCGCTCCCCGACGGACTCGTTGTAGGAAAACGTCTCGCCCGGCAGCAGGATTGTGCCGTTCATAAACTGCGCTGCCAGCGTGATATTGTTCACACGGGCGCTTGAGGAACCAGAGAGACTGGTGGTAAAGGTGCTCAGCACGTCTTTAAACAGGCTGGCCTCCAGCTTTTGCTGCGTGATGTCGGGCTGGGTATAGACAAGCCTGATGATAAAATCCCCGCCCTCGCCGAGCCTCTGCTCGACAAGCCCCTTGTCGAAGCTGACGCCCACGACATGCGGCATAATTTGGGGATTTTGCTTGTCAGAGACATCCAGATACGCCGGCTTGGGCTCGACAAAAATCTCATCGTAAATCTGATCCGTGGGAAACGCCTCGGGCGTAACCGCAATCGGCTCGTAGCTCAGCGGCGAGAAATCACAGGCGGCAAACTGCGCGACAATCAGGCTGGTCAGCGCGCTCTGATCGATCTGACGTCCGATCTGTGCCGCTTTGACCTCGATCCGGTCTTGCGCCATCTCCCATGTATAGGGGATCGCAGGTACATCCACCTGCCCGGCCAGCTCCTTCACTTTATCATAGACCGCATTCTGGTCTATGTAGAACTCCTCCTCGGGGTTTACGGTGTGCCGTGTAAACAGGCAGGTGGCGACAAATGCCAGCCGGGAAAAAAAGCTGCCCGTGCGCCCCTGCTCATAGGCCTTGGCCGCCGTCGCGTCCTCCAGGAGGGTTGCGCCGACCTCCTGCGCCGTGAACACCGCCTGATGCTCTCCAACGCTCAGTGCAATGGACTGCCCCTCAAAAACATCGACCTCGCCGCCCAGGGCCTTCACGGCTTCCGGCTGCGTCAGCCCGCCCAGCGCCGTGCCCTCCTCGGTAAACACATTGGGGTAAATCTTCTGATAGCCAACCACGCCATAGAGCAGGGCCGAAACAAGCAAAAGCACAACAATAGCGGCGGTGCACAGCAGGATCGTTCTGCCCGTGCGCCCTGATCCCGATCGATCCGCCCGGGATGGGCTCTTCTTTTGGTCCGGCGGTTTTAGCGTGACTGATCTGTCCATATCTACTGGTCAACTCCAATGCTTCTATATTTAATCACAGCAATGTAATTGTAGTATAACGCATTCACCCCGGGCAATTCAACTACAGTTCGGTTACACCTGCAAAAGTTCTGCCGTGTCTGGCCATAATTGCCAGACACGCAATCGTTTCTTGATAAAGTTTCCAGTATATGAAAAACCATGTATATTTGGATTGCCCTGAGGGGATACTCCGATTAGGAGGTGCCTGATGATGAACAAAAAAACAAAATTTGAAACCATGCTGGACTTTCTGGCGGGCAAGGGCTTTTACATTATCCTTTTTGTCTGCGTGGCCGCCATCGCGGTCTCCGGATACATTTTGCTGTTCGGCCAGTCGTCCGCGCCCAACCCTGAAGACCTTGTGATGGACGAGAGCATCAATTGGCTGACCCCTTCCTCGTCTCCGGTCAGCCCGAGTCCCGCGCCTTCGGGCAAGGACGCGCTCGGCCCTGAGGCAGGCGGCGCTGTTGAGGTGCTGAATCCCGCCGACATTGATGTGAAGCCGACGCCCGGCTCCTCGACAAAGCCCACGCAGCCGCCTATTACCCCGCAGCCATCCGCGACGCCGGCGCCGCAGACCCCTGCCCCGACGGCAAAACCCTCGCCCACTCCGGCACCCGCGCCCAAGTTTATGTGGCCGGTTTCGGGTGAAATCCTCAAGACGTACGCGCACGACGACCTTGTCTACAGCGACACGATGGGCGACTGGCGCGCGCATGTCGGCGTGGACATCGAGGCCGGTGTCGGAACCGAGGTCATGGCCTGCGCTGACGGCGTGGTCAAGGACATCTATGAGGATCCGCAGCTCGGCACCTGCGTCGTAATCGAACACAAAAACAGCCTTGTCAGTCTGTACGCCAGCCTGCAGGAGGTCGTCACTGCAAAGCTGGATGAAACAGTTAGAATCGGTGATGTCATTGGAGGCGTCGGCCAGTCTGCCCTGTGGGAGTCTGCAGATGCACCTCACCTTCACTTTGAAATGTTTAAAGATGGGAAATCCATAGATCCGTTTACAATTTTGCCAACAAAAAACTGATAATATTCTTTCTTCAAGCCGTTCTCAGAAATCTTGTCTGAGGGCGGCTTGGGTATTGATTATGAAATAAATTTTTACGAACTTGCAAATTTAGCGTTCTAATGCATTGACATCCGCCTGCCAAACCCCGTATAATAACGTGTAAGCCGAACGTTATTATGAGAAAGACTGGTGAGAGAGAATGTCAAGACAGTGGCTGTCCGGCCTTTTTGAAACCGTTGCTCGCCGCAACGAGGGCGAGCGGGAGTTCCTGCAGGCCGTGCATGAGGTGCTGGAGTCGCTCGCCCCTGTGGCCGACCGGCGGCCAGAGTTCATCGAGGTCGGCGTGTTCGACCGCCTTGTCGAGCCTGAGCGCATGATCAGTTTCCGCGTCCCCTGGGTGGACGACGCCGGCAAGGTGCAGGTCAACCGCGGGTTCCGCGTGCAGTTTAACTCGGCCATCGGCCCTTACAAGGGCGGGCTGCGCTTTCACCCCTCGGTGACTGCGTCGGTGATCAAATTCCTGGCGTTTGAGCAGACCTTCAAAAACTCGCTCACCGGGCTGCCGATGGGCGGCGGCAAGGGCGGCAGCGATTTTGACCCCAAGGGCAAGAGCGACGGCGAGGTCATGCGTTTTTGCCAGAGCTTCATGACCGAACTTAGCCGCCACATCGGGAGGGACACCGACGTGCCGGCCGGCGACATTGGCGTCGGTGCGCGCGAAATTGGGTACCTGTACGGGCAGTACAAACGCCTGCAAAACGAGTTTGCGGGTGTCCTGACCGGCAAAGGACTGAGCTACGGCGGCTCCCTTGCGCGCACCGAGGCCACGGGATACGGTCTTTGCTATTTTACCCAGGAAATGCTGGCCTCCAAAGGCCTGTCGTTCTCCGGACGCCGCGTGGCCGTTTCAGGCAGCGGCAACGTGGCCATATACGCGGCGATAAAGGCGCGGGAACTGGGCGCAGTTGTCCTGACCATGTCCGACTCCTCGGGGACGGTTGTCGATGAGGGCGGCGTGGACGTCGAGCTTTTGCGCGGGATCAAAGAAGTTGAGCGCGGGCGCATCTCCGAATACGCCAAACGGCGGCCTGGCGCTCGCTACATACCCGACAGCAAGGGAGTTTGGTCTGTTGCGTGCGACATTGCGTTCCCCTGCGCGACCCAAAACGAGCTTGACACCGCAGATGCTGCGGCGCTGATCAAAAACGGCTGTGTTGCCGTCGCCGAGGGGGCCAACATGCCCTGTATGCCCGATGCGGTTGAGCTGTTTCACGCAAACGGCGTTTTGTTTGGCCCGGGCAAAGCCGCCAACGCGGGCGGCGTGGCGACCTCGGGGCTTGAAATGGCGCAGAACGCCGCGCGCATGAGCTGGTCGTTTGCTGAGGTCGACGGGCGGCTGCAGGAGATCATGCGCAACATTTACGCCATGGCCATGAACGCGTCGGAGACCTACGGCGCGGCGGGCAACCTGGTCGTCGGCTCTAACATCGCAGGCTTTCTAAAGGTGGCCGACGCCATGCTGGCACAGGGCGTCGTATAAGTAAGTATATTCACAAACGGTCCTGGTTTTGACAGTCTGTCGCGTCTTCGTCCTTTATCGGTTTTCACGTCGAGCCTGACGCCGCAGGCCGCGGGTTCTTGCTGGAATGAAAACCGATAAAGGTCAAACCACAACGCGTTCCCGGATTTACTCCGGGAATGCGTTTAGTTTGTTGACAAACCTTCGATTTGTCTACAGACGGAAGGCAAACCAAAGGATTGCCTTCCGTCTGCAAAACGAAGCCAACTTTTTCTTGACGAACCGGAGCGTGTGTACCATAATAACAGGGAGATCTCTTGTGATTGGGGGTTTTCTATGCAACCCGTCTCTCAGCCGCCCATTCCCGGGGGCGGAAACCCGAAGCGCGGCGCCGTTTCTTGGTTCGCGTCGTATTATAAGCCGCATTTGCGGCTGTTTGTGCTGGACATGATCTGCGCGTCGGTCATCGCGCTGGTCGACCTGGCTTTTCCGATCGCCACAAAGTACGCGCTGGAGACCTTTTTGCCCAATGACCTGTTCACGCTGTTTTTCGCGCTTGTGGGCAGTTTATTTGTGGGGTATGTGGTGCGCGCGGTCATGTATTACGTGGTGACATACTACGGCCACGATATGGGCGTGCGGATCGAGGCCGACATGCGCGGCGACCTGTTCTCCCACATTCAGAAGCTCAGCTTCGGTTTTTTTGACAAAACGCGCACGGGGCAGCTGATGAGCCGCGTCACCAACGACCTGTTTGACGTCACCGAGCTAGCCCACCACGGTCCCGAGGATCTGTTCATCTCGCTGATTACGCTGATTGGCGCCTTTATCATTCTGGTACGCATCCAATGGGTTTTGGCCGTGGCCATTTTCGTGCTCATCCCCGTCATGGTTTTCCTCACCTGGATCCTGCGCAAACGCCTCAGGAGGGCGTCGCTTCTCGTTCGGGAGCGCATGGCGGGCATCAACACCGAGCTTGAAAGCAGCCTGTCGGGCATTCGCGTGGCCAAGGCGTTTGCCAACGAGGATTATGAGCTCACGCGCTTCGGCGAGGGAAACACCCGTTTCAAGTCGGCCAAAGGGGAGCACTACAAGGCCATGGCGGTGTTCCACAGCGTCATGGAGTTCATGCTCGCCCTGATCTCCCTGACCGTCATCGGCGTGGGCGGCGTGCTGATTATGCAGGGAAAGCTCAACTACATTGAACTAATCACCTTTACGCTGTACGTCGGCACGTTTGTGCAGCCCATTCGACGGCTGGTCAACTTTACAGAGCAGTATACGACCGGCATGGCCGGCTTTTCAAGATTTATCGAGCTGATGAGCATTGACCCCGACATCCGGGACGCCCCGCACGCGCGCGCTCTCGGGCAGGTTAGGGGAGACATTGAGTTTAAGGACGTCACCTTTTCCTATGACGAAAACGTCAGCGTGCTGGAGCATCTGAGCCTCAAGATTCCGGCGGGCTCCACGCTGGCCCTCGTCGGCCCGTCGGGCGGCGGAAAGACGACGCTCTGCCATCTGATCCCGCGCTTTTACGACGTCACGGAAGGGGAGATCCTGCTCGACGGCACTGAGCTGAAGGACATTCAGCTGCGCTCTTTGCGGCAGAACATCGGCATTGTTCAGCAGGACGTCTTTTTGTTTGCCGGAACGATCCGCGACAACATCCGCTATGGCCGCACCGAGGCTTCCGACGAAGAGATCGTCGAGGCTGCCAAGATGGCGGAGATCCACGAGGACATTTTGGCCATGCCGGACGGCTATGACAGCCAGATCGGCGAGCGCGGCGTCACGTTGTCGGGCGGCCAGAAACAGCGCGTGAGCATTGCCCGCATTTTCCTGAAGAACCCTCCGATCCTCATTCTTGACGAGGCCACCAGCGCGCTCGACACCCACACCGAGGCGCGCATTCAGCGGGCGTTTGACCTGCTGTCGGTCGGCCGGACCACGCTGGTCATCGCCCACCGTCTGTCCACGGTGCGCGGCGCTGATATGATCGTGGTCATCGGGGACGTCGGCATTCTCGAGCAGGGAACGCACGCCGAGCTTCTGGAAAAGGGCGGGTTTTACGCCTCCCTCTATCAGGCGCAGTTCAGAACCACTTAGCCGGGCCACATGGCTGACGCTCTGCCGGGCCCAAACACGGAAAGGAAGATGCCGCATGAAGAATCAGCAGAAACTGGTAAGCATTGCGCAGTATGACGGGGTAGGATACGAGCCGATTGTCGACTTCGGCGCGTGGCGCGTGGCTATTCTGAATTACGACGACACCCAAACGCCCGAGAAATCCGTGACATTTGAGCGCCACAACGAGACAGATGAGGTGTTTATCGCGCTCCAAGGCTGCAGCATTCTGTATGTGGGGGACGGCGACGGTGAAATCGGGGCAATTTCGGCGTTTTACCTTGAGCCCAACACGGCCTTCAACGTCAAAAAAGGAGTCTGGCACGCCACGACCTGCTCTGAAGACGCCAAAATGCTCATTGTTGAAAACAGAGACACCGCCGACGACAACTCCGACAAGCTTAAGCTTACCGAGGCGCAGCGCGCGCGTATGCGCCAGCTGAGCGACGCGCTCTAGGCTTTTGTTTTTATCAAGGACCCTCGCCGAAGGCGTGGGTCCTTGATACAGACTGTCAAAGAACCTTGGGTTCTTTGACAAAACAAGGGCAGGATCAAACCGCTGAGGCGGTTTGAAGGGAAACGGTTTCGAGAAATGAATTCCCGAAACCGTTGTGGTTCCTATTTTTCCTGGATTCAGTCCAGCAAGAACCTGCCTCCTGCGGCGTCAGGCTCGACGCGAATCCAGGAAAAGGACGGAGGCGCAAAGCGCTTTTTTGACAACCAAAGGATTTGCGGAAGTAAATCCCGCAAATCTTTGGTTTGACCGAATATGGAAGTATCATATGAATAACCCACAATCACGGAGCAGCATAAAGCCGGTCGGGAAAACATCCCGACCGGCTTTATGCGGAGACTGTAGACAAAAGCCGCCTCTTCGTTCCTTTGCGCAAAACCACGTCAAGCCTGACGCCGAAGGCGGCAGGTCCCTGCTGGACTGGTTGAGCGCAAAGCATGGAAATAAGTGACTTTCACGGATTCACTCCGGGAAAGTCACCCAATGCGCGTCTTCACAAAGACGCGTTCCTGCTCCCGCCTGTAGACAAATCGAAGGTTTGTCTACAGGCTAAGCATAAAGCCGGTCGGGAAAACATCCCGACCGGCTTTATGCGGATAATCATTGTTAGGTGTGGTTGTCAGTCCACGTAGGGCCACCAAGGATAGCATCGTTACAACGCTCACAATTTGGATTATGGCAATGTGAAATATTCGGATCTTCTTTCATTGCTTGCACACATATATCAACCATTTCCTTTGCTGGAAAGCATCTCCAAATACTTTTACCTACATGAATTGTCTTTTCTATGGGTTTTAGCACCAAGCTAAAGTTCTCAAATCCATGAGAGCAACCGCCTGTACTGCATATAGCAGGATTACCATTTTCATCATTTGCCCACCTTACGAACGGAGTCCGACCTACAAGTTGCTCTGCAAAATGGACAATAGTCGCACTATACAACGGAACACCCATAAGTAAAACTATTCCTTTTTTTTCATACAGCTTTTTAAAAGGCGCCCATACATCTTGTGCTGTTTGTCCCATGACTAATTCTTCCGCGTGACAGCCAATAGCCGCCATAGAATTAAGAGGGTTCCGCCCTCTTTTTCTGGCTTTCATTCGTAATAGTGTAAATGGTAATATTCCCATGTCCGCTGTTGTTATATCATTGCTATACTCAGTAAATGTTTTTGGCGCTCCATACGGATGATTTTCAAAATATAAATAATCTCCTGCCGCATTTTGTTTTGGACGCAGATTCATTGGCGGATAGATTTCACAATCGTCATCAAATGCAGGAACCATTATTGTGCAACCTGCGGATAAAAATGAATCAATGATAGTTTGCGCGCCGCCATCTATTATACTGCCAAAAGATTTCATAGAGGAGTGAATACACACACACTCATTGTCAAGTTTTACTTCACAAATTGCGTGAACAATTTCATTTTTAACGATCACGTTTTCACCTCCTGATAAATAAACCTGCGTAAAACTATCCTACTATAAACCCACATAATTGTCCAGTTGGACAAACAAAGGTAGGGTATAAGTGCTGTCCACCCACACTGTGGGGCATCAAGGGCCCACTGCTGTGGTTGGGCTCACAACCACGATGCTTGCCGATATAGCGCATCTACATAGAACGCACAACGGAGCCGCATAAGCGACTCCGTTGTTAGGCTGTCAAAGAACCCTTGGTTCTTTGACAAAGCGGGGACAGGATACAGGAACGCGTCTTTGTGAAGACGCGTACAGAAACGCTTTCCCGGAGTGAATCCGTAAACGCGTTGTGGTTCTAACACTTTCGGTTTTCAGAGAGGCGAGGGCCTGCCGGCTGCGCCGTCAGACTCGACATGAAAACTGAAAAAGGACGGGGACGCGAGGATGTTTTGACGCGCGCCATCCCTCATTTTCTCAAAGAACCAGAGGCTCCTTGCAAACCGCCCCTTATTGGTCGACGGCGCCCAGGTAGACCGAGGTGATCTTGCTGTTTTCCAGCGTAATCACCAGCGAGTGGGAGGTGTCGGCCTCGGGGGTCTCTGTGATATTGATCGATTTCCCGTCCTTGTCAAAGGTATAAAAAACCGTATTGGCTACAAAAGAAGGGCCGGGGTCGCCGAGCGCCGCTGTCAGCTCCTGCTCTGTAGAGGCTACGCCGATGCCCCCATATATGGTCCAGCCCGAGCCTGCCTCGCTGACATAGGCGGAGATCAGCGCGTCCTCGGAAAAAACGACCAGCAGGTCTCCGTAAAAGTACGTGTCCACCTCATAGCTTACTTCCTCGGGAAGCCCGAGCAACTCGTCAACGGAATTCTTCGTCATGCCCAATGAAATGGTTTTTCCGAGCTTTGCGTTGTAGATATCCGTGGTCTTCTGCTCATCCTTCTTGATCTCAGACGCATTTGGCGACGGCTGGCAGCCCGCCAGCAGGGCAAACACCAATATAAACGCCAGAAGGATACTCCATTTTTTCATATGTCCACTCCTAATCCAAATGGCCCGTCAGGGCCTCCCCGCCGCTTCGGCGAAGTTCTTTACGGCCGGGCGCGTGTGACCGAGGCCTTGGCCTTGGCCGCCTGGCCGGATGAAATGGCGCCCTGGCTGACGAGTTTGTCCAGCAAAACCTCCCGGGAGGTCTTTATCTTGCCGAACAGCGCGTACCACGACATATACGCCATGGTATCCCGCGAGAAGTCCCCCGAAAACAGTTCGGCTTCGGCCTTGGTGTACAGCCCGGTCTGCGCGGCGTACGACACGGCGCCGGTCCAGGTGAAATCCTTGTCCGAGTCATACCCCAGCGCCTTGAGCAGAAATGTGGCGTATTGATTGGCCGAGGCAAGCGAGCCGGGGGAGAAGGTCGTCGCCGAGGTGCCGGCGGTGTATTTCTTATTGTACGCGTAGGCAACATAGGCCTCTGCCCATGCGGGCACATCGGTAAACGGATGCTTTCCCTTATACGCGAGCGCCGCGTCATTCTCGCCAAAGAGCTTGATCATCATGACCAGCACCTCGACCCGAGTCCCGGCGCGTTCAAGCTCATAGCCGTTTCCCGTGCCGGCGAGCAGTCCGACCGTATTGAGCGCGCCAGCCAGATCCGTGTACAACGCGCGCGGTGCCGGCTGCAGCCTGTAGTATCCGAACACCTCAAGCCGCACGGCCGAAAGCGCCCTGACCCGGCCGCCCGTGAGCAGGCCGAGCATGTGCTTTGCCGGCATGACGTCGCCGGTCACAAGATCCTTGCCAAGCGAAAAATCCACGACCGTGCCAACGAGGTTGGCAGTCCCGGAAACAACGCTGACGACGGTTCCGCCGCTTCCCGTCAGGGTCTGCCCGGACTGAAGCGTGAGCACCGTTCCCTTGGGCGCGTAGCGATTCAGTCTTCCGCTGACGCTGTCCTTGACAAGGTCTGCGACGGACTCGGCGGAGAGCGGCTTATTCATGTTCTGCGCCTTTTCAATGACCGCGGCAATGGCGGGCTGCCTTGCCTGCTGCAGCGCCGCCCTGGCGTAATTCATCAGGCCCGGCACAAACACAGTGTCCAGATAGCTCTTGGACACAACGGGGTCATCCGCCGCGCCCGGCGCGGCGGCGCCCGTGAACATCGTGGCGAGCAGAGCGAGCACAGCGGCCATCGCGATGAATCGAAGTTTTGACATCTCCGCCTCCTCTTGTAAGCTGACGGTCACCCGTGCGGCTGCCGCTGAGACAGCCTGTAACAAAGCGTCATTAAGCTGTCCGACAGCAGGACATCCTCCACCACGAGCCCCAAACCCTGCAAGTCGGTCGAGGTAAAATTCCAAATCGCCCTGACGCCGCCGTCGCGCAGACGCACCGCCATATCCAGCGCTTTGTCCGCGGGCAGGGTCAGTACAGCTGCCTCGGGCGCGTGTTCCGTAAGAAACGCCGAAAGCTTGTCCAGCGTGTACACGCGGACGCCGCCGACATCGGAAAGCTCCGGCACAATGTCAAACGCGCCGATAATGGTCAGCCCCGACCGCCCAAAGGAAAACTTGCCCAGCAGCGCGCGGCCCAGGTTTCCCACGCCGATCAGCACGGCGCGGTATCCAAGCTCGATGCCTAAAATAGCCGATATGCTCGCGCTGAGCTTTTCGGTGGAGTAGCCGTAACCCTGCTGGCCAAACCCGCCGAAGCAGTTCAGATCCTGCCTGATCTGCGAGGCGGTCAGGCCAAGCCCTTCGGCCAGCCCTCCTGAGGATACGCGCTCCACGCCGCCCGCGAGCAGCATGTTGACATAGCGCAGATAGCGCGGAAGCCGCCGGATGACGGCCTGAGAAATCTCACGCCTGTCCATTTCCGGAAAGCGTCTGGCAGACATAATCGACAAACTCCTCCGATGTGCATCCTGTGGAGCGGCCTGTAATGACCAGTTTTTTCTCTTCAAACATGCAGAAGTCCAGCGCGCGCGCGAGCCTGTTGGCCAGGTCAATCCGGCCCACGTGCTCGAGCAGCATGACGCTGGCGCGCAGCATGGAGCATGGGTCGGCGTAGGCCGCGCGGCCCTCGTCCACCATGCGCGGCGCCGAGCCGTGAATGGCCTCAAACATCGCGTAACGCTTGCCGATATTGGCCGAGCCGGCTGTGCCGACGCCCCCTTGGAACTCGGCTGCCTCGTCGGTGAGAATATCCCCGTACAGGTTGGGCAGCACCATCACCTGGAAGTCCCTGCGGCGCTTGCTGTCGACCAGCTTTGCCGTCATAATGTCAATGTACCAGTCGTCCATCGTGATCTCAGGGTACTGCTTTGCGATGTTCTGGGCGATGGACAAAAACTTCCCGTCGGTTGTTTTAATGACATTTGCCTTGGTAACGACCGTGACGCGGTTTCTGCCCGTCTTGCGCGCGTGCTCGAACGCGAGGCGTACAATGCGCTCGGTGCCCTGCGTCGTGGTGACCGTAAAGTCAATGGCGATGTCCTCGTTGATGTGGACGCCCATGCTGCCCACCGCGTACGCGCCCTCGGTGTTCTCCCGGAAGAACGTCCAGTCAATGCCCTCCTGCGGCACCTTGACAGGGCGCACGTTGGCAAACAAATCCAGCTCCTTGCGCATGGCCACGTTTGCGCTCTCTATGTTCGGCCAGGGGTCTCCCGCGCGAGGCGTGGTGGTCGGTCCTTTGAGGATGACGTGGCAGTTTTTGAGCTCTGCGAGCACGTCATCGGGGATGGCCTTTTTAGCGGCGGCGCGGTTTTCGATTGTCAGCCCTTCGATCGTGCGAAACTCGACTGCCCCGCGCGCGACGTCGTCGCTGAGCAAAAAGCGCAGCACGCGCTCGGCTTGAGCGGTGATAATCGGGCCGATGCCGTCCCCGCCGCAAACACCGATGATCAGCTTGGGCAGTGTGACATAATCCATAAAATCCTGCTGGGCGCGCATCACCTCGACGCGCTTGATCTGCCTGTCCACAATGTCCAGAAAACCCGAGACCGCCGGCACACATTCATTGAGCATAGCATTTGTCCTCGCATTTCAGATTGGGGCGTCCGGCGTAACCCGCGCGGCGCCCAAAAAATAATATGTCATTATACCATGGGTTTCCATGAAATTCAACTGTTTCACGCACAATCCCCGGCCTTTTGCCCAAGCGGAAACGACCGCGCCGGGGAGGGCGTCCGCGCCTGTGCCGAGGCTGACAAAATTTTTGGGTTGTCGGCGCGGCGCATAAATGCTATACTGAGCGGGCAGGGCAGGGCAGCGCCATCCCTCATCAACATCGTGTTTAAGGAGCGAACATAATATGACCATTGGTCAAATCCGGGATTTGCTGGACGCCCAGGTTCTGTCCGGCGAGAATATGCTGGCAGTCGACGTCCATTCCGCCTGCGGCGCGGACTTAATGAGCGACGTGCTGGCCTTTGTCAAGGATCAGTCGGTGCTGCTCACGGGGCTTGTCAATCCTCAAGTGGTGCGTACCGCCGAAATGATGGACATGAAGTGCATCGTGTTTGTCCGCGGCAAGGCGCCAGACGACGCGGTGCTTTCGCTGGCGGACGCCAGCGGCATTGCCGTGCTGAGCACGGCGCTTCGCATGTATGGCGCCTGCGGGCGGCTGTACGCCGGCGGTCTGAGAGGGCCGAGCTGCTGATGGAGCCTGTTGTGCTGAGCTATACCATTGACGGGGACAACTTCACCGCGGCTGGCACGGCCTCCAGCGAAATGAAGCGTGTACTCCGCAGTCTCGGCGTTGACGCCGAGGCGATCAGGCGCGCTGCCATTTGCATGTACGAGGGCGAAATCAACATGGTCATTCACGCGGACGGCGGCAAGGCAGACGTCGTGTTTGACGGGCAGGGCATCCGCATTGTGCTCCAGGACAACGGCCCGGGCATCGCCGACATTTCCCACGCCATGCAGGAGGGCTACTCCACGGCCTCGGCTTTGGTGCGCGACCTTGGGTTTGGAGCCGGAATGGGGCTGCCGAACATGAGAAAATATTCCAATGAATTTGAGCTCTCTTCGGCGCCCGGCGCGGGAACCACCGTGACCATGCTGATCAGACTCGACGATAAGGGCTGATGGTTTCATGCAACACAGCGTTACGCTTGACAAACTCAAGTGCCGCGGCTGCACGACGTGCATTAAGCACTGTCCCACCGAGGCCATCCGTGTGCGCAACGGGAAAGCCACGATCATCAAAGAGCGCTGTATCGATTGCGGCGAATGCATTCGGGTTTGCCCGCACCACGCCAAGCGTGCGGTCTGCGACACGCTGGACAGGCTGAAGGACTTCGCCTACACGGTCGCTCTGCCCGCCCCGAGCCTTTATGGCCAGTTTCACAACCTGTTTGACATTAACATTGTGCTTCAGGCCCTTTTGGATATTGGGTTCGACCATGTATACGAGGTGGCGCGCGCCGCCGAAATGATTTCGGATTTGTCCCGGAAAAACGCGCTTGAGACCATGCCCAGGCCGATCATTTCCTCGGCCTGCCCGGCTTGCGTGCGGCTCATTTGCGGGCATTTCCCCAAGCTCATCGCGCATATTTCCCCGTTTATCGCGCCGGTCGAGCTGGCCGCTGTGCGAGCCCGCGCCGAGGCGGTCTCCAAAACAGGCCTCGCGCCTGAGGAGATCGGCGTTTTTTTCATCACGCCCTGTCCGGCCAAAATGACCGCCGCGCACAACCCGATTGGCCTGCCCGCGCCGGTGATGGACGGCGCGTTTTCGATGACCGAGATTTATCTGATGCTGCTGCCTGCCATGAAAGAGGTGGCCGATCCGCCTGTGCGCGCCTCATCGGGCATCATGGGCATCGGCTGGGCAGCCTCGGGCGGGGAAAGCGCCTCGCTGCTGGGCGAGCGGTATATGGCAGTCGACGGCATCCAAAACGTCATGGCCGCCCTTGAGGGCATTGAGGACGGGAAGTTCCAGGAGTTTGACTTCGTGGAGCTCGGGGCGTGCACACAGGGCTGCCTTGGCGGCTGTCTGACCGTTGAAAATCCTTTTGCGGCCAAGAACCGCGTCAAGATGCTCATGAAGAGGCTGCCCGTTTCGCTCAACCTGTACGAGACTCCCGCTCAGGATGAGACCACCACGCGCGTACAGCCGCTGATACATACCCCCATCTGGCAGCTCGACGACGATCTGTCCCTGGCGATGGAAAAGTATCAGCGCATCGAGGCGCTAAAGGCGCGACTTCCCGGCCTAGACTGCTCCTCCTGTGGCGCGCCGAGCTGTCAGGCGCTGGCCGAGGACATTGTTCTGGGGTTTGGCAAAGAAGAGGACTGCATCTTTTACATGCGTGAAAAGATGACGGATGATAACTTCCTCCCGCCTCCCTTCCGCAAATCGGAATCAGAGTAAAACTTTGCTGCCGCCAACTCGCCGCTATGCTGCTTCGGGCCGAAAAGGGCTTTGTGATCAGCCTCTAAAAAAGCCGCTTTCCCACAACGAGCGCCGTGCGCCTGGCAGTGGGGAGCGGCTTTAATTGGTATGTATCAATCAGCCGGGACGTCCATAAAGAGGGGAGTCCCAAAGGTTCACGCGTTTACAGCGGCAGACCTTCATCAAGGGGCAGACCTTCATCAAGCGGCAGACCTTCATCAAGGGGAAGACCTTCATCAAGCGGCAGACCTTCATCAAGGGGAAGACCTTCATCAAGGGGCAGACCTTCATCAAGGGGCAGACCTTCATCAAGGGGCAGACCTTCATCAAGGGGCAGACCTTCATCAAGGGGCAGAC
>JAVBOR010000003.1:0-16396 GCA_031550325.1 Oscillospiraceae bacterium
AGGACGACCGCCCGCGAGGACGAACGAGGCTTGACAGGCAGAAAAACTAGAACCACAATGCTTTTGGGGATTCATTCCGGGAAAGCGTTTCTTTGCGCGTCTTCGCAAAGACGCGCTCCAGTTCTCGCTTTGTCCAAGAACCGAAGGTTCTTGGACAGCCAAAGGCTTATAGCGTCTGTATCAGCTCGGCGATTAAGGTCTCGGTGACGGCCGACACGGCGTCCAGGTCTTTAAGCTCTTCATCAAAGGAATCACCGTTCTTGAGAAGAGACTCCAGCGAAACGATACTCTCATGCATGCCGGTCAGCGAAAGATTGGCGCAAATGCCCTTAATGGTGTGCGCGGTGCGCGCGGCCTCGGCCGTATCGCCGCGGTCAAGCTCCTCATGAAGCGCCTTCATGTATTGACTCTCCACAAAGCTTTTGAGCAGCTTTGCGTACAGCTTCCGGTTGCCCATAATCCGCGAAACGGCCTGTTCCATGTCAATGACTCCAGCCATTTCCGGGATATCTTCGGGCTTGCGCGGCGCAGGGGCGCCTTGTTCATCTTGCGGCATAAGCATACCCTCTTTCGTGATGGTCTGAGCATCGGGCATATGGGGCGAGGACGCCGGCGCTTGGCTTTCCCGCGTGTCCGAATCAGTCAATTGGACGCGGATTTCCCCGGGGAAACGGGAAACGTCAATCGGCTCGTGTCCAGGCTTGAGGGACAGTAAAACGCTGCAGGAAAACACACTGCCCGCGCCCTCCTCGCTCCTGGCTGTGATGGAACCGCCCATAAGACTGACAATTTTCTTGCAGAGATAGAGCCCCAGCCCGGAGCCGCCATACCGGCGAGCCATGCCGCCGTCCACCTGTTCAAAGGAGTGAAACAGCAGCTTCATACGATCCTTGGGAATGCCGATGCCGTTGTCCTCAACCTCAAACTCCAGCCCGGCGGTCTTAGCGTCGCGGCTTTTTTCCCGCACGCGCAGGATGATGTGCCCATTGTCCTGCGTAAACTTGACGGCATTGGAGAGCAAATTGCCCATGACCTGCCCCAGCCGCTGGGGATCCCCGCGGCAATAGCGGGACAGGCTGCGGTCAAGCATAACGTCCACCCTGTGGCCCTTGTTTCGGATGTCGGGCAGCATCTCCATCAAAACCGAAACCAGCACTTCTCCCAGGTCAAACGTCTCATCGACCAGCATGAACTTCTCGGCCTCGATTTTGGAAATGTCCAGCACGTCATTGACGATGGACAAAAGCTGCCGGGCGGACAGAGTGATTTTTTGCAGGCAGTCGGCAACCTTGTTGAGATCCTGCGACGCCTCTGCAATGCGTGCCATGCCCAGTATCCCTGAAATCGGGGTGCGAATCTCATGGCTCATGCGGGACAAAAAGTCGCTTTTGGCCTGATTGGCCTGTTCGGCGAGCTGTTTGGCCTCGGAGAGCATGTGAATATAAATCTTCTCTTCGGTGATGTCCATGGAGTGCTGCAGATGGGCCTTGGAGCCGTCAAACCACTCGATCAGGCAGTCGGAGTTGCGGTAGTACTTGCCCGTGGCGGAGTTGTGTTCCTCCCAGACATAGGGCACGCCGCCCATTTTCTGAATGAAATAGGCCGGACAAAACGGACAGGGGCCGGCCATATCGCTCTGCAGAACCTTCCAGCAAAGCAGACCCGGGCCGCTCTCCCCCAAATGAAATTCTTCACGCATTTTGCGGTTGATAAACAAAATCTCGCAAGTGTCCAGCTTGGAGATGTAAATATTGGCGTCCAGCTTCTCCAAAAGATCCCAAAATACGCGGTGGTGATCCTCCTGGGTGCGGAAGAGCGCCGCGTTCTGCAGCGCGACGGCAAATAAACCGGCCACGCTCTGCACCATGGAGACCGCCTCAGCCGACCAGGGTGCCTGGGCGTCCCACAGCAGCGCGCCGCGGGCGGCGGGGGTGTACAATGGGTGGCTAAGACGCGCGCTCACATCCTTGGGCAGAGACGCGCGCAGCGCGTCTCTGTCCAAAATGCCCTCTCCGCGCGCCGCCGCCTCGTCAAAAAACGCAATAAGTGACTCGTCGGAGGGCGACAGGGCGGACTCAAACATGGAAAGGCGCAGGCCGTCGTCGCCCTCGACGGCCCAGACCGCGCTTTGCGCGAGGCCGGCGGCCAACAGCCGCCCGATGACATGCGCCACCCCCGTGTGGACGTCGGCCCCCAGATGGGAAACCTGCTGCAAATCGGTAAAAAGACCGGCCAAAAACGCACAGGATGGACTTTCGTTCAACTCAGGCATGGCGTCAGCTCCTTGTATGACCAAACCAACAATAGGTTTTTGTATTTGAGCGCGCTTACACTAAACAAACAGCCTGTCTTCCCGGCAGGTTTTGCACTTTCCGCGTTGTCGTCAATCGGAAAACGCAAAGAGGTCCGCAATCCCCAGCTCTGAAAATATCAATTCCCGCTCAAACTATAAGCATTCAATCGTGTGTGCACGATCTAGTATATCATAAAGAAAAAAAGGTTTCAATTGCCTTGCCCAAATCATGTTCACTGAAATTCGGTCAGCGTTTGGCGGTACTTCAGCGGCACAAATTTTTGCTGAAGCTTCAGGTTTTTTCGCGCGGGGTTGGCGATGGCGTCGAAATAACGCTTCCAGAGCGCCTCAAACTCTCCGCCCTTGGGAAGCGGAGGCAGCTCGCCCTCCGGCAGAATCCGCAGTTCCCAGCGACCGCCTCCGGTGACAAGCGCCTGCCTTCGGGCGAGGTCCCGGATGACGATGCGCTGGTCGCCGTAGCGCATGGCAAAATGGTGGCCCATCAGCGGAAGCAGATTGCAGTCGTGCACAAAATCAGCGGCGTACAGGTCGTCCCGCACGTGAACGAGCCTCGTCAGCCCCAGAAAGCGGTGGGCCTCGCCCCCCGTGAGATTGGCGGCGAGGCGGACGCGGCGTACGGACTCGTCGGTCAGCGCGGTAAAGGGGTCGCGCCGCTCATGAAACCCCAGGCGCATCACGGCGACAATGGCGTCGTCCACAGTGGGGCGTTCGGACAGCCAGGCATAGTAGCAGGTTTGGCCGACGTCCCCGCCAAGGCGGTCCATGCCCTTTTCCACGCGCGACGCCCTGCCCTCGTCTGTTGAAACCGAAATGACGGGAAACAGGCTCTGCCCGCTCCAAAGCCTTGAGTTCAGCAGAGAGCAGTCGCGCTTCAGGGCAAAGGCCTCGAAGACGGCGGACAGAAAGCCCGTCCAGCTGTTTTCGTAAACAAGCAGCGTCATGACGCGCCAACTTTATAGGCCGGGAGCGTTGCCCGCGTGCCGGGAAGCGCCGGAGAGCCGTCCCCGAACAGCGAGAGCTGGCCGGGCGCAGGCCTGTCGGAGAGCAGCTGCCGCAAAAACGGGTGGTCATGGCGCGCCGCGCCCTCATACCTGCCGTTGGCGGTGAGGAAAAACCGCGCGCGCTTCATCACGATGCCCAGCTTGCGAAGCTGGTCGGGGCGCAGCGGCCCTGTGCGCCGGGCAGCCAAAATGCGTTTGGCCGACACGACCCCGACGCCGGGTACGCGCAGAAGCGTCTCATAGTCGGCGCGGTTGGCGTCCACCGGGAAAAACTCGGGATGCCGGAGGGCCCAGGCGCATTTGGGGTCAAGCTCCAGATCCAGCGAGGGCAGGCTGTCGTCGAGGATCTCCTGTGCGTCAAACGCGTAAAAGCGCAGCAAAAAGTCTGCCTGATAGAGGCGGTGTTCCCGCAAAAGCGGCGCGGGCGCGGTGGGCAGCATGGGGTGAGTGCCCACCGGAACGTACGCCGAGTAGTATACGCGCTTGAGGCTGAACTTCTTATACAGGCTCTGGCTGAGCTTGATGATCAAGCGGTCTGAGTCTGGGGACGCGCCGACGATCATCTGCGTGGTCTGCCCCGCCGGGGCAAACAGCGGCGCGTGCGCGCTGCGGCGGCCGTCCTCCAGGTACATGGTTCGGGCATTCTGGATATGAGTCATCGGCATCAAAATGTGCTCGGGCTTCTTTTGGGGCGCGAGCGCTGCCAGCGACACCTCGGACGGCAGCTCGATGTTCACGCTGACGCGGTCAGCCAGAAAGCCGGCGCGCTCAATCAGCGCCCTGTCCGCGCCGGGAATGGTCTTGACGTGGATGTATCCGCCAAATTTGTGCGTATGCCTCAGCAGACGCATGGTTTCTATCATCAGCTCCATCGTGTGGTCCGGGCTCCGAACGATGCCCGAGCTTAAAAACAGACCCTCGATGTAGTTGCGGCGGTAAAACTGCACGGTGAGATCGGCCAGCTCCTCCGAGGTGAACGTGGCGCGCGGCGCGTCGTTCTCCCGCCGGTTCTGGCAATAGGCGCAGTTATAGATGCAGGCGTTGGACTGCAGCACCTTGAGCAGGGACACGCAGCGGCCGTCGGCCGCCCACGCGTGGCAGATGCCCGCGGAAAACGCGTTGCCCAGCTGGCCGGCTTTGCCGGCGCGCCCGCCGCCGGAGGTTGAACATGAGGCGTCAAATTTCGCGGCGTCGCCCAGAATGGCGAGCTTGTCCATCACATCAGGCATATGGATCCCTCCCGTGAGGACAGTATATCACGGGGCAAAGCAAAACGCAAACAAATGTTCTTGGATTCATAGAAAAACATCCATCCCCGAAACAGGGCGGCGGATGGCCTCCGCGGCCCCGCCCGCTTTGGTGCCGGGCAAAACGCGAAACCCGCTTGAAGGCGAGGATGCGGCGCAACGATTTGTCAGCAGTAAAGAATTATTATTTGTAAAAAGAACAGCTGTCTTCTTGAAAATAAGAACGGTTTCACATAAAATGGGAATTACGACAAGGAGCATAGGGATATCCGACTTTTTTTGATCGCAATCGCCGCCTGAAGGAGATTTTGTGATGGCGCTCGGCCGGGAAAAAGGGAAGGTTGACGCTGGGGGTTATACTAATGCACGGTATTGGACGGGAAATATGGTTTTATCGTGAAAAAAAGGGGATATCACAACAGTGCCTTGCCGACCGGCTCCAGATCAGTGTGGCGCGGCTGAGGGCCTGGGAGGCCGACGACCAGATGCCCGGCGCCGATTCCGTGCGCGCCGTCTGCCAGGCCCTGGAGATCGACCCGAACGCGCTTTACGAATGGCAGCGTTACGCGTACAGCGACACCGAGACGGCCATACTGAAAAGCTACCGCAAGATCATGGGCAACAAATCGCTTCGGACATGGGTGGACACCACCATGCTGGCCGCCGTCAACCTGGCGGAGGTCTGGGGCGACGAGCCCATAGAGCCGGACCCGGACGACGGGGTTGTCTCGCCGTTTCCCGGGGGGTGGCTATAACTCAGGCAAAGCGGGCCGCGACCTGCCCCAGCGCGCCGCGCAGCGCGTCAATGTCGGCGGTTGTGGTCTCAAAACTGAAACTGATGCGCAGGATGCTGTCGGCGAGTCCCGGGGCCAGGCCCAGGGAAGCGGCGACGGCGCTTTTTTTGCCCCGTGAGCAGGCAGCGCCCGTGGACACGCAGATGCCCAGATCGGACAGCATGCGCGCCGCCACCTCGCCGGGGCAGCCGCGCAGCGCAAACGCGACAATGTGCGGCGCGTCGGGCGTTGGGATGACGGACAGTCCGGGAAGTCCGGGCAGCGTTTCCAGCGCGTGTGCCTTGACGGCGGGGTCGGGCGGGCGGAAGGCCTCCGCGGCGGCCGCGAAGGCCGAGATCACGCAGCAGGCCTCGGTGCCCGCGCGCAGACCGCCCTCCTGAGCGCCCCCGTACAGAAGCGGCGCGAGGCGGACGTTCGGCGCTTTATACAGCGCGCCGGCGCCCGCCACGCCGTGAATTTTATGGGCCGAAATAGAGAGCAGGTCGATGCTGCCCGGCGAAAAAGGGACGTGCAAAAAGGCCTGTACGGCGTCGCTGTGAACCAGAACGTCCGACCGGACGGCTTTTACGGCGTCGGCGAGCTCGCCCGCGGGATTGACGGCGCCGGTTTCGTTGCAGACCATAATGCAGCTGACGAGCGCGGTGTCGTCGCGCAGCGCCGCCAGAACGTCGCCTGTATGGATGCGCCCGTCGGCGCGCGGGGCGACCGTCGTAACGGAAAACCCGCGCCCGGCCAGCCGCTGAGCCCCGGCGCGCACCGAGGCGTGCTCAAGCGCCGTAACGACGACATGCCGGCGGCGGGAGCCGGCGGTCGCGCCGAACAGTGCGAGATTGTTGGCCTCGGTGCCGCCGGAGGTAAACACAACCGTTTCGGGCCGCGCGCCAAGCGCCCGCGCCACGGCGGCGCGGGCTTTTTCCAGCCGTGCGGCGGCCTCCCGCCCCAACGCATGCTGGGAGGACGGGTTGAGCGCCGGCGCTTCTGCAAACGCCGCCAGCGCCTCGGGACAGGGACGGGTGGTCGCTGCGTTGTCCAGATAAATCATCCGCACTTGCTGTAGCCGCAGTGGTGACAGACGACGCAGCCTCCCTCGTGGGCCACGTTATGCCCGCATTCGGGACAGAGCGCCCTGTTCTCAATCACGCTGGGCGCGGGCGTCTGAGGATAGTCATATTGCTCGCGCATTACGCGCTCGATCACGCGCGCGATGGCGTCCGGGCAGGACATGCACTCCATGCCCTTTTGCCTGACGGTGGATGGGCAGCGGATGCCGCGAAGCTGCTTGATGATGTACGCGGGGTCGACGCCCGAACGCAGCGCTGCCGTGGCCAGGCGGGCCGTGGCCTCCGACTGCGAGGGGCAACCGCCCTTCTTACCGGTGTTGGTAAACACCTCGCATACGCCTATGTCGTCAAAATTGACCGTGATGTACAGGTTCCCGCAACCGACGACGATCTTTTCGGTGATGCCGCGCGCGACCTTGTCGCGTTCTCTGGGGTGAATGACGCGGTCGCGCGGGAGCGCGCAGTCGTCACAGCCGGGATCATCGCTCTCCGGAGCCTGTTCGGACGCGGAGGCAGGGGCCTTCGCCACCAGAACCTGATTGCCGCGCGACCCGTCGCGATAAATCGTCACGCCCTTGCAGCCGAGCTCGTAGGCCAGATCGTACGTCTCCCGCACCTGGTCCACGGTCGCGCCATGAGGGAAGTTGACCGTCTTGGACACGGCGTTGTCAATGTGCTGCTGAAAAGCAGCCTGCATTTTGACATGCCAGACGGGGGCGATGTCATGCGCGCAGACAAACGCCGCGCGCACGTCGTCGGGCAGATCCTCCAGACCGGCGGCGCCGTTCTGGGCGAGCGTTTTTTCCAAAACGGGATTGAGCTCGGTAAGGATCGTTCCGTCCATGACATGGCGCTCATAGGAAAACGCAAACACCGGCTCAATGCCGCTGGAAACGCCGGCAATCAGCGAGAGTGTGCCTGTGGGCGCGATGGTGGTCACCGTGGCGTTGCGGCGCGGCGTTTTCAAAACGCTTTGGCCATACAGCGGGAACGTGCCGCGAAGCCCGGCCAGCGTCTCGCTCTCTGCCTGGGCCCGGCTGCTGATAAAGCTCATAATGCGCGCGCCGAGCTCGACGCCCTCGTCGGAGTTATAGGGGATGCCGAGCTCGAGGAGCAGGTCGGCAAAGCCCATCACGCCCAGCCCGATCTTGCGCGTGGCCAACGTGGTCTCGCGAATGATGTCGAGCGGATACTTGTTGACGTCGATGACATTGTCCAAAAACAGCACGGCCAGCCCGACTGTGTCCGAGAGCTTATCCCAGTCTACGCGGCCGTCGCGCATCATGTTTTTGAGGTTAATGGAGCCAAGGTTGCAGCTCTCGTACGGAAGCAAGGGCTGCTCGCCGCAGGGGTTGGTGGACTCAATCTCGCCCTGCGCCGGAACGGGATTGTCCCGATTGACGCGGTCGATAAACAAAACGCCGGGCTCGCCCGTGTTCCAGGCCGAATTGACGATGAGCTCATAGAGCTCGCGGGCACGCACCTGACGGACAGGCTGCCTGTCGCGCGGGCTGATCAGATCAAACATCGCGTCGTCGCGCACTGCCAGCAAAAAGGCGTCTGTCAGCGCAACAGAAAGATTGAAGTTGGTGATCTCGCCGGTATCCTGCTTGCACTGAATAAACGACTCGATGTCGGGGTGGTCAACGCGCAGCACGCCCATGTTCGCACCCCGGCGCGTGCCGCCCTGCTTGACGGCCTCTGTCGCTGCGTTAAACACCTTCATAAAGCTTACAGGGCCGGAGGCCACGCCGCCGGTGCTGCGCACCGTGCCGCCCGCGGGGCGAAGGCGGGAGAAGGAGAAGCCCGTGCCGCCGCCGCTTTTGTGGATCATGGCTGCCTGCTTGATGGCGTCAAAAATCCCCTCCAGGGTGTCTTCGACGGGAAGCACAAAACAGGCGGAGAGCTGCCCGAGCGGACGCCCCGCGTTCATCAGCGTGGGCGAGTTGGGCAAAAAGTCGAAAGAGGTCATCAGGGAGTAAAACCGGTCGGCCAGCGCCTTGTCGTCCTTGGCCACGGCATCGGCCACCCGCCGGAACATTCCTTCGGCATCCTCAAGCAGGTTCTGTTTTTCGTCCCGGATGAAATAGCGCCGTTCGAGAACCGAAAGCGCGTTGGGGGATAAATTCATGATGCAAAGCTCCTTATTAACGACGTATTCCGGCTCGCTAAGCGGCCAATGCTCAGGCCGGCCTGTTCAGGCAGGCCATCGGGAAGGGACAGGGAAAACCGTCCGCCGCTTAAACCAGGCCAATGCCGAGCTCGGCCAGCTGCGCCGGATCGACCGTATCAGGGCTTCCCATCATGACCTCGACCGCAGACTGGGTCTTGGGAAACGCGACGACGTCGCGGATGTTTTCGGTTCCGGCCATGAGCATGACAATGCGATCCAGGCCGAAGCCGATGCCACCATGGGGCGGAACGCCATACTCGAACGCGCGCAGCAGGTGACCGAAGCGCCTGCGCATTTCCTCGGGCTCAAAGTTGAGAAGCTCGAACATTTTAGCCTGCAGGGCGCTGTCATGGATGCGGATGGAGCCTGAGCACAGCTCATATCCGTTGAGCACCATGTCGTACGCCTTCGTGCGCACGCGCTCCGGGTCGGTGTCCAGCAGAGGGATGTCCTCGTCAAGCGGGCAGGTAAACGGATGGTGCTGGGCGACAAGCCGCCCCTCCTCCGCGCTGTATTCAAACATCGGAAACTCGGTGATCCACAGAAACTTGGCCTCGGTGTTGCCGTCCAGCAGTCCGAGCCGCCGCGCGCATTCGCCGCGCAGCGCGCCGAGACAGCTCTTGACCAGCGCCTGCTTGCCGTCGGCGATGACCAGCAGCAGGTCGCCCGGCGCAAACGCCGTCAGGCGCTGCACCTCCGCGAGTTCCTCTTCGGATAAAAACTTGGCAAACGAGGAACTCTCGGCCTTGTGCCAGGCCAGGCCCTTGACGCCGAGGCCCTTGGCAAACTCGGTCAGGCTGTCCAGCTCCTTGCGCGTGAATTTGGCGGCCCCGCCGTCAATGTTGATCGCGCCCACGGCGCCCGCCTCGGAAAACACCTTGAAGGTGCTGTCCTTGACCGCCGAGGTGATGTCCTTGAGCTCAAAGCCGAAGCGCAGGTCTGGCTTGTCGCTGCCGAAGCGGTCGATGGCCTCTTTGTACGACATGCGCGGCAGGGGCAGCGAGATGTCGCGGTCCAGCACCTTTTTGTAAATATAGGCCATCATGCGCTCGTTGATCGACATGATGTCCTCCATGCCGACAAAGCTCATCTCCATGTCGATTTGGGTGAAGTCGGGCTGGCGGTCGGCGCGCAGATCCTCGTCGCGCAGGCAGCGCGCAATCTGAAAGTAGCGGTCTACGCCGCCCACCATCAAAAGCTGCTTGTACTGTTGGGGCGACTGCGGCAGCGCGTAAAACTTGCCCTTGTGGAGGCGGGAGGGCACCAGATAGTCCCGGCTCCCCTCGGGGGTGGACTTGGTCAGAATCGGGGTTTCCACCTCGTAGAATCCGTTATCGCTGTAAAAGCGCCGCACGGCCTGGGTGATCTCGTGGCGCAGGCGCAAAATGCGCTGCAGCTGCGGGCGGCGCAGGTCAAGATAGCGGTACTCAAGCCGGAGCAGCTCGTTTGCCCTGGTGTCGTCGTCAATTTCAAAGGGCGGGGTTTTGGCGGCCGACAGCACGTCAAGCCCCGTGACGTCAATCTCCAGGTCGCCCGTGGGCAGCGCCGGATTCTTGGAGGAGCGCTCGCGCACGGTCCCCTGAACGCACAGCACATACTCAGGGCGGATGTCCCCGGCGGCGGCGAGCAGCGGGTTTTCGGAGTCAAACGTACACTGAACAATCCCCGTGCGGTCGCGCAAATCGATAAACACTAGCCCGCCGAGGTCGCGCTGGCGCTGTACCCAGCCGCACACGACCGCGCGCGCGCCGATGTCGCCGGTGCGAAGCTGCCCGCAAAGGTGAGTTCTTTCGGTATAATTCGGCATGCAGTAACGCTCCTTCAAGTAGAATACTTTTTGCCCTGCATGGGCGCTGAATGCGCGGCCCCGCGCCGCGCGCGGCATTCGCCCGAGCCCCGCCGCGCACAGGGTTTTCCTCCGCCGGGAGCGCTGAACTATTTTCCGCGCCTGAACCCATTTCGATTGAGTCATTGTATCTTTTTTTGCACAGGTTTGTCAATGCACAATCTTGACAACGCAATGCCGCTGGTCTATAATAAAAATCTGGTGATTCAGCAAACTAATATGGAGATGGGAGGAGCTTTATGCGTACCGTGTATAATTTCTCGGCGGGTCCCGCAATGATGCCCGAACCTGTTCTGACGCGCGCGGCCGAAGAGATGCTTGACTACCGCGGCACCGGCATGTCGGTCATGGAGATGAGCCACCGATCTAAACAGTACGACGCAATTTTTCAGTCGGTCAAGGCGTCTCTGCGCGAGATTATGGGTATTCCGCAGACGCACCAGATCCTGTTTATTCAAGGCGGGGCGACACTTCAATTCTCCATGGTTGCGATGAACCTGCTAAAGACCTCTGCCGACTATGTCATCACCGGGGAATTCTCCGGAAAGGCCGCCAAAGAGGCCGCCAGACTTGGAAAGACGCGCATCGCTGCCGACATGGCCTCCTGCGGGCATACGCGCATCCCCTCCCAGAGCGAGCTGGATCTCGACCCCTCTGCAGATTATGTCCACATCTGCACAAACAACACCATTTTTGGCACGACCTGGAACTATGTTCCCCAGACGGGCGGCGTTCCGCTGGTGACCGATATGTCCAGCAGCATTTTGTCCGAGCCGGTTGACGTGTCCAAATACGGACTGATATACGCGGGCGCGCAGAAGAATATGGGCCCTGCCGGCCTTGCCGTGGTGATCCTGCGCGAGGATCTGGCCGTGCCCAATCCGGCGCTTCCCGGCTACTTGAGCTACGCAGCGCAGCTCAAAGGCGACTCGATGATCAACACGCCGCCGACCTATGGCATTTACCTTCTGGGCCTCGTGCTCGACTGGGTGCGCGACATGGGCGGTCTTGAGCATATGAAGCGTTACAACACGCAGAAGGCAGCGCTTCTGTACGACGTTCTCGACGCGTCGTCCCTGTTTAAATCGGGCGTGGACAAGAGCTGCCGCTCGATGATGAACGTCGTGTTCTCCACGGGCGATGCCGAGCTCGACGACAAATTTGTCAAGGAGGCGGCCGCCTCCGGTTTTGTGACGCTCAAGGGGCACCGTTCGGTGGGCGGTATGCGCGCGTCAATCTATAACGCGATGCCCATGGAGGGCGTGGAGAAGCTCGCGCAGTTCATGCGCGACTTTGAAAGGAAGGCCTAGACTTGAAAAAGCTTTACAAGATTCGACAGAACAAGGTTTTGCTCGGCGTCTGCGGCGGCGTGGCCGAATACTTGGAGATCGATCCCACCGTCGTCCGGCTGATTTGGTTTATCCTGGGCTTTACGTTTGTCGGCGCGGTCGCGTATTTTGCTGCCGGGCTTATTCTGCCTTTTAAGGACGATATCGCCGGCTGACGGCGCCTCCTTTCAAGAGCATAGGAAATGAGGGTTATGCATGTATTCTGTTAGAACACTCAATAAAATTGCGCCGATTGGGCTCTTGAAGCTGCCGACGGAGCAGTTTGTCCATGACCACGACGCTGCCAACCCCGACGCCATTTTGGTGCGCTCGGCCTCTATGCACGACATGCCTCTTGAACAGAATCTTCTGTGCATCTCGCGGGCCGGCGCGGGCGTGAACAACATTCCCATCGCGCAGTGCAGCCAAAAGGGCATCGTGGTCTTCAACACGCCCGGCGCAAACGCCAACGCGGTGCGTGAGCTCGCCGTGTGTGCGATTTTCCTGAGCTCGCGGGATATCGTGGGCGGCATCAACTGGTCGCGGTCTCTTACGGGAGACGATGTTCCCGCGCAGGTGGAGAAGGGCAAATCCCAGTTTATCGGCCCCGAGGCGCTGGGCAAGACGCTGGGCGTCATCGGGCTGGGCGCGATCGGTTCGGGCGTGGCCAACGCCGCGCACCACCTGGGCATGGACGTGCTGGGCTATGACCCTTATATCTCGGTCGATTCCGCCTGGGGGCTGTCGCGCAATGTCCGCCGCGCGCGCGACATCAAGCAGGTCTTTGCCGAGAGCGACTACATTTCGCTGCATGTTCCCATGAACAAAGAGTCCCAGGCCATCCTGTCGGATATGCTTGATCTGGTCAAGCCCGGCGTGCGCCTGATCAACCTTTCGCGCGGCGAACTGCTGGACAGCGCCGCCGTGCTGTCGGCGCTGGACCGCAACGTCCTGGCCTGCTACGTCACGGACTTCCCCAACGCGGCGCTTGTCGCTCATCCGCGCGTCGTGCCCATCCCTCACCTCGGCGCGTCGACGCCCGAGAGCGAGGACAATTGCGCGGTGATGGCCTGCGAGCAGATGCGCGAATACTTACTGCACGGCAACATCATGAACTCGGTCAACCTGCCCAATGTTGAACTGCCGCCGGCGTCGGGCTTCAGACTTTGCGTGCTGCACCGCAACATCCCCCACATGCTCAGCGAGATTTCCCAGAGCATGGCAGAGCACGGAATCAACATTGAAAACATGGTTAATAAATCCCGCGATGAATACGCATACACGCTTCTGGATATTGCGTCGCTGCCCGGAGAGGCGGCTGTCGCCCGGCTTCGCGCCAACGAGGGCATCCTGCGCGTACGCGTCATCAAAATCTGACGGTCAAAAAGCCCCCGGTTCTTTACCAAAGCGGGGTCTTGGATCGCGTCTTTGCGAAGACGCGCAGAGCAGGGCGTTGCCGGATTCACTCCGGCAACGCCCTGCGGGCTGTCAAAGAACCTTCGGTTCTTTGACAAAACGAGAGCTGGATCGCGTCTTTGCGAAGACGCGCGCAGGACTTTTGATTACGCTGAGCGGCGGCGCCGCAAAGGCGGTTTGGAGGATGAACAATGTCCATACTGAACAGCCCGATCACCATAAACGGGGTGGCACTGTCGGGCCGGCTGGTGATGCCCCCCATGGCCACAGACAAGAGCGGCGCAAACGGGGAGGTCAGCCAGGCGCTGTGCGACTATTACAGGGCGCGGTCCCTCGGCGGCCATATCGGCCTTGTCATCACCGAGCACAGCTATGTCAGCCGGGAGGGACAGGCCGGGAAAGATCAGCTCTCCATCTCTAAAGACGGCGATGTGGAAGGGCTGGCGGGGCTTGTGTCGGTCATCCATCAGAGCGGAACAAAGGTTGTCGCGCAGCTGGCCCATGCCGGCAGCGCGGCGGACAGCAACGTCACCGGCTGTGAGGTTTTCAGCGCCTCAGCGTCATCGCCTTCCCCCGGCAAGGAGGTCAGGGAGATGACGCTGAGCGACATTGAAAAGGTCGTCGCCGATTTCGCTCGGGCAGCAGCGCGGGCCAAGCAGGCCGGATTTGACGGTGTGGAGATTCACTCCGCGCATGGCTATCTGCTCAACCAGTTCTTTTCGCCCTTGACCAATAAGCGGTCCGATGCGTATCAGGGCCAGTCAATGGAGGGGAGACTGCGACTCCATCTGGAGATTCTCGAGGCGATCCGGAAGGTCGTCGGAAGGGAGTACCTTGTTGCGCTCAGACTCGGCGCGTCGGACTACAAAGACGGCGGAACGACGGCGGAGGACGGTGTCAAGGCGGCGGTCATTCTGGATAAGGCCGGCATTGATCTGCTGGACGTGTCCGGCGGCTTCTGCGGATACCGCAATCCCAACTCGCGAGTGCAGGGATACTTCAGCGAGCTCACAGAGGCCATCAAGAGGCGCGTTGGCATTCCCGTGATGCTGACGGGCGGCATAATTGAGGCGCAGGCGGCCGAAGACCTGCTGAGCGCGCAAAAAGCCGATTTGATCGGCGTTGGCCGCGCCTTGTATAAGGACGCCGGATGGGCCCAAAGAGCGATGCAGGCTCTTGACAAGCCCTGAGAAGCTTTTTCGCCAAAGCTATGGCTGATGGTTTTCCCGAACTTCCCTTGCCAAATGATCCAAATCGGGATATATGTAGCTGTAGGTTATTCCGCACACCTCCAGCTCATATAGCAAGCTCTTTTTCTTTTGGTGGGGAATCGTGACGCGCGATAATGTGGCAGCGTCGCAGAGGTCTGACAGCTTCTTGGAGGCATTGTGCACGGTGAAGGTCGAAAACTGATTGTACACCCTGCTGTCTGCCTCAGTCGGGTAGCAGGCTGCGATCTTCCCCGCAAGGGTTTTAAACCGATGGTCGAATTTCAGATCCTCCGGGGTTCTGGCCTCCAGATTGCCGCTGAGCTCCCACCGTCTGAACGCGGTATAAATCATCGTGTGTATGGTTCTGTGAGCCATGTTATATAAAAAAGAGTTCTCATATTCAACGCCATCAATACTTGAGGGCTTTTCAAGTTTTTCAGCGGCGTTCAGCCTGCCGGGTGTCAGCACCCAGATACAGGCGTCCTTTTCATCTTCATTTTGGTCCGAAACCGCAAAAAAGAGCGCGACCAAAGGGGAACGCGACCAGTCCAGCAGTCTTGTCGGCAGACCGTAGTGCTGCATCAGTGTAAGCCAGCCTGCATACTCGGTCAGCGCAGGCTTGCGCAAATTGTAAACACTTGCCCTGGCTTGAAAATCGTTTGTGAGATATCTCTCCTTGCGGAACAGTTCCTCATCCTGCCCGGAGAATCCCCGATGAACCTTGGGGATGAGCTGCCAGGCCTTGTCCGCGTGACCACGATACCATTGGATGCATTCCCGACCCTCATGGAGCTCTTTCAGCCGGATAATCTCACGGACAAAATCGCCAAGGTTTTCTACTATAACTTCGCTGTCATAGAACATGGGCTTATCCTCCTCTCCCTGTATGGGGCATCTATCGCTAACCGCATTATAGCAGTCGGAAGTCGGTTTCTCAAGCGAAAGCTCAACTGACGCGCCGCCTAGAACCGTTTGCTGTAGATATACATGAAGACAAACCAGCCGATGACGTGAATCAACAGTGCGCCGAGGGCCAGAAAACACGCGAGATATTGATTGAGAACGACAAGAACCATGGAGAGAATGGCGAGCACAAAGAGAGTGACGTACCATGTGGCGTAGCCTGCTTTTTCCCGAAGGCGGACATTGCGCTCGTCTTTTTCAGCGATCTCGTATTGTCGGGCCTTTTCGGGATGGCTGTCTATGTTTCGTTTTCTCAGGATATTGGCCACGCCCACGCCAATGATCCCCGCCCCGAATCCCGTGAGTACAAGGGGAAGGGACTGCATGGCGCCCTCCGCCTCGGGGAAAAGGAATTGCAGCAGCATTCCTACGGCAAAAATGACGATTCCAAGATAAAAAACAACGGCTTTCGGCTTTCCTTTCATGCCTGCTCCTCCTCAAAAATAAAGATGTCCTCAACGCTCAGCCCGAACAATCGGGCAGTTTTCAGCGCCAGAATGATCGAGGGGTTGTACCTGCCGTTTTCGAGCGAGCCTATGGTTTGTCTGGATACCTCCAACCTGTCGGCAAGCTCATCCTGCGTCATGCCTCTCTGCTTTCTCAGCTCCTCAAGCCGGTTCTTCATATCATCCCTCCCGATAAAATGACAAGTTTGCTTTCCACTTGAGTATAGCAGACACTTCACAAAATGTCAAGCGTGCTTTCCATTTGGTCTAAAGGTCAGGTCGTCGCGCTTTGTAAACGCGGCGGTCGCTGCAAAAGGGACTCTCCCGGAGTGAATCCGGGAGAGTCCCTCAGATTGTCAAAGAAGCGTTTGCGCCTTCGTCCTTTTCCTGGTTTCGTGTCGGGCCTGACGCCGCAGGCGGCAGGTTCTTGCTGGACTGAAATAAGAAGAGCCGAACGCCCGAGCAGGGAGGCCTGGAGCCTGGAGGCGTTTTGAAGCGCACGCGCCCCGAATGGGCGACCGGTTCAAAAGCCGCAAGGCGAAGGACGACCGCCCGCGAGGACGAATGAGGCTTGACAGGCGAAAAAAATTAGAACC
>JAVBOR010000028.1:0-91138 GCA_031550325.1 Oscillospiraceae bacterium
GGACGAATGAGGCTTGACAGGCGAAAAAAATTAGAACCACAACTCTTTCACGGATTCACTCCGGGAAAGTCACCCAATGCGCGTCTTCACAAAGACGCGTTCCTGCTCCCGTTTGTAGACAAATCGAAGGTTTGTCTACAGACTAAATGCTTTCCCGGAATGAATCCGGGAAAGCATTTTGATTTAATCTTTTGCGGTTTTTATCCCGGCAAGACTCTTGACGGCGCTCGTGCCCGGTTATTCTTCCTCGGGCGGCTGGGCGAGCAGCTCCACAATATACGCTGCATAGTCTGCTTCCATCGCGTCCAGAATTTTGCCCAGGCTTGCCGGCTTGACCTTACGCAAAATGCCAATGAGCGTCGTCTCGTCCGACATCTCGGCAATGGCGTTGGCGGCGTTCAGCGGCGTCATCTCCTGCAGGGATTTTGCCAGCCGTGAAATGTCCTCAGACGTGGCCCCTCCCACGGTCACGGTCGGCGACTCTTCGGACGAAAGGGCTTCGTCCTCGCGGTCGTCAAGCTCGTATTCCCGCGCGTCAAGCTCGTCAGAACGCGCATCGAGCTCAGCCTCGCGCGCGTCAAGCTCATTGGAAAACTCCTCAAGCTCCTTTTCCCAATCGGTGTAGTAGTCCTGCTCGGCGCGGTAGTAGTCCTCGCGGGATTCCTCATCGGGATTGAGAAACAGCAGGATCGGGCCGCGCACCACGCCCTCGGGGTCAAGGATATACTGCTTGTCGCCAAACTCATTGGTGATGCGCAGGCAGCACACGGCGACCACGGCGCCGATCAGCAGCACCCAGAAAAGGCTTGTCAACAAAAGCGCTGTGCGCACGGGATGTCTGCGCTTTTCGCGCGCTTCCTCCCCCTCGCCGGACGAAGCGGACACGGAGGGCGCTCCGGGTTTGGGCCTCTTGGGCGGCTTGGGCTTTTTCACGGGTTTTGGCTTCTTCTCGGGTTTTGGCTTTTTGGGCGCCTTGGTCTTGGGCGGCTTGGGGGGTTTGGTCTTTTTGCCCTTCTTCCCCTGCTCGGCCTCCTGATCAAGCTCGTCGACCGTCCTGGCCCGGGTTTCCGAATCCATACACAACTCCTCCGCCGCGGTACGGCCGCCGTAATCTCCGCGCGCCGGTCAGGGCGCGGGCTGGTGAATCTTGTGGGTCATAAAGTCATCCATAACGGCCGCGTCCTCGGCCTTGATCAGCAGCTTGTACTCCTCGTATTGCTTTTCCCTGAGTTTTTCCAGCATCTTGCGCTCCTGCATGATTTCCACCAGTCTGCTTTGGATGCGCCGCTTTTCCTGCTCAGCCACTTCCACGGACGCGCGTTGCGTCTCAATTTTTTCCCGCAGAGCCCGAAATCCGACGGCGTATACGCTTAAGTCCGCGGGCGTGACCCCTTCGGCGCACGCTGTGTTAAACGCGTCAACCTGCAAATCAAGCCTGTCGTGCAGCGCGGCCAGCTGCTGGCGCAGCTGCTTCAGCCTCAGCTCGCAGGCGCCCAACTCGGCCATGTGCTGCCGCTCCAGCGAGACCTTCATGTTCAGCACCGACTGCAGTGTGAAGATAAATTTTTTCAATGTGAGCCTCCGATGGCCATGAGCCTCTCAAGCGTCTGGTCAAAGGAACTGATCTCCTCCACGCGCTGCAGCAGTAATGCGTTGATCTGGTCGTTCTGCTCAATGGCGGCGTCAATTTCGGGGTTTGATCCCGCCCTGTATGCGCCGATGTTGATTAAGTCCTGCGCGTCCCGGTAAACTGCCATTTTGCTTTTGACGTCGGCCGCCTTGTCCCGGTGCTCGCGCGACACGATGTCGGGCATCAGGCGGGACACACTGGCCAAAATGTCGATGGCCGGATAGTGGTTGCGGTTGGCCAGCTGCCTGGACAACACGATATGGCCGTCCAGAATGCCGCGCGCCGTGTCGGTGATCGGCTCATTGAGGTCGTCGCCCTCGACAAGCACCGTGTACAGAGCCGTGATCGAGCCCTTGCTGGAGTTTCCCGTGCGTTCCAGCAGCTTGGGCATGACGGTGTATACCGACGGCGTGTATCCGCGGGACACGGGAGGTTCGCCGATGGCCATGCCGATCTCGCGCTGCGCCATTGCGTACCGCGTAAGCGAGTCCATCATCAAAAGCACGTTCAGGCCCTGGTTGCGGTAGTACTCGGCGATCGACGTGCCCACCAGCGCCGACTTCGCGCGAATCAGCGCGGGCTGGTCGCTTGAGGCCACCACTATGACAGAGCGGCGCAGGCCCTCCTCCTGGAGATCCTTTTGCAGGAAGTCGTTGACCTCGCGCCCGCGCTCGCCGATGAGCGTGATCACGTTGATGTCGCTGCGCGCGTTGCGGGCGATCATGCCGAGAAGCGTAGACTTGCCCACGCCCGAGCCGGCGAAGATCCCGATTCTCTGCCCGCGCCCGCAGGTGAGCAGCCCGTCAATGGCCCGCACGCCCAGCGGCAGGATTTCCCCGATGCGCGGCCGCGAGATGGGGTTGGGCGGCGCGCTCTCCACCGTGTAGAACTCCTGCGGCACAATGGCAGGGCCGCCGTCCATCGGCGCGCCGAGGCCGTCCAGTACGCGTCCGAGGTAGTTCATGCCCACCGGCACGCGCAGGGAGCGGTTGGTGGACACCACGCGCGAGCCCGGCCCGACGCCGGTCATGTCCCCATAGGGCATCAGCAGCACGCGACGCTCGCGAAAGCCAACCACCTCGGCCTGGATATAATGCTCCCCGTGCAGGGTGTAAATGCGGCACATCTCGCCGATCTGAACAGCCGGACCATTTGCCTCGACGGTCAGGCCGGCAATCATCTGTACTTTTCCCGAATACTCCAGGGGGTCGGTCTTTTGCAGCAGCCGGCTGATGCTGTCAAAGTCAATTGCGGCCATAGACGGCCTCCTCGTCAGATTATGGCTCCAGGCCCAGTCCGTTCTCAATCTGCGCAATCTGGGCGCTGAGGCCGCAGTCTATCACGCCGCTGTCGGTCTCAATCAGGCAGCCGCCGGTCTCCACCGAGGAGTCGATCATCACCTGCGCGGTCAGATTTCCGTTGGCCGTGCGGATCTTGGCGGAATCTCGGCTGTTGAAATAGCGCACGTACTCAGCCGGATTGACCCGTAAAATGACGTTTGACTCGGCCTTGATGGCGCCGAGCGCCGCGGTCAGGATGGTCATATACGCGCCGTCGTTGTGATCCAGCTCATAGCGCATAATCTTTTCGGCCACTTCCAGCGCCAGATGCAGAATCTTCGGCTCCATCTCGTCCAGCATCGCGTCCCGCTCGCCGCGCGCGCTCTCCAAAAGCTCTTGCGCGTCCTCGTCGGCCTTGCGGAGAATGTCCTCGGTCGTCTTCTTCGCCGCGTCCAGTCCCTGCTCGAAGCCCTCGTCATATGCCTCCTGCCGCAGGCTTTCCACCTGCCGCCGCGCCTCGGCGAGGGTTTTCCCGGCCTCTTTTCTGGCGTCGGCAAGGATCATCGCCGCCTCGTCCTGTGCCGCCAAGAGCAGCTCCCCATACGCCGTCTCATACTCCTGGCGAACCTGGCGCTCCATCTCCTCGCGCTCCTCCTGCGTGGGGCCGGCGGGCGCCTCGGGCGCGGACACGGACGCGGCGGACACGCCGAGGCTTTCCTGCCTGCAAAATCGGGCCAGCTCGGCCTTGATGATGTTAGACAATAACCTCGTCCTCCGATCCGCGCGAGATAATGATCTCGCCGGCATCCTGAAGCTTGCGGATGACGTTGACGATCTTCTGCTGCGAATCCTCGACGTCGCGCACCCGGACCGGGCCCATGTACTCCATGTCCTCCCGGATCATATCGGCCAGGCGCTTGGACATGTTCTCAAAGATGAGTGCGCACACCTCGGGCGTCGCGTTTTTAAGCGCAACGGTGAGGTCGGAGTTCTCCACCTCTTTGAGCACGCGCTGAATGGCGCGCTTGTCCAGCTTGATAATGTCCTCAAACACAAACATTTTGCGTCTGATCTCGTCCACGAGATCACTGTGCTCAATCTCAAGCTCTTCCAGCACGCGGCGTTCGGTGCCGCGGTCGGTGGCGTTGAGGATTTCCACAATGCTTTCAATGCCGCCGACCGACGTAAAGTCATCGGTGCCGAGCGAAGAGAGCTTCTTATCCAAAATGCGCTCGATCTCCCGCACGTATTCAGGGCTGGTGCGGTCCATGCGGGAAATGCGCGCCACAACGTCGCTCTGCTTTTCGCCGGGGAGCTTGGCCAGAATGTCGGCCGACATCGCCGGCTCAAGATAGGACAAAATGAGCGCGATGGTCTGCGGATGCTCATTCTGCACAAAGTTCAGAATCTGGTTGGGGTCGGCCTTGCGGGCAAAGTCAAACGGGCGCACCTGCAGAGAGGACGTCAGCCTGCTGATCAGCTGGAAGGCCCTGTCCGCGCCGATGGCTTTCTCCAGCACCTCGCGCGCATAGTCGATGCCGCCCTCCGAGATATAGTTCTGGGCAAGGCACTCCTCATAGAACTCCTGAATCACGGCCTCTTTGGTTTCGGCGTCGACGCGCCGGACGTTGGTGATGTCCAGCGTAATCTGCTCGATCTCATCGTCCCGCAGATGTTTGAAAATGCGCGCCGAATACTCTTTCCCCAGCGCGATAAGCAATATGGCCGTTTTTTCCCGTCCGCTCAGCACCAGCGTTGACATGCCCCGTCACCCCCCATCAATGCTTTCCATAGTCCTCCGAAAGCCAATTGCGCAGCAGATTGGCCACGGCGTCGGGATTGTTCTCAATAAACTCCTCCACCCGCTCCCGGGTGGGCGATTTGGTGACCTCAATCTGCGCGCCGAGCGTGGCCAGCTTGACAAGCTCTCCGTATTCGTTGATCTCGTCCTGAGCCTGCCCAAGCTTCTCCATCGCGAGCTCCTCTGCTTCCGACGGTTTTTTGCGCAGCAGCGACATGGCCTTGACCATCAGGGTGATGACGCACGCGCCGATGATCGCGTACAGCACAAGCGTGCGAATCAGCTCCATCATGTCAGCGTTTTGCTGGTCACTGCGGATCTGCTCCTGCAGGCTCTTCTCCTCGGCCACGCCGTCAAACGTCTGGAAGGCGACCGTGATGAGACCGTAATCGGCTTTTTCCAAGCCGGTCGCGCCGCCGACCAGCGTTCGGATGGCCTCGGCGTTGGAGTTTTCCTGGCTGACGCTGCCGCTGTCCACGACAACGGAGATCGTCAGATGCTCAATGCTCCCCTTGGCCTTTTGAATCTGCTCCTCGACCTTGTTGACCTCGTAGTTGATCGTCTCGGAGAGTTTGCTGTAGTCGCTGACGGCGTTCCCGTCGATCTCGGTGTACTCGTCGGCGCCGCCGTTTTCGTCTATGCCGGGCTCGCCCGTGGCCGCCGACGTGCCGTGCACCTGCTCGTTGATGGTCTGGGAGGAGATCACAATGCCGTCCTCATCGACCACGGGCGAGAAAAATGTGTTCTGAACAGCATGGTCGTCAAAATTCAGCGCCGTGTTGACCACAACGCGCACGTGGTTCTGCCCGAACAGAGGACGCAGCAGGCCCATGATCGCCGACTCCAGGTCGCGCTGCACCCGGTTCTGGTAGGCATAGTTGTTTTCCAGCGTGGAGTAGACGTCATCGCGGCTTTTGAGCACGGCCCCGGTGTTGTCGGTGACCGAGACGTTGTCCGGGGACAGGCCGGCCACGGCGTTGGCCACAAGGTTTTCCACGGTTTGCACCATGGCCTGCGTGGGCGCCTCGTTGGGCTCCATGGTCAGGATGACCGAGGCGGTCACGTCCTGAATTTCGGTTTGAAAAACGGCGTAGCTGTTCTCGGGAACGGCCAGCAGCACGATGGCGTCTGACACGCCGTTGATTTTGCGGATGGCCGTGCGCAGGTTCTCCTGCTTCTGATAGAGCTCATATTGATGTTTTTCATAGTCCGAGGTCGTAAGCCCCGATCCCTGGCTGAACAGGTCATAGCTGATGCCGGTCTGCGGAACGCCCTGGCTGGCAAAGGAGATGTTCAGTTCGTCCCGGCGCTCTTCCGGCACGAGCACAGTTGTACCGCCGTCTGCGGTGCGGTAGGCAATGCCCTGACCCTGCAGCTCCGTGGTCACCTGCTGCGCCGAAGCGGCGTCCAGCTGAGAAAACAGAACCACATAGTCTGTCCTGGTCAGCAGAACCACGGCAGCAACAATCACCACAATCGCCACTCCCGCAATGAGGAAGAAGCGCGTGCGGTCCCTTTTTTCAACTCGCTGCCATAAATCCACAAACTGCTGACGGATCTTTTTAATCAGGTCAAGAAAATTCAATAGCATCCCCTCAATTGCACATCATGGCGTTGTATTACGGGGGAAGCCGGAACGCTTTCCCCCGCAGTCAACCTAAGCAATCCCGCAAAGAGCGCCGTAATCCCCGTTTAGATCTGCATTCTCATGACTTCCTGATAGGCCTCGACCACCCGGTCCCGAATCTGAACCGTAAGGTTGAGCATGATGTCTGCCTTCGCGCTGGTCAGTCCCACCGTGTGCAGGTCCTGCACCTCTCCCAGCAGCATGCCGATATCGCTGGTTTTGGACTCAGAGTCTGTGGCGACGGTATTGGCCATCGCCTCACTCAGAAAATCGGCAAACCCGACGCCGGTCGTGCCCCCGCTCTGCGCCGTGACCACCGGCGTGGCGTCCTTGATCTGGCCGATCGTGGACAAACTCGGCAAAATAGAGGCGTTACTCAGGGCAGAAATATTGATGGCCATTCATGTCCTCCTTTGGTTTACGCCGGACGCCGGCAACAAACCCTGCCGCGCCCCGTCCAAAGCGTAATGGGGTGGCAGCGTCATCCCGTCCGGGCGCACAAACATGCCCGCGACGGAGTTTCAAGAGCTTACCGGCCGATTTCAAGCGCTTTCATGGCAATGTTGCGGTAGTTGTTGAGCACCGTGATGTTGGCTTCATAGGAGCGCGTGGCGGAAATCATGTCGACCATTTCCTTTTCCATGTCGACATTGGGGTATTCGACATATCCGTCTGCGTTGGCGTCGGGATGCCCCGGCTCATAGACAAGCTTGAACGGGCTCTGATCCTCGCCCTGCGACACTACGCGCACCCCCGCGCCGCCGATACGCTCCTGTGAGGCCTGCAGCCACTCCGAAAAGAGATAGGGCTGCGTTTTTTCCTCAAAGACGACGTATTTCCGCCGGTACGGCGTGCCGTCGGCGGTACGGGTCGTGGTGGCGTTGGCGACGTTTTCGCCGATGACGTCCATGCGGTACCGCTGCGCCGTCAGTGCCGACGCACTGATGTTCATACTTCTGAAAATGTTCACAAAATTCCTCCCCAGGACAAATTATTGTGCGTGTATTACCTGCTTCCGGTGATGGCCAGCCGCAGACGGGAAAACTCCGCGTTGGCCTTGTTCACTTCCTCGTTGTATAATATGGTGTTCTGGGACAGCTCAACCATCTCCTGGTCGACGTCCACATTGTTGCCGTCCATACGCATGGAGTGATGCGTCTCGCTCACGACCACGGGATTTACAGCCAGCGGGTCGGAGGGGGAAAACTGAAAATGGCCGGGACGGGTTGTCTTGTTGGGTATCGAGCCCTGATCCTCCAGGGCCTGCCGAAACGCCGTCTCAAATTCAATGTGCTGACTCTTGTAGTTGGGGGTGTCGGCATTGGCAATGTTTTGGGAGATGACCTCCTGGCGCTGCCAGGCTACATCCATGCCCTTTGCCAGAAGGTTTACATGTCCAAACAGGCGGTCAAGCAACAAAACCACTTCCTTTTTAAACTCTGACAAAAAAGCACAAGAATAAAAACCCCGGCCGCGCGCGGCCGGCACCGGCTCCATCCCTGTGATTCTCATACCCTTCTATCGTATAGACCCGCGCGGGGGTTTAGCTGCTGTTGGGTTCTTTTCCAAATTATTCTAAGCCGGCTTACAGCGACGCCGCCTGACTGTAGTTTTCCCGAAGATACGCTTCAATACGCTCCAAATGCGTCCTTGTTTCGGCCGGCAGCAGCGCGAGCTGCTGCTCGCTGTCAAGCGCCGTAATGCCGCGTTTGTTCAGTCCCGCCGCGCCGCAGTTATACGCGGCGACCGCCATTTTGGCGTCCCCGTTATATTTTTCAAGCAACGCGGCCAGCAGCCGCACGCCGCCGTCCACGTTCTGCCCCGGATCAAAAGGGTCTTCAACGCCCAGTCCGGCCGCCGTGGCCGGCATGAGCTGCATGAGTCCCATTGCGCCCTTCGGTGAAACCGCCTCGGCGCGGTATCCCGACTCGGCCCACATCAGCGCGTCGATCAGGCCGGCGCTGACGCCATAGCGCTCGCTCGCCTGCAAAATGAGTTCGTCAATCTCCGACCGGCCGGTTTGCGTGATCCGGGAGCCGGAGGACATCAGCGGATCAGCCGCTGTTTGCTCAATCTGCGGCTCGGCGGTGACCACCTGAGGCTCGGCGCGCTGCACAGCGCGCTCAAAATACAGCGAAAACTTGCGCCCGGTGGCCGCGGAGATCGTCTGCAAGCGGGACTCAACCGTGCTCTGTACTTGCTGAAGGCGCGCGCTTGCCAATTGTGCCGCGTCTACCATCAACATCCACCTCCGACAGTTTTTTCTTGTCCGCTTTGTGTGAAAAAGTATATCACATGTGCGAACTTTCGTCAAGAAAATTATTGTTTTGTATTTATTATTTCTATTTCTACAAACAATTCTACACTATCTTATCATATATTTGTAGTAATTTGGTTTTCATGTCGTATATTTGTCAATATCGACAATATTCTGAAAAACTTTACAGCAACATGCTCGGCGGTCCTTCTGTCGGATCGGGTTCCCAAGAGACAAGCCTCACGGTGCGCTCCCGGATTTAATCCGGGAGCGTACCGTGAGACTGTCAAAGAACCAAGGGTTCTTTGACAAAGCGGGGACAGGATCGCGTCTTTGTGAAGACGCGTAAAGAAACGCTTTCCCGGAGTGACTCCGTGAAAGCGTAGTGGTTCTATTTTTATCGGTTTTCAGAGAGGCGAGGACTAGCCGGCTGCGCCGCCAGGCTCGACGTAAAAACGGATAAAGAAAGAGACGCGAGGGGCTTTTTTGACAGTCCGCCACAGGGCGGACTGTCGCTTTAGGCGCGAAAGCGATACCCCACGCCCCACACTGTTTCGATGTACTGCGGATTCTGGGGATCGGGCTCGATCTTCTCCCTGAGTTTGCGCATGTGTACCACAACCGTGCTGCTCTCCCCCATGGCCTCCATGCCCCAGACCTTCTCAAACAAGTCCTCTTTGCCATACACGCGGTTGGGGTTTTCGGCCAGGAAGAGCAATATGTCGTATTCCTTGGGCGTGAGGGCTTTTTCTTCGCCGTGCAGACTGACGCGGCGCCCGTCCTTGTCGATGTGCAGGCCGCGCACCTCGATGCACGCCGGCTTTTTCTGCGCCTTGCCGCCCGTCAGCCGTTCATACCGCGCGAGATGGGCGCGCACACGCGCCACAAGCTCATTGGGGGAAAACGGCTTAAGCATATAGTCGTCCGCTCCCAGGCCAAGGCCGCGGATCTTGTCTATATCCTCCCCGCGCGCCGACAGCACAATGACTGGAACAACGCTGCGCTCGCGCAGCTTCTTGAGCACGGTAAACCCGTCCAGGCCGGGAAGCATGATGTCCAGCACCACAAGCTCCACATCCTCGGCCACGGCGCGCTCGAGTCCGGTAAAGCCGTCGGCGGCAATCTCGGTCTCATATCCCGCAATCGTCAGATAGTCCTTTTCCAGCGCGGCAATCTCCATATCGTCCTCGACAATGAGAATCATGGCTCACCTCTTCTCTCAACCTGCGCCATCGCCAGCGAAATGCTGACCATCAGCCCGCCCTCGGGCCTGTTGGCCAGCCAGATCTTCCCGCCGTGCGCCAACACAATCTGCCGCGCGATGCTCAGGCCCAGCCCGCTGCCCTTGACCACCCCGCGCGAGGCGTCCACCCGGTAAAAACGGTCAAACACACGCGTCAGCTCTTGGGCCGGCACCCCGGAGCCGTTGTCGGACACCGTCAGCAGCACTCTGTCCTCCACGCCGCGCGCCGCAATCTCGATGCGGGGCGGCGGCCCGCCCACCTTGTGGTACTTGACGCTGTTCTGCAGCAGATTGAGCAAAACGCGCCCGATTTTCTCCCGGTCAATGCGGCAAACAAGCCCAGACGGCACCGTGACGGCCAGCGAGACGTCGGGCACTTCCCCCCTGAACTCCTCGGCCAGCTCGCCAACCAGAACGGCCAGGTCGCAGACAGCCAAATCAAGCGGAAGCTGCGCGTTTTCCAGCCGTGAAAGCAGCGAGAGGTCGTCCGACAGCGTTTGAAGCGAAATGGACTTTTTGCGAATGACCCCGGCGTATTGCCTTGTCTTCTCGGGCGTATCGGCTACGCCGTCCAGAATGCCCTCGGCGTACCCCAAAATGGAGGTTATGGGCGTCTTGAGGTCATGACAGATGCTGTCCATGAGCATGCGGCGCTCCTCTTCCACCGCCTGCTGCTGCCTCGTGGAGTTCTTCAGGCGCACCCGCATCTGCTCAAAACACAGCGCAAGCTCGGTAAACTCATCAGCCCCGGTCACCACGAGCTCAAAATCAAGGTTGCCGTCGCGGATCTCCAGCGCGGCGCGGCGCAACATCCGCAGCGGACGCAGGAAATTTTTCTGTGTGCTGCTCAGCGTCCAAAGCGCGCCGACGGCGCCCAGAACGACCACGACCAGCAGCGCGATCAGAAAGTACCGCGCGGCGATCGCGCCTATGTTCTCGGCTAGGTTCCGCCCGACATAAGGCGTGGCTAATAACCAGAACAACAAAAAGGAAGCGGCCGCGCACAGCGCGAGCAGCACAACCAGTGACACGATCAGACCCGTGATCAGCTTCAACCGCATCGACATGGCAAACCTCCTCCAAACATGTCAATCCCCGCCTTGGGCGGGGATAACAGACTGTAAAAACCCTCTGGTTCTTTGACAAAACGAAAAGCTTCTAGTACTCTTTTTTCTCAAACAATAAGCTCCCCAACGTGAAGAACACGGTGCCGAAGCCAAGCACGATGACGAGCATCTGCGCCAGCTTTGAGCCGCTCGGCAGCGCGCCGACCCAAACCCTGTACCAGCTGAGATAGGAGGTAAACAGCATTTCGTTTAAAATGGAGATAAACATCGGCAGCGCACGCAGCAGCAGGTAGCTCATGAGCAGAATAAACATCGTCAGGGTGCCGCTCTTGCCCATGAGTGCGATCAGCGCGGCAAACGCCGCCAGCACGGCCAGCGGGACAAACGTCAGCGCGTATGACACCAGCATGCGCAGCAGCTCGTGCGCCGACTCCCCGTTTCCAAATAAAAACTGAAGCGCAGAGCTGAGCAAAAACACGCTGCCCAGATAGAGCGCCGCATAGGTCAGCACGGCCAGCAGCTTGGCGCTGAAGAGCTTCCAGCGCTCGACGGGGCGCAGCAGCATGGCCTTCATGGTCTTTTCGGAGGCCTCCACGGTGATCAGGTCGGTCACGCCCATAAACAACAGAAACGGAATGATGATATTCAAAAAGATGCCGAGTACGCCCATGGGGCTGGGCGTCAGGCTGAGAAATGCGCCCACGTTCTGCGACAGGACGTTGCCCAGCAGGTTCCCAATGAGGGCCCACAGCAGGCAGATCAGCAGTCCGATGCCCATAAACACATAGTATTTCCGGCGGGTCATCAGCTTGCTCCACTCGTTTTGATAGCTCGCGGCAAACGCTCTCATACAAGCGCCCCCCTCTCGCGGTACTTCGACACTTCCGCCAAAAAGTAATCCTCAAGGCTCGGACTCACCGAGAGCACTTCCTCCATTGAGGCCCCGCCCAGCTGAAGGCCGTCGTATAGTATGCTCACCTTGGTGGCGCAGAGCTCAATCTCGTGCGCCAGATGGCTTGAAATGAGCACGGCCGCGCCCTCCTCCGCAACCTTTTTCACGACCTCCCGGACATACACCATGCCTTCGATGTCCAGCCCATTGGCGGGCTCGTCCAGCACGAGCAGCGTTGGCCTGGACAGCAGCGCCAGCCCAAGGGCCAGCCGCTGGCGCATCCCCAGCGAAAACGTCGCCGTCCTGTCCTTTGCGTATTTGTCCAGGCCGACGAGCGCAAGCACCTCCTGCACGCGCTGATCGTCGACGTCCGGGTAAAACCGCTGCGCCAGGCGCATGTTCTGACCCGCCGTCATGTGCTCGTAAAGCGCGGGCGCTTCGATCAGGCTGCCCATTTGACGCATCGCCTTCTCATGATGGGAGAACGCGTCGACGTCGTTGACCAAAACGGTTCCGGCGCTGTGCTGCACCAGTCCGGCGACCGCCTTCATGGTCGTAGTCTTGCCCGAGCCGTTCGGGCCGAGCAGTCCGAGAACTTCCCCCGCGCCCAGCGAAAACGACACGTCGCGAACGCCGCGCCCGTTTTTGTAGAGCTTGGTCAGTTTGTTAACCTCAAGAACCATGATTCACCTCGTCACAATGGGCCGCGCCTCACGCAAGGAGAGGGGCGGCCCAAAGAGATTCTGTACTGCGCGTAAGGATTAGCCTTCGATGAACACTCGCTCGTCCGCGCTCCAGTAAATGTCGCTGCGATAGTTTTCGCTGATGCTGCCAACATTGATGGTGCCGTCGGGATTAAGCGTGAAGTACACATTTCCTCCGGACGTGAAATACGGGGCAAGAACTTCGGCGGCATTGGGGATGGGGCACTCGACAACCGTCGTGCCGATGTCGCTAATGTCCAGCGCAATGGCGATTTCCACGGCGTACGACTTGCCGAGTACGTCCTCGATGTTCACAATGGCGCGGCCGTCAACGGCGTTCAGGTGTCCGTCGCCGTCCACCGTCGCCTCGCCGTGGACGTAGTCAATGCGAATCTTGGTCGGGGGCGCGCTGAACAGGTCGTCTCCGTAGTCCTCGGCCGTCGCGGCGGTAACCTCGCTGCTGAGGACGTTCTCGGCAGTGACGACGTATGTTTTCCCGTTAACGTCGGCCCAGCCGTACTGGGAATCCCAATACTCTTCGGTGCTTTTGTCGGCCAGCGTGAGCTCCACAACTTCGACGGTCTTTTCCGCGCCCTCAATTGTGGTGCGTTTCACGGTCTGCACCCTGCGGGCGGCGTCATAGCTCAGAGTTTCAGAGTCGGAGTAGGTTCTGCCGCTCATGGACACAGAGGTCAGGGCGTCCAGCCCGGCGTTGACAAGCTCGGGAATCTGGGCCGCGGTCAGCGTGCCGCTGATTATGCGCGTGTCGCCGTCCGAGCTCATCGTGACGTTGTTTTTCAGGTCGCCGACCATAACGTCGAGCAGCATTTCCATAAAGCGCATTTCGGCGGTGTTGAGGTCTTCGGACGAAATGCCGAACACGGATGTGCGCACGTCATATGAATACCCAGATGAATTGTTGCTGTACGCCGAGTACCTGGTCTCCCCGGTGCTGCTTTCGCCGACAGTGGAAATGTTCAGTTCCTTGCCCTGGTAGCTGAATCCCCTGGCGGCGCCCTCGTCGTCAAAGAGGCCGGAGTAGGATTCGTCCTCGGTGTCTTTGCTGAAGATCTTTTGCGTTGTCATCAACTGACCGTCCACATAGATGGAGGCCTCGCCCGTGATGGTGGCGTTGCTGAGCGTCAGCGCGTCAAACGCGGCGCTCTTCAGCGTTTCGTAGGGGGAGCCTGTGATGGCCGCTGCGGCCAGCGCGCCGCACAGCAGGACGGCTGCGGCAACCAGCGATATCACTCGGATGCGTACGTTTCTTTTCATTGTGTCTTCCCTCTTTCCTTCGGTTTATGTTCTGAGTATACAGCCTGATTCTAAAGACGTGATAAACCAAAGATTAAGAAACCATAAAGATTGAGCAAAAAAATCAGTTAGGAGGAGACTATGTCAAACCGCGGCGGCGGCTTGATGGAGAAAGGCCTTGCGGAAATCAGTTCCGCAAAGCCTTGTAATTCAACCTTGTCCGGTTTTAGCGAGGCGAGAACCCGCCGCCTTCGGCGTCAGGCTCGACATGAAAACCGATAAGGGCGACGCGGCACTTTTGAATAGTCTAAGCGGGACGTCTCCGGACGCCCCGCCTTTGTACAGTCGCTTAAACCAGTTCAAGCACGGCCATTTCGGCGGCGTCGCCGCGGCGCGGCCCGAGCTTGGTGACACGTGTGTAGCCGCCGCTGCGCTCGGCCATGCCGGGGGCAACGTCGTCAAACAGCTTTTTGACCGTGTCCTCCTTGGTCATAAAGGCCATGGCCTGGCGGCGCGTGGCCAAGGTGTTCGCCTTTCCCAGCGTGATCATCTTTTCAACCAGGGGCGCAACCTCCTTGGCGCGCGTCCAGGTTGTTTCAATGCGTCCCTTTTCAATGGTGTCGGTGACCATCGTCTGCAGCATCGCCATACGGTGCGCGGTGGGACGTCCTAATTTCCGAGGCATGTGAAATCGCTCCTCCACAAGAAATTCTGCTCAGCCGTCGCTCTTGGATAAAGACAGGCCCATTGCCGAGAGTTTGTTAATGACTTCCTCCAGCGACTTTCTCCCGAGATTGCGTACCTTCATCATCTCTTCCTCACTCTTGCTGACCAGGTCCTCCACGGTGTTGATCCCGGCGCGCTTGAGGCAGTTAAACGACCGCACGCTCAGGTCGAGCTCCTCGATGGTAAGCTCCAGGACCTTGTCGCGGTAGGCCTCCGGCTTTTCGACAACAATGGAGCGGCTGCCCGCGGCGTCGGAAAGGACGGTAAACAGCTCTAAGTGATCTGACATGATCTTGGCGGCCAGCGAAACGGCCTCACGCGCTGAAAGCGTGGAGTCCGTCCAGACCTCAAGCGTCAGCTTGTCAAAGTCGGTCATGTTGCCCACACGGGTGTTCTCGACGGTAAAGTTGACCTTCGTGACGGGCGTATAGATGCTGTCCAGGGGAATCAGGCCAATAATTGCCTGCGCCGGCTTGTTGCGCTCGGCCGGAGCATACCCGCGACCGTGAGACAACGTGATCTCCATATCGAGCTCGGCGTCGGGCGAAAGCCAGGCAATGTGCATATCGGGGTTGAGAATCTCGACATCGGCGTCGGCCTTAATGCTCTGCGCGGTGATCTCTGTCTCGCCTTTGGCTTCGATATATACGGTCTTGACGCCTGGACTGTGCAGCCTGGTAATCAGCCCCTTGATGTTCAACACTAGCTCCGTGACGTCTTCCTTCACACCCGGCACTGTGGAAAACTCATGGAGCACACCGGCGATTTTCAGCGTCGTCGGCGCTGTTCCAGGCAGAGACGAAAGTAAAATTCTTCTTAGTGAATTGCCCAGCGTCATGCCGTAACCGCGTTCAAGCGGCTCTACGATGAACTTCCCATGCGAAGGATCGTTTTCATCTTCAATGCACTCAATACGGGGCTTTTCAATTTCTATCATGAAAACACTCCTCATTACTGGAAGCCGGGAAAGACCATTCTCCCAGCGACTGCAAATCTTTGCAGGGCGCCAAAGCAACGTGGTGCTTTTCGGAGCACTCGTCTTTACTTGGAGTACAGCTCAACAATGAGATGTTCTTCGATCGGCAGATCGATGTCGGCGCGCTCAGGCGTCGAAAGCATCTTTGCCTCACAGGTCTCGGGGCTGAAGTCAAGCCATTTGGGCGGCACGCGCGAGGCGTTCATCTCCAAAGTGGCCTTGAATTTCTCCAGTTGACGGCTCCTGTTCTTCAGCGCGATCACCATACCGGGCTTGACGATCAGCGAGGGAATGTTGACGTTGCGCCCGTTGAGCATAAAGTGCCCATGCGTCACGAGCTGGCGCGCTTCCGGTCTGGACGCCGCAAACCCAAGGCGGTACACCACATTGTCCAGTCTGCGCTCCAGGAGGGACAGCAGGTTTTCACCCGTCTGCCCGGCCATGCCCGTAGCCATGTCAAAATACTTGCCAAACTGGCTCTCCAGAACACCGTAATAGCGGCGGACTTTTTGCTTTTCCCGCAGCTGCAGCCCATACTCGGAGGGCTTCTTGCGGCCTTGGCCGTGCTGGCCGGGGGCATAGGCGCGGCGCACAACACCGCACTTGTCGGAATAGCAGCGGTCGCCCTTCAGAAAGAGCTTCATGCCTTCACGGCGGCACTGGCGGCACACCGCATCAGTATATCTGGCCATAGATCAAACTCCTTCCTGTTATACGCGGCGACGCTTGGGCGGGCGGCATCCGTTGTGCGGGATGGGCGTCACGTCTTTGATCAGGCTGACGTCCAAACCAACGGTCTGCAGCGCGCGAATAGCCGCTTCACGTCCCGACCCGGGACCCTTGACATAAACCTCAACGCTCTTCAAGCCGTGTTCCATGGCCGCCTTTGCGGCTGTCTCGGCCGCCATCTGCGCGGCAAAGGGCGTTGATTTCCGCGAGCCGCGGAAGCCAAGGCCGCCCGAAGACGCCCATGAAAGCGCGTTGCCGAACACGTCTGTAATGGTGACCATGGTGTTGTTAAACGAGGAGCGGATATGCACCGCGCCCTTTTCTATATTCTTGCGTTCGCGGCGTTTGCGGGAAGCCCCGCGTCTGGCCGCCTGTTTGGGTTGCGCCATGCCTTATCCCTCCTACTTCTTCTTGTTGGCGATCGTGCGCTTAGGTCCTTTGCGCGTACGCGCATTGGTCTTGCTGCGCTGTCCACGCACCGGCAATCCCTTGCGGTGCCTCTGGCCACGATAGCTTCCGATTTCAATCAGCCGCTTAATGTCCATGGCCACATCCCGGCGCAGGTCGCCCTCCACCTTGAGGTCTTTTTCAATGATCTCACGAAGGCGCGCAATCTCATCTTCACTGAGATTCTTCACCCTTGTTTCAGGGCTAACGCCGGTGCTCTTCAAGATTTTAGCGGACGTCGTGCGTCCAATGCCAAAAATGTAGGTAAGCCCGATTTCAACCCGTTTTTCATTCGGCAGATCTACGCCGGCTATACGCGCCATACGGCACCTCCTGATCAATTATACCAACTATTGCAGACACTTAACCCGTCAACCCTGTTTTTGCTTGTGCTTGGGGTTTTCGCAAATGACCATCACATGGCCGTGGCGCTTGATGATCTTGCATTTTTCACACATCGGCTTTACCGAAGGACGAACTTTCATGTGACTACCTCCTCATCGGGAAAAACAAATTATTTGCTTCGCCAGGTGATCCTTCCGCGTGTGAGGTCATACGGAGACATCTGAACCGTCACGCGGTCGCCCGGCAAAATACGGATAAAATTCATTCTGAGTCTGCCGGAGATATGCGCCAGAATCTTGTGCCCTCCGGAAATTTCAACCGAGAACATCGCGTTTGGCAGTGCCTCCAACACAACGCCCTCTACCTCAATTACATCGTCTTTGGCCATGCGCACTCTCCTTTCAACCCTTGTCCCCCGTCGCGCTCCATGCGGCAATCGCCTTGCGGAGTTCGCTGTTGAGCACCTTTTGCCCCAGACACAGTTTGTGCCGGACCCGATCCTCCGGGCGGTCGGCCCAACGCACGTGCTTTCGTTTCTTTCGCTTGGGCAACTCAATCATCCGCACCCGCCCGTCGGCAAGTAAAAGATCGTCGCCGCGCACGCCTACGACATATAAAACTCGTCCGGCGTCACGACCGCGCAGGGACAGAACCAGGTCGCCAAGCTCGGGGATTTCGTTGTGCATGACGAGCCACCTCACTGCACAAGCGTGAGCAGCTCAGGCTCGCCGCTTGTGACCAGAACCGTGTGTTCATAGTGCGCCGATCGCCTCTTATCCGCCGTGACAACAGTCCAGCCATCGCTGAGCACGCGAATGGCACCTGTTCCCATGTTGATCATCGGCTCGATCGCGAACGTCATGCCGCGCAGCAGTCTCGGGCCCCGGCCCTCGCCGGAGACGACATTGGGAACCTCGGGATCCTCATGAAGCGCCCGTCCCACCCCGTGTCCCGTGAACTCATAGACGGCCGAAAACCCGTTTTGCTCGGCGTGATGCTGGACAGCGCGCGAAATGTCGGAAATGCGATGACCCTCCCGGGCAAACAGGACGCCTTTAAAGAAACATTCTTTGGTCACTTCCATCAGCCGCAACGACTCCTCAGAGACTTCGCCAACCGCGAATGTGGCGGCGGTGTCCCCGTGAAAGCCATCAATGAAAGCGCCGACGTCAATGCTCACCAAATCCCCGGAAAGCAGCTTGCGGCCGCTGGGGATCCCGTGGATCACTTCCTCGTTGACCGAAACGCAGGCGGCGGCCGGATAGCCGCGATAGCCCAAAAAGGAAGGGGTCGCGCCATGGGCCAAAATCACTTCGCGGACGACGGCGTCGATACTCCTTGTGCTCACGCCCGGCCTGACGGCCTCGCCGCCAGCCTTGAGCGCAAGCCCGGCGATATGGCCGGCGCGGCGCATCGCCGCGATGTCGGCCTCGGATTTTATGGAAATCATATGCCGAGCGCCTCAAGTGTGCGCCGCGTCGTGACTTCCAAATCCTCATGAGAAACAACTGTTTTCAGCTTGCCTGTGCGCTGATAATAGCCCTTTAGGGGCTCGGTTTCGCTGTGGTAGACTTCCAGCCGCGCCCTGACAGTCTCGGGCTTGTCGTCCACCCGCTGGATCAGCTCGCCGCCGCAGGCGTCACAGACGCCCTCGCGCTTCGGCGCGTTGAACTGCGTGTGGTAACTCAGTCCGCAGCCGTCGCACACGCGGCGGCCGGAGATGCGCTTTTCAATCTCGGCGTCGTCCACTTCCAGACTCAGCACAAGGTCTATGGCAACGCCAATGTTCTCAAGCGCCTGAGCCTGCGCAATCGTTCGGGGAAACCCGTCCAGAATGAAGCCTGCGTTCTCCTCCGCGATGCGCCCGCGCAAAAGCTCCACCATGACGTCGTCGGGCACCAGATGACCAGCGTCAATATACCCCTTCGCCTTCAGGCCAACGCTAGTCTCGTTCTTAATGGCCTCGCGCAGGATCGCGCCGGTCGAAATCGCGGGAATGTGCAGCCTCTCCTGGAGGTTCTGCGCCTGTGTGCCCTTGCCTGAGCCGGGCGCGCCCAGCATAATGATATTCATGATGATTACTCCAAAAAGCCCTTGTAGTGACGCATCAGCATTTGAGCCTCAAGCGCCTTGACCGTCTCCAGCGCGACGCCCACGACAATGAGCAGCGACGTGCCGCCCAGCGCCAGACCGCCGACATTCAGAAAATTGTTCATCAGAATCGGCATGACGGCAATAATGCCCAGGAAAACTGCGCCAAACAGCGTGACCCGGTTGAGCACGCGGCGGATGAAGTCCGCCGTCGGCTTGCCCGAACGGAAGCCCGGAATGGATCCGCCGTTTTGCTTGAGGTTGTTTGAGATCTCCACGGGGTTAAACTGAATGGCCTGGTAGAAGTAGCTGAAGGCCACAATAAGCAACAGATAAACAACCGCGTACAGGGGCGTTGTGTAGCCGAATACATTGTTCACAGCGTCCCGCGCTCCAGGGAAGAAGTTGGCGACCGTCGCCGGGAAGGACGCAATGGAGCTGGCGAAAATGATCGGCATAACGCCCGACATGTTGACCTTGATGGGCAAATGCGTGCTCTGTCCGCCGTACATCTTGCGCCCGACCATACGCTTGGCGTACTGAATCGGAATGCGACGCTCGGCGTTGGTGATAAAGACGACAAACGCCACCGCGGCAACCGCGAGGACCAAGATCAGCGCGACCTTCCAAATGTTCCGGGGGTCGGTGATGTTTTCCCACAGAACGCCCACAAAGGAGGGTCCTCTGGAGATGATCGACGCGAACAGGATGATGGAAATGCCGTTACCGATGCCAAACTCGGTGATTTGCTCGCCGAGCCACATGATAAAGGCCGAACCGGCTGTAAAGGTCAGGATGATCAGGGCTGCGCCCCAGATGCTGTCGTTGGTCAGGATCCCGCCGGTGCGCATGGCGTAGTAATAGGCAAAGCCCATCAAAAGACCAAGGCCGACCGTCGCGTATCTGGTGATCGCGGCAATCTTTTTCTTGCCTTCCTCGCCGCCCTCTTTCTGCATGCGCTCCAGGGCCGGAATACCGATGGTGAGGAGGTTCATGATGATCGAGGCGTTGATATACGGCTGAATGGACAGCGCAAAAATCGTCGCCTGGCTGAAAGATCCGCCCGACATCATGTTCATCAGGCCGAAAACGGTGTCGCCCAAAGCATCCCAGTACTCTTTGAGCTTGACCGCGTCAATGAACGGGACAAAAATCTGCGCGCCGAACCGATAAATCAGAACAACCAGAAGCGTGAAAAGAATCTTCTTGCGCAGGTCGGGAATCCGCCAGGCATTGCGAACAGTCTCAATCACGTCCGCCCACCTCAGCCTTCCCTCCGGCCGCTTCGATCTTGCGCTTGGCCGACTCCGAGAAGGAGGCCGCGACAATCGTGAGGGCCGCCGTAAGTTCTCCGTTGCCCAGGACCTTCAGGCCGTACGGACATTTACGGATAATACGCTTTTCCAGCAGATCGACCGCGCTTACACGCGAACCGGCCGCAAAGGAGGCAAACGCGTCGAGATTAACGGCTGTAAGGGGTTTAGCAAAAATGTTGTTGAAGCCGCGCTTGGGCAAAACACGCGCGAGAGGCATCTGTCCGCCCTCAAATCCACGTTTGCGGCTGTAGCCGCTGCGGGCCTTCTGCCCCTTGTGGCCGCGCCCCGAGGTTTTGCCGTTTCCCGTACCCGGGCCGCGTCCAACACGAAATCTGGCGGCCGTGGAGCCCGGCGCCGGGGACAACTCGTGTAGTTTCATGATCATCCTCCTAAGCTTCCTCGGTCACCTGCACCAGATAATAAATCTGGGCAAGTTTCCCTTGGGTCTGGGGATTGTCGGGTTGTTTGGTCACGTCACTGATGCGGCGCAAGCCGAGCGAGTGCGCCGTGGCAATGTGCTTGTCGTGGCGGCCGGAAAGGCTCTTAACAAGCTTAATGGTCAATTGCTTTGCCATGTTCCTGGCCTCCTTTATCTCAGAATCTCGCCGGGCGTGCGGCCACGCACGCGGGCGACTCCCTCCAGACTCTTGAGCGACTTAAGTCCTTCCATCGTCGCGGTGACGACGTTTTGCGGATTGTTGCTGCGCAGGCATTTTGTCCGCACATCGCGAATGCCGGCCATTTCCATTACGGCGCGCACAGGGCCTCCGGCGATGACGCCGGTACCGGGCGCGGCGGGCTTCAGCAGCACCCGTCCTGCGCCGAACTCGCCCAGCGCTTCATGGGGAATGGTGGTGCCGCGCAGATTGATGGTCACCATATTTTTCTTGGCGTCCTCGATGCCCTTGCGAATGGCGTCGGGAACTTCGGAAGCCTTACCCAGGCCAAATCCAACGGTTCCCTTGCCGTCGCCGACGACAACGAGAGCTGCGAACTTGAAAATGCGTCCGCCCTTGACAGTCTTGGATACGCGGTTGAGCGCGACAACCTTCTCCTGGAGGTCGGTTGCGGCCGGGTCAAAGCGCATGTTCTGCATGGCCATATTTATCCTCCCTCCTAGAAATTGAGTCCGCCCTCGCGGGCGCCGTCGGCCAGTTCCTTCACACGTCCGTGGAAAAGGTACCCGCCGCGGTCAAAAACAACGTCAACAATGCCCTGGGCCTTGGCGCGCGCCGCCAGCAATTTGCCCACTTCGCGCGCGGCGGTTTTGTTGCCGCCCGCCGGGCCTTTGTAGTCCTTGTCGTTGGAAGAGGCGGCGCACAGCGTGCGTCCCTTCTTGTCGTCAATGACTTGCGCGTAGATATGCGTTGCGCTGCGGAAAACATTCAGCCGCGGGCATTCGGCGGTTCCGGAAATTTTGGCCCGCACCCGCTTATGCCGCTTCAGACGCTGCGCGTTGGTGTTCAGCTTTTTCAACATGGTGCTTGCCTCCTTTACTTCTTCTTGCCGCCGGCCTTGCCCTCTTTGCGGCGGATGATCTCGCCCTGATACTTGATGCCCTTGCCCTTGTATGGCTCAGGCGGACGCTTGCCCCGAACCTCGGCGGCAAACTGGCCGACAATCTGCTTGTCGCAGCCCGTGACGACGATGCTGTTGGGGGAGGGAACCGCCACCTGCACTCCTTCGGGCGGCGCCATGATGACCTGATGGGAATACCCAAGGTTCATCACCAGCTGCTTGCCCTGGAGCTGCGCGCGGTAGCCTACGCCGTTGACCTCAAGCGTTTTGGTAAAACCCTCTGCAACACCGACGACCATGTTGGCCAGCAGCGTGCGCGTCAGGCCGTGCAGCGATTTATGCTCCTTGCTCTCGGACGGACGCGAGACAAACAGTACCGAACCCTCCTGGCTGATGGCCATGTCGGGGTGCAGCTTCTGCTCAAGCGTGCCCTTGGGCCCTTTGACGGTCACAAAGTTCTTTTCGGCGATGGTCATGGTCACGCCGGCGGGGACGGGAATGGGCTTTCTTCCAATTCGAGACATATTCCCTCTCCTCCCTACCAGACAAACGCGAGGACTTCGCCGCCGACATGCGCCTGGCGCGCCTTCTTGTCGGTCATGATGCCCCTCGACGTAGAAACAATGGCAATGCCAAGGCCACGCAGAACCTTCGGCATCTCTTCGGTGCCCACGTACACACGCAGGCCGGGTTTTGAGACGCGGCGAAGGCCGGTGATGGCCTTTTCTTTGCCCGGCAAGTATTTCAGCTGAATGCGAATCGTGCCCTGGCCGTTGTCGGCGATGCACTGAAAGTTCTTGATATAGCCCTCTTCCAGAAGGATCTCGGCGATCGCCTTCTTGAGGTTGGACGCCGGCACGTCAACCGTGTCGTGACGTACTGCGTTGGCGTTGCGGATGCGCGTGAGCATATCCGCGACAGGATCGGTAATGTGCATTGTTTTACCTCCTTGTTCGATGTGAGAGGTATGAGTACGGCTGGTTTTCCCTCAAAGGGGAACCTGTGGCGTACTATTTCTCGGCTGTGAAACGCTGACGCGTCGCTCCCGCCATCGGGTGCGCGTGACCTTATTTACCAGCTGGCCTTGCGCATGCCGGGAATCTGGCCCTTGTAGGCAAGCTCCCGGAAACAAATGCGGCAAACGCCGTAGTTGCGCAGCACCGAATGCGGACGCCCGCAGATTTTGCAGCGGGTATACGCTCTCGTGGAGAACTTGGCGGGGCGCTTTTGCTTGAGAATCATTGATTTCTTGGCCATGTTGTTCTCCTCCCCTTACTTGGCAAACGGAGCGCCCAGCAGGGTGAGCAGCTCGCGCGCCTCTTCGTCGGTCTTTGCAGTTGTACAGATGACAATATCCATGCCGCGGATCTTGTCAATCTTGTCGTAGTCAATTTCGGGGAAGATCAGCTGCTCTTTCAGGCCCAGGGCATAGTTCCCGCGGCCGTCAAAGGCGTTGGGATTAATGCCGCGGAAGTCTCTGACGCGCGGAAGCGCCACGTTGAGCAGTCTGTCGAGGAACTCCCACATGCGCGAGGCGCGCAGTGTAACCTTGGCGCCCACCGGCATGCCCTCACGCACTTTAAAGTTGGCCACCGATTTGCGCGCGTGCGTCACAACGGCCTTCTGTCCGGTGATCTTGGTGATGTCGGCCACAACGGCGTCCAGAATTTTGGCGTTGTCGCGCGCTTCCCCGCAACCCACATTGATCACAATCTTCTCGAGACGGGGGATTTCCATAGCGCTCTTGTAGCCGAATTTTTTCATCAGCTGGGGTGCGACATCCCCGGCATAGCGGTCTTTCATTCTTGCCACGGTTTATTCGCCTCCCTTATATCTCTTCGCCGCATTGTTTGCACTTGCGGCTCTTGGTTCCATCCTCGGCAATGACGTGCGCGGCGCGCGTAGGCTTGGCGCACTTGGGGCAGACATGCATAACCTTGCAGGCGTAAATCGGGCTCTCCTGATGCATGATGCCGCCGGGATCGGTCTGTCTTCTGGGCTTGCGGTGTTTGGTGCACATGTTCACGCCTTCGACGAGAACCTTGCCCGAAGAGGGGATCGTGGAGAGCACTTTGCCCTTCTTCCCCTTGTCTTTGCCGGAGAGGACGATGACCGTATCCGACTTGCGAATGCTCAGACTGTTCATGTATCTCTCTCCTTCCTCAAATCACTTCGGGCGCGAGCGACAGAATCTTCATGTAATCTCTATCGCGCAGCTCACGCGCCACCGGGCCAAAAATTCGGGTGCCACGGGGGTTTTGATCGTCGCGGATGAGCACGGCGGCGTTGTCGTCAAACCGGACATAGGTCCCGTCCGAGCGGCGCACGCCCTTGGCGGTGCGCACGATCACGGCTTTGACAACCTCACCCTTTTTCACCACGCCGCCCGGCGTTGCCTTGCGCACCGAGGCGACGATGACGTCTCCTATGCCGGCGTACACACGGCCCGAGCCGCCGAGCACGCGAATGCACTTGATCTCCTTGGCGCCCGTGTTATCGGCCACCTTGAGATAAGATTCCTGTTGTACCATAAACGGCAGCCTCCTTTATTGGGCCTTTTGGATGATTTCCACCAGGCGCCAGCGTTTTTCCTTCGAAAGGGGTCTGGTCTCCATGACCTTAACTTTGTCACCCACAGAGCACTCGTTGTTCTCGTCGTGTACCTTGAGCTTATAGGTGCTCCTCATGGTCTTCTTGTAAAGCGGGTGACGAATATAGGTCTCAATAGCCACGACGGCCGTCTTATCCATCTTGTCGGACACCACCACACCTGTACGGGTTTTGCGGAAGGCCCTTTTGTTGATTTGCTCACTCATTTGGCAGCGGCCTCCTTCAACGCGTTTTCGCGAATAACCGTCTTCACTCGGGCGATATCGTGCTTGGTGTCGCGGATGCGGATGGGGTTGTCGAGCTGATTGGTCGCGTGCTGCAGACGCAGGTTAAACAAATCCTTCTTCAGGTCAATAAGCCTCCGGTCAAGCTCAATGCCGGTCAGCTCGCGCAGCTGCTCAGGCTTCATTCACGGCACCTCCGGTCTGTTCCTTGCTGACGAATTTACACTTCACGGGGAGCTTGTTGGCGGCCAGACGGAGCGCTTCCTTTGCCATGTCAAAGGGGATGTCCCCAATTTCAAACAGGATGCGGCCGGGCTTCACAACAGCCACCCAGTACTCAGGCGAACCTTTTCCCGAACCCATGCGGGTTTCGGCTGGCTTCTGCGTGACGGGCTTGTCGGGGAAAATCTTGATCCACACCTTGCCGCCGCGCTTGGTTGAACGCGTCATGGCAATACGCGCGGCTTCGATCTGGTTGGAGGTAATCCAGGCCGGCTCGACAGCCATCAGGCCATAGTCGCCGTAGGTCACGGTGTTGCCGCGCGTGGCCTTGCCCTTCATGCGGCCGCGGTGAACGCGGCGATATTTGACTCTCTTGGGAAGAAGCATTACGCATTTCCTCCTTCATTGGTAGGTGGTGTGGGCGTGGAGGGAGCAGCCGGGCCGCCGGCATTGCCGCCGCCCTGCGGGCGCGGGCCGCCGAAGTTGCCGCCGCCCTGCGGGCGCGGGCCGCCGAAGTTGCCGCCGCCCTGCGGACGCGGGCCGCCGAAGTTACCGCCGCCCTGCGGGCGCGGGCCGCCGAAGTTACCGCCGCCGCCCTGCGGACGCGGACCTCCAAAGTTACCGCCGCCGCCCTGCGGACGCGGGCCGCCGAAGCCGCCGCCGCCCTGCGGACGCGGGCCGCCGAAGCCTCCGCCGCCTTGCGGACGCTGGCCACCAAAGCCTCCGCCGCCGGGTCTGCCGGCGCCGTAGCCTCCGCCACCCGGACGGCCTCCGCCGCCGGGACGGTTTCCGCCGTAGCCGCCGCCGGGACGGTTGTCACGGCGATCGCGGCGCTCCTCGCGGGGACGGGGCGCTTCGATGGTGCGCGGGCCCATGCGGTTGCCCACCGTGAGGACTTCTCCCTTGTAGATCCAAACCTTGACGCCGATGCGGCCATACGTGGTGGCTGCCTCGGCAAATCCATAATCAATGTCGGCGCGCAGTGTCTGAAGCGGAATGGTTCCCTCGTGGTAATGCTCGCTGCGGGCGATTTCGGCGCCGCCCAAACGGCCCGAAACGGCGGTTTTGATGCCGCGCGCGCCCGAACGCATCGAACGGCCCATGCACTGCTTCATCGCGCGGCGGAAGCTGATGCGCTTCTCAAGCTGCTGGGCAATGTTCTCGGCCACAAGCTGCGCGTTCATGTCGGGGTTTTTGACCTCGACGATGTTCAGCGCAACGGGCTTGCCCACTTTGGCCTCAATCTCGGCGCGGAGCTTTTCAATGTCCCCGCCGCCGCGACCAATCACAACGCCCGGACGGGCGCAGTGAAGGAAAATGCGCACGCGCGCGGAGTCGCGCTCGATTTCAATGCGGGGTACGCCGGCAGCGTACAGTTTCTTCTTCAGCCATGTGCGAACCTCGTAATCCTGAACAATCAGGTCGCCCACTTTGTCGTCACGGGCATACCACCGGGAATCCCAGCCTTTGATAATGCCGACGCGAAGGCCGTGAGGATTGACTTTCTGTCCCATGATACTCCCCCTTATTGACCGTTGCCACGCTCGGCAACGGCGATTGTAATGTGGGCGGTTCTCTTCAAAATGCGGAACCCGCGTCCCTTGGCGCGCGGCATCATGCGCTTGAGCGTCGGGCCCGCGCCGACAAGCACTTCCGAGACATACAGGGCGTCCCGGTCGAGCTGGAGATTGTTTTCGGCGTTTGCGCACGCGCTGTCAAGCACTTTGATCAGCAGTTCGGACGCTGCCTTGGGCGTGTGCACCAGAATGGCGCGCGCCTTTTTGGCGTCCTTGCCGCGGATGAGATCTCCGACAATCGAGACCTTGCGCGGTGAAATCCGCGCGTATTTCATGTGAGCTCTGGCTTCCATCTTTCGTCCTCCTACTTGCCGGAGGTCTTGCTGCCCGCATGACCTCTGAATGTACGGGTGGGAACGAACTCACCCAGCCTGTGCCCAACCATATCCTCGGTGACATACACCGGCACATGTTTGCGCCCGTCGTGCACGGCGACGGTGTGCCCGACAAACTGCGGGAAAATTGTGGAGGCGCGGCTCCAGGTCTTTAGAACTTTTTTATCCCCTTTGGCGTTGAGCTCCTCAATGCGCTTGAGAAGTTCAGGGGCCACAAAGGGACCTTTCTTAATGCTTCTGCTCATATGGCCCTCCTCCTATCACTTCACATTGCGGCGCTTGACAATAAACTGGTCGGACGGGTTGCGCTTTTTGCGGGTCTTGTATCCCAGTGTGGGCTTGCCCCACGGGGTCACGGGACTCGGGCGTCCGATCGGGGACTTGCCTTCGCCGCCGCCGTGCGGGTGGTCGCAGGGGTTCATAACGCTTCCGCGCACCGACGGGCGCCAGCCCATGTGGCGTTTGCGTCCGGCCTTGCCGATCTGAATGTTCTCGTGGTCAATGTTGCCCACCTGGCCGATGGTCGCCTTGCAGATGTTGCGCACAATGCGCACCTCGCCCGAAGGCAGCCTGACCTGCGCGTTGACGCCCTCTTTAGCCATGAGCTGCGCCGCCCCGCCCGCGCCGCGCACGAGCTGGCCGCCGTGGCCCGGATAAAGTTCGACGTTGTGGATAAACGTGCCAAGCGGAATGTTCTTGATCGGCAGGCAGTTGCCCGGCTTAATGTCGGCGCCTTCGCCCGACATGACCTTGTCTCCTGCGGTCAGGCCGACAGGGCAGAGGATATAGCGTTTCTCGCCGTCCTCATACTGCACGAGCGCGATGTTGGCGCTGCGGTTGGGGTCGTACTCCACGCCGATTACGGTGGCGGTCACGTCCAGCTTGTCGCGCTTGAAGTCAATGACGCGATACTTTTGCTTGTTGCCTCCGCCATGGTGGCGGGTAGTGATGCGGCCATAGCTGTTGCGGCCGGCATTCTTCTTCTGCGGTTCAAGCAGGCTCTTTTCAGGCGACTTCTTGGTAATTTCCGAAAAGTCCGAAACCGTCATATGCCTGCGGGACGGCGTGGTCGGTTTAAATTGTCTGATTCCCATGCTTACACCATCCCTTCAAAGAACTCGATGCCCTTCGAGGCGTCGGTCAGCCGGACAATGGCTTTTTTGCTCGCGGCGCGGCGGCCGATGTGGACGCCCATGCGCTTTTCTTTTCCGATGACGTTCATGGTGTTCACGCTGCGCACCTTGACGTTGAACAGCTCTTCAACTGCCTTGCGGATTTCAATTTTCTCGGCGTCCGGGGCAACTTCGAACGTATAGATCTTCTTCTCGGCCCCCTCCATGGAGCGTTCGGAGATGACGGGGCGAAGAATGACGTCATATGCTGTTTTCATTCGGCATAGACCTCCTCAATGGCGGCCACGGCCGCTTTGTCCACCACAAACGTGCGCGCGCTGAGAATGTCATACACATTGAGCACGCCGGCGAACGTCACTTTGACGCCCGGAATATTGCGCGCGGACTTGACAATGTTTTCGCGCGGTATATCGGTGACAAACATCGCTCTGCCCTGCAGGCCGAGCGCGTCCATAAAGCGCTTGAAGCTCTTGGTCTTGATTTCGCCCATGTCCAGCCCGTCGACAACCAGAATGCTGCTCTCGGCGGCCTTGGAGGAGAGGGCTGATTTCATCGCCAGGCGGCGGATCTTTTTGTTGACCGACATGCGGTAGTCCCGGGGTTTGGGGCCCAGCGCAATGCCGCCGTGCGTCCACTGGGGTGAGCGTGTGCTGCCCTGACGCGCGCGACCGGTGCCTTTTTGCCGCCAGGGTTTAATGCCGCCGCCGCTGACTTCCGCCCGCGTGAGCGTGGACTGCGTGCCCTGCCGGCGCGCGGCCAGATGCGCTCTGACAACGGCGTGAACGGCCGGCTCGGAGGGCGTGACGCCAAAGACGGCGTCGGAAAGCTCCATTTCACCGATCTGTTTGCCGGTCATATTGTAAACATTTGCTTTTGGCATACGGGGTCACTCCTTCCTTCTTAGACGTTCTTGACCGAGGTGCGCACATACACAATCCCGTTTCTCGGGCCGGGGATGGCGCCGCGCACGGCAATGAGGTTGTGGCCGAGGTCAACCTTGACCACGTCAAGATTCGTAATGGTCACCTGTTCGCCGCCCATACGTCCGGGCATCATCTTTCCCGGGAAAACGCGCGACGGATCGGAGTTTGCGCCCATGGAGCCCTGATGGCGGTGCGTCGGGCCGCCGCCGTGCGACGTCGGGCCGCGGTGCGCGCCGTGGCGCTTGATGACGCCGGCAAAACCCTTGCCCTTGCTGATGCCGGTGATGTCCACGCGATCCCCTTCGGCAAAAACGTCGGCTTTGATTTCATCGCCGGGCTTATACTCGCCCTCGATCGGGAACTCTTTCAGGTGGCGCTTGAGCTCGCCGCCCGCTTTGCGCAGATGGCCGATCTCGGGCTTGGTCAGATGTTTCTCTTTTGTGGTCTCATATCCGATCTGCACGGCGTCGTAGCCGTCCCTCTCGGCGGTTTTGATCTGGGTGACGGTACACGGCCCGGCTTCAATGACAGTGACGGGGACGACCTTGCCATCCGCATCAAATATCTGTGTCATACCGGCTTTTCTGCCGATGATGGCTTTTCCCATGAATATCCTCCTTCGTTATTGGTTGGCCTTGGCCAACATGACGTGGGGCTACAGCTTGATTTCAATCTCGACGCCGGCCGGCAGATCCAGGCTCATCAGCGCTTCAACCGTCTTGGGCGAAGGCTTGATGATGTCGATCAGCCGTTTGTGCGTCCTGCGCTCAAACTGTTCGCGGCTGTCCTTATATTTGTGGACGGCGCGCAAAACGGTGATGATCTCTTTGTGGGTCGGCAGCGGAATGGGGCCGGACACGCGCGCGCCGTTGCGCTTGGCGGTTTCGACAATCTTCTCCGCGCTCTGTTCGATAAGCTGGTGATCATACGCCTTGAGCCTGATGCGGATCATCTCTTTGACCTTGGGATTGACAGGGTTGGCCATGAATGGAACCTCCTTACAGATGTGCGCTCGAAAGAAATTCGTCCTCCGTGCCGTGTGTGTCGCATTCGGCCTGATAAAAAAGCCGGTTGCGCCGGCAAAAGGGCTCCGGCCATACCGCCGGGGCTGCTTTCTCTCGGCCGCCCGATAGTCGGACATACTCCACCGAAGTGACCCGCCTGCTCGGCGGCAATCTACGGTTTCATCGCAGTTTGGGCACGCGCCCATGTGCGCACAAAAGCGCTTTGCTATAATATCCTATCCGCGCGCGTTTGTCAAGACATTTTTCCCGAAACCCTGCCTGTTCGGCGCGGACATGCCATACAAAGAAAATGCAGAATTCTTGACAAATGCAACTTGACATTATCTCATAACTGAAATGTGTAGAAAATAGCGTTCTCTGTTTGTTGAGTGCTCATTTGAGTGAAGGAGTTGTTCCTCATGGCCAGCCTCGTTCCGTTAACAAAAGGAACTCGAGCCTCCTGAGCGCCAACTGTTTGCAAAACACGCTTGACGACTTTTTCAGCGAAAGCTGGGGTGGAAGTCTTGCGCGCGATTCCTTAAAAATAGATGTTGAAAAAACCGACCGGCTCGGCGCGCGTTTTTTCGCCGCGCGGCTTTGGGGGGTGGCGCCTTGACAAACGCGCCTGTTGATGCTATCATATTGTGGCAAAGAGAGCGCTCGGCGCGTAGATGCGGGTGTAGTTCAATGGTAGAATTCCAGCCTTCCAAGCTGGCCGCGTGGGTCCGATTCCCATCACCCGCTCCAAACCAAAGACCCAGGTCCCCTTTATGATATAGGGAACCGGGTCTTTTTGCTGTCAAGATTCTTTGGTTTCTTGACAAAGCATACCCTGCACAGTGGCATTAAACCCGCCCATGAACCTCAGGGGTGGGGAGTTCCGGCCTGCCCACTGCCCCCCTCCCTGATCTTTACATCGCCCCCTAACACTTCCGCTGGCAGCCGGATTCTTTTTGTGGTATACTGGACTCTGGAACGCCTCCGGGCAGACAGATGGCAAAATGCTTTTCCGGCCCGGCCGCGCTGCGGCGAGTTGTCACGTTTGGGAGCCTCTGCCGCATCTACGCCTTAATACGGTTCAGCCGTCTGATGAAATATGAGGATTGCCATGAAGAAAAGCACAACTGCTCCGATGGCCGCCGCGCTGTGCGCCGGGGCGTTTACCGCGCTGACCGTGCTGGTCGTGTGCGGCTTGACCAACTCCCTCGACACTGCGGTGACGCTTTGGGCTGTTTCACTGCGCAACGAGACGCTGACGGCGCTTGCCCTGTGCGCCACTTTCCTGGGCAGCGCGCCGGCGCTGATTGGGCTGACGGCGCTTTTCCTGCTGATCCCGCGCACACGCCGGGCCGGCGTCGCGGCTGCGGCGCTGCTCCTTTTGAGCGCATCTCTCAACTTTCTGCTCAAGCACCTCGTCCAGCGGCCCCGCCCTCCGGTGGAGCATCTGGTGGTCGAAAGGAGCTTATCTTTTCCCAGCGGCCACACGATGAACAGTTTAGTCTTTTATGGTGCGCTGGTTTGTGCGCTCTGCCTGCTTCGCGGTCGCTTTTTGCCGTCCGCCGCGCTTTTGGGCGCAGCGCTTGTGCTGTGCATCGGGTGGAGCCGCCTCTATCTGGGCGTTCACTTTTTAAGCGACATCTTTGGCGGTCTTTTGGCCGGCACCGCCATTCTGATATTCCTGTTTTGCCCTGTGCAGACGGCCGCCAACAGGCTTTTGGCCCGCGGGCCGCGCGCTTAAGACCCATACCGCACCCCCGCCAATCGAAAGGAGCAAGCGATATGCCGCGTGTATTTTTGTCAACGCCGACTGTAAACGGCCGGGAACTTGAGTTTGTTCAGCAGGCCGTCGCCTCCGGCTGGATTGGCCCGTTTGGCGACCAAACCGAGGCCTTTGAACGGGAAATTGCCGCCACCGTCGGCGTTTCTCACGGGCTCCTGCTCAGCTCTGGCACTGCGGCGATCCATCTTGCGCTCAAGTGCGCGGGCGTCTCGTCCGGGGACACAGTGTTTTGCCAGTCGCTGACCTTCGCTGCCTCCTGCAACCCCATTATATACGAGCACGCGACCCCTGTCTTCATTGACAGCGAGCCCGACAGCTGGAACATGTCGCCGCGCGCGCTGGAGCGGGCGTTTGCCCTTTATCCCAAGCCCAAGGCGGTCATAGTCGTGCACCTGTACGGCTCTCCGGCAAATCTTGACGAGCTGTGCGCGATTTGCAAGGCCCACCAGGTTCAACTGATCGAGGACGCCGCCGAGAGCCTCGGCGCGACATGGCGCGGCCGCCAGACCGGCTCCTTCGGCGCGTATGGTGTTGTTTCGTTCAACGGCAACAAGATCATCACGACCTCGGGCGGCGGAATGCTTCTGACAGACAACGGCCAAGCGCTTGAAAAGGCCAAGTTTTGGTCCACGCAGGCGCGCGACCCCGCGCGCCATTATCAGCACAGCGAGCTCGGCTACAACTACCGCTCCTCCAATCTTCTGGCAGCGTTCGGGCGAGGCCAGCTTTGTACCCTGAGCGAACACGCCGCCAAGAAAAAACACCTCTATGATACATACACAAAGGGATTTGCCGACATACAGCAGCTGAGCATGAACCCCTTTTGGGCGCAGAGTTCGCCGAACTTCTGGCTCAGCGCGCTGCAGATTGATCCCCTGTCACCGGTAAAGCCGCTCGATATCATCGAGGCGCTTGAGGCCGAGGACATCGAGTCCCGCCCGGTCTGGAAGCCCATGAACCTCCAGCCATTTTACTCCGACTGCGCTTTTGTCGGCGCAGAGCAAGGCGGCGTCTGCGCGACACTGTTTGAACGCGGATTGTGCCTGCCGTCTGACATCAAAATGACCGATAACGACCTGGACCTGGTCATCGGCATCGTTCGCCGTCTGTTTGGCCGGTGAGCCGCATGTACCGAAAATTTGGAAAGCGCGTCTTTGACATTGCGGCCAGCCTCCTGTGCCTTCTGCTGTTCTGGCCCTTGCTGCTTGCCGTGGCGATCCTCGTCCGCCTGAAGCTCGGCGCGCCTGTTTTGTTTGCCCAGATGCGCCCCGGCCGGGAGGAGCGCCTGTTTTGCCTTTTCAAATTCCGCACGATGACCGACGACAGGGACGAGCACGGAAAGCTTTTGCCCGATGAGCGGCGGCTGCCGTCGTTTGGTCGAATGCTGCGCCGGACCAGCCTGGACGAGCTGCCCGAGCTGTTCAACATTCTGCGCGGCGACATGAGCTTTGTTGGGCCGAGGCCCCAGCTGGTGCGGGACAACGTGTTTTTCACAAGCGAGCAGCGAAAGCGGCAGTCTGTACCGCCCGGACTGACGGGCCTGGCGCAGATCAGCGGGCGCAACGGCATCTCCTGGGAGGCCAAGCTCGAATATGATCTCCAGTACATAAGGCACATCACGTTTTGGGGTGACTGCAAAATTTTGTGGCGAACCGTTTCGGGTGTGTTCAACGGGTCGGGCGTCAGCGCCGACGGCATGGCCACGGCCGAGGACTTCGGGGATTATCTGCTGCGCGAGCGTAAAATCACCCCCGAGGAATATGAACAGGGCCTTGAAAAGAGCCGGGAGCTCTTGCGTCGGTGAGGCTTTGATCGTTTTGACAGGGTGCCTTCGGTTCTTTGTCAAAACGGCGCAAGGACCGGGGCGCAGCGAGCCGAAGGTTTACGACAGCATAAAAAGGCGTCCTCACAAGATTTTTCCTGTGAGGACGCCTTTAACCGCGCGGGATCGCGCCGCTTATTCGTTCTGCTGGAGTTCGGGCAGCGGTTCCGGCACCGCGGGACGCCCGCCCGCCAGCAGCGCCGTGAACAGCTCCTTGCTCACCAGGGCGATGGCCATAAACATCGCGATCGCCGACGTCTCAAGGCCAAACGGCAGATACCGCAAAAACAGATAGGCGTGGTATCCCCCGTACGAGGCAAAGATGGTCAACAGCGGCACCACCCAGCGCCGCCAGCACAGCGCCATAAAAACCACACTCAGCACGTCGGCGAGGTAAAAATACCGGTCGTGCATGCTGGGCAAGAACCACGGTATGCCCGCGCAAAGCACGAACGCGCAAAAGACCAGCAGCTTGTCGTTCATGGCGGCGCGCCCTCGCCACACATAGAAGTACACGAGCGCGAGGAACACGACGGCTGCCAGGATGCCCAGGGGAAAGAAAACCGCATGCAAGCCGTCGGCCGCCTCGGGCAGCAGCGCGTACGCTGAGGGCGAGTTTAGGTTGAGTCTGGCGCTGTAAAGCCCCATCTGATTGGTATACACGCCCAAAATGTCCCCCATGGGCTTGCCCAGCAGCCAGGCCGGCAAAACCGTGATGAAGTAAACAACAGGGAACACCGGCAGATGCCGCCACTTCACGCGCCTGATCATGATCAGGATGAGATAAATGGGCAGGAAGAAGACCGTCTGCAGCTTAAAGGAAAACGCCACGGCCACGAGCGCCACCGAAAGAACCGGCTTGCGTTTGAGCACGGCGAGCAGCGCGCCCAGCACAAACGCAGCGTAAATCGAGTCGCATTGTCCCCAAAACGCCGAATTGAGCCACATGGTCGGCGCGAGCCAGAGCAGCGCAAGTACGCCGATCTCGGTGTTGCAGCTGACATGAAAGTGCTTGACCAGACGCACGCCCAGGAAAACGACGAACAAATCCCCGATCACTGAGACGAACTTGAGCAGATACAGGTCGCTGACCGGAACCTTGGAGATGCCCCACAAAAAGTACAGATAGGGCATGTTGTAATCGCTGAACGTCTCCTGAAACGCGCCCACACCCGATTGGCGGAAAATCTGTACCCAGTTTTGCAAAAAAGCGTAATAATCCGACGTGACTTTATCCAGAGAGAGCATTCTGAAAGCCATGCCGAACACCAGAAGCAGTGTCACCATGGCAAACACAATCATGTCTTCGCGGATTTCCCCCGTGGCCCAATAGATCGCGCCCGCGAGCAGCAGCGCGAACAGTATGCTTGTCAGTGCCGCGCTCTGCGTGTCGGCCAGTATGCCGCTGAGCAGCACAAGCGCGGAAAACATACCCGAAGTTGCCACAGAAATCCCCAAACGAACGAGCTTAGTCATAAAGCCCTCCCAAATAAAGTGATAAACTCGGTCAGGTTCTTGCATTTGTTTCCACAATATGTTATTCTTAGTAAGAAGTGGAGTTGTTTTTAATGAAACTTTTCAACGCGATGGAGGAAATCGTATTTCAAACGATCGATGGGGTGCTTGCGCAGACAGGCTGCTGTACCTGTCAGATCTGTCGCGTCGATGTGGCCGCCCTGACGCTCAACGCGCTTCCCTGCTGTTACGTGGTCAGCGACGAGGGTGCGGCGTACGTCAAGCTCAAGGATCTGACGCAGCAGTTTCACACCGACGTGCTGTCGGCGGTCGCCGGCGCCGCGATGAAGGTGAAGGCCAGACCTCGTCATCCCGTCACGGCGAACGAACTTTGATCACCGCCGTCGCTTTTTTGCCGCCGTCGTCCGTGACCACAGTGAGCGTCGCTTTGCCGGGCGCCAGCCCTTCGACGACCAGCGTCCCGTCCTCCAGCGCGCGCACCGAGGCGACGTCCGCGTTTGAAATGGTGTAGGTGAATGAGGCGTTGTCGGGCGCAGTGGGCGAGAAATCCACGTCCACCAGCGTGCCCTCGCCGACGGCCAGCTCCTTGACCCCCAGCCGCACCGACACGCGCTTGACGGGCTGCACGCAAGTGATCTCGCAGACGGCGCGCGGCGCATCCCCTTCAAAGGGCTTGCCCCAGGCTGTCACCGTCACGACGCCCGACCGGACGGCCGTGATCTTTCCCCTCGGCCCCGCCACGGCGATCGGATCCTCGTCGGTGTGCGGACGCTCATTGACCCCCGCGTCGGCCACGGTAATCATTACCGTGCTGTCGACGCCTTTTTGTTTGGCAATCACCGCGTCAACGCGTGTTTTTCTGCCGACCTCCAGCGTGATCAGCGGCGGACTCTTCATTTGAATTTCCTGCGGGAACATCAGCACCTTGACCTTGATGGAGGCGCGCTTGTCTCCATTGTGGTTCAGCGCCGTGATGCGCGTCGTTCCCGGAGAGACCGCTCGTATGACCGCCGTGGCCCCGCCTCTGCTGCCGACCATTTCCACGGTGGCGACGGACTCGTCCAGCGACGACCACTCATAGCCAAGCACCGTCGCGTCATCGGGGCGCTCGGCCTGCGCGCGCACAATCATCGTCTCGGACTCCAGTAGATTGTCGGCGTCGGCGCACAGCGTGACCTTGGACTGCTTGACGCCGGCCTCGTCCACGAGCTTGAGCTTGGTCAGCTTGACAACCCCGTCCAGCCGCCAGCTCTGCCGCGCCGTAATCCGGTAATCCGGCTCTTCCTCGGTGCCGCGGTTCACGCGCACAAGGGCCGTCAACAGCGCGCCGCCCACGGTATCGGCGGTCACGCGCAGCCGCGCGCCCGACTGTCTTGTGGCAAACTTGCCGCCCATGGAGCTGAGTTCCCACAAAATATCCTCGCGCGCCTCGGTGTGCCCCAGCACTGAAAACGTCCGGCTCTTGTCCAGAGGAATGACGGCAGACGGGCTCAGGGAGACCTCAACGGCGCAGCTTGCCGTGTGGCCGGCGCGGTCCGTGGCCGTCACGGTGGTCTCGCCCTTGGCGCGCGCGTACACAATGCCCCGCTCGTCAACCTCTGCCACAGACGGGTCGCCGCTGGTCCAGACCATGTCCCAATAAGAGGCGTTAGCCGGACGCGTCACCGCACCGAGCGTGAGCTGCGTGCCGACGGACATCGTGACGCGGCTGGCGTTGAGCGCCACGCCGACAGCCGGAATTTCCAGCACCGTAATTTTGCAGGACGCGCGCGCGCCGCCGTCTGCCGTTTCGGCGAACACATAGCACTCGCCGGGCCGGATCGGCGTCACCACGCCGCCCGAAACCCGCACAACCGGACGACCGCTGCCAAACGGGTCGTCAGGATCCTCTTCCTGTGGATAAAGCGTGCCGAACTCGTCCCGCGCCACAAACCACACAAGGTCCCGGTGCGTGGCCTCGGACGGGGAGACAGTGGCCTCCAGCGTAATCGTCTGATCGGTTGTAATGGTCTCCTGCTCCGTGCTTAGGGTAACGCTGGCCGCCAGGACGTCGCGCACCTGCACGCGCAGCGTGCTCTCAAAGACGCCGGCGGACGCCGGCATCACCCCGGTTGTGGCGCGCGTATACGCCCGCGCGCGCAGGCTCAGGTCATCCTCACGCAGCCCGGTCAGCTTTCCGTCGGCTGCCTCGATCCGCACCGACGGATCGGCGCGCGTATCGGGCGTCACAGTGGAGGCGCCGGCCTGGTCGATTTGCAGCTCGGCCACCTTGACAAAGCTGCCGCTGGACCCGTATGCGTCCCCGACGTACCACTCCACACGCTCCAGATTGTTGGCGTTCAGCGGCGTCAGCTCAGGGCCGAGGGTCACGGTGCGGCCTGTGTTGATCATAAGCGCCTCGCCGTCCGTCGCCGCGCCCTCCTGCCCGTCGGCAGCGAGCCGGATGGCGGTGAGCGGAATGTCCACGTCCTGGCTGACATGCGCCTTCAGGCAAACAGTGGCGTTGTTGTTGGCGGCGGTGTCCAGCCAGGCAGCCCCGTCGGCCGAGGCAAAGCTCTTGCCGGTCTGCGCGCCGGTGACGCCGGACTGCAGCGGAATGGGCTCTGTGTCGAAGGCGGTTGTGGCCTTGGCGACGACCGCAAAGGTCTCGCCCTTACCCACAAGCGCGAGCGGGGTCTTCAGCTGCACCGTGTAGTAGCCGGGCAGCTCAAAAAACGCTTTTGTCGCGCCGTCCTCCAGCGTCAGCGGCGTTCCGCCCGCCGCCTTGGTCAGCGCGCCGGCGGCGTCAGCCTGAACGGGCGCCGCATAAAACTCCACGGTCGTGTCCTCGCCGGTGGCGAAAAAGGAGATCGCCGTCAGCGCCTCGGAAGGGCCGGCTGCTGTAAAGAGGTTTGCCGACCAGGCCGTCGCGGCGCGAAAGCCCAACGTGCCCGACAGGCCGAAAATGTCATGTTCATAGGTGCGGTCAAAGAGCTTTGACGACACACCCTGCACCGCGTAAGCGTCCGTGAGCGGCGTGTCATAGCTGATCCAGATCAGCCGCCCGCCCTCCCGGCTGTCCTTGGCCAGGAACGCGCCGGTTCCGCCCGCGTGAGCGGTGGCATCGTCCCAGCCGATGAGCGCGACGGCCGTATCGGCCTCCCCGCCGCCCACATAGCGGTAGCTGTCCCCTAAGAGCTCGGCTTCCTCAAAATGCAGCGCCACCGAAACAGCGCCATAGCTCTGCACATGACGCTTGATGCGGCTCAGCGCCAAAGCCCGCCCTTCCTGCGTGTCGGGCGGGTCGGGGATATAGATGACGCCGGTCACGCGTATGTCCCTATCGCGGGAGGCGGTCTCGCTCAGCGGTCTGGCGGGTGCGCCGGCGCCCGCGACATAAGGGTCGGAGGCCGTGTACACAGGGCCGCTGAAGTCGCCGCGCATCCAGTAGGCGGTCGCCATGCGTCGGCTCCCCGCCGCAGTGTACCCGCGGGCAAAGCCCGCGGTGTTTCCGCTGTCGCTGCTCGTGGCGTACCGCATATGGTTTTCCGAAAACGTCGCTGCCGGGCCGATCTGCCCCTGCTTCAGGCCAGAGGCCTCCAGCGCCGCGACCGCCGCGAACGCCCAGCCCACACTGTCAGCGCCCTGCGCGCGCGTCAAACGCACCGCGTCGGACGGCAGCAGGCGCGCGGGCAGAGACGCGTCGGGAGCCTGCCCCTTGGCGCGCTGCACAAAGCGATACGGTTCGGCCACAATGTCGCCGGCCGCGAGCGAAGTCAGTCCACTGCCCACAAACAGAAAAACCAGCGCCATCGCGCAGCAGAGCAGCCTTTTGGCGTTCATCAAAAGCGACCTCTCTTCCGCTGTGCTGTTAAGACTCTTCCCAGTTGTGCCAGACGTTTTGAACGTCGTCATTGTCCTCCATCGCGTCAAGCAGCCGCTGCATCTTTTTGATGTCCTCCTCGCCGGTGAGCCTGACAAAGGTCTGGGGAACCTTCTCGACCTGGGCGTCCAGAAACGCGTAGCCCTTGGCCTCGAGCGCGTCGCGCACCGCCGCGAAGTCATCGGGCGATGTGTAAATCTCGTAGACCTCTTCCTCGGCGGCAAAATCCGATGCGCCGGCGTCGAGCGCCTCCATCATAATGTCGTCTTCCTCCACGCCCTCGCGCTCGACAACAAGCACGCCCTTCGGGTCAAAGCTCCACGAAACGCAGCCGGTCGTGCCCAGGTTTCCGCCAAACTTGTCAAAGTTGTGCCGCACCTCGGACGCCGTCCTGTTGCGGTTGTCGGTCATGGTTTCGACGATCACGGCCACGCCGCACGGGCCGTAGCCCTCATACTGGATGGACTCATACGCGCTTTGGTCGCCCGCGCCGGCCGCGCGATCGATGACGCGCTTGATGTTGTCGGTCGGCACATTGCCCGCGCGCGCCTTGGCCATGACGTCCCGCAGCCGGGGGTTGGCCAGGGGATCGGGGCCGCCTGCCTGCACCGCGACGATAATCTCGCGCGAAAGCTTGGTAAAGACTTTGGCGCGCTGGGCATCCGTCTTCTCTTTTTTATGAGCGATATTTTTCCACTTGGAATGTCCGGACATACATGTCCCCTCCAGAAGGATAATTTTGTCGCGCGGGAAAGTTGCGCCGCCGCCGGGCTACTGCGCCTTTTGCAGCGGCAGCCAGCGCAGAACATGCGGCAGACACGCCTCCCAGTAATCCCAGGTATGCCCGGCGCCCTCGGTCTGCGACCATTCAGGCGAAAAGCCATGCTTTTTGGCGTGCTCGCGGAATGCGACGTTGATCTCAAACAAAAAGTCTCCCGTGCCGCAGCACAGATAAAGCTCGGGGCGCTGCGCTGCTTTGGCAGCCTGCTCGATCAGCCTGTACAAACTGTCCTGCTCGCGGAAGCGGTCTCCGAAAACCAGCCTCATCTCGGCGTCCAGATTGGGGTCCTTGGCAAAATAGCCGTCATCCAGCGTCGCGCCCGACATGGACGCCACGGCGGCAAACCGGTCGGGGTAGCTCAGCCCGAGCTTGAGCGCGCCGTACCCGCCCATCGAAAGGCCTGCGGCAAAGCGGTCTTCCCGGCGCGGCGACAGCTGAAACATCGCCTCGCAGACCGCCGGAAGCTCCTGGCTGATATGGGTCCACCAGCGCGGCCCCATCACCATGTCTGTGTAAAAGCCCCGGTGCGTCGTGGGCATGATCACCGCGAGATTGTACTTTTGCGCCATGATCTCCACCGTGGTGTAGCGCTGCCACGCCGTATGATTGTCCGACAGCCCGTGCAGCAGGTAAAGCGTTTGGTACGGCGGATGCACCTCGGGCGCGCGCTGGCCCTTCACCGGCAAAATGACGTCCATCGACGTCTCCATCTGCAGAACATCCGAGAAGAAATTCGTGTGTAAAATCGCCATTTTGGTCACCTCACATATTCAAATTCGAGTTCGTACAGTTTAATGGGGTCATGCTCCTCGACGCCAAGCCGCTCGAGCTCCTCAAACACGCCGGCCTGGCGCAGGCGGCGCTCAAAATAGAGCCTGGACTCGACATCCGTGAAGTTGATGTTGCGCATCAGGCGCTCAAGCCACACGCCTTCGACCTGCCACACGCCGCCGCGCTTTTCGATGCGCGTCTGATGCGCCGCCGCGTCGGGCGCGGGCGCCTCAAAGTCGGGCTCAAAGATCACCATGGGTTCCAGCGCGTCCAGGCGCTCCGAAACGGCGCGGATGAGCTCCCGCACGCCCTGCGTCGTGGCCGCCGAGACGCAATACAGCGGCCTCGGCGCGACGTGCTTGCGAATACGGTCCATCAGCGTGTCGTCCTGAACGGCGTCGAGCTTGTTGGCCACAACCCACATCTCCCGCTCTCCAAGCTCGGGCGCGTGCGCGCGGAGTTCTGCGTTGATCAGGTCAAACTCGGCCAGCGGGTCGCGGTCTTCGCCCCCCGCGCAGTCGAGGATGTGCAGCAGAAGCCGGCAGCGCTCGACATGACGCAAAAAGTCGTGTCCAAGCCCCGCGCCCTGTGACGCGCCCTCAATGAGTCCGGGAATGTCGGCGCACACAAAGCTGTGGTCGTCGTCTGCCCGCACAACGCCCAGGTTGGGCACAAGCGTGGTAAACGGAAAGTCGGCAATCTTGGGCCGCGCCGCCGACATGACGGACAGAAGCGAGGATTTTCCGACGTTGGGAAGTCCGATCAGCCCCACATCGGCCAGCAGCTTGAGCTCGAGCGTGACCTCAAAGCTCTGCCCGGGCAGGCCGGCCTTGGCAAAGCGCGGCGCCTGACGCGTGGGCGTGGCGAAATGCTTGTTTCCCCAGCCGCCCAGCCCGCCGCGCGCCAGCAGGATCTCTTTTCCGCCCGACAAGTCCGCCATGAGCGCGCCGGTCTGCTTGTCCCTGACCAGTGTGCCGCGCGGTACGCGAATGACCAGCGGCGCGCCGTTTTTGCCGCTGCACAGCCGCGCGCCTCCGTCCACGCCGTTTTCAGCCTCATAGACGCGCCTGTAGCGGAAGTCCATGAGCGTCGTCAGATGGTCGTCGGCGCGCACAATGATGTCGCCTCCGCGTCCGCCGTCGCCGCCGTCCGGGCCGCCCGAGGCAATGTATTTTTCTCTGTGAAACGAAACCGATCCATTGCCGCCTTTTCCGGCGCGCACCGAGATGGTCGCCAAGTCAATAAACATACTTTCTCCCTTTACCCCATGATCAGCCGGGCAGTCCGCCGGGACTGCCGATTCCACGCGAAATGAAAAAGCAGCCGCCTAACCCAAGTCAAGCGGCTGGAAAGGTTTTGCCTTACTGCTCCTGATAAACCGAGACCTTTTTGCGGTCGCGACCGAGCCGCTCAAAGCGAACGCGACCGGAAACCAGCGCGAACAACGAGTCGTTGCTGGCGCGTCCGACATTTTCACCGGGGTGAATTTTGGTTCCGCGCTGTGTAAACAAAATGTTCCCGGCCAGCACATACTGGCCGTCCGCGCGCTTTGCGCCGAGCCGTTTAGATTCAGAATCGCGGCCGTTACGAGACGAGCCGACGCCTTTTTTATGAGCCATGGTGCATTCTCTCCTCCGTTATGAAATGACGATTTTCTCCACCTGCACCTTGGTATAGGGCTGGCGGTGACCCTGCTTGCGGCGATAGGTCTTTTTGGCCTTCATCTTAAAAATAATAATTTTCTTGCCCTTGCCGTTCTTGACCACCGTGCCGGTGACCTTGACGCCGGGAACAAGGGGCGTGCCCAGCTTGACCTTTTCGTCCTCGAAAACAGCCAATACGGAGGTAAACTCTACGGGGTCCCCGGCCTCCAGGCCGAGCTTCTCGACATAAATAATGTCGCCCTCGGCAACCTTGTACTGCTTGCCGCCGGTCTGTACAATTGCTGTCATGAAATCCCTCTTTAGAACAGTCTCGCTCTCATAGGCGGCGGCCTTTCGGCTACACTTGAAAAAGCCCATTCAACGCGGCTATAACAGTCTATCATGCGCTCTTTCGCTTGTCAAGCAAAAGTCAAACCGTCGAAGATGCGAAAAAACGGGGACGCAGAGGGCTTTGTTGACAGGCTGATGACAAAGAGCTTTCGACCCGACGCGGCACAGCGGCGCGTCAGGCTGTCAAAGAACCAAGGGTTCTTTGACAAAGCGGGGACAGGCTCAAACCGCTGAGGCGGTTTGTGGGGCGCTGTGCTTACGAGTCCTCTCCGAGCACCCTGATGCTGCCCATCGCGCTCTTCATAACGACCTTTCGCAAAAGCGGCGTATACATAAACGGCCTCTTGACGCGCTTTAAAAGGAGCTTAACCCTGATGGGCAGCGTCTTCATCCTGTATTTCAAGGAGAGGTTTCCTGCTCCGGCGTTGAGAATATTGGCCAGCTCATAGGCGCTGTTCAGCGCATAGCTGATTCCCTCCAGCGACGACGGGCTGATAAAGCCGGCCGCCTCACCGATCAAAAAGGCGTTTTCCTTCCCCGCGCAAAAATCCCTGATTCCCCTGGGCATGGAGACCAGACAGGCCTCCCGCCTGACCGGCTGGCCCAGCGAAAAGCCGCGGGCCTCCATTTTTCGCTTCAACAGCTCGAATTTTTCCTTTCCGCCCTGGAGAGGAAAGGCCCCTCCCAAAATGAAGAACCCGTCCTTCGAGATGCTCCAGCAGTACGAATCCGTGATCTCGCTGTCAAAGACGCAGGCGTAAAACGGCGTGGTATGCTTTTCGGGGAACCACATCTGTATGCTGAGGTAGCGCACAATTTCCCGATTCGGGAAAAGGCCCTTCCGCACCGCCGAATTGGATCCGTCCGCCCCGATGACGCGCTTTGCCTCTATCCGCTTTTCGACGCTGTGCTGAATGTACGTGATCTCATAGCCCTCGCCTGTTCTGCAAATCCCTGTGCACGCCGCATTCTCTCTGATCTCGACCCGCTCGGGAATCAGCGATATCAGCCAAAGGTCAAACTTGTGCCGGTCAAGATTCACATAAAACCGCTGATAAAACCGCTGGAGGTTCTGCCCGAGGTCAATGGTCTTTACGGCGAAGATCTGGGGATCGGCAAGCACTTCCTTGGGCAGCGTCAGGTTAAACTTTGACAGCGCCTTTTGCGCGTCCAGCGCCAGCAGCCCGCCGCAAGGCTTGTGAAAGCCTTCGTTTCCCGATGCGCACTTTTTATCTATGGCGATCACGCTGAACCGCTCGCTCAGCATGCGGGCGACCGTGGCCCCGGCCGGGCCGAGACCGATAATGGCAATATCGTACAAAAGCTCTCCCCCCCTCGAAGCGGCAAGCGCCTGCGCTGCTCGCAAAGGACGTGATCCCCGCTCCCGCTTTGACTAGAAGCCCAATCTCCTTTGACAGCCTAACGGGACGACGAGTTCCCCCGTCGTCCCGCCTATTCTCATCCGGACTCATGCCGTCCTGGGAATCCGTCGGCTCTCATCAAGGCTCCCACGTCCCGCTAAACGCTCTCCTGCAGGGCGTGCGCCTCAATCTGCGCCTTGATCATCATGTCCTTGACCTTCATCAGTCGCGTGAGGTTGCCGCGCTCGTTTTCGTCGAGCTTCATCGTGATGTAGCGGATCGTCTCCTCGAGCTGGGGAATCATCACATATTCCAGCGCGTTGACGCGGCGGCGCGTCTTCTCAATTTCCTGCGCCAGCAGCTGCATGGCTTTTTCAATCTCGGCCAGACCGAGCAAATCGGCAAAGATGTGGCTCAGCGCGGTCAGCGCGTCGTCAAGCTCTCCCGAAGTCTGGGCAAATCCATAGGGATAGATGTCCGATTTGTCGTCATTTCTGGTCTTGTAGTGGTAAACCGGGACGTTGACGCTCATTACATTGCGAAAGCTGAGCTCAAGCGACACGCTCTGCTTCGGGTAAAGCAGCGCCTGCTCCATGAGCTCGGGGCTCATCAGCGCGCTGGCCACGGTAAAGCTCCCGTGCACACGCATCAAAGCAGCCTCCACGCTCGTGCGAAGGTCGCGGTTCTTGCGCATGATCTCGAGAAACTGCTTCATGAGTTCATCCCGCTTGTCCTTGAGCAGCTTGTGCCCGCGGCGCGCCGTGCGCAGCCTGTTTTTCAGGCGCGTCAGCTCCATGCGGGTCGGATTCACATTGAGTTTGGCCATAGGCCTCTCCTTTCGGGCCGCGTTTGCAAGGTCTCGACCCTTTTGTTCAGCTTTTCATGTTGTAGTCGTCAATGCCCTTGAACATCAGGCCGATGATCTTGGACAGCTTTATCTTTCGCCCGAGGCGCAGGTACATCTTCACGCCCGAATACAGCGAGACAGGGCGGGCAAGGCGTCCCGCCATGGCAGCGCGCAGCGCGCCCCTGTCAAAAAAGTATTTGTCGTTGTAGCCGCTGAACCAGCTCGATACTTCCTGCCTGACGTCGGCGATCTTGTCGGGGCAGGCATAGACACGCAGTCTTTTGCGAAAAAGATCCCAGATGAACAGCGAGTCCTCGCCCGAGCCGTACTGAGCGCCGCCGCCGAAGCACAGCGAAAACCAGCAGTTGGCCCGCAGCAGGCGCTGCCTGCGCACCGCCATGTGGCTGGCCCCGTAACCGGTCGCCCGCGTCCGGCGAAGCCTCCCGTTCTTGACGACGGGAGCCGACGGCCTGTCCTTGTTCAGGCTTTGCAGCGTGAAAAAGATGGCGTCGGCCTCGGGCCGGCGCTCGAACGCGTCCAAAATGATTTTTTCATAACCGTCGACATAGATCATATCCTCGTCGGCGATCAGACAGATGTCCCCTGTGGCCGCCAGCAGAGCCGTATTGCGGTTTTTTCCCACGCCGCGATCCGCCGAGGAGATGAGCGTGACCGTCTTCCCGCCAGGCTTGACGGCGCGCTGCCAGTCGGCGCGTTCGCACTGGTTTGCGATGACCGCGTCAGTCTGCAGATTCATGGTCTCATAGAGTGAATCGTCCGTCTGGTGCATGGCGGCAACCAGAACCTCTACCGTAGGCATATCTTGCTCCTAAGCTATCCCTTGGGATAATACTTCTCGACAAACTCGGGCTTGATGCGCTTGAGCTCGCTCTTGGGCAAGATGGTCAGCAGCTCCCAGCCGAGCTCAAGCGTCTCTTCAATCGTACGGTTTGCCTCGTAGCCCTGATTGACATAGCGCTTTTCAAACTCGTCGGCGAACCTCGCATACATCTTGTCCGTTTCGGTCAGCGCGGCCTCGCCGAGAATGGTCATGAGCTCCTTGCACTCCTTGCCGCGCGCGTATGAGGCAAACAGCTGGTTCATCGTGTTGGCGTGGTCCTCGCGCGTCTTACCCTTGCCTATGCCCTTGTCCTTGAGCCGGCTCAGGCTCGGCAGCACGTCGACCGGCGGCTGGAGGCCCTTGCGGTAGAGCTCGCGCGACAAAATGATCTGCCCCTCGGTAATATAGCCGGTCAGGTCGGGAATCGGATGGGTCTTGTCGTCCTCAGGCATGGACAAGATGGGAATCATCGTGATCGAGCCTTCCTTGCCGATCCGGCGGCCGGCGCGCTCATACATCGTGGCAAGGTCGGTGTACAGATAACCCGGATAGCCGCGGCGGCCGGGAACCTCCTTGCGCGCTGCCGAAACCTCGCGCAGCGCCTCGGCGTAGTTGGTGATGTCGGTGAGGATGACCAGCACATGCATATCCTGCTCAAAGGCCAGATACTCGGCGGCGGTCAGCGCCATACGCGGCGTCGCGATGCGCTCAATGGCCGGGTCGGACGCAAGGTTGACAAACAGCACGGTGCGCTCGATGGCGCCGGTGCGCTTAAAGTCGGAGATAAAGAACTCGGCCTCTTCAAACGTGATGCCGATGGCGGCAAACACGACTGCGAAGTTCGACGAGGTGTCCAGCACCTTGGCCTGACGGGCAATCTGTGCTGCCAGGTTGGCGTGCGGGAGGCCGGAGCCCGAGAAGATCGGCAGCTTTTGCCCGCGCACAAGCGTGTTCAGGCCGTCGATCGAGCTGACGCCCGTTTGAATAAACTCGTTGGGGTAGTTGCGCGCAGCCGGGTTCATCGGCAGTCCGTTGATGTCAATGTGGTCAGCCGCCAGAATATCCGGCCCGCCGTCAGACGGGTGGCCGAGGCCGTCAAACACGCGCCCAAGCATATCGGGCGAGACGGCCAGCTCCAGGCTGTGCCCGAGAAAGCGCACCTTGGAGTCGCGCAGGTTGACGCCCGCGGAGGACTCAAACAGCTGCACCAGCGCGTCCGAGCCGTTGATTTCCAGCACCTTGCAGCGCCGGCGCTCGCCGTTGGGCAGCTCTATTTCGCCAAGCTCGTTGTACGTCACGCCCTCGACGCGCTTGACCAGCATCAGCGGGCCGGCCACTTCCTGTATCGTGCGATACTCTTTGATCATAGCCCGACCGCCTCCTTCTCCCATGTCTGCGTGATCTCCTCGGTCATTTCCTTCTCAAGCTGCTTGTACTCGCGCTCATAGCGGTCCATCGGCACGCTTTTGGCGCGGCCGATTTTTTCCCTGACCGGAATGTTAAACACCGCCTCCATTGGAGCGCCCTTTGTCATGGCATCTCCCGCCAGCGTCTGATAGGCCAGAATGAGCTTGAGCAGCTTGTACTGCCGGTCTGCGGACGAATAGGCGTCCACGTCTCCAAACGCGTCCTGCTGCAAAAAGTCCTCGCGCAGCATGCGCGCCACTTCCATCGTCAGCCGGTCGGCGGGCGACAGGCTGTCCATGCCGACAAGGCGGACGATCTCGTCCAGCTCTGCCTCGGTCTGCAGGATGTTCATGGCTAGCGCGCGCTGCTCGGAGAAGTCGGGCGCGATATGCTCGTTGCTCCAAAGGGACAGGCGGTCCAGATACAGCGAATAGGAATTGAGCCAGTTGATGGCCGGGAAGTGGCGGCGGTAGGCCAGAGAGCTGTCCAGCGCCCAAAAGACCTTGACAATGCGCATCGTCGCCTGCGAAACAGGCTCAGAAAGGTCGCCGCCTGGAGGGGACACGGCGCCGATGGCCGTCAGCGAACCCGTGCGCTCAGTGCTTCCCAGCGTGTACACGCGTCCGGCGCGCTCATAGAACTGCGCCAGGCGCGACGCCAGATAGGCAGGATAGCCCTCCTCGCCGGGCATTTCCTCCAGGCGGCCCGACATTTCGCGCAGCGCCTCGGCCCAGCGGGAGGTGGAGTCGGCGATGACCGCCACATCGTATCCCATGTCGCGGAAATATTCCGCGATCGTGATGCCCGTGTAGATGGACGCCTCGCGCGCCGCCACGGGCATATCGGAGGTGTTGGCGATCAGCACGGTTCGTTTCATGAGGGTCTCGCCGGTGCGGGGGTCCTTTATCTCAGGAAATTCGCGCAGAACGTCGGTCATTTCATTGCCGCGCTCTCCGCAGCCGATATACACAACAATGTCCACGTCGCTCCACTTGGCCAGCTGGTGCTGCACAACCGTTTTGCCCGAGCCGAACGGGCCCGGAACCGCCGCCGTGCCGCCCTTGGCGATGGGGAACATCGTGTCGATGGTGCGCTGCCCCGTGACCATAGGGACGTTGGGGGGGATCTTCTCCCGGTAGGGTCTGCCGACGCGCACCGGCCACTTCTGCATCATGGTCAGCTTGACGTCGCCGCCCGCCGTGGCAATCACGCACACGGTCTCCTCCACGGTGAACATGCCCGGCCTGATCTCCTTGACCTTGCCCGACACGCCGCGCGGCACGAGTACGCGATGCTCGACCACAACGGTCTCCTGAACAACGCCGATGATATCGCCGCCGGCAACGGCGTCGCCCGGCTTGACGGTCGGCTTGAAGTCCCACTTCTTGGTGTGGGAAATGGCCGACACCTCGATGCCGCGCGTGATGACGTCCCCAACGAGTCTCTTGATCTCCTCAAGCGGACGCTGGATGCCGTCGTAGATGGTCTCTATCAAGCCGGGACCGAGCTCAACGGACAGCGGCGCGCCCGTGCTCTCGACCTCGTCGCCCGGGCCGAGCCCTGCGGTTTCTTCATAAACCTGAATAGACGCCCGGTCACCGCGCATTTCGATGATCTCGCCGATCAGCCGCTGCGCGCCGACGCGCACGACGTCGAACATGTTTGCATCCGCCAAGCCCTCGGCCACAACCAGAGGGCCGGAAATTTTGACAATTTTGCCCATGTGTGACAATCAATCCTTTCCTGGGGAATGGAGCGTACCCCTCGCTAAGTGTTTAAAATATCCGCGCCAACCGCGCGTTCCACGGCGGATTTCAACCCGGCCATCCCCAGGCCGAGCGAACCGGACTTGCCCGGAATCAGGATGATCGCCGGCGTCATCGCCTCTTTGTACGCGCCGATTTCGGCCTGCAGCCCAATGGCCAGCTGTTCGGTGAGATAGATCACCGCGACGTTCTGCGCCGCGAGCCGCTTTAAGATGGGCGCTGCCTCCTCGGGCGTGTCGGCAAAGTGCGTCTCCAGTCCGAGCGCACGAAAACCCAAAACGCTGTCCCGGTCTCCCAGGCAGGCGATGTTATACATACGCTTCACGCAGCCTTTCGCGAATGGAGTCGATCTCCACCCCGGCCATACGACCGGTCATAATGGTGCGGATGGCCGTAATTTCGGCGTCCTTCGCGGCCAAATAGGCGATCAGCGGCTGCTCTCCAAAGGCCACATGCAGCGCTTTGCGCAGGTATTTGGTCAGCGCGTCGTCACATTTCTTCTCAAATTCGGTCAACGGCGCGTCGCCGCGCATCACCGGCTCGCCGATGGCCTGCGCCTCGGACAGCGGCCCGGAGAACACGTCTTCCAGGGAGCCGCCGCTGATGAGCAGTCCTGTAATGCGCGAGACTGCTATGTTTCCCCCCTCGTACAGCGTAAGGCGCAGAAAGTCCGGGCCCTTGCCGATGCGGTCGGCGCGCACGACGGCGCGCAGGTTGCCCACGTCGATGAGCAGCCGAATATACCCCAGCAAAAACTGACTTCCCGACGCCCTGGCCAGCGAGAGCATCTCCTGCAGACAGCCTCCGTCCAGCAAAAAGTCGCTGCGCTGGGGATCCCCCGTGCGCGCGAGCAGTTCTCTGGCGTCGAGCACAATGTCGCCCATCTTTCCGGGCAGACGCGAAAAGAGCAGATTTTGATAGTTTTCCACAAGCTGCTTAACCGGCATCCGTCCGGCGTCAATCAGCATTTTTCCGGCGTTGTCCCCGATGGCCTCGGCCTTGATCAGCGCCTTGACGTTATGGTAATCATAGCGCACGCGGAAGACGTCGATCAGGATCTTGTGGGGCATGAACTTGCTGAGCATCGCGTAGGTCTGCACCTGATGGGCTGCCAGCGCCTCTTCCAGCGTCTGCTTGGTCAGCGGCTGGATCTCTTCATAGCCGCACTCGACAAGGACCTTGGACGCGTCCTCATCCGTTTTGGCGTCCAACATACGCTCCATGCGCTCGCGCCCTAACAGCCCGCGTTCGAGCGAGCGGATGCGCGTTGTCGCAGACAGAAAGTCCGTGTCTTTTATTTTGGCTGCTTTGGGCAAAATTTGTCCCGCCTTTCCCGTCGGAGCGGAATTTTCTCCGCACTTTTCCGAGCAGATCGTTTCCTCTGCCCCGGACGCGGAGGATCATCCAAACAGCAGCTTTGCAACCGGCGCCGTGAGCTCTGGCTTCAGCGCGGCCACAAGAGCGCTGTACGTTCCATTGATTTCTATGTCGCCATCCGCCAGCATAAAGCCGCCGCCCTCGAGCTGACGGGGAGACGCCGACAGCGTCAGCGCCGCGGGCCTTCCAGCCTTTGTCAACAGTGCGCAGGCCTCCTCGGCCACGCGTTTTCCAAATCGCTGATGATCCGCCATGGTCAGCACGATTTCCTCATGGCCGGTGCGCGAGGCCTCGGCAATGAGTCTGGCCAGCAGCTTAATCTGTTCGTCGTCGGGGCGCTCACCAAGCGCCGTCAGCGCGTTGTCAAACGCCAGCGAGATCATCTCCTGTTTGGCTGCCAGCTGGCGCTTGCGCGCCTCCATCGTGGCCACGCCCAGAAGGCGCTCCTTGCGCTGCGCCGCAGCCTGCCTGCCTGCCTCCGCCAGCGTCTCGCGCTGCGCGTCGGCCTGCTTGCGCATGTCCAGCGCAAGCGCCTCGGCCTTTTTTTTCGCCTCGGCCAGCATGGCTTCGGTGTCGGCTTTGGTGTCGGAGGCGATCCGCTCAATGATTTTGTCGATGCCCTGCATTAGAATTGCACCATCAGCAGCAACAGCAGCGAGGCCAGGAACGGAATAATGGCGTAAAACTCAACCATGATGGCCAAGACCATGGCGTTGCCCTGGGCGCCGGGCTGCTTGGCAATGAGGCCGATGCCGCCGGCCGAAACGCGGCCCTGCGCAATCGCGGAGAACAGGCCGCCAAAGGCCACGGGGAGACAGGCAGCCAGCACAAACGCGCCCTGCGCGACCGTGAGCTCGGCACTGCCCGTTTGCATCTTCATAAAGAACACCCAGAACCAGATGATGAAGCCGTACAGGCCCTGTGTGCCCGGGAGCAGCTGCAGAATGAGTACGTTGGAGAACCTGGAGGGATCCTCCGCGATGAGGCCGGCACCCGCTTCGCCCGCGATGCCGACGCCCTTGGCCGAGCCGATACAGGCCAGGACAACCGCCATGCAGGCCCCCAGGAACGCCAGCGCGTTTCCGCCGATGAGATTGAGAAAATCAGCCATTAATAATCTACTCCTTCTATATCCACATATTTTGTCGTCAGGTTCAAAGGGGCAAATTCCTTTCCGCCGCTCTCGTAGAACTTGTTGTAAAACTCGACATATTGCAGGCGCGCGGCGTGGACATAGGTCCCGATAATGTTGATGCCGAAGTTGAGCACATGCCCGACCAGGAAGATCGCGATAAAGCCGAGCGTGCCGAAGACGATGTTGGCCCCGCCCATCATGCTGCCGATGATATTAAATACGCTGCCCAGCACGCCGCCGGTCAGCCCAAGCGCCATGAGCCGGGAATAGGATAAAACGTCCGACAGGTAGCCGGTCAGGTCGTACAGGCTCACAAGGCCCATGCCCAGCTTGCCTCCGATGGATTTGCTGCGCCTGCCCTGGGTGAGAATCAGCGCCGCAAAGCCCGCCACCATGACCCAAAACGTCCCGCCAAGCGCCAGCACGGCAAACCCGGCAAACAACAGCCACCACGAGCCCACGTCAAACAGCGCGTCCAGCGGTTTTTTGTCGCGGCAGAGCAGGTATGCTTTGACGCCCATGCCGAACAGCAGATGAATCACACCCAGCACGACGGCCACGATCAGAACATATTCGGGATGCACCATGGGGTCAACGAGCTTCCAGACGCCGCCCTGAAGCAGAAAATCAGCCGGCGCGCCAAAATAGGTCTTGGCGACCACTTCGATAATGTCGGAGAAGAAGCTTCCAAAGATGACGCCCCACAGAATAGAAGCGCCGCCGCAAAGACCCATCAGCGGGAACATATACCGCACCATCGGCCCTTTGGGCTTGAGCTTTTTCGTGACAAACAGGGAGATGGCGATCAAAATCAGGCCATAGGCCACGTCGGCGAACATCATGCCGAAGAAGAGCGCGTAAAATACCGAAATCAGCGGATTCGGGTCGGTGTTGCGATACATTGGCATCGCGTACATCTTGCTCACCATCATAAAGGGCCTGGTAAACGAGTTGTTGCGCAGCAGAATCGGGGGCTCGTCCTCTTCGCCCGGTTCCTCAAACGCCAGCGCGCAGTCGTGCGCGGAAAGCGCCTTCTGCAGCGGCTCGACCGCCGGTGCGGGGATCCAACCCTTTAAATAGAAGGTTTTCCCGGTGGACAGCAGCAGCTCGGCTGCCTCTTCCCGCGCGGCGGTGACGCCGAGATGGTCACAGGCCAGCTCAAGGTCTTCGCGCACCGATGCGTAGTCTGAAATGCCCTTTTGGATGGACTCGCGCTCCTGCCTGAGTTCCTCAAGCCGCTTGCGCAAAAGCAGCAGATTTTCCTCGGCGGTGCCGTCAACGTCCTTAAAGGCCATGCGTCCGAACGCAAATGATTTGAGGACGCCCGTGACGGTCTCTTCGACGGCCGGATGGTACATCACGCACAGATACTGCTGGTCGCTGTCGATGCTGGACAAAAACACCTCAGCCAGCTCGGCCTCTCCGGCAAGCGTTCGGTCCAGCTCATCCAGGCTAGCAGCTGCCGGAATGACGCCAAAGACAATGTTCAGCGAGCGCAGCGGCGGGGTGTTAAGCGGGATGTCCAAAGCGCTCCAGGGCTGCAGCGTCGCCATGCGGTTTTGCAGCCTGCCCTCCTCGGCGTTGAGCGCGGTGATCTTCTTGCTCTGCATGCAAAGCTCCTCGGCCGTCTCAAGGGCCTCGACCAGCTTTTGCTCATCAAAAAACCGCTTTGCGCCCACCAGGGGGCGCGGGGTAAAGATGGATCTCTTTTTTTCGGAAAACCGCACAAGGGAGTCGATCGCGCTTTTCAGCGTGGCAAGATCTGCGCACGTCTGTTGGAGCTCGCCGGATCTGCGCCGCTGGAGCTCGGAAAAATCCTCGGGCTTTTCAGGCTCGTCGACTTGTACGCAACCGGCCCGCTGAAGCAGTCCAAGGATTGTTTTGCAGTCGGCCTCAAGCCCGAGCAGCTCAAAGTGACGCATTTTGACAATGGACATTACTGTGCCACAACCCTTCCCACGATCAGCGCCTGCGCGTCATTCATTCTGGCGCGCGCGGCCGTCTTAAGTGTCTGGCAATCCTGATCGGCTTTCAACAAAATGTCGGCGCTCTCGCGTTCGGCCTCGCTCTCCGCCTGCGCCAGCAGCTCGGCGTTTTGGATCTTGGCCTCGGCGTACACGCGGTCAAGCAGCTCGCGGCCGTACTGTTCTGTGTCGCTGATCATCTTGCGGGCGACAACCGCCTGCGCTGCCCGCTTTTGCTCCTGCTCATTTTCGGCGCGCGTGACCTGTTTAATGGCGTCCAGGGACATGCATTCACCTTCTTTATGCGAGTATTCACTATATTATATCAATATTTTTCCATTTGTCCAGCTTTTTTTCTATTAATATGATCAACTTTGGAGATTGCAGGTATAAAATGCCCGAATTATAGCCAGAAACAAGGATAGCCAAGAATAAGAAGTTGCATGAGACCGGCCAGCAGGCTCTTCACTCCCGGACGCAGTACACCCCGTTCGTCTGGGGAACCAACGCCCTTCCGGCGGACCTTTCGGGCCTGTGCAGGAAGCAACACAGGTTTCTTCCAGCATTTGGGAAGCAAGTTCTCTACGGGCGGGCCGCCTCTCACCGCCGTGGTCGTTTCCAAAACCGCCCGAGATTATGACGAACTAGTCGCGGCGGTTTTCGACCATTGGCGACAACCTGCCATTCCCGCCTGCCGTGCCCATCTCCTGCCATTCTTGCCGAAATCACCTTTTTTCATCCCACAGCGTTGCGCAAAACGCCGTTCGCGGCGGTCAACCCGTTGTGTCAGCTGTCCTCCTATCCCAAACACCCGGCACATTTTCCTTGCTTCCGGTATAAAACTACCCTCTTTAGGTAGTTGCTTTTGGCGCGGTCGCCCGCTACGATGGTTGTATTCCTGTTTTGCGGCCCAGGCAACCTGGCCAGAACAACGCCGGAAGGAGAATCTTTATGCTGTGCGCCACATGTCGGGGAAGTCTTGAGTCGGTCATGGTGGAAAAAGAGCTGTCCTGCAGCTTTCAGGACCTCACCATGATGGTCCCGGCTTTTCGCTGCCCGCACTGCAACACCACCTGGATTTCAGATGACATCTGGCAATCGCTGAGCAGGCTGTGCAGTGAGGAAGTCATTGACCCCTTTGACATCCATCGGCTTTTAGAGTACGCCGACAGCAACGACTCTGAACCGCTGTTCAATCTGGGTCTGCTGTAAATCGCCCCCTCATGCCCGCAATGTGACTGCGTCAGTCTCTCACGCGTCCCTCGCGCTCCCGTCCTCTCAGTTTTCACGGGTTCGCTTGGGAAACGCGTTACCCTGACAGCAGCAGCGACTTTATCCTTCTTTTGTCAATATCGATTAAATGCAGCTTTTCGACAGGCCGCCGACAAAAGCTGCCTCTTCTCTGCTTTGCGCGAAACCACGTCGAGCCTGACGCCGAAGGCGGAGGGTCCTCGCTGGAATGGAAACCGATAAAGATAGAACCACAACGCTTTCACGAATTCACTCCGGGAAAGTTCCTCTTTGCGCGTCTTCACAAAGACGTGAGCCGAACCCCCACTTTGTCAAAAAAAGTTTTTTGACGAGCTATAGACAAACCGATAAAGACAGAACCTCGACGCTTTCACGGATTCACTCCGGGAAAGTGTTTCTTTGCGCGTCTTCACAAAGACGCGATCCTAGCCCCAGGCTGTCAAAGAACCCTTGGTTCTTTGACAGCCTGGGGCGGCGCTTCCCTTTTTGCCTTGAGCCCTAAGTTGCTCTTAACGCATAGAAACCCTTCCGTTTTCATTCCATTTGACTCAAAACCATGCGAGATATTCATGTTAGCTGAAGAATCGCGCGTCTTATGGCGCTGATATGCGCCGGCGTCGTGCCGCAGCAGCCCCCGATGATGTTGGCGCCCGCCCTGACAAGCTCTCCCACCATGGCGGCCATCTGCTCGGGCGACTCGGGAAAAACCGTTCTGCCGTCCCTCTGCACGGGGAGACCTGCGTTTGCCTGCACCAAAATGGGCGTACATGGTTTTGCGGCCCGCATTTCCTCAATAATGGGCAGCATGGCCTCCATGCCGTTTCCGCAGTTGGCGCCAATGACGTCCGCTCCGGCGGCCGCGGCCGCAAGGGCAGCCGCAGTGGGCGAAACGCCCATCATCGTGCGGTACTCTCCGCGCGTTGTGCGCTCAAAGGTAAAGGTACAAAAAACCTCACAGCCCGTGTTTTCCTTGCAGGCCGAAATGGCGATCTCGGCCTCCTGAACGTCACTCATCGTCTCAATGCAAAGGACATCGGCCCCGCCGCTCTCCAGCGCGGAGGCCTGCTCCCGGTAGCTGTCGTACAGCTGCCGCTCTGTTACGTCCCCGGCAAAGAGCATGCGTCCGGTCGGCCCGATGGAGCCCGCGACCCAACGCTCCCCGGCCTCTTGCCGGGAGAGCCGGGCGGCTGCCCGGCCGAGCTCTTCGGCGCGGTCAGCCAGGCCGAAGTCCCCGAGCCTGAGACTGCTGCCGCCAAAGCTGTTTGTTCCGATGATGTCCGCTCCGGCAGCCGCGTATTCCCGGGCGATGCGGCGCACGTCATCCGGGCGCGTGACACACCAGAGCTCAGGACACTGCCCCAGCTCAAAGCCCATAGCCATCAGGCTTGTTCCCCACGCCCCGTCGGAGATCAGCAGCCTTCCCGATCCAAGCACCTCTGCGATCCTTACCAACTGCCCGCCCTCCTTTTCGTTTTACTTAAGTATAAAAAGTAAAGCGGCGCCCTTTGCGGCCTTCCGGCGCGCAAAAAAACGCCACATATGTCTTATTCGATCCTCGCCCGTACGCGCAGCGGCAACCCAATCCCTTCCGCCACCGCCCGGCAGGCGTCCACGTCGGTCGTTCCCTCCACCACGCTGAGCACAACCTCCGGGACAAACCGCGCGGCCTTTTGCGCAAAATCGAGCAGCCCTGGATAGGCCTCCAGCCCAAACTCCGGGCTGCACAGCTCGGCGTATTCCCGCGCCGTCGGGCAGTTCAGTGAAATGGACAGGCAGTCGACTCTTCCCTCAAAGCGCGCAGAGACGTCCTCTCCGGCAATCAGGGAAGCGTGCCCGTTCGTGTTGACGCGCACGCGCACGCCTCGCGCCTTAAGCTTTTCAGCCAGCCAAAGCAGATCGTCCAGCCGCTCGGTCGGTTCTCCATAACCGCAGAAAACCACCTCGTCAAAAGCTTCCAGATCCTGCGCGTCCAGTTCCTCCCAAACCTCCTGGCGCAAGGGTTCCCGCTCCAGCCAAAGGCTTTGGGCGTCTCCGACGGCGGACTGACTCTCCCGGACGCAAAAAGAGCAGCGGTTGGAGCAGCGGTTGGTCAGATTGACATAGAGTCCTTTTCCCACGCGATATGTCACGGTCATTGCCTATTCCTCCGGGGCAAATTCCATCAGCTGGGCCACCAGGCTGTCGCGCTCCTTCGTTAGGACAGCCATTTGCTGCTCCAGCGCGGCAATCTCGGCGTACAGCTCGTTGTTGTTCTCCACCAGATGCCCAAGCTGGTCGCGCAGGTCGGCCATTTGCTCCAAAAGCGTGTTGCGCGTGATTAAATCCTCGTTGACCTGCTCGCGCAGCTCGGCGTTCTCACGCTGCATTTTATCAAGACTCTGCAGCGCCGACACCGAAAACAGATTGTGCTGGGCCTGCGCGTCGCTGAGCGCGTTCTGCCCCTCGCGCTTTGTCTGGCTCAGAAACGACAACAGCATAAGGACAATGGCCAGCGTGAACAGGCCGAGCGCGTAGAGCCAAAGATAACGAAGGCCCTTTTTCTTCGGCGGCAGCGCCTCTATCGCGGTGGGAAAATTCAGAATCGGAGGCTGCTTGTTTGACTCAGTCACAATGGTTTCCTCCCGTGTAAAAATCAAATTGCTCCCCTTGTGATTGTCTATTTGATCTTAAAGATCGACAATAGCGCTTCAAAATCGTCCGCGCCGTAAAACTCCAGTTCAATGCGCCCCTTTTGCTTGCCTGAGACAATGCTGACCTTGCGGCCCAGCAGCTCGGAGAGCCTGCGCTCATGTTCCTCAAGGTAGTTGACCGTGGTTTTTTCGGCACTTGCCGGCTCTTTTGCGGCCAGCGCCTTTTTGACCAGCGCCTCTGTCTGCCGAACCGAGAGATCCTCCTGCACGATCTGACTCGCCAGCGTTCTCTGCTGGCTTTCCGAAGACAGCGCGAGCAGTGCGCGGGCGTGCCCTGCGCTGAGCCTCCCGTCAGATACAAGTGCGCGGACGCTATCGGGCAGCGCGAGCAGCCTCAGCGCGTTGGCCACAGCCGGCCTGGATCTTCCGACCTGCCTGGAAATATCCTCCTGCGTCAGCCCGAACTCTTCGGTCAGCCGCTTGAAGCCCTCGGCCTCTTCCAGCGGATTGAGGTCTTCCCTCTGCAAATTTTCAATCAAAGCCAGTTCCGTCACCCGGCGGTCGTCGGCGTCGAGGATGATCGCGGGCAGTTGGGTCAGTCCGGCCATGCGCGCTGCGCGCCAGCGACGCTCTCCGGCAATGATCTGGTAGGTTCCGCCGGGCAGTCTGCGCACAAGCAGCGGCGTGAGCAATCCCTGTGCGCGGATGGAATCGGCCAGCTCGGCCAGCGCGACCTCGTCAAAGCTTTTGCGCGGCTGGTCAGCGTTGGGCTCCACCTCGGCGATGCGAAGCAACACGCTTGACGTCTCATTTTGCTGAACGGCGGCGTCGCCAAGCAGCGCGCCAAGACCGCGCCCCAGACCCTTTTTTACACTCACCCGGACTTGCCCCCGTTTCTTCGAATGATCTCCCCGGCGAGCTCGCTATAGCTCTCCGCGCCGCGGGAAGTACGGTCGTAATACTGCACCGGCATCCCGTGCGACGGCGCCTCCGACAGTCTGACGTTGCGCGGAATCACCGTTGCGTACAGCTTGCCCGGAAAATGCCGCTTGACTTCCTCGGCCACCTGGAGGGAAAGATTGGTTCGCGCATCAAACATTGTCAGCAGAACGCCCTCAAGCTCAAGTTGCTCGTTGAGCTTCCCCTTGACCGCGCGGATGGTATACATAAGGTCCGACAGCCCTTCGAGCGCGTAATATTCGCACTGCACGGGAACCAAAATGGTATCGGCGGCGCACAGGGCGTTGAGCGTCAAAAGCCCGAGCGACGGCGGACAGTCGATGAGAATGAAGTCATACGCGTTTTTAACCCCATCCAGGGCTCTTTTTAAGCAAAACTCGCGATCAGGCAGACTCATGAGCTCGACCTCGGCACCCGAGAGCGACTTGTTGGACGGCAAAACATCACCATACCGAGTCTGTCTAACGGCTTGTCCGGGCGGGACAACACCGATGACCGCCTCATACACGCTCGGCGACACGCTCTTGCTCACGCCCATGCCCGACGTCGCGTTGCCTTGCGGATCAAAGTCGCACAGCAAAACGCGCTGACCGCGCTCCTTAAGCGCACAAGCCGTGTTAACGCATGTGGTTGATTTGCCCACGCCGCCCTTTTGATTGGCAATGGCGATCACTTTGCCCACGTTAACACCCCTTGTCTTTGATTCGGTTCACAGTATATCACATTACTCTTTGCCATTGCAATATAAAACACGAAATGTTTATATAAATGTACGGAAATAATGCCACATACCCTCGTTTTGCCTGTACCGCAGCCCTCTGCGGACCGCAAAGGTTTTTTTGTACCCGCCTCTTTTTTGGGCTTCTTTTCGCGCTTGGGCTGAAGGCGGCAGGCGCTTTTTTGTGCTGAAACCCGGATGGGGATTAAGTTGTAAAGCGTTTCCGGCCTACTCCGGGGATAACCTTTTGCCGACCGCAGCGGTGCCTTGAGCCCGCCAGCGCCGTGTACGTGAGCGAGAGTTCCTTGACGATACAAGTGTGGCGGCCTCCGGTAGTCGGAGCCCGCCACAGACTGTCAAATAAGCCTGTGCGCCTTCGTTCTTTTCCTGGATTCGCGTCGAGCCTGACGCCGCAGGCGGCAGGTTCTTGCTGGACTGAATCCAGGAAAAATCGGAACCACAACGGTTTCGGGAATTCATTTCTCGAAACCGTTTCCCTTCAAACCGCCTCAGCGGTTTGATCCTGCCCTCGTTTTGTCAAAGAATCAAAGGTTCTTTGACAGCCTATGGCGGCCTCCGGTAGTCGGAGGCCGCCATAGCTCTTCACCATTACTTCTTCGCTTCTCTTTTCTGGTAGCGCCTTACGCCGATTTATGTAAACCAATTGATGGTGCGCCTCTGGAAAATGTTTCACGTGAAACATTTTGGCGTTGTCAAGGAACCTCAACGCTCTTTGACGAGGGTTCATCCTGCTTTCTTGGCGATGCGGATGGTCATGACAATGTCATGGTCGTCCTCATCCCGATTGAGCTCGGCAAACACACCTGAGCGCCTCATAGTGTCGACGGCGCGCGTTACGGTGTTTACAAACAGACGGACATCCTTAAAGACATACAGGGTGCGGCCGTCTGAACGCGCTGTCTGCTCCTTCTTGTCCCCTTGCAGGCATTTGTCTATGTAGTCGTCGGTCTGGGCGACGTTTAGGCGGCGCGCGACAATGGTGGAAAGCGCGTTCTGCCGGTCTTCCATGTGTTCGAGCCGTAGCAGAGCACGCGCGTGGCGCTCGGTCAGGCCGTTTTCCCGAATCTGCGCCACGAGCTCCGCCGGATGGCGCAACAGCCGCAGCTTGTTTGCCACCGCCGACTGGGACTTTCCCACCCGGCGCGCTGCCTCCTCCTGGGAAAGGCCAAACTGATGGATCAGGCGCTCCAGCCCGGCCGCCTCTTCAAAGTAGTCCAGATCGCAACGCTGCAGATTCTCGACAAGCGCGATCAGCGAGCTCTGCTTCTCGTCCACGCCGATGATGATGCACGGCACCTGTTTGAGCCCCGCCAGACGGGACGCGCGCAGCCTGCGCTCGCCGGCCACCAGTTCAAACCCTCCACCCAGCCTCCGCCGAACGGTCAGCGGCTGGAGCACGCCATACTGTTTAATGGAGTCAGCCAGCTCCCGCAGGCCCTCAGCGTCAAAAATGTGCCGTGGTTGTCCGGGATTGGGATGGACTTGCGTCAAATCCACAAAGAAAACTTTGTTGCTTTCCAGCAAACCATGTTGTTTTGACATGGCCGTACCTCCTATGTATCCTGTTTGTGATGGTTTTGTGAAAAACCCGCGCGACCTGTGTCGATAAGTCCAATCGTTAACATAATTATAGGGAATATTTCCCACAAAAAAAAGCGAAAACCGTCTGAAAAACAGCTGATTTTTAAAGACTGTGTGTCGAAAGAAATCGAATCCACGCATTTTGTGGTCTGAAACCCTTTACTTTTCGTTGGAAAAGAACTACAATAAGGATTAAACCCTTTTACATAATTCAGGAGGATCTTATGAAAAAACTCTGGATGAGGCTAGTTTGCCTCGTTGTGATCGCCGCCATGCTGCCCGTCGCCGCACTGGCGGATGTACCCAATGACGGCGGCACGATCCGCCAACGCGTCAAGGCTGTCGGAGACGCGGTGAGCTACGTGTCCACCACACTCCAGCACGCCAGCGCAGGACGCATAGAGGAGCGCATATTCATCCGGGAGGCAACGTCGAGCGTCCAACCCATCGTGGTGGGCGGCCCATACATATATAACTCCAACCTTACGCTGCGCCAGGCCGCGGCCAACCTGACTGCCGCCGGGGAAACCGTTGTGGGCGGCGTAACCGGCGACATGTTCACGCTCTCCACGGGCGTCCCTATGGGGCTCGTGGTGCGCGACGGCATTTTGCGCAGCTGCGACAACCAGATGTCGGCGCTCGGCGTTCAGGCAGACGGCCGCGCGGTCATTGGCGTGCCCAACCTGTTAATCTCCCTCTCCACGCCCGAGCAGACGATCAAGATTGACAAGGTCAACCGGGTGCGCGACACGGGCAAACTCTATCTGTACACGCCGGACTTCAGCGCCGACACTCGCACCACGCGTCAGGGCAAGCATGTGGTGCTGACCATCGGCGGGCATCTGAAAATAGGGCAGTCGGTGACCGGGATAGTCAAAGAGATTGTCTCCGGCGCGGCGGCCTACCCTCTCAAAAGCGGGGAAATGGTCCTGTCCGCGAGCAGCGACGAGCCCATCGCGCGCCTGGACGGTCTCGCCGTCGGGCAGAGCGTCACCATTTCCATCACCGCTTCCCAGCCCGTTTGGGACAGCATCGTTTACGGCTCAGGCGGCTATCACCGGCTTGTCAAGGACGGGACCGCGATCTCGGGGCTCGGGTCGGATAAAGCGCCGCGCACCGCCGTGGGCATTCTGCCGGACGGCGGCATGGTTCTCTATGCCGTCGACGGCCGCCAGAGCGGCTATTCCGCCGGGCTGTCGCTGACCGATGTGGCGGCGCGGCTGATTTCCCTCGGCTGCGTGGACGCGCTGGAGTTTGACGGCGGTGGCTCAACTGCGGCCGGCGTTGTGTCGCCCGGCACCACGCAGTTCAGCCTGGTCAACTCCCCGTCGGACGGGCAGGAGCGAAAGTGCGCGGGGTACCTGTTCTTTGTTAATCGCACGCCGGCCACGGCCGCCGCCGCGCATGTATTTATTAACGGCACCGAACAGCAACTGCTCATCGGCGCGAGCGCGAAGTTTTGGCTGACCGCGGCCGATTCAACCTGGCACGCCATGCCCGCGCCCGTCGCGCCCGAGTGGATCGTCGAGGACAACGGCGTCGGCGAGGTGGCGTCCGACGGCACCTTCATCGCGCGCGCCGCCGGAACGGCAACGCTCACTGGACAAGCCTGGGGCCTTTGGGACAGCACAACGATCACGGTTGTCGACACCATTGATCAGCTCTCTCTGATCAACGGGTCGAAAGCCGCGGTGACCGCGCTCCAGGGCGCGCCGGGCACGTCGGTCTCCCTGCAGGCAGCCGCCGCCAAGGGGACTTTGCCCGTCACTGCGCAGAACACCTGCTTTACCTGGTCAGTGACCGGAGATGTCGGCAGCGTCAGCGCCCTGGGCGTCTTCACCTATGGCTCGCGCGTGGGCGCGACCGGCAAGCTCACCGTTTCCGGCGGCGGCAAGACGCTGGACATCCCCGTAACCGTCGGCACGGCTCCCGCCCTTTTGGAGGGCTTTGAAAACGGCTCGACGGCGCTCAGCGCGCAGGGTACAGGCATTCGCTTTACCGTGGACAGCTCAATCAAGCTCGCCGGTCGCGGGCTGAAATCGGCCAAGCTGGACTACGCGTTTACAGCCGGGACAGACGGCGCGGCACCTGCCGCCGTGACCCTGCCGGCGTCGATCACGCTGGCGGGCAGCCCGAAGACACTGTTTCTCCAGCTGGCAGGCAACGGCACCAAACACATTTTGTCGGCCAGTTTCAAGCTGGCCTCGGGGGAAACCGTACAAAAGACCATTGGAACGCTTGAGCAAAAGGACTATCAGCTCAAGCGCGTGGATGTGCCCACAGGTTCTGTAAAGCTCACTGGCTTTACGCTTTCTCCGGGCGAGGCGACGCTGTCGGGCAGCTTCCACCTCGATCACATCATGGCAGCCTGGGCAGCGCGCGACGACATGTCCCCGCCGACTGTTGAGCTTTCGCAGCCGTCCGCGCCGCTGAACGAAACCCTGATCTTTACCGCCGACATTCACGACGCAGCCGGCGTGGCGCTGCCGCGCTCGGGCATCGAGGTCGTCTGGGACGGCGTCAGCCAAAACTTCTCCTATGACGTTTACGCGGGCAAGCTCAGTGTCACCGTGCCCAGCCCGGCCTCGGGCATGCACATCTTGTCGGTCACGGCGACCGACTCGTTCGGCAACCGCCGGAAGGTCTCTCATCAGGTACTCCTGCCGCGCGCCGACAACCTGTCGCTGTTCTGCGACGTAAAGGGGCGATGGATGGAGCCGTACGTCGACTTCCTCGACGCAAAGCAGGTGCTGACCGAACGGGAATCGCTCGGTCTGCGGTATTTTGACCCCGATCAGCCGCTGACCCGCCTGGAGATGGTCGAGCTGGTCATTCGGCTGATGGGCGTGGACACCTCGCGGTACGCCTCGACGGTTCTGCCCTTTGCGGACGCTGCGGAAATTCCCGCAGCGGCGCTGCCGGCCGTCAAAGCAGCGTACGCGCTGGGCATCGTCGCCGGCATCGGCAAAGCCGACGGCAGCGTCATTCTGGGCGGCCCGCAGGCCATCACCAGACAGGACTTCTGCGTCATCGTGCTGGGCGCGCTTCCCAAGGGCGCGGCGCGCAAAACCCTGATGTTTACCGACGCCCAGAGCGTCAGCGCCTATGCCGTCGAAGCCGTCGAGACCTTTGTCAGCGTGGGCGCCGTCTCCGGCACCGACAAGAACACGTTTGAGCCCAAGCGCTCGATCTCCCGCGCCGAAATGACCGCCGTGCTGACCAAGCTGTTTTTCTAAGCCTCGCCCTGGCGGGATACCGCACCCTAGATCATAAATCCCCCTGCCGCCGGATGGTCCGGTGGCAGGGGGATTTATGACGTCCATGTCAGAGAAGCTCTTTCGCGTCCGCAGTCTTTTCCGGGTTTTACGGCGAGCCTGGCCGCGCAGCCGACAAGGTTCTTGCTGGACGACGACCGAAAAAGATAGAAACCAAATGCTTTTATGGACTCACTCCGGGGAAGTGTTTCTTTGCGCGTCTTCGCAAAGACGCAAGACAAAACCACGCTTTTTCAAAAACCATAGTTTTTAGAAAAATTAGCGGCGGCGTTTATGATGCTTTTTGGATGTCGCGTCGGGGGCGGCCGGCTTGCCCTCGTCGCCGTCATTGGTGAGCTTTGCCTTGTCCAGCAGGAAGAAGATCAGGCTCAGCACCATGCCGACGAGGGCAGCGAGAGCCATGCCGCGCAGCTCGACCTCCCCCATCTTGATTGATATTCCCGACAGACCAGTGACCAAAACAACCGAGGTCAGCGCGAGGTTGCGCGATCTGCCGTAATTGACCTTGGCCTCGACGATCAGCCGGATTCCCGAGGCGGCGATCATCCCGTACAGCAGAAAGCTGATGCCGCTCATGACAGGGGGCGGGATGGTCTGGATAAATGCCGAAACCTTGCCGATAAACGCGATGGCCACCGAAAGCACAGCGGCGCCGCCGATGACCCACACGCTGTACACGCGCGTGATGGCCATGACGCCGATGTTTTCGCCATAGGTGGTCGTCGGCACCGAGCCGACAAGCGCCGACAGCGAGGACGACAAGCCGTCGCCCAGCAGCGTGCGGTGCAAGCCGGGATCCTTGATGAGGTCGCGGCCGACCACCTTGCTCGTCACAAGCTGATGGCCGATGTGCTCCGAAAGCACCACCAGCGTGGCCGGAAGGATAATGAGAATGGCGTCCATGCTGAACAGCGGAAGCTGGAAGTTGGGAAGCGCGAAGATCGGCGCCTTTACCGCCTCGTCCATTTGGACCAGGCCGAGGATGGCGGCCAGCGCGTAGCCCACGACAATCGCGATCAGGATGGGGATCACGCCGAGGAACTTGCGGAAGACCACCGAGCCCAGAATAGCGACCAGCAGCGTGACCAGAAACACCGCCACGACCTTGGGATCAATGCTCGTGTAGGCATCCGACAGCACGAGGCCGCTGTTGGCGGCTGCCGTGCTTGAGAGTTCCAGGCCGATCAGCGCGATCACCGGGCCCATGGCCGCAGGCGGAAGAAGAACATCAATCCAGCCGGTTCCAAAGAACTTCACGACGCCCGCGAACAGGCAGAACAGAATGCCCGAGACCAAGAATCCGCCCAGAGCGTAGCGGTACCCCAGCCCCTGTGTACCGATGATCAGCAGCGCCGGCGCGATGTACGCAAAGGAGGAGCCCAGGAAGGCCGGCGCGCGCCCCTTGGTGAGCGCGATGAACAGTAGCGTGCCCGCACCGTTCATCAGCAGCACGACGGCGGGATTGATGCCCAGAAGCTGCGGGACAAGGATGGACGCGCCAAACATCGCGAACAAGTGCTGGAGGCTCAGCGGAATGGCCTTGAGCAGCGGCGGCCGCTGCTCGACTTGGATCACTTCTCTCACAAATTTCCAACCCCTTCTGTCTCAATTTTGTTAATATTACCATAATACGAGGCAAAAATCAAAGGATTTTTATGAGGTTTATTTGGACGGTGTTTCTTTCAAATGAAAAGACAGCGTGTAAGGGCCTATTGCCTCACAACGCTGCCGGGGTGGTTTTGCCCTTTCACCTTACGAACGGCCCGCCGCCGGACAAAAGTCCTGGGACAAAGTGCGGGTGGATGAAAAGCAGCCGCGCCATCAGCGCCATAGCAGCCTGAATCGGCACACCGCAGAGGTTACATAAACGGACGCTTGGTGATGGCTGCCCAGGATCGCGGGTATTGCGCCGCACAAATCTGTATTTTTTTAAACGGGATTACATAATGTATTATTTCGGGCGACAGTTTAACCTCCACGGGCGTCCCGGCGCTTCCCCCAAAGCGGGTGGCCGGGGCCGCCTCAAGCGTGTTATCCTTCATCGCGAGAAACAAGCCGCCCACCCGCACAAACGGCAGGCAGATCTCCAGCAGTACCGAAAGCTCCGCAACCCCGCGCGCCACAACGATGTCAAACTGCTCGCGCGCGCCGGCCATATGGGCATACAGCTCGGCGCGCTCATGTACGCAGGTGACGCTCAGGCCGAGCTCCCGCGCTGCGCCGCGCAAAAACTCCACCTTCTTTTCAGTGGCGTCGAGCAGCGTCAAATCGATCGAAGGCTCGGCAATTTTCAGCGCCATGCCCGGATACCCAGCGCCGGTTCCGACGTCCAGCACGCGCTTGCCGCGAAAATCGGCGCAGCCGAGCAGCGACAGGCTGTCGTCAATATGCCGCACACGCGCCTGCTGCGGGTCGCGCACCGCCGTGAGGTTCATGGACTGGTTGGCCTCCAGCACAAGCGCGAGGAATTTCTCCTGCAAATCACCTTGACTCATCGTCACGTGCCTCCTTTCGGCGCTCAAGCTCAATCATCAGCGCCGTGAGATCGGCGGGATTGACCCCCGGAATGCGCGCTGCCTGCCCCAGGCTGGCCGGGCGCACCGCCGCGAGCTTTTGCCGCGCCTCGATGCGCAGGCCCAATATCGACCCGTACTCCAGGTCGGACGGCAGCGCTCTGTGTTCCATCCGCGTTGCCTGCTCCACCTGGGCGCGCTGCCTTCGCAGGTAGCCCTCATAGCGCAGCCCGATCTCTGTCTGCTCGCGCGCCGCGGCGGTCAGAACGGGCCGATCGGGGTCAAACGGCGCCAGCATGTCATAGCCGAGTTCGGGCCGCCTCACGAGGTCGGCAAGGCGCACCCCGGAGGTCACGGGAGACGAGCCGCGCGAGGCCAAAAACTCATTCAGCGCCTCCGAGGGTGGCAAAACGGTCTTCTCCAGCCGCTGTGTCTCGGCGGCTGCGGCGTCGGCCTTGGCGGTCACCGCGTCATATACAGGTTGTTTTATAAGGCCTAGTTGATAACCAATCGGCATAAGCCTGAGGTCGGCGTTGTCCTGTCTGAGCAGCAGGCGCACCTCGCTGCGCGACGTCATCATGCGATACGGCTCTGCTGTGCCGCGCGTGACCAGATCGTCAATCATCGTGCCGATGTAGGACCCCGTTCGCTCAAGCGTAAACGCCGGACGCCCCAGCGCCCGGTGGGCGGCGTTCACCCCGGCCACAAGCCCGAGCGCCGCGGCCTCCTCGTACCCCGACGTGGCGCAAAACTGCCCTGCGCCGAACAGGCCGCCGACAGTTTTGAGCTCCAGCGTGCCGCGCAGCGCGAGCGGATCCAGGCAGTCGTACTCAATCGCGTAGGCCGGACGCGAGACCTCGGCGCGCTCGAGTCCGGGGATTGAGCGGACGATCTCCATCTGCACCTGCTCGGGCAGCGAGGACGACAGCCCCTGCAGATAGAGTTCGTCGGTCGACAGCCCCACGGGCTCCAGAAAGAGATGATGGCTCTCCTTGTCGGCAAAGCGCACGATTTTGTCCTCTATGGATGGGCAGTACCGTGGCCCGACGCCTTCGATGACCCCGGCGTACAGCGGCGAGCGGTGCAGGTTGGCGCGAATGATGTCGTGCGTCTGCGCTGTCGTGTGCGTGACCCAGCAGCTGACAAGATTGGGCGGCGGCGAAGACGATGAAAAGGAAAACGGCGGCATGTCCTCGTCGCCGAGCTGGGCGTGCAGCCGAGAATAATCCACCGACTTGGCCAGAATGCGCGGCGGAGTTCCGGTCTTAAACCGCTGTAACGGCAGCCCCAGTTCCAAAAGGCTGCGCGACAGCGCCGACGCCGGCTGAAGCCCGTCGGGGCCCGAATCACGCATATATTCGCCGATGATCACCCTGCCTCGCAAAAAAGTCCCGGTGGCCACCACCACGCTCTTCACGGGGTGTACTGCGCCCGTCGCCGTTGTCACCGAGCGCACCTCATCGCCCTCTGCCTCAATCGACACCACCTCGGCCTGACGCAGGCTCAGTCCGGGCTGGGTCTCAAGTGCATGCTTCATATACGCCTGATAGCGCACGCGGTCGGCCTGCCCGCGCAGACTGTGCACGGCCGGGCCCTTGCTGCGGTTGAGCATGCGCACCTGAATGCAGCAGGCGTCGGCCGCCTTGGCCATCTCCCCGCCTAAAGCGTCAATCTCACGTACGAGGTGGCCCTTGGCCGTTCCGCCGATGGCCGGGTTGCAGGGCAGATTGCCCACGGCGTCCAGATTCGTGGCAAAGCAGATGACCGAGCAGCCCAGACGCGCTGCGGCCAGGGCCGCCTCAATGCCCGCGTGCCCCGCGCCCACGACGCAGACGTCGTAAGCCGGGGCCTGGTAGGTTGTCATGAGCCGGCTCCTCTCCAATGATTCGTCACCGCGCAAATCCAAACCGCTCTGGGATCCTCTCGCGCGAAAGGCCCCGCTGCACCAAAAATACGCCCACCGCGTAGATGGGAATGCACATCAGCCGCCAGGGAAGCGCCGCGAGCAATTTGGTCAGCCACATGGCTGTGGTGTGATCCTGCGTGTAGTAAAGCACGGCCCACAGCGAGCCCAAACAAAGCGAAATCACCAGCGTCGACACCGCCACGGCCAGCAGGCAGCGCCAGGCCGACACTGGCCGCCTGTACAGGCAGACCGCGTAGACAAGTCCCGTGAGCGCCGCCGACAGCATGTATCCCGGCAAAATGGGCAGGCCCGCCGAGTTGATCAGCATGCCCAGAACATCGCCCGCGACGGCGCAGCCAATCGCCCAGACAGGGCCTAAAATCCAGCCCGCCAGCGCGTAGGCCAAAAACTGCGGGCTGACGCGCACCTCATGAAACCCCGGCGGCAGGTACGCATACAGAAACCGCGAGAACACGATGTCCAGCGCGATAAACATGCCAGCCAGCGCGAGCTTCAACACATAGGTCCGCCTCATCCGTGGCTCACCGCCAGCCCGAGACGCGCCACCGCCTCGTCCCGCAGCTTGTATTTCTGGATCTTTCCCGAGGCAGTCATGGGAAAGCTGTCAGTAAACAGCACATAGGACGGCACCTTGTGCCTCGACATGCGCGCGCGCACGAAGTCCTTCACGCCCTCCTCGTCGAGAGCGGCGCCCGGCTTGGCAATGACAAACGCGCAGACCTCTTCCCCGAACTTCTGGCTCGGCACGGCAACCACCTGCACGTCCTGCGCGTCGGGGCAGGTATAAATCAGCTCTTCAATTTCCCGGGGATAGATGTTCTCGCCTCCGCGGATGATCATGTCGCGAATGCGCCCGGTGATCTCCCAGTATCCCTGTTCATCGCAGGTGCCCACGTCGCCCGTGTGTAGCCAGCCGTCGGCGTCGATGGCCTGCGCGGTGGCCTCGGGCATGTTGTAATACCCCTTCATCAGGTGGTAGCCGCGTGTGCAGATCTCGCCGGGCGTGTTCGGGGGCAGCGTTTTGCCGGTTTCGGGATCGACCACCTTGCCCTCGGCGTGGGGCAGCAGCCTGCCCACGGTGGAAACGCGCCGCTCAAGCGAGTCTCCCGTGGAGCTCATCGTCATGCCGGGGCTGCACTCCGTCTGGCCGTAGGTGATGACAATTTCACTCATGTGCATCTGGTCAACCACGCGGCGCATGACCTCCATCGGACAGGTCGAGCCGGCCATAATGCCCGTGCGGAGCGAGGACAGGTCAAACGAGGAAAACTCCGGGTGATCCAGCATGAAGATAAACATCGTCGGCACGCCGTGCACCGCCGTGCACCGCTCTGCCTCAATCGTGCGCAGAACGGCAAGCGGGTTGTATACCTCAACCGGCACCATGGTTGTGGCGTGCGTGATACAGGCCATCTGCGCGAGCACAAGGCCGAAGCAGTGAAAAAATGGCACGGGGATGCACAGCCTGTCGTCCGGCGTCAGGCGCATGTTCTCTCCGATAAAATAGCCGTTGTTGATGATGTTGTGGTGGGTCAGCATGACGCCCTTGGGAAAGCCCGTCGTCCCTGAGGTGTACTGCATGTTGATCACCTCATGGCAGTTAAGCTGCTCCCCCAGCGCACGCAGCGTCTCCGGCGCCACCCCGTCGGCCTTGGCCATCAAGCCATCCCAGCTCAGAATGCCCTCGTCGGCCTTGGGGCCGCCCTTCTTGGGAATATGCACCAGGTGCTTCAAGCCGGGCAGACGGTCGCGATCGGCGCACAGCTCGCGCAGGATCTCGTGATAGTCCGAGCCCTTGATGCCGTCCGAGAAGATCAGCGTCATGCTGTCGCTCTGGCGCAGCAGGTACTCCAGCTCAAAGATCTTATAGTTGGTGTTGACCGTCACGAGAATCGCGCCGATTTTGGCGCAGCCGTGCAGCGTATACACCCACTCCGGGACGTTGGTCGCCCAGATGGCCACATGGTCGCCCTTTTGAACGCCCAGCCGCAGAAGCCCGCGGGCGGTCCGCTCGGCCATCTCGTTGAGCTCGCGGTAGTTCATCCGCAGCCCGGTGTCAGGGTACACAAGCGCCTCCACCTCGGGATGTGTCCGGGCAATGTGATCCATCCAACCGCCAAGCGTTTGATTGATAAACTCTGACATGGAAACCCCTCCTATGTAGTATTGCCGGGCTTTTGCCCCAAAAGACGACAAAAAACGCCTCTGAGGCAAGTGCCTCAAGGGGCGTTTACATCAACGCGGTACCACCCTTGTTCCCCCGCCGGTCACCCGACAGGGCTTTACGTCTGCGCGGCAGACCAAGAAAGCTCAGGAGCGAGTAGAGGGCTGGTCCCCCGTAAACGTCTGCTTCCGGCCAACCGCCTCGCACCAACCGGCGGCTCTCTGTACGGCTCTCGCGCAGACGGCTCTCCGTCATCACTTGAATATGCAGAGTATACCAGAGCGTCGCTGCGCTGTCAAGAGCTTTGCCACGCGCCGGGAATGCCAAAAAAACGCACCCCGTTTTCAAAGGTCAGCCGTTCGATCTCCTCGGTCGTCACGCCGCGCAGCTCGGCGAGCCGGGCCGCGATCAGCGGCAGCGTCGTCGAGTCGTTGCGTCTGCCGCGAAACGGAACGGGCGTCATATAGGGGCTGTCGGTCTCCAGCATAATCCGGTCGCCGGGCAGCCACGCGGCCACCTCGCAGGCGCGGCGCGCGTTTTTAAAGGTCACGGCGCCCGTAAAGCTCAGGCTCCAGCCCAGGCCCACCAAAATCTTTGCCTGCTCCAGACTGCCCGAATAGCTGTGATAGACGCCGCGGACGGCAGGGAACTCGCGCACAATGGCCAAACAGTCCTCGTGGGCCTCGCGGTCGTGCACGATAACCGGCAGCGCCAGCGCGCGCGCCAGCTCCATCTGCGCGCGAAAGACGTCCCGCTGCGTGTCGCGCGGAGAATAGTCGTAGTGGTAGTCCAGCCCGATCTCGCCGATCGCCATCACCTTGGGGTGACACCTGCCCAGCTCGTCAAGATCGCCCGCGCCCAGCGAGGATGCCTCATGCGGGTGGATGCCGGCGGCGGCAAACACATGCGCGTGGGCCTCGGCCATTTCAATCGCCTTGCGCGTCGAGGCCATGTCGCAGCCCGGATTGAGCACAAGCCCGATCCCGGCGGCCGGAAGGCCCTTCAGCACGGCGTCGCGGTCGCCGTCAAACGCCTCGCCGTCATAATGGGCGTGCGTGTCAAAGTACACTCAGTGTTCCTCCTCGGCGGGCTGATCGTCCTTGCCCTTTTTGCGCACCGCCCTGACCAGCGTGACCTCGTCCTTGTGAAACACCTTGGGCGGCGCGTCGGGCGCGCTGTCCATGCGGATTTTCAGGTTTCCGCGCAGCAGCGAAACGTCAACCACCGTTCCGTCCCCCTGCGGCGTCTTCACGGTGCTCTCCACGCGCGGCGTCGTGCGCAGCAGGTGCTCGTAAGCCTCCTGCTCATATTTCAGGCAGCACATCAACCTCCCGCAGGTTCCGGAGATCTTGGTCGGGTTCAGGCTCAGGCTCTGCTCCTTGGCCATTTTGATCGACACGGGACGGAACTCATCCAAAAAGGTCGCGCAGCAGAGCGGATTTCCGCATACGCCCAGTCCGCCGAGCATCTTGGCCTCGTCGCGCACGCCGATCTGGCGCAACTCAATGCGCGTGCGGAACACGGACGCCAAATCCTTGACCAGCTCGCGGAAGTCCACCCGTCCGTCGGCGGTGAAGTAAAAAATGATCTTGCTGCCGTCAAACGCGTATTCCACGTCGACGAGCTTCATGTCCAGCTTGTGCTCGGAGATCTTCTTGCGGCAGACCTCCACGGCCCGGCGCTCCTTGTCGGTGTTCTGCTTGAGCGTGGCAAAATCCTGCTCGGTCGCGACGCGGATTACCTTGCGCAGCGGGGGAACCACTTTTTCGTCCTCGATCTCCCGCGGCGCCATGACGCACTCGCCAAACTCCACGCCGCGCTGTGTCTCGACGATCACGGGCATATCCTTTTCCAGTTCAAATCCCGCGGGGTCAAAATAATACATCTTGCCCACTTTTTTAAAGCGGACGCCTACGACTGTTGTCATGCGCTGCCTTCCTTCTGCCAGTACCCCGGCACTTCAATATCAAAAAACCGCCAGCCTCACTCCAGCGCCCGCGCCAGCCGGGCGGCCAGCGCGCCGCAGCAAACGCCGATGCCCGCATTGTACTCCAGCGAATCCATCGCCGACACGGCGGCGTCGAGCATGGAAATGCTGACCGGCTCTCCGGCGAGCAGCCCGTCGCGCAGACAGACGGTAAACGCCTCCAGGGTGCCGCGCAGCGCGTCCCGCGTGAGCTTGTCCCAGCCGTACAGCACGCGCGTAAAGCCAAGCTCGTCCCGCGCAACAAGCGCGCCAAAGAGTGCGCGCGCCCGCCCGATCGCCTCGGGATCGGGCGGCTCGGGCGCTGCCGGCGCAGGCAGCCGCTCCAGCGCGCACCTAGAGCGCAGTGTGGGAAGCAGCGCCTGCGCATTGTCGGTCAGCAGCAGAAAAGCCGCGTACTCGGGCGGCTCTTCCAACAGCTTGAGCAGCGCGTTCTGGGCAGCGACCGTCAGCTTGTGCGCGCGCTCAATGCAGTACACCTTTTTTTTGCCCTCAAACGGGCGGACAAAGACATCGGCGCGCAGCTCGCGCACACGGTCGACCGAAATGTCCTTTTCTCTCGGCAAAGACAGCCAAATGACGTCCGGGTGAACGCCCTCGAGTGTTTTGCGGCAGCCGGAACAAATCAGGCAGGGCGGGTTCTCGCTGCCGCACTGGCATGCCGCCGCGGCGTGCAGCGCGGCCTGAACAAGCGCCTGCTCGCTGTCCCCGGCCAGAATTACAGGGTTAGAACTTATTAAAATGCTCAACGTTCAGGACAAAGACCGTGGCGCCGCCGACGGTGACCTCCACAGGCATGGCAGCGTAAAACCCCAATCCCATTTCACTCGACGTGGGGATGACCTGCCGGCGGGAATTAGAGTATTTTCCGATGACATCCAGCGCGCCCTGCAGCTTATCCTCCTCGACGCCAATGAGAATGGTGACGTTGCCCACCTGCAAAAAACCGCCGGTCGTGGCAAGCTTGGTCACCGGGTAGCCTTCCTGGGTCAGGCGCTGAATAACTGTGTGCGCGTCGTCATGGTTAATGATCGCAAAAATGAGCTTCATAACCAAACCCTCCCAAATTTTATTTGCCGGACAGCAAGTTCAGCCGGAATGGACAAGGGCGTCTCCCCGACGTCCGCCAGCCCCAGTTTTGGGCGGCCTAACGCACAACGTCGATGAGTTCATCCTCATTATACCATAAGCTTTTCAAGATATCGACATGAACTTTGTCAAATTTTTCCCCCATGGCCACGAGCGGCGCGCCCGGCGGATACGGCGCCACGGCGCGCGCGGCAATCCTTCCGGCCGCCCGGCCCAATGAAACCGTCTCCCGCTCGGCGAAAAAAGCCTCGCGCGGGGTCATCACACTCTCGGGAAGCGGCCCGGGCGGGGCATCGCTCGCCACTACGCCGGAAAGTCCCTCCAGCGCGCGCTCCAGGCGGGCAAGCGCCTCCTCCCCGTCGGAGGGCGTGAGGATCAGCACCACATTGCGCGCGTCCGCCATCTCGCAAACGACGCCCAGCTCGCGCTCCCAGCGAAGCGCCGAGGCGTACCCGTCGCCGGTGTACACACAAAGCCTTGTGGGGTCTATGCCGCCGCTGCCCACATGCCCGCCCGCCAAAACACAGCTCAGCTTGGCGCGCAGGCCTTCGGCAAACGCCGCCGTCCTTTGCCAGCTCAGCGCGTCCGCCCGCGCCCCCCCGCTCAGCGCGCCGTCCAGCGACGCCAGAATGGGGTAGGACGGCGACGACGTGCCGAACACCGACGTATAGTCCCGCAGCCGCGCAGCGTCCACACCCGGCCCTGCCAGCAGAAAAGCTGCCTGTCCCAGCGCTGCCAGCGTCTTGTGCGCCGAGTACACCGCGATGTCGGCCAGAAACGGCTGTGGCTCCAGCATCGGCAGATGCGCGCCGTGGGCGGCGTCGACAAGCAGCCTCATCCCACGCCGGTGGCACAGCGCGGCAAGCGCCGCGAGGTCAGAGCGCACGCCGTAATATGTCGGCGACGTCACCAGCAGGCAGGCTGACTCGGGCAGAGGCTCTTTGGCCTCCAGCCCGTCTCCGATCCCGAACGGCTCAATCACGGCGCGCCGGAGATAGACGGGGCGCAGGTCGAGCATCGCCATTGCGTGGAACACGCTCTTGTGGCAGGTTCGGTCAATCAGCACCGTGTCGCCCGGCGACGTGGACGCCGCCAGCATGGCAAACACGCCCTGCGTCGCACCGCCCGTTAAAAACAGGCAGCTTTGCGCGCCGTACAGCGCGGCGGCGCGCGCCTCGGCCTCCCGTATGGCGCCGTTCTCCTCGGTGTAGAGATTGCCCGTTGCGTCAAGCTCGGTAAAGTCAATCGGCGCGACGGCGTCAAACGGCGGGGGAAGCACGCCCTTGTGTCCGGGCATGTGAAACCGCGCCGTGCGCCGCGCCGCACAAGCGTTGAGCGCGTCCAGCAGGGTCCCGCTCATACCACGGTCTTGGTCAGCCCGCGCGCGTACATCGGGTCGACGTCGATCAAAACCGGCGCGCCCACGCCGGCCTCGGAATGGGTCAGGTCGACGAGCAGCCAGTCCGCGCCGAGTCTCCCCAGGCGCTTGAGCTTCTCCCCGTTTTGGAGCCTGATGGAGGGCGCGGAAGCCGACCCGAATATAAACCGGCGCAGACCCTCCCGACCGGAGAGCGACGCCTCGATGCCAAACCCGTCGCCCAGACCGAGGGGGACTACACCCGCCCTGATGGCGCTTTTGGCCTTGCGCCCGCCGTCAACGGCCTGCCCGACGGGGATCCAGCGCTCTTCGGCGATCCTCGTCTCCACCACGCCCACGCGCACGAGGCCGGTCCGGCCGGGAAGCCGCCCCGATAGCGCCGCGTCGACGCGCACGACGTTGTAAAGCGGCAGATCAGCCGCCCTGAACAGCGCCGAGGAATGAACAGCGTGAACCACGCCCGTTTCGACGCCCTCTTTGCGCAGCCGGTCGAGTACGCGGTCGAACTCACTGAGCTGCGCGCGCATGGCCTTGGACGAGGAACCCTCGCGAAGCTCGGTGTATACGCCCGAGACGGCCACATGCTGCATATAGCGCACCACAGAAAGCATTTTTTCCATTTCCTGCGGAAAAAATCCACAGCAGCCCGCGCCGGTGTCGACCTTTAGATGCGCCTCGGCCACCGTGCTCCGGCGCTCGGCGATGCCGGCCAACGCCATGGCGGCGGCCTGCGAGCCCAGCGTGGCGATGCAGCCAGCGTCAAGCAGCGTTTCGATTTCCTCGGCAATGGCAGTCGAGCGCATCAGCAAGAGCTCTTCGTCGGTAAAGCCCCCGGCGCGCAGCGCGGCGGCGTCGGCGGGCGTGGAAACGCAAAAGCTCCGCACCCCCTCGTCGCGCATCAGGTGCGCCGTCTGCGTCAGGCCGAGCCCATACGCGTCGCTGGTCAGCATACCCCACAGCACGGTTCCCCGCGCGCGCTCTTTGATGACCGCCATGTTCTGGCGGATGCGAGCGCGCTCAATTTTCAGCGTCTTCATGGCTCAGGCCCCCATAATCTTGACCAGCACGCGCTTGTCCCGGTTGCCGTCAAACTCTCCGTAAAAAATCTGTTCCCAGGTGCCGAAGTCGAGTTTTCCGCCTGTGATGGCCACAACGACCTCCCGGCCCATCACCGACCGCTTGAGATGGGCGTCGGCGTTGTCCTCATAGCCGTTGTGCCTGTACTGCGCGTGCGGCTTTTCTGGCGCGAGCTTTTCCAACCACACCTCTAAATCCTGATGCAGGCCGCTTTCGTTGTCGTTGATGAACACGGAGGAGGTGATGTTCATGGCGTTGACGAGCGCAAAGCCGTCTTGTACGCCCGAAGCCGCCACACACTCCTCGACAAACGGGGTGATGTTGATAAATCCCCGCCGCTTGGGGATATGCATGACAAGCTCTTTACGGTAACTGATCATCTTCGCAGCCCTCCCGCGGCGTTTCCGCCGACCTTTATGTACTCCCATTGAATCCTATCCTGAGACTATCATATTTTGATAAAAAATTCCACGTTTTCTTTCTAAGGGCCCTTCCCATAAACGCCAACCGCCTCAGCGGTTTGGTCCACGCTCCCGTTTGTCAAAGAACCAAAGGTTCTTTAGACAGCCTAAAATGCGTTCCCGGAGCAAATCCGAGAACGCATTTTTTGTCTCTCGCTCAGTGGGTCTGATCGTGCTCGTATTCGCGGTGGCAGCTTTCGCAGTCGGCAGAGCAGCCCAGGATCGGCGTGGGATCAATTCCCCTGCGCCTGTAGTAGTCGCCGATCGCGCTCTTGATGGCCTCTTCGGCCAGCACAGAACAGTGGATCTTTTGCGGGGGCAGCCCTTCCAGCGCCTCAACCACTGCCTTATTGGTCAGGCCCAGAGCCTGCTCAATGCTCTTTCCCTTGACAAGCTCGGTCGCCATGGAAGACGTCGCCACAGCCGCGCCGCAGCCAAATGTCTTGAACTTCACGTCTTCGATGATGCTGTCGTCGTTGATCAGCATGGTGATCTTCATAATATCGCCGCACTTCGGGTTTCCCACGGTGCCCTCGGCGTTGCAGTTCTCCACTTCGCCGACATTGCGCGGGTTGTTAAAATGCTCCATAACCTTTTCTGTATACATTCTCTGTCTTCCTTTCTACCTTGATGCTTCCTTTACCGCGGGTTGCCGTCCGGCCAGAAGCGCTCAGTCGGCGTCTGCGTTTTCTCGTTCCAGAGCGGGCTCATGGCGCGCCGCTGCGACACAACGCGCGACACCTGCTCCACCAAATAGTCTACCTGATCGGCCGTGGTCGTTTCGTCGATGGACAGCCGAAGGCTGCCGTGCGCGACCTCCTGCGGCAGGCCGATGGCCATCAGCACATGGGACGGGTCGAGCGAGCCCGACGAGCAGGCAGAACCCGACGACGCACAGATGCCCACGGCGTCCAGACCCAGCACAAGCGTCTCGCCCTCGACGCACTCAAAAATAAACGACGCAATGCCGGGCAAATGGTTTTCCCTGTCTCCGTTTACGAAGCTGTACGGGATTTTCAAAATGCCGTCAATCAGTCTGTTTCTCATCAAGTCAGTCTGTTTTGCGGCGCTGTCACGGGAATTGACCGCCTCCAGCAGCGCGGCCGCGAGACCGACGATGCCCGCGATATTCTCGGTCGACGAGCGTTTTCCACGCTCATGCCCGCCTCCGTGCAGCAAAGGCGGCAGCCGAACGCCTTTGCGGATATAGAGCATGCCGACACCCTTCGGCCCGCCGAACTTATGCGCCGACAGCGAGAGCAGATCAACCTCCTCGAGCGAAAGCGGGATATGCCCGACGGCCTGCACGGCGTCTGTGTGGGTGCGGGTGGTAGGGCTCAGGCGCTTGGTGAGTGTGAACAGCGTGGGGATGTCCAGCACCGTTCCGATTTCGTTGTTGGCGGCCATGATCGACACGAGCGCGGGGGCAATCCCCTGGCTCAGCGCCTTCTCCAGCGTGGCGGGCTCAACCTGACCCTGCGCGTTGACGGGCAAAATATCCACCATCCGTCCGGCCTTTGCCAGCGCCTCGGCCGTGTGCAGTACGGCGTGGTGCTCTATGGCTGAAATGATCAGCCGCTGCCCTTCGGCGACCGAGCACTGAAGCGCCCAGTTGTCGGACTCTGTCCCGCCGGAGGTAAAATAAATCTCGTCCGGACGCGCGCCCAGACAGGCGGCAACCGTCTTGCGCGCGTCTTCCAGCGCGCGTTTAGCGTCGCGCGCTGGCGCATACATGCTCGAGGCGTTGCCGAAGCTGTCCTCCAGCCAGGGGAGCATCGCCTCCAGCGCTGTTTTGCGAAGCTTTGTGGTCGCCGCGTTATCCGCATAGACAAACATCATGAACCTTCTTTCCATCGTTTGTACGGTTAACCTAACTTCCTTACTCCTATATATTAGCACAAACACATACTTATACGCAATACAAATTTTTGTGTCGTCCCTATTTTCTCCATTTGTCAGCCGCCTTATCCGCGCGGAACCGCAGCGCGGGCCAGTTCGTCGCAGCGATTGTTTCCGGGGTTGTCGGCGTGGCCGCGCACCCAGTGAAACGTCACCTCGTGGCCCTCGCAGAGGCCAAGCAGCCTGTCCCATAGGTCGACGTTAAGCGCCGGTGACTTGTCGGCCTTGCGCCAACCGTTCTTACGCCACTTGACCGCCCAGCCCTTGGTCATGCCGTCGGCCACATATTTAGAATCGGTATAAACTTTGACACTGCACGGCTGCTTGAGCATCTGGAGCGCCGAAATCACCCCGGTCAGCTCCATGCGGTTGTTCGTGGTCTCCCGCTCTCCGCCCGAGAGCTCCTTTTTGGTTTCGCCGTACTGCAAAATGGCGCCCCAGCCGCCCGGCCCGGGGTTCCCCGAGCAGGCGCCGTCCGTGTAAATGACGACTTGTTTCACTCCAAAATCTCCTGACGAAGCTCATTAAAAAAGCGATCCATGCGGGCCATGCGCTCCCCGGCAAGCTCTCTGGCTGCATCGGTGAACAGGACATTGGGGATATGCCGCATTTTCAGCAAATACTCCAGATTCGGGCTGTACTGCGCAAAATTCAGGATGTGCGGCGCAGCGCCGTCCTCCCCAAAGCCCGCCGAAGGCTCGATGTATAGCTGCTCGCCGTACTGGCCGGACAGCATAAACATGCGCCCGACACCCACGGCGCCCAGACAGTCAAGCTTGTCAGCGTCGAACAAAATCTTGGCCTCGATGGTCTGCGGCGCTTCTGCCCTGCTGCGGTAGCGGTGGGTTCTGACGCACTGCGCGACGCGGGCAGCCCGCTCAGGGTCCCACCCTCGGCCGATCAGAAGCCGCTCGGCGCGCTGTGCGCCGAGCAACGCGTGGTCAGTCTGGCCAGAAGTGTCCATATCCTCTTCTTTTCGCGCGATGTCATGCAAAATGACAGACGTAAAGAGAATGTCCCCGTCGACCTTCCCCTGCGCTCCGGCCAGCCTTTCGGCCAGCCTGTACACGCGGCGCACATGGCTGATGTCATGGCCGCCGCGGTCTCCGGCCTGCTCGGCGATCGACCAGAGCTCCTCCAGGGTCAGACGCGTCTCATTCTTTCTCTCCAGGCTCCTCGGCCTCCTCTTCCTCCTGCTTAAACGTGCGCGCCACCGCGATGACGCGGGCTTCGCCGGCAAGGCGCATCAGAATGACGCCCTGCGCCGTTCGGGAATAGACGTTGATGGACGCGGCGGTCATGCGGATAATCGTGCCGTCGTCCGAAATCAGCATCACGTCGTCGCTCTCGTCCACAACCCGAATGCCGGCGACCTTGCCGGTCTTTTCGGTCAGACTGTGGTTTTTCAGTCCTTTTCCGCCGCGATGCTGGGCCTCGCCGCCCCGGCGGTAGGCGCCGATTTCGGTGCGCTTGCCGTACCCGTTTTCCGTGACGGTCAGCAGGGTGCCGTCCAGGCGCGCGCGCGCCGCGCCGATGACAAAGTCCCCGTCCTCAAGCCGGATGCCGCGCACGCCGCTGGCCTCGCGGCCCATGACGCGCACATCGGTTTCGGGGAAGCAGATTGCCATGCCCTCGCGCGTGGCCAGCAGGATGTCCTGCGCGCCGTCTGTCTTGCGCACAGCAATAAGCTCGTCGCCCTCCTCGAGGCTGATGGCGCGCAGGCCGGCTTTGCGCCCGGCCGAGGCGAAACGCTCCATGTCCACGCGCTTGACCGTGCCGCTCTTGGTGACGAAAAACAAAAAGCTGAACTGATCAGCCTCGCCGACCGGAATGGTCGCCGTGACCTTTTCTCCGGGCTCAAGCGGCAGCAGATTGACAAGATTGGTGCCCTTGGCGGCCCGTCCGGCCTCGGGGACATAGTATCCGCGCTTGCGGAACACGCGCCCGTTGGAGGTAAAGAAAAACAGATCGTCATGGGTGGAGGCCACAAACAAATCCTCGATAAAGTCCTCTTCGCGGATGGTCTGGGCCGACACGCCGCGCCCGCCGCGCCTCTGCGTCCGGTAGACGGTCTTGGGCTGGCGCTTGACGTATCCCATGTGCGTGATCGTATACACGCAGTCCTCCCGATCAATGAGATCCTCCAGGTCGATCTCGTCCTCGACCTCGACAATCTCGGTGCGGCGGTCGTCGCCGAACTTTTCCGACAGCGCCTCCAGCTGCGCGCGTACAATGTCGTTTACGCGCGCGGGGTTGGCCAAAATATCTTCATAATCGGCAATGCGCGTCATGATCTCATCAATTTCGGCCTGCAGCTTCTCAATTTCAAGTCCCTGAAGCCTTCCCAGGCGCATATCGACGATGGCCTGCCCCTGTACGTCCGAAAGACCAAACCGCTCCATGAGGCGCTGTTTGGCGTCGCTGTAGCTCGACCGGATGATCCTGATGACCTCGTCGATGTTGTCCACGGCGATTTTGAGCCCTTCGAGCAGATGGGCCCGCTCGCGCGCCTTGCGCAGATCAAACTCGGTGCGGCGGCGGATGACGTCTTTTTGGTGGGCCAGATAGTGGTCCAGAATCTCCCGCAGCGTCAGGGTGCGCGGCTGGCCGTCGACAAGCGCGAGCATGTTGATGGCAAACGTAGACTGCATCGCGGTCATCGTGTACAGCTTGTTGAGCACAACCTGCGGATTGGCGTCGCGCTTGAGGTCAATGACCACCTTCATGCCCACGCGGTCTGACTCGTCGCGCAGCGCCGAAACGCCCTCTATGCTCTTTTCACGCACAAGCGTGCCGATGTGCTCGACAAGCCTGGCCTTGTTGGTCATGTACGGAAGCTCGGTGACCACAATGCGCATACGGTTTTTGTGCTCCTCGACCTCGGCACTGGCGCGCACGCGCACGCGGCCGCGCCCCGTGGCGTAAGCCGCCCGGATGCCCGCCCGGCCGTGAATGCTGGCTGCCGTGGGGAAATCCGGCCCGTGGATGTACTCCATGAGGTCATCAAGGTCGGCCTCGTCGTTGTCCAGAACGCATATGGCGGCGCCGATGACCTCTCTGAGGTTGTGCGGGGGGATGTTGGTCGCCATGCCCACCGCAATGCCCGACGAGCCGTTGACCAGCAGGTTGGGAAAATAGGAGGGCAAAACCGAGGGCTCCTTGCGCGAGTTGTCGTAGTTTGGAGAGAAGTCAACGGTTTCCTTGTCGATGTCGGCCAGCATGTGCATGGCGATCCTGGCCATGCGCGCCTCGGTATACCGGTAAGCCGCGGGCGGATCGCCGTCAATGCTGCCGAAGTTGCCGTGGCCGTCCACCAGCACATGGCGAAGGGAAAACGGCTGCGCCATACGAACAAGCGCGTCGTAGACAGAGGCGTCTCCATGCGGATGATAGCGGCCCAGCACGTCGCCGACGGCGGTGGCGGACTTTCTGAAGGCCTTGTCCGGCGTGAGATTTTCCTCCCACATCGTATACAAAATGCGCCGGTGCACGGGCTTGAGCCCGTCGCGCACATCGGGAAGCGCACGGGAAGTGATGACGCTCATCGCATAATCGATAAACGATTTTTTGATCTCCCGCTCCAGGTCGGCGGGAAGAATTTTCTGGTTTTCAAAGCTTACCGGGTGGTCTGGCATGGGTTAGCCTCCTCAGGGCGTCTGCGCAAGCGCCCGTTACTTCTGTCCCCGTTCAACGCCGCCTACACGTCCAGGTTGACGACGTAGCGCGCGTGCGTCTCGATGAACTCACGGCGCGGCTCGACCTTGTCGCCCATCAGCACCGTGAAGGTCTGGTCAGCCGACACGGCGTCCTCCAGATGCACCTGGAGCAGGGTTCGCTTTTCGGGGTGCATCGTCGTCTCCCAGAGCTCATCTGCGTTCATCTCACCAAGGCCCTTGTTGCGCGACACGTCTATGCGCGCGCGCGCGGCTGCGTCGCCGCCGCTCATCTCGTCCAGCTGCAAATCCCGCTCGCGGTCGGAGAACGCGTATCTGGTCTGCTTGCCGCGCGTAAGCTTGTAAAGCGGCGGCTGGGCAATGTAGACATGCCCCTGCTCAATCAGTGGGCGCATAAACCGAAAGAAAAAGGTCAGCAGCAGCGTGCGGATATGGCTGCCGTCCACGTCGGCGTCGGCCATCAGCACGATCTTGCCGTAGCGCAGCTTGAGGGGATCAAACTCCTCCCCGACGCCCGCGCCGAGCGCCGTGATGATCGGCAAAAGCTTCTCGTTGCCGTAGACCCTGTCCAGCCGCGCCTTTTCCACGTTGAGCATCTTGCCCCACAGCGGCAAAATCGCCTGATACCGGCTGTCCCGGCCGCCCTTGGCGCTGCCGCCGGCGCTGTCTCCCTCGACGATGTACAGCTCGGTAAACGTCGGATCGGTCTCATAGCAGTCGGCGAGCTTGCCGGGAAGCGCCGCCGAGTCCAGCGCAGTCTTGCGCCGCGTGAGCTCCCGCGCCCGCCGCGCAGCCTCTCTGGCGCGGGAGGCCAGGATGGACTTTTCCAGAATGCCCTTGCCTACACCGGGATTTTCCTCGAGGTAGTCGGAAAGCTTTTCACTGACCAGCGAATCGACAAGCGCGCGGATGTCGCTGTTGCCAAGCTTTGTCTTGGTCTGCCCTTCAAACTGGGCGTCCTCAAGCTTCACGCTGATGATCGCCGTGATGCCCTCGCGCACGTCCTCGCCCGAGAGCTTCTCGTCCTCTTTGAGCAGCTTGTGGCGTTTGCCGTAGTCGCCCAGCACGCGCGTGATCGCCGCCTTAAAGCCGGTCTCATGCATGCCGCCTTCGGTTGTGGCGATGTTGTTGGCAAAGCTTAAGATGTTCTCGGAATAGCCGTCGTTGTATTGAATCGCGACCTCGGCAACCGAACCGGCGCGCTCGCCGGTCATGTAGATGACCGACGGGTGAAGCGGCGTTTTGTTGTGGTTGATCCACTCGACAAACGAGCGGATGCCGCCCTCGTAATGGTACGCCACCGTCTTGTGCGGGGTCTCCCGCTCGTCCGTCAGTGTGATGCGCAGGCCGGCGTTGAGAAAGGCCTGCTGCCGCAGCCGTGACTCCAGCGTATCAAACTCAAAGGCGGTCTCCTCAAAGACCTCCGGATCGGGCTTAAACGTGATGATGCTGCCGTGGCGGTCGCTTTCCCCCACGACGGTCAGCGGCTGCGTCACCTCCCCGCGCGCAAACGCCATGCGGTGCGCGTGTCCGTCGGTGTGGATCTCGACGCGCATCCATTCGCTGAGGGCGTTGACGACCGAGGCGCCCACGCCGTGCAGGCCGCCCGCGACCTTGTAGCCGCCGCCGCCAAACTTTCCACCGGCGTGCAAAATGGTAAACACCACCTCGGCGGCGGAGCGTCCGGTCGCGTGCATCCCCACGGGAATGCCGCGGCCATCGTCGACAACCGTCAGGGAGTTGTCCTCATGGATCATCAGCTCTATATGTTCGCAAATTCCGGCCAGCGCCTCGTCAATGGCATTGTCGAGGATTTCATACACCAGGTGGTGCAGCCCCTGAATGGAGGTCGTGCCGATATACATGCCCGGACGTTTGCGAACGGCTTCCAGGCCCTCCAGCACCTGAATGTTGGATGCATCGTAGTTTTGCTCCTGCAAAAGCGCACACTCCTTTTTGATCGTGGTATCTCTGCGTCACGCGCGAAAAAACCAATGCTCCCCATCACAAGGGGCAAGACACCCTGACTGTAGTCAAACCGCGCTTGTGGCAATTCTTCCCTCTCTGCGCGCGGGAAAGCTTAAAGCTCCTGAGAAAGCGCGCTCACGGGGCGCGTCGCGCGCGCGGTGAGCGTCGCCGACGACAGCTGCGTGAGAAAAACACTTGCGGCGCTTCCCTGAGCGCACAGCACAAAGGACTTGGGCAGGTCCTCGCCCACCATGACCACGTCTCCGCTCTTTTCAGCGGCGCTGAGGAAGGAGAGCGTGTGCTTTGACCGCGTGGTGTTGTCCAAGTCAAAGATGCCGACCACGTCTTTCGAGCACGCGACCGTATCCCAACCGAGATGAATATACATCGCTAGTCCTCCCCCACAAGGATATTCTTCCCACTCGGGAGGCTTGTCAGTCCTGACGGATGGCAGCAGGTGATCAAAACCTGACCGCCGTCCAGCCGGTGGAGGATGTAGGCCTGCCTGTGCTCGTCGAGCTCGCTGAGCACGTCGTCCAATAGCAGCAGCGGGGCCTCCCCGAGCTCCTCGCTCAGGATGTCGCGCTCCCCGAGCTTGAGGGCCAGCGCCGCGGTGCGCACCTGCCCCTGGCTCCCAAACGCACGCACCGGTGCGCCGTCGAGATGGGCCAAGATGTCGTCGCAGTGCGCGCCCACAAGGCAACGCCCCCGCGCAAGCTCACTCTGCTGTTTCTCCTCCAGGAGCGCAAGCGTTTTTTCGGCGCTTTGGGCGTGGGACTGGTAGGCGATGCCGAGGTTCTCCCGCCCGCCCGAAATGGCCAAATGGTGGCGCGCTGCGCACTCGGCCAGCCGCTTGACATAGTCTTCGCGGTAGCGCGCGAGCAGCGCGCCGGTCTCTGCAAGCCTTATGTTGTATTCGGGAAGCGCCTGCAAAAAAGACGGCTTCTGTACACACTTCTGAAGAAGCTGCGTCTTCTCGGCGAGCAGTTTTCGGTAGACAGACAGCGCCGACACGTACCGCGGCCTGAGCTGGCACAGCGCCATATCCAGGAAGCGCCGCCTCTGCGCGGCGCCGCCGCGCAAAAGCTCGAGATCATCGGGAGAAAATAAAACTGAGGCGAGCTTGCCCAAAAGCTGGCGCGGCGAGCTGAGAACTGCGCCACTGAGCGTGATGCGGCGTTTTTCCCCAAGCTCTACGCACACGGTTCCCGGCAGGCTTCCGGCCAAAAACGAGGCCTCGATCCGCCCTGCGTGGGCTCCCTTTCGAATGAGCTCGCGCTCTTTTGTCGTGCGCATGGAACGCACGGTCGCCAGAAAAAAGATTGCCTCTAAAAGACTCGTCTTACCCATGCCGTTCTTTCCGCTGATGACGTTGACAGACGGCGAAAACTCGGTAAAATACTCGGAAAAGCAGCGAAAATCCTCAAGTCTGAGGCTATTCAGCAGCATTACTCGTTTTTAAGCCGCACGGGGAGCACCATGTACAGCAGATCGGTCTCGTCGGGCGGCAGAATCAAACAGGGAGAAACCGGTCCGTCGGACTCCAGGCGGACCTCCTCAGTTTCCATGTGGCGCATGGCGTCAAGCAGATAGCGATTGTTAAAGCCGATTTCCATTTCGGCGTCACAGGTGCACGTCATGGTCTCTACGGCTTTTCCAACCGCCGTAACCGTCGAAATGACCACCTTTTGATCGGAAAAAAACAACTTTACGGGGTTTTTAAGCTTGTCGCTGATCAAAAGAGAAACGCGGTCCAGGCATTTGGCCATTTCTGTCCTGTCAAACGAGGCGTGAAAGCTCCGGCTTTGCGGGATGGCGTTACGGTATTTGAGAAATTCTCCCTCCAGCAGGCGCGTGACCAGCATGACCTGTCCGAGCTCAAACAAAATATGACGCTGTCCGACGCTCAGGGTCACCGTATCCTCGGCGTCCTCTGACAACATTTTCTCAAGCTCTCGAAGCGACGCACCGGGGACAACAAAGGAAAACTCTTCCTCCCCGTCACTGGGCTCCGAGCACAGCGCCAGCCTGTGCCCGTCGAGCGCGACAACAGTAAGCGCACCCTGGGCAAAGTCAAACAGCGCTCCGGTGTGCACAAGTTTGTTCTCGCTGTCGGCAGCTGAAAAAAGCGTTTGACGCAGCTGTCTGCGCAGTTTCGCCTGACAAAGGCCGGTGCTGCGCATGCCTGAAACCTCAGGCAGTACAGGGTAGTTCTCTGTAGGAAGCGCGCTCAGCGCAAAATCACTCTGCCCGCACAAGAGCGAGGCGACAAAGTGATCGTTTACCTCGACAAAAAGGGTTTCGTCGGGGAATTTTCGCACAATATCCAGCAGCATTTTGCATTCCATCACGCACTTGCCCGTTTCGGCGACATCGGCGTCCATGCGCGCAACGATCGCAAGCTCCATGTTGTTGCCCGTAATGATAAGCCCATCGGGCGTGGCCTCGAGCAACACGCCTTTGAGCACGTCGATCGTGGCGTGTGACGGCACGGCGCGGGAGCAGTTCGCGAGGGTTTCCTGAAACACAAACTTGTCACAGGAAAACTTCATGGCATTCTCATCCCTTTTCCTCTATGTTTCTTTTAAAAAGAAAGAAGTATTCTGTTGTTTTTTATAGTTATAGTTAAGCCTGTGGATATGTGGAAAACAGCTTCAAACGCAGAGCGCGCATAATGTCTGAGTTCCACACGCCGATGTGGACGAGGGCTGAGCTTATCCACAACGCTCCACAGGGGAACAAAAAGTGTGGACAACGTTATTCCCTATGTGGACAAAATGGGGACGGCTCACTGTCCGCGAATATTCTCCATGAGAAGCTGAATGGTCTTGTTAAACTGGGAGTCGGACGCGCGTTGTTCCTCGACCTTTTCAACTGCGTACATCACGGTGCTGTGGTCGCGGCGAAAAACCTTGACGCCAATGTCTTTATAGCTCATGGAGGTCAGCGAGCGGGTCAAATACATGCACACCTGGCGCGCGTTGGCAACGTCTGCCTGCCGGTTTTTGCCGAGGATATCGCGCTCCTCAATGCCGTAAAAGGACGCCACCTGTGTAATGATCATACTGGGTGTGGGGTTCAGGCCGGGATTCTCTTTTAAAAGGTCGGAGATGGCGCGTTCGGCCATTTCCAGGTCAATGGAGTTATTCATCAGATCGCGAAATGCAGCCATTTTTTTGACCGATCCTTCAAGCTGGCGCACATTGGCCGTGATCACCGTGGCCAGATAAATCGTCACGTCGTCGGAGAGCAAAAGGCCCAAACGCGCCGCTTTACTCTTGACAATGGCCATGCGCGTTTCAAAGTCAGGCGGCTGGATGTCGACAATCAGGCCGCATTCAAAGCGTGTGCGCAGCCGCTCCTCAAGCGCCGGCATGTCCTTGGGCGGACGGTCCGAAGTTAAAACAATCTGATGATTGGCCTCATAAAGCGTGTTAAACGTGTGGAAAAATTCCTCCTGGGAAAAGTTCCGCCCGCCGATAAACTGAATGTCGTCGACAAGCAAAAGATTGGCCATGCGGTATTTTTCATGAAACTCGGCAGTGCGCTTTTCCTGAAGCGCGCTGACCAAGTCGTTTGTAAAAGCCTCGGCCGAGAAGTCCCGAATCAAAAATTCGGGGTGTGTCTTGCGGATGTGGTTCATGATGGCGTATAGAAGGTGGGTCTTTCCCAGCCCAGAGCCGCCGTAAATAAACAAAGGGTTGTAGGCGTGGCCCGGAGATTCGGCCACGGCGCGCGCGGCTGCCGCCGCAAATTTGTTGGAGTCGCCGACGACAAACCGATCGAAGATAAACTCGGTGCGGTCCGACGGCTGAGACGCCTTTGGCGGCTCGGGAAGGCTTTCAAGGACGACGTCCACATCAAAGGGCGTGCCGAACAGCTCAAAAAGAGCAGCCTGAATCAGCGGCGCGTATCGCCCGGCGATGACGTCCCGCTTAAATTCCGCGGTGGTCAAAAGAGTGATCCTTGAATTCTCTAATGAGAGAACTTGTGCGTCGTCAAACCAAGTGTGCAGCACGGTCGAGGGCATTTCCCTGCCCAGATAGGAAACAATAAACGACAAAACATCTTCTTTAGATTGCAAAAACCCCCGGCTCCTCTCCACAATATCTCCTGATTTCAGTCCCATGAGTATATCATATTTTCTTCTCTTCCACAACAGTCAAAAAAGGGCGGGGGAAAACTTTTTGGAAAACAAAGAAAGGACTGAGGCCCTTTGACGAGGCTGAAGAAAAGACAGTGTTTTTCGAGGTCAAAGTTTTTCTCCCGCCAATAGGCGGAACTTGACATTGTCGAAAGTTTTGGATAAACTGGATAAAATTTGGAAAGAAAGTTCCGGCTTGAGTGTATGCGCACGGCCAGGAGCGAAGACTGCTGGAAGAGGAGAGAGGCTCATATGATGTGCCTGTACCGATGCACAGATACCCCGATCAGGGTCCCGGACTCCGCGGGCGAGGGACGGCGGGTTGTCAGGTTTAAGCCGACAGTGTTTCATGTGCTGATGAAGGAGGATCGTAGAAACCCTTCACTGTGGCTGAGGAATTTTTTCTGGCTGTGCGTAACCTTTGGCCGCTTTTATGTTTACGCCGTACTGGACGGGGACCAGGTCATTCACAGCTCATGCGTTATGGAAAAATGTTATAAATTTCGGTTTATGAAGAAGGGGGACATCCACGTCGGTCCGGTCGAAACGGTCACGCGCTGCCGCGGGCAGGGCATTCTCCCGCATGTGCTCGCCGATGTTATCCGCAAAGACTTCCCGGATGCCGGGATGTACTGTGTCATCCGGGACAGCAACACAGCCTCACAAAAAGCCTTTGCCAAGGCAGGATTTACGCGCATCGGCACGGTGAAGAAAACAAAGATGTTAAAAATGTACCACCGGTGTGGACACTGAGGCGCTTGTAATCTTTTCGCCATGCGGGCAAATTTCTAAAACTTTTTGGCAAAACGTCGGCTGTTTCTATTGAAAACCCCAATGGGCTGGTATATAATAGCCAAGACTATTCTGTCAATAAAGGAGAGATGGCCAAACATGAGCCTCAACATTCGCAATGTCTGTCTATTAGGGCATGGCAGCGACGGGAAGACCTCCCTTGCCGAAAGCATGCTCTTTTTGACCAAAGGAACAGACCGGCTCGGAAAAATCGCCGACGGGAACACGGTGTGCGATTTTGACCCCGAGGAAATTAAGCGACAGATCAGCATTTCTGCCACGCCCATTCCCCTTGAGTACAACGGCTCAAAACTGAATATGATTGACACGCCGGGATACTTTGACTTTGCCGGAGAGCTGCTGCAGGGTCTGCGTGTGGCCGACGCCGGTGTGATCGTGGTCACGGCCAAGTCCGGCGCGGGCGTGGGCACCGAAAAGGCGTGGAAATACCTCACCTCGCAGAAAAAGGCGCGTGTGTTCTATGTCTCCAAGCTTGACGAGGAAAATGCCAACTTCAACCAGACCTTTGCCAATTTACGCAGTCAATTCGGCCTTTCGGTCTGCCCGTTTGTCATCCCCTGCGTGGACGGTGACAAGACCGTGGGCATTGTTGATATCGTCAGCAAAAAGGCGTTTAAGCCCGACGGCGGCGCGATGGAGCTGCCCTCGTCCATGCAGGGAGAAGTCGATGAGTACTTTAATATTCTCTGTGAAAGCGTGGCCGAAACCAGTGAGGAGTTCATGGAGAAGTTCTTTGGCGGAGAAGAGTTTACACAGGAGGAGATGCAGCAGGGCATCCGCGCGGGCATCCGCGCAGCGGTGCTGACGCCCGTGTATTGCGGCTCGGCCACAACCGGACTGGGCACGCTGGCGCTGCTGGACGGACTGATCAAGTTCGCGCCCGCCCCCGATGAGGGCCAGCCTGAAGCCGGAAAAGACGCCTCGGGCGCCGATGTGACGGTCGCTGTTGACCCCAACGGCCCGACTTGTGCGCTGGTCTTCAAAACAACGTCCGACCAGTACGGAAAGTTCAGTTTCTTCAAGGTTGTCTCGGGTAAGGTCACCAGCGACATGACGCTGGTCAACGCCCGCACTGGCCAAAATGAAAAAATCGGCCATCTCTATACGGTCAAGGGCAAGAAGAACACCGAAATCAAGGAGGTCGCATGCGGAGACATCGGCGCCGTGAGCAAGCTGACCGACACCAAAACAGGCGACACGCTGTGCGCGTCGGGCAAGGTGATCTCGCTGGCCGGCATCGCCTATCCCGCGACGAGTTATTCCCTGGCCTTCTCGCCCAAAATCAAGGGCGGCGAGGAAAAGATCGCGTCGGGGCTGACGCGTATGAGCGAGGAAGACTACACCTTCACGGTCAAGCTCGACGCCGAAACCCATCAGATGGTCGTCTCCGGCCTGGGCGACATTCACCTCGACGTGCTGTGCTCGCGCCTGAAAAACAAGTTTGGCGTCGAAGTCGAGATTGAAGAACCGCGTGTGCCGTATCGCGAAAAGATCCGCAAAAAAGTCAAGGTCGAGGGCAAGCACAAGAAGCAGTCGGGCGGACACGGACAGTACGGCCACGTCTGGATTGAGTTTGAGCCCGGCGAGACCGAGGACCTCACGTTTGAAGAGAAGATTTACGGCGGAAGCGTGCCCAAGAACTTCCATCCCGCGGTGGAGAAAGGTCTTCGTGACCGCATCCATAAGGGCGTGTTGGCCGGATATCCGGTTGTCAACCTCAAGGCCACACTTGTCGACGGTTCGTATCACGACGTCGACTCCTCTGAAATGGCCTTTAAAACAGCCGCCGGCGTCGCCTACAAAAACGGGCTGCCGCTGGCCAACCCCGTGCTGCTCGAGCCGATCGGCGAGCTCAAGGTCTTTATTCCCGACAGCTACATGGGCGACATCATCGGCGATCTCAACAAGCGCCGCGGCCGCGTCATGGGCATGAATCCCGGCGAGGACGGCCAGCAGACCGTGGAGGCCGAGGTGCCCATGGCCGAGATGCACTCCTACGCGATCGACCTGCGGTCGATGACACAGGGGCGCGGATCGTTTGCCTTCTCCTTTATTCGTTATGACGAGACCCCGCCCAACATTCAGCAGAAGGTCATCGAGGACGCAAAGACCTTGGCCGAAGAGGACGAGGACTAGATCCTTATTCTGTCAAAGAACCTCCGGTTCTTCGACAAAGCGGAGACAAAATCGCGTCTTTGCGAAGACGCGCAGAAAACGGCTTTCCCGGATTACACGCCGGGAAAGCCGTTTTGACTGTCGAAAAACTTTGTTTTTCGACATAAGCGAGAGATTGGAATAAACCTCTGAGGAGGGTTGAGTCTGTAGACAAACCTTCGATTTGTCTACAAACGGGAGCAGGAACGCGTCTTTGTGAAGACGCGCATTGGGTGACTTTCCCGGAGTGAATCCGTGAAAGTCACTTGTTTCCATGCTTTGCGTTCAACCAGTCCAGCAAAAATCTGCCGCCTGCGGCGTCAGGCTCGACGCGAATCCAGG
>JAVBOR010000060.1:0-24385 GCA_031550325.1 Oscillospiraceae bacterium
CCTGCTGGACTGGTTGAGCGCAAAGCATGGAAACAAGTGACTTTCACGGATTCACTCCGGGAAAGTCACCCAATGCGCGTCTTCACAAAGACGCGTTCCTGCTCCCGTTTGTAGACAAATCGAAGGTTTGTCTACAGTCTCTAGGGCGTTCCCGGAGTGAATCCGGGAACGCCCTTCTTTCTGCTTCTTTGCAAAGACGCGAATCTTTAGCTGCAGCTGTTTTTGAAGTCGCGGAAATCGTTATACTCGCGGACGTTGGGCGGGAAGAACTCATCCACGGGGAACTTGATGTGGCGAAACAGCTCGCAGGGGCTGTCGTCAGTAGAACCGACGCACTCTTTTTCCGGCATGCAGAAGTCAAAGCTCGGAATAACAAGCTGTGTGTCGCGCTCCAGGCGGATAATGGAAAACTGGCCCAGCGTGCAGTACAACCGTTTTTCATCGCCGCCAAGGACGATGTCGTCTTCAAAGCAGCCGCCCACACATTCGGGCACTTCAAGCAGCTCACCCTGCGCGCAGTAGTCATGGCGGTGATCGCAGGAGTCGACGAGTTTGATGTTCAGGCAAATCGGATCGACCGCTTCAACAACGGCGACCGGCATATTGGCTTTGCGGATTCTCTGCTGGTCGACGCCGAAAAGGTTTGCGTTGGAGCTGAAGATTTTGGCGTTTCCTTCGCTGCCGAACAGAATCACGCGTTTGTCAAAAGTGGCAAGGCCCGTCACAGTGACCGGCATTTTCACGCCACAAAACGCGTCGGCGGTAATGCGGTAGAAATACTTTACGTCAACCGTGTAGAAACCGCGGTTGAAGGACACGGACTCGACGTCAATAAACACCCAGATGAGTTCAGCGCTGCGGCACTTGACATTGATGGCCCTGTCGATGATGGCCTGGCTGGCGCGGGTCGGATACACGCGAAGGTCCTCGAGACAATCCTTATCACGGCACGCGTCATATATTTTCTTCGTGTGAATGCAAACCGCTTCCTTTTCGTGACGGCTGAGCTTTTCGTCTACGATCGGCGAAGCCGCAAGCCCTTTTTCAGGCATGGTAAAACCTCCTATATCATGATATGAAAGCATAGCCTCCAATCCCATGATATGCTCGCGGTGTTTGATGGTGCGGGGACATGCCGGCGCGACGGCAAAAATATGTGAAAACCCCATGTTTATTTTCCTTGGAACGACCGATTTTTGCTGTTGTTTTCTTTTCTTTTGTATCAAACTATGTTATACTATGTTCGGACGGCTTTCCTTGCCTGTGGCAGGGCGCATCACAACGCTAGGGGGTGTTTTCGATGGATCAGCAAACAATCATGTGCATCGTATGGGTCGTTGCCATCGTCGGGTTTTCCGCGGCCGAGGCAGCCACCATGTCTCTGATCTCCATCTGGTTTGCGATCGGCTCGCTCGCGGGTTTGATTGCCGCCGGTCTGGGCGCACCAATCTGGGCGCAGCTGCTTGTATTCATCATTGTTTCTGGCGCAGTTCTGGCTGGAATCAGACCGTTTGCAACCCGATGGCTTAAAACGCGCAGGGTCAGCACCAACGCAGACCGCAACCTTGGAAAGACCGGAAGGGTCACCGAGCAAATCGACAACAACGCGTCTTCCGGCGCCATCTACCTTCAGGGAAAAACCTGGACCGCGCGCAGCAGTGACAGCAGAGAAGTCATTCCCGCAGGTGCCCTCGTGAAAGTGCTTTCTATAGAGGGTGTCAAACTCATTGTACAGCCCGCTGAAGAAGTTGCTGTAAAAAATTAGGAGGTTTCATGTATGTCCGGCTGGATTATTGGCAGTATTATCGCGCTGATTGTCATCATTTTTGTTGCCGCAAACGTCAAAATTGTACAGCAGTCCAAATCCTATGTCATTGAGCGCCTTGGGGTCTACTACACCTCTTGGGACACGGGACTGCACTTTAAGGTTCCTTTCTTTGAAAAGATTTCCAAGGTTGTCAGCCTGAAAGAGCAGGTCATCGACTTTCCGCCTCAGCCGGTGATCACAAAGGACAACGTCACCATGCAGATCGACACGGTGATCTATTTTGAAATCACCGACCCCAAGCTGTATACATACGGCGTGGAGCGCCCGATGTCCGCCATCGAAAACCTTACGGCCACAACGCTGCGTAATATCGTCGGCGAACTTGAGCTTGACCAGACGCTGACCTCGCGTGACGTCATCAACACCAAAATGCGCGCTATTCTTGACGAGGCGACCGACCCGTGGGGCATCAAGGTCAACCGCGTTGAGCTCAAGAGCATTATTCCGCCGCGCGAGATCCAGGACGCGATGGAGAAGCAGATGAAGGCCGAGCGCGAACGCCGACAGGCCATTTTGAAGGCCGAGGGTGAGAAGCAATCCAACATCCTTGTCGCCGAGGGCGAAAAGCAGGCTGCCATACTCCGCGCCGACGCGGCCAAACAAGCGCGGATTCTCGAGTCCGAAGGCGAGGCCCTGGCCATTATTAAGGTGCAGACCGCGCTGGCCGACTCGATCAAACTGCTCAACGTGGCCGCCGCAAGCGAGTCCGTCATCAAGATCAAAGCACTGGAAGCTTTTACCGCGGCATCTAACGGCAAGGCCACAAAGATCATCATCCCCTCTGAGATCCAGTCGTTGGCCGGTCTGGCCATGGGGCTGAAAGAGGTTGTCTCCGATGGCGGGGCCCAAATTTCCAAGATCTAACCCGGTTTTTTCCGCGGCAAACGCCGCCCAAGTGTTTAGCATGGCCCGTTCTGAGCTTTTGGCTCGGGCGGGCCATAAGTTTGTAGCCTAACCTTCTGTTTGTTTACAAACGGGAGAAGGATTGCGTCTTTGCGAAGACGCGTAAAAAAACGCTTTTCCGGAGTGAATCCATGAAAGCGTTGGCGTTCTGTCTTTATCGGTTTTCAGTCCAGCAAGAACCTGCCGGCTGCGCCGTCAGGCTTGACGTGAAAACCCATAAAGGGCAAGAACGCGAGGGGCTTTTTTGACAAGCTGAGGACTCTATCCCGGACCAAATCCGGGATAGAGTCCTATTTCTTTCACGTTTTGTCAAAGAGCCAAAGGTTCTTGGACAGGCGATACCCCGTCTGCCCCGTATAGTACGCCTCCAACAAGGAAACAATAGCCTAACATTCACTTTGGAGGAATTACATGAAGGATATGGGTTTGTCGGTCGAGAACGAGCTGCTCATGCGCTGGGCGGAAAACCAGGCGCGCTCCATGGCAGTCGGCGGACGCGTCCGGACAGCGCCGGTTGCCCGCAGGCTGTCCGTCCGGCTGCGGAAAATAGAGAGCCTCGCGGCGCGCATCGGCCTCTGGGCAGAAAAGAATCGCCCGCTTCCCCAGGAGTTTGAATGGCTTCTTGACAATCGCTACCTGATTTCAAGGGAGGGCGGAGAAGCTGCCCGAATCATCCGGCGCGCGGGCAAGCTCCCCGCCGACGCGTCAAGACCGGCGGTACGCATACTTGCCGATGCTTTGGTGCGCTCGGGCAGAGGCATGGTCACGCCTGAACGCATTGCCATTTTTTTGGAGGGGGCGCAGAAAAGCCGGGCGCTTCTGGAAAAGGAGCTCTGGCTCTTTGTACCCATGCTGCGCGCCGCGCTCCTCGACATGATTGCCGACCTCTGCGCGGAAATGGACGATATGCTCGCGTCTTACCGCCGCCCGCACGTCAGTGATCCCTTTGCCGCAGAACAGGCGGTCTGGCGCGCGCGTGAGTGCGGCGCAATGCCCCCGTCCGACGCCGAGGCCCTGGCACAGGGCGCGCAGGCAGCCCACTCCCGCCTGGCCATGCTCATCGGGGCGACCATCACGTCGCTGCGCACCCTTTCGGTCACCGACGTCAGTGAGACGCTCCGCGCGGCCAGCGTCGTGGAGACGCTTTTGTCCGAGGATCCCGCCGGCGTTTATGACAAAATGGACGAGATCTCGCGCGAGCGCTACAGACAGGAGATCTCCCGCCTTGCCAAGCGCAACAAACTTCCCGAAGACGAGACCGTCAGGCGCATTTTGGCGCTCTGCCGCAAGGAAAGCGACCCGCGCAAGCGCCATGTCGGCATGATGCTGCTCAAGACGCCCATGGGCGTGAAGCCCGGCTCGCTTTCCGGCGTTTTATACTTTGGAGGACAGTGGGCGCTGGCGGCACTTTTGTCCGTGGCCGGCGCTCTGCTTTCGGGCGTCTGGTGGACTGCCTTTCTGCTCGTGTTTCCGGCGTTTGACATGGCCAAGAACGTGGTCGACCTGCTGGTTGTCAGGCTCACCCACCCACGCCCGATCCCGCGCCTCGACCTGCCCGACGGCATCCCCGCCAAAGCGGCCACATTGTGCGTTGTCTCGGTGCTGCTCACCGACAGCAAGCTCGCCGCCGCGCAGGTCAAAAAGCTTGAGTCCTTTCGGTTTGCCAACCGGGACGCGGGCGGTCATCTGCTGTTCGGGGTGCTGGCCGACCTGCCCGACGCGCCGTCCAAACACCTGACCGGTGACAGAAAGATCATGGAAGAGGCGCAAAAGGCCGTCTTTGAGCTCAACCGCAAGCATGGCGGAGGCTACTATCTGTTCCTTCGCGACCGGGAACTGAATCTGCGTGACGGCCGCTTTATTGGCTGGGAGCGCAAGCGCGGCGCACTGCTGGAGTTGTTTCGCTTAATCCGCGGCAAGCCAACAGGCCTGCGCGTGGCCACGGGCGACCGCGCGGCGCTGAACGACGTCAGATATGTCATTACGCTCGACGGCGACACCGAGCTCACGCCCGGCGCCGCCAAGGAGCTGGTCGGCGGCATGATGCATCCGCTTTCGACGCCGATCATCGATAAGAAGAAAAATGTCGTCGTAGAGGGCTACGGCATCATCCTGCCGCGCATGGCAGTGGATCTGCACGCGGCGGGGCGAAGCCTTTTCACGCGCATTTTTGCCGGGCAGGGCGGCCTCGATCCTTACGGAGGGCTGTCCGGCGACGTGTACCACGACCTGTTCGACGCCGGAAGCTTCACGGGCAAGGGCATCTTTGACGTCGATGCCGGCTTGGCCGTTTTGGACGGCCGTCTTCCCGAAAACCGTATTTTGTCGCATGACCTTTTGGAGGGCGCCTACCTGCGCGCCGGGCTCATGGGTGACCTTGAACTGACCGACGGATATCCCAGCAAGGTCACGGCGCTGTTTGACAGGCTGCACCGCTGGACGCGCGGAGACTGGCAAAACGGCGCATGGCTCGGGCGGCGCGTGCCGACGGCGCGCGGCAAAGAGCGCAATCCCATCTCGGGCCTGTCCCGCTGGAAGATCTTCGACAACCTGAGGCGCAGCCTGACCACGGTCGTACTCCTGCTTCTGCTGACCGCCGGACTGCTGCTGCGCGGCAAGGTCTGGCTTGTCGCGGGCGGCGCTGCCGTTCTCGCGGCGCTGTCAAACCTGCTGCTCTCTGCGGCGGAGCTCGCGTTCCGGGGAAAAGCCGGGCGGGGGGCGCTGTACCACAGCACAATCATCACCGGCCTGCGCGCCGTCTTTTTACAGACGCTTTTTCAGCTGATCTTCCTGCCCTACGCGGCGTTTACGTCGGCGCACGCCATCGTCACCTCGCTCTACAGGCTCTTTATCTCTCACCGCAAGCTGTTGCAGTGGGTCACCGCCGCCCAAAGCGACCGCTCCCGGCAAAACGCCGTGGCGCTGGCGCGCAAGATGTTCCCGGGGGTGGCCTGGGGTGTGCTGACCGCCTGCCTGTCCCCCCATATCTTCGGATGGATTTGCGGGGTGGCGTGGGCGCTGTCGCCGCTCCTTGCCGCCGCCATCAGCCGGGTCAGCTTGGTCGACACCGACATCCCCGACGCCGACCGCGCCTTTTTGCTACGCCAGGCGGCGCTCATGTGGCAGTATTTCGACGACCTGCTCACGCCGGCGGACAACTATCTGCCCCCCGACAACTGGCAGGAGCAGCCGGCAGCCGGTATCGCGCACCGCACCTCTCCGACAAACATCGGGCTCGCGCTTTTGTGCACGCTGTCCGCGGTTGATCTCAACCTCTGTCCGCTGGACAAAGCGCTTCACCTGATCGACCGCACGCTCGACACGCTGGAAAAGCTGCCCAAATGGCACGGGCACATTCTGAACTGGTACGACACGCGCACATTGGAGCCGCTGCGGCCGCGTTGCGTGTCCACTGTGGACAGTGGCAATCTCGCGGGCTATCTCATCGCGCTGTGCGAGGGCCTATCGGAACTCGGCGACGCCGCTGCCGAGGATTTGGCCGCGCGCGCGCGCGCCCTGGCCGACGCCATGGACTTTGCCCCGCTGTACGACAGGCATCGCAAGCTCTTTTCCATCTCCTACGACATGGAAAAGGAGGCGCTGTCCGACGGCTATTATGACCTTTTGGCGTCCGAGGCGCGTCAGACCAGTTATCTGGCCATCGCCAGCGGGCAGGTGGATCGCAGGCACTGGCAGCGTCTGGGCCGTGCAATGTCGGGAGAGGACCAGTACCGCGGGCTGGCCAGCTGGACCGGCACGATGTTTGAGTTTTTCATGCCCCATCTTCTGCTGCCCGTGTATGATAACTCTCTGTTATATGAAAGCCTCCACTTCGCGTTGTACTGCCAGCGAAAGCGCGGCATGCGCCACAAGGTGCCCTGGGGCATTTCGGAGAGTTGTTTCTACGCCTTTGACGCGGCGCTGAACTATCAGTACAAGGCGCACGGCGTGCCCTCTCTGGCCTACAAGCGCGGCGTGGGCAAGGAGATGGTCATCTCTCCCTACTCCACCTTCTTAACGCTCAGACTGCGGCCCGACGCCGCCTGTCGGAATCTGCGCAGGCTGCGCGAGCTTGGCCTTGAGGGCAAGTACGGGTTTTACGAGGCAGCCGATTATACGCCGGCGCGCCTGACCGGGAAGGACAAGTTTGAAACCGTGCGCTGCTTCATGTCCCATCACATCGGCATGAGCATTCTTTCTGTGAGCAACGTTCTCATGGACAACATCTGGCAAAAGCGCTTTATGCGCGACCCCGCCATGGGCTCGTTTGCGGGCCTCCTGCAGGAGCGCGTGCCGGTGGGCGGCTCGACGCTGCGCCCGGCCGGGCGGGAGATCCCGGAAAAGCCCAAGCGCGCCGCCGGAGAGGGCCTTTACCGGGAGATGAGCGGTATGCACCCCGATATCCCGCGCTGCCATCTGCTGACCAACTCCTCCTACTCCATCCTGTGCACCGACACAGGGCTGTCGGCCTCCCGGTGCATGGGCATGGCCGTCACGCGGTTTGAGGCGACAGCGCACGGCGCGGGCGGCCTTCGGTTTTTCCTGCGCACCGCCGACGGCGCAACGAGTCTGCTTCCGGCGCCCGCGTATCAGAACCTGGGCGCGTACAAGGCAGTCTTTGAGGGCGGACGGGCGTGCTGGGACGGCCAGTTTGACCTTTTTCGCAGTCAGGTGACCGCGTGGATTCCCGAGAATGAAAACGCCGAAGTGCGCGCTGTTCAGCTGACCAACTGCGCAAACGCCCAGCTCACGGGTGAGCTTTTGTGCTACTTTGAGCCAGTCATGCAGGCAGCCGAAGACTTTGAGTCGCACCCGGCTTTTTCCAAGCTCTTTCTGGAGACGTCCGGCGTGCAGCGCGGCCTGCTGGTGCGGCGCCGGCCCCGCACTGGCCGCGAGGAGACCCATCTGGCGTTTCTCTGCGACGACGAGCGCGCGCGCTTTGACACCTCGCGTGAGCACGCGCTTGGCCGGGGCGGCGAGGATGTCCTCAAAACGGACAAGCCGCTGAGCGCCTCGGGAACGATCGGCGTGGTTCTTGACCCCTGCGTTCTGGCGGTCACGCCGGTCTCACTGCAGCCCGGCGGCAGCCTGACCGTGCGTTTTGCCCTCTCTGTAGCCGGGGAGAGTCGGGACGCCCTGGCGGCTGCCGAACGGGCGCTCATGCTACGCGATATATCCTCGGGCGGCCGCATGGACGGTGTAATCCGCCTGCTCGGACTGACGCAGACCGAAGCGGTGACCGCGCTGGACTGGCTCACGCCGCTTGTCTTTCCGGTGGACAGCGTTCCCGACGCGCTCGGACACGGCCTGGCGCTCGGACAGCAAGGACTGTGGAAATTCGGCATCTCCGGTGACTTCCCCATCCTCACGGCAAAGGCCATGGACGCTGTACAAATCGAAAAACTCGGCCGCGTCGTCCGCCAGCACCGTCTGCTTTCGCTGTGCGGGCAGAACAGCGACCTCGTCGTTTTGTGCCGCGACGGCGGACACTATCTCCCCCCCGTGCGCACGGCGCTGCTTGAAGCGCTGAAATCCCTTGGCTGCGAGCAGCAGCTCGGCGCGCGCGGCGGCATTCACCTTGTCGACCTTTCGTCCATGAGCGGCCAGGAGGAGGCTCTTCTGCTCGCGGTGTCCCGCCTGTCGGCGGAGCAGCAGCGCCCACCGGCGGGGGAGTACGTTCAAGCAGTCCCGGTTCCCTCTCCCGCGCGCGAACAGTTCTCCACGAGACCGCCGCGCTATCTCAGCGACGGGGCGTTTCAGTTTGACGCCGGTGGAAATCTGCCGCCCGTCGCGTGGAGCCATGTGCTGGCGTCTCCCTCCTATGGCGCGCTGGTCACCGAGTGCTCTTCGGGCTATATGTGGCGGCGCAACGCGCGCGAAAACAAGATGATCCCATGGACAAACGACCCGCTGGCCACCCGCGGCGGCGAACACATCGGCCTGCGTCTTGACGGCGTGGAGTTCAGCGTTTTTGCCGACAGCGACGGCCTTCCCTGCACGGTCACCTATGGCTTTGGCTACGCCCGCTGGGAAAAGCGCGCCGGAAAAGCGCGCGTCACCACCACGGCGTTTGTCCCTATTGACCGCATGGCGCGCGTGCTGGTTGTCGAGATTGAAGGCGCCAACGACGCCCTCTTAACTTACCGCGCCCAGGTCGCCATGGGCGTAAACGCCAACAACAGCCGGTATATCTTGCTCTCACAGGACACGGGCGATCTGATCCGCGCCGAAAACCCCTATTCGGTTGACTTTTCCCCCCAAACCTTTGCCGTGGCGGCGTCGGTTCCGCCAAAGCTCCTGCCCGGGCGTCCGGGGGAAATTGTGGCCGAGGTCTCCCCCGTACGGCGGGAAGGGCGGCTGCGCATTGTGTTTGTCACGGGCTGCGCGCAGAACAAGCCGGGGCTTCATCTGCTGCGCGCGCTCGCCGACGACCGCGAGGCCGACCTCGCCTGCCGCCGCACCATGGACCATTGGGCCAGGCTCGTGCGCCCGTTTCCCATTGAGACGCCCGATGAAGATCTCAAGCGGTACCTTGACGGTTGGGCGCTCTACCAGGTGATCGCCTGCCGCCTCTACGCGCGCACATCGCTATATCAGTGCGGCGGCGCATACGGCTTCCGCGACCAGCTTCAGGACGCCTGCGCCGCGCTGTTCACCGATCCCGGACTGACCAAAAACCAGATTTTGCGCGCCTGCGCGCACCAGTACGAAGAGGGCGACAGTCAGCACTGGTGGCACCCCGGACAGCCAATGCGCGGCGAGGGGGACAAGGGCGTCCGCACGCGCTGCTCAGACGACCTGCTCTGGCTTCCGTACGCGGTGTGCGAATACCTGGACAAGACCGGCGACCACTCCATTTTGTTAAACCGCGCCCCGTTTATCGCCTCGACGCCGCTCAAGCCAAACGCGCACGACCGTTATGAGACCCCCCGCCGCACCGGCGCTGCCTTCAGCGTGTTCGAACACTGCGTGCGCGCCGTCGACCTGGCGCTGCACCGCGGCGTGGGCATTCACGGACTCGCGCTCATCGGCGCGGGGGACTGGAACGACGGGTTCAACCTCGTAGGCGACAAGGGCCACGGCGAAAGCGTGTGGCTGACGTGGTTTCTGGCGTATGTGCTCAAGAGCATGGCGGCGCTTTGCGACGCCCAGGGCGACATCGGTCGCGCCGGACACTACCGCGTCTGGAGCGACAAGCTCATCTCGGCGGGCATTGCCGCCTGGGACGGCGACTGGTTCCGCCGCGGCTACTACGACGACGGCTCGACTTTGGGCAGTCATATTGACGAGGAGTGCCGCATCGACTCCATCGCGCAGAGCTGGGCAGCTTTGCTGCCCCTTCCGCCGGACTATGTAGGCAAGGCGCTGGAGAGCGCCTGCAAGCGGCTCGTCGACCCAGACGCTCAGGTGGTGCGCCTGTTTGAGCCCGCCTTTGTGGGCTCAAATCGCAATCCCGGCTACATCAAAGGGTATGTCGCCGGGGTGCGCGAAAACGGCGGGCAGTACACGCATGCCGCCGTTTGGCTGGCCATGGGCTGTCTGCTCGCGGGAAAGCGCGACATGGGCGAGCGCGTGTTGCTGATGCTGCTGCCGGCCAAACACCCGCCCGAAATATACAAAACAGAGCCCCATGTGCTGGCGGCCGACGTCTACTATAACGCAGCGCACACCGGCCGCGGCGGCTGGACGCATTACACGGGCGCAGCCTCATGGTATTACCGCGTCGCGGTCGGGCTCCTGCTCGGCCTGCGGCCCGAGCAGCGCGCCCTGCCCGAAGCGCCCAAGCGATAAACTCTTCGCTTTGACAAGCCCAGCCTGAAGATAAACCTTACGCGCTCTCGTCCTTTTGCGGTTTTTACGCCGAGCCTTACGGCCAAAGCCGCAAGGTATTTGCTGGGATAAAAACTGCAAAAATAAACCAAAAAGGCTTTCACGGATTCATTCCGGGAAAGCCTTTCTCTGCAAACCGCCACAGCGGTTTGATCCAACCCCCGCTTTGGCAAAGAACCTTCGGTTCTTTGCGCAAAACCACGTCGAGCCTGACGCCGAAGGCGGCGGGTCCCTGCTGGACTGAAATAAGAAGAGCCGAGCGCCCGAGCAGGGAGGCCTGGAGGCGTTTTGAAGCGCACGCGCCCCGAAGGGGCGACCGGTTCAAAAGCCGCAAGGCGAAGGACGACCGCCCGCGAGGACGAATGAGGCTTGACAGGCGAAAAAAATTAGAACCAAAACTCTTTCACGGATTCACTCCGGGAAAGTCACCCAACGCGCGTCTTCACAAAGACGCGTTCCTGCTCCCGTTTGTAGACAAATCGAAGGTTTGTCTACAGTCTCCTCAAACCGCCTCAGCGGTTTGATCCTGCCCTCGTTTTGTCAAAGAACCAAAGGCTCTTTGACAGCCTGCGCAATGCGTTTTACTCCTTTCCAGTTTTTAAAGGGGCGAGGATCTGCCGGCTGCGCCGTCAGGCTCTGCGTGAAGCCCGAAAAGGACGCGGACGCGAGGGCATTTTGACGGGTCGGACAAGCTTCCCGTAAAGCTGCAAGGGCTTTGTGGCCGCTCTTTGTTTTATTAAAGCCCTGTTATGCACTTGTTTTTATTCTTGCCATTACCTATAATATAGGTCAGGCTGTCAAAGAACTTTTGGTTCTTTGACAGCGCGGGGACAGGATCGCGTCGTTGTGAAGACGCGTAAAGAAACGCTTTCCCGGAGTGAATCCGTGAACGCGTTGCGGTTCTGTCTGTATCGGTTTTCAGAGAGGCGAGGACCTGCCGGCTGCGCCGCCAGGCTCGACGTGAAAACCGATAAAGGACGGGGACGCGAGGGGCTTTTCTGACAGCCAATACCTATACTATAGGGATACTGTAGCCCGCAGTCGCGATTTCAAAGCTTTTCCGGCCAGAAAACTCAAAACCTTTCGCCGTATTAAGGCGTGGATGCGGCGGAGTCTTCCGAGTTCGGCAACTTGCCGCTGTGCGGCTTCGGGTCGGCAGAGCCTTTGTCATCAGCTCCAGAACCGCAGGCTCCTTGACAAAACCCGCAGGGCCGGATGGGGAAGACTGTGCACCTGTAGATAAGGAGATATGAGATGGCTGCGAATAAGAGACCGATCATCGCCATGATGTATGACTTTGACAAGACGCTCAGCCCCAAAGATATGCAGGAGTACAGCTTTATCCCCAATATGGGGATGCTGCCCGAGGACTTTTGGGCTGAATCCAACAGGCTTTCTGAAAAAATGGATCGTATCCTTGCGTATATGTATTTAATGATAGATAAGGCCAACGCCAGGCATACGTCTATACGTCGGGCCGACTTCGTCAAGCTGGGGAAGGATATTGCCTTCTTTCCGGGGGTAACGCAATGGTTTCCGATGATGAACGCCTTTGCCGCGGAAGCCGGGGCAACGATTGAGCATTACATCATTTCCTCCGGCCTGAAGGAGATCATTGAGGGCACTGAAATTGCGGGAGCTTTCAAGGAGATCTTCGCCTGTGAATTTTTCTATAATCAAAACGACGTGGCTGTCTGGCCGCAAATGGCCGTCAACTATACGACAAAAACGCAGTTTCTCTTTCGGATTAACAAGGGCGTTATGGATTTGTCGGATGATGACGCGCTGAACAGATATGTGCCTGAGGATGAGCGGAGGATTCCGTTTCGCAATATGGTTTATGTAGGCGACGGGTTGACCGATGTGCCCTGTATGAAACTGGTCAAGACCAACGGAGGGAAATCCATTGCAGTTTACCCAAAAGGGGAAAAGACCAAAGTCGGCGATCTGCTGAGGCACGGCAGGGTTGATTACATTGCCGTCGCGGATTATTCAGAAAAAGGCGAGCTGGCCGCCATTATGAAGAACATCATTCAAAAAATGGTGGCGGATGACAAACTGGTTGAGATGCATCGCAGGCAAAGCAAGGAGCTTCAGACGCCGGCGAAATGAGGCTCCTTGCCTGGCTTTCAGAGAAATTGGGCGATAGACGCATCCTCTTTAGATGCGTCTATTGAGAAAAGCTGCAAGAATGCCGTTTGATGTAAATGGAGGGGCGGAGATGTACAACAGTCAGCTGGATACATTCATCCGGGTCGCGGATGCCGGAAGCTTCTCCAAGGCGGCGGAGCTTTTGTATATTTCTCCCAATGCGGTGATCAAGCAGATCAACCTGCTGGAGTCGCACCTGGAGCTGCGGCTGTTTGTGCGGACATACAAGGGCATTGCCCTGACACAGGCGGGGCAGTCGCTCTATCGTGACGCGAAGTACATCATGCAGTATTCCAGGGACTCAATCGTCAGGGCGAAGGATTCGATGCAAGACGGCGGTCACGTCATCCGCATCGGCTCATCCCCCATGACTCCGACTCAGTTCTTGATGGAGCTTTGGTCCCGGATTCATCCCCTTTGCCCCGAGCTGAAGTTCCAGCTTGTGCCGTTCGAGAATACGCCCGAGAACGCCCGGGAGATCATGAAAAACTTTGGGCAGAATATTGACCTGGTAGCCGGTTTATATGACGATGAACTATTGCGGCGGCGAAAATGCGCCGGACTTCTGCTGTCCAGCGAGCCGATTTGCTGCGCGGTATCCATCCACCACAGGCTGGCCGGGAAAGACAGGCTGAGCGTACAGGATTTGTTCGGGGAGAACCTCATGATGATTCATCGCGGCTGGAACCGCCATGTCGATCAGCTGAGAGAGGATATCGTTCAGAAGTATCCGCAGATCACGATAGTGGATTTCCCGTTTTACGACGTTTCTGTGTTTAACGAATGTGAAAACGGCAATCAAATCCTCATGGCCATTGACATGTGGGCAAATGTGCATCCTCTGCTGAAAATCATTCCCGTGGAGTGGGATCACGTTATTCCATTTGGGCTGCTCTTTTCACCGCAGCCGTCCGAGTATGTGCGCGTCTTCCTGCATGCAGTCGCCCGGCTATATGAGCATGACGCAGGGCGCAACTAAAAGCCAAAACGATAAATAATGATCGGCTCTATGGAGTCTCACAAAGAAGGGCTTTCCCGGAATGAATCCGTGAAAGCCTCAGGTTGTCAAAGAACCTTCGGTTCTTTGACAAAGCGGGGACAGGATCGCGTCTTTGTGAAGGCGCGTAAAGAAACGCTTCCCCGGAGTGAATCCGTGAAAGCGTTGTGGTTCTGTCTGTATCGGTTTCCAGTCCAGCGAGAACCTGCCGCCTGCGCCGTCAGGCTCGACGTGAAAACCGATAAAGAACGAGGACGCGAGGGACTTTTTTGACAAGCTGAGGCTTTCCCGGAATGAATCCGTGAAAGCCTTTTGGTTTCATATTTTGCGGCTTATCGTTTGGCTTTGCGGAAGTGAAACCCGCAAAGCGGCTTGAACCTTTGGGTGAATGCTTGCGCACCAAAATGTACTTCCGGAGACGGCGCGTTTCCGATACAATAAGGCCATGAACACATACCGTTGACGGGCATGTCGGCGGAACCCGGTTTTTATGACAATACGATAATGAACTTGTGGAGGATGACAACGATGAAAGTGCTCATGGCAAACGGAAGTCCAAACAAAGAAGGCTGCACATTTACTGCGCTTTCCGAAGTGGCCAGAACCTTGGCCGGCGAAGGCATTGAATCTGAAATCTTTTGGGTCGGGAACAGGCCTGTCGGCGGCTGTATCGCGTGCAGAAAATGCAGGGAGCTCGGCAAGTGCGTGTTCAATGACGTCGTAAATGAGTTTCGCGCCAAGGCATACGGGGCGGATGGCTTCGTGTTCGGTACGCCGGTGCATTATGCTGCTGCCAGCGGCAACATGACGGGCTTTATGGACAGGCTCTTCTATGCCGAGCTGTGCGGAAACGCGAACAAGGCGTTTCGGATGAAGCCGGCGGCGGCGGTCACTTCGGCCAGGCGCGCCGGAACCACCGCCACCTTTGACCAGATGATCAAGTATTTTACCATTCATGAGATGCCCGTTGTCTCCACGCGCTACTGGAATATGGTTCACGGCGCAAAGACGGAGGACGTGGCTCAGGACGCCGAAGGGCTGTTCACCATGACGGAACTGGGCAAAAACATGTCCTTCCTGCTCCGCTGCCTGGAGGCCGGCAAAAATGCCGGCGTAACCCCTCCCGAGCACGGGATGAAGCCGTTTACCAACTTTATTCGCTGACGGAGCGTACGATCGATGGGCTGCGCGGCTTTGTGGACTGTCTTCCGGGCACAACCGTAAAGGGATGGTCTGTGGACACGGCGCATGGAAGCCGGGCGATATTCAGGGGAAACAAGCGATGCCGGAGGCCTGTGAAGCGGGCAGACCGATTTTAGGAGGCGCATGTGATGGAATTTGTCACATTGAATAACGAGATAAGAATGCCCATTTTGGGGTTTGGCGTGTTTCAGATTACCGACGCAGCGCAGTGCGAGCAGGCCGTGCTGGACGCGATCCAGACAGGGTACCGCCTGATCGATACGGCGATGTCCTATCACAACGAAGAGGCTGTCGGCCGGGCGGTCGAGAAGTGCGGCATTCCCCGTGAGGAGCTGTTCATCACCACCAAACTGTGGCTTGCGGACACCGGGTACGACAGAACAATGAAAGCGTTTGAAGCGTCGCTGAAGAGACTGAATCTGGAATACCTCGACCTGTATTTGATTCATCAGCCGATAGGCGACTATTACGGTTCCTGGCGGGCGATGCAGGAGCTTTACAACAGTGGCGTTATTCGGGCCATCGGCGTGGCCAACTTTATGCCGGACCGGCTTGTGGATCTGGTGATGAATAATGAGATCCCCCCGGCAATCAATCAGGTGGAGGTCAATCCCTTCTGTCAGCGCGCCTTTGACCAGCAGGTCATGGAAAAGAAGTCGGTCAGGATGCAGTCCTGGGGGCCGTTTGCCGAAGGGCGGAACGGGTTGTTCGGGAATGAAACGCTGAGCGAAATCGGCGCAAAGCACGGCAAGTCAGTCGCGCAGGTCGTGCTGCGGTGGCTCGTACAGCGAGGGGTCGTAGCCATCCCGAAATCAGTTCACACCGAGCGCATAAAAGAAAACGCCAGTATCTTTGATTTTGAGCTGTCCGGGCAGGATATGCAGACCATCGCCGGTTTGGACACAGGCAAAAGCTGTTTTTTCTCCCACCAGGATCCCGAGGCCGTGGAGATGCTCTGCGGACTGGTGCGCTAAAGTTGACGGCGCCCAAAGGCGGCGGGACCTTCCCCTGCTGAAAACCGGCAAGGATTGAATGACAAGGCTTTGCGGAAGTGAACTCCGCAAAGCCTTGTTCTGTAGACCGCCTCAGCGGTTTGATTCAGCGCTCGTTTTGTCAAAGAACCTGTTGTTCTTTGACAGCCTGAAACCGCCTCGGCGGTTTGCGGGTTACGGTATGGTCACCGTAAACGTAAAGCTGTAGCTGGGGAACATATCGGGGTATTTAACGCCGCCGACGACTATTTTGGTTCCGCTCGCCACGTCGGCATAGCTTTTGTTAAGCGTGACGGCACGGTCGCCCGTCTGCTCAAGCGCGCAGCTCACCCCGCCGATCGTCGCCGTGTACCCGCCGGCCCGGGGAGCGATTCTTTCGCTGAACGCAATGACGATCTTGCCGCTTTGGGTGTCCGGCCTCGCCGTCGGGGCCCATAACTGCGCGGGGTCGTACCGCAGAATCGTGAGAGGGCAGTCGCCCTGGGGCGCGCCGTCTCCCACGGCGACGACAATTTTGCTGTTTGTTTCGTGTGAAGGCGCCGAGAGGATGTGCATGCGGCCCTTCCACACGCCGTTCGACAGGGTCAACGCGGTCGGGTAAAGAAGGGCGCCGTCCGCCATCAGATAGGCTGTCAGGGTTTCACCGCTCAAACGGTCCCCCGCGGCGGTGATGTTGAGATAGGCCGCCAGCGTCTCCGTGATGGTCGGCGTGGTGACGGTGAGCGAGGTGATGACGGGCTCGGGCGCTGCTACTCTGACCAGGCCGATATAAACGTCGTCGCGCGGGGGCAGGACGTTGATGATCCCGTAAGCCGGATCTGCTTCGGTGCTGTAGGGCTCATAGCCCTCGGCCCTGACAAGCACCCGGTATTCACCCTCGGGCACAAACCAGCCGTAGCGGCCCTCTTCGTCGGTGATCTGCGGGTTGTGCTGCGCGTAGTCGTGGGCGTTCCACAGGACCCAGGACGAGCCGTCCTTGACCTCCAGCGTGGCAGTGGCTCCCTTGACGCGCTCGCCCGTCTCTTGGTCAAAGACATAGCCGCTCGGGTCGATCAGAAGCGAGAGCTGCGCCACCGTAAAGCTGACCGGCAGCTGTTCACGCGTCAGCATCAGCGTCACCGTCGCCACCCCGCTGCCGGTGTAGCCGGAGAACTCCCCGACGTAGGCGTTTCCGTCCCACCGGGCCGGTACCGTAAAGCTTCCGTGCGAGGTTGTCAGCACATAGGACGCCGCGGTGACCTTCGTGGGATCGTGGCTTACGGTGGTTTTCAGCGTAAACGCCGGCACCTGAAGCTGCATGCCCACTGTGAGCGACCTGGCGACATAACTTGAGTTGCTGACCGGGTCTGGCGCAAAGCTGGTTCCCGCAGCGCAGGACAGCGCAATATCCGTAATGGAGACCGCGTCGGGCGTGACCGTCAGCAGCGCGTACGCGCTGTCGAGCTCGGCTCCGTTTTCGTCGAGAAGCGAGGCCCTGAACGTATAGATGGCCTCCTCGGCTCCGGCGCCGAGAATCGCCACGTCGTAGGCTTTAAACCAATACCCCGCGGCAGTGAGGCCGGAGAGGTCGCGCGAAACGGCGCGAGGCTCGCCGTCAGGGCCTTCGACGGTTATGGCGATCTTTCCGCCCTGGACGTTGCTGAAGTCCCCGTAGATGTTAAACGGCGCTGAGTCCTCTCCGTCGGTGGTAACCTCGCCGGGCAGATAAAGTTTCAGCCCGATCAGGCGGACGTCAGCGGTGCCGATCGTGCCGATGAGCGCGCCCGTGTTTGTCAGCGCGTCGGCCGTGACGGTAAAGCTTTCGCCGGGATAGTCATAGGACGCGTACGCCCAGAAGACAAGGCTGTACTGTCGGTTTCCCCGTATGTCGCCCCTCAGCGTGAGCTGCTGGTCGGTGATCAAAGCAAGGGGATTTGCGCAGCTGCCGTCTACCAGAAATACGCCCTCTGGCACGCGCACCCTTATGAGCGCGTCGGTCAGATCCTCTTCGCTATAGTAACGCACGCTGATCTGAATGGGCTTGAAGCGGCCGACAGGGCTCGGCGTCGCCGACAAGGAGTTTAGCATGGTGCTGTAGAAGGGGTCGTCGCTATCCAGCCTTGCGAGCGCAGTCGGATTCATGTTCAGTGTCGCGCTCTGCTTAAGAGAAGTGTAGTTTTGCGCCATGTCGCTGTTTCCGGTGGGGTAGAACACGCCCGGTCTGTATTTGTATCTGGTCACGTCCATGGTGTCGTAGCGGCTGTTGCTGGAAATTGTATTGTAGGCGATTCCCGGCATCCGGAACGTGCCGTCCTGCTGGGTATAGACCACAGCTTCGTGATAGGCGACCTTGGCGTCGCCTATGCCCAGAGTGGAGATGTTGTCGATTATTTTGCCGGTGATCGTCACGTCTCCCAGGATGTACTCCAGGTTGTTGGGCTGGCCGAGCGAAACGCTCTTGAAAACCCTCAGGAAGATGGACATGCTGGACATGCTCTCGGCGATATACCTGAAGCCCGGCTCGTGCAGGATTTTGCCGACGCGTTGCGTGGAGTATTCTCCCGACTGGGGCTCGGTGGTCACATACAGGCTGGTGTAGGACAAGGACTCTACCTCCGAAAAGGAGTAGCTGCCCTGCGCGTCGGTTGTGGTGTAGCTCAGGGGATACATATAGTTTGTCTGCCAGTATGTACTCTCCCAGTAAAGGTCTTTGAGATACACCTTTCTTCCGGCGACGGGCGACTGGACCCCATTTTCATAGGTGTACACCGTGCCCTGAAGATTGGAACCGGCCTGTTTGTTCCTGACCGACAGCATGTATACGGTTTGGGTCACGCCGTCCTGCGCCGTCACGGTAAACGCGAGGGGCGTGTCAAACGCGCCGGACAGGTCGAGCGGCGCGCCGGAGGACGGGGAAACCGTGGCAAAATTCGATACCGTGATCTGGGGGACGGCGGCCGACAGCCCGGCGCAGTCCTCGGGCACATACAGCGTGTAGGCGTTGGTCAGGCGGTCAAACGCGAGCTCGCACTCGGGCGGCAGGCCGGTGAACTCCAGCTTGCTCATCAGCGCCGCGGTGCTAGGCGCGCTGCGGTATACGGTGGCGGTATAGGTTTTGACCGTGCTTTGATCCTCGGAGGTCACGGTGTACACAACGGGCGACACGAAGTTCTGCACAGTCTCGCCGCTGACCTGCGCCACGCCGTCCACCTCCACGGTCGCGCCGCTGCTGACCTCAAACGAGGGTACGAGCGCCGTCAGATCCACCGCGTACGGAACATTGTAATAACTCAGCGTCCCCAGACTTTCGTTGATGGAGGCGCCGCCAAAGTAATACTGGCTGCTGCTCATGAAAAACCAGTGCATCCGCGCCTCGGAGTTCAGCTCTGGCGGCGTTGTTCGCTCGCTCACCGTGAAGTCCAGCAGCTCATATTGGTCGCCGAAGATGTATGTGTTCTCCATTTCGTCTTCAAGGCAAATTCTGACTTCGGCCATGACGGTGTATTGCCCCAGGCTCAGCTCACCGATATCCAGCTCAAACCCGGACTCCACAACCTCGGTCGGGAACTGATCGAGTTCACGGGTCTCACCCTCGAACAGAATTGTGCAGCTGATGAGCAGGGAGGCATAGGGGTCGCTGGCGTACTCGTCCTCATAACGCCAGGTCGCCGGGTCTCGATTGTAAAAGTCGGTCAGCGCCAGCCCCAGCGCGAAATCTTCTTCCGGGTACAGCACGTTTGGGAAGGGCTCATCTTCATAGCCGGGCAGCCATACGCGCGACACATAGTCCGTGTTGTAGCGCAGCGCGTTAGTTCCGTTGGCCACCAGCGTCAGCTCATAGCTCTTTGTGGCCGTTTTGTCGGGGGAGATCACCGTGATTTGAGCGCTGTTGCTGTTGGAAAAGTCGTGGTAGGCATAGTGGTAATAAATCTCGCTTTGAACCGGCTCCTGCCCGTTGATCAGGAGCTTTCCGCCCAGCGCGCCATAGGCAAACATAAAGTTGGCCAAATCGACATTTCCGCTTGAAAGGTCACAGGCCAGGCTGATAGTTCCGGCCTGCTCGTCGATGACCGCGTTTGCGCCGTCTCCCCAGGCGTCTCCTGCCTTCATCCAGTACATTCTGGCCACGTCCGGCTCGGACGCGTCAAACATGCCAAGCAGCGTGCCGTCGCCCAGCGAAATCCAGTAACTGCCCGTCGGCAGCGTAAGCGCCTCAAACGTGAGGTTCGCCACGCCCGAGGCAAACTGAACCTCCTGCCGGGCGTACTCCGCGCCGCCCTCCGCGTTGGAGACCGTGACGAAATGGACATCATCGCCAAGTTGGGCGTATTCGAGCCTGGCGGTGAGATCGGTGGGGGTGTTTGCCGGGATGTGGTAGGAAGAGAGCTCCGCCCAGGGCGTTCGGGCGGCCACGGCAGCCGGAATGCCGGGGAGCAGAGACAGGGCAAACGCCAGGCAGAGAAGCAGGGAGATAAACCGAGTGGATGTGTTTTTCATCTTGTGATCCTCCATTCATGCTTAACTTGCGGCTATAGACCGAACGCGGAAAACCGCACAGGTTTTCCGATCTTAATGCATAAATTATAGCGCAAAACCTCTAAAATGGAAAGGAAAAAGGAAGGTTGTTAACAAAAGTTAACGCTCGCGCTCCGCGTCCCTTTCGGTTTTGCGCCTGCCGTATGACGACCCAAAAAGACAAACTCTGTCAAAGAACCGAAGGTTCTTTGACAGAGTTTGTCTTAGCCTGTAGACAAACCTTCGATTTGTCTACAAACGGGAGCAGGAACGCGTCTTTGTGAAGACGAGCATTGGGTGACTTTCCCGGAGTGAATCCGTGAAAGAGTTGTGGTTCTATTTTTTTCGCCTGTCAAGCCTCATTCGTCCTCGCGGGCGGTCGTCCTTCGCCTTGCGGCTTTTGAACCGGTCGCCCTTTCGGGGCGCGTGCGCTTCAAAACGCCTCCAGGCTCCAGGCCTCCCTGCTCGGGCGCTCGGCTCTTCTTATTTCACTCCAGCAGGGACCCTCCGCCTTCGGCGTCAGGCTCGACGTGGTTTTGCTCAAAGGAACCAAGAGGCGGTCTTTGTCTACAGGCTGATCAAACCGCCTCAGCGGTTTGATCCCTGCCCTCGTTTTTGCAAAAGAACCAAAGGTTCTTTTACAGCCTGAACTTGCCGCCTTTGGTGGCAGGTTCAGGCTGTAAAACCCCAAAAAGGAGCGGCGCTGCAGTTTTTTGCCGATTTCTAAATAAACAGTTTAGCATTTTAACATTGTGTTTGCTTTATAAGTGGTATATAATAGTTTTGTTCGTCGTCTTCTGCGCCACTTATTATGAAAATCAATATGGTGGAATAAACGATGGTTTTTTTTATCATTTCGCTTTTTTCTTCCATGTCTCTTTTATACATTGTCGGACGGGTCTGGTTTGCCAGCACAAGAAGCAGATATCTGATTGTCTTCTTTTTGATGGGAGCCATGGCCGCTTTGTGGACGCTTCTGAACGGTCTGTCGGAGGTTGCCCGGCCGCAGACGCTCCCTCTGCTCCAGCTTGCGTGGATGGCCCTGGTCTGTTGCCTGCCCGTTTTGTTGATGATGTATATTTTACACTTCGTCAACTCCAGGCTGGCCGAAAGCCGCGTGTTGGCGGTGGTTTTGACTCTGGTAGTGCTCGCCGATGTGGCGTTGCTGCTCACAAACCCAATCCACAAGTTGTTCTTTACCTCGTATGATGCCGGCGGCCTTGGCGTTTTCGGCCCTTTATTCTGGGTGCACTCCATTGTGGACTATACGATTATTGCAGTGGCGTTTGCTTTGCTCATGGTCTATGTCGTCAAGAACGCCCGCCAGAACCCATACCTCTTTCTGGTCCTGTTGGGGTCATCCTGCCCGTTTATCATCAACATTTTGTATGTCTTCGGCATATACCCCACGGCGTATGACATCACGCCGCTGGGGTTTGTGGTCATGTTCGTGGTCTACGGTCTCTTTTCCATCCGCATGCGGCTGTTCAACCTGCGGAGCGCCGCGTCTGCCAACATCTTCGACACGCTGTCCGAGGGCTTTCTGGTCGTCAACAATATTGGCCAGGTGGAGGATGCTAACCCGGCGTTTCGCAAAGCGTTTCCCGCGCTGAATGTGGCATGGGGGGTCACCTCCATAGCTGTCGTCATCGCGTATATGCGCTCCGTGACCGTGGAATACAGGCCGGACGATTTGTTTGAAAGACTCTCCTCGCTGAGCGACGGTCTCTTTGACAGCGAATGTTCGGTTATGGGCGAGGACGGGCGGGTTCACAACTACGCCCTGTCGAAGGATTTTGTTTTAAGCCGTGGCGAGACCGCAGGATTTGTGCTCACGATGACCGACATCAGTATTTATAGAAGGATGATCGCCGAAATCAACCAGCAGAACGTGGAGCTGATGGAGCTGAAAGACGCTGCGGAGGCTGCGTCCAAATCAAAGACCGAGTTTTTGGCCAACATGAGCCATGAGATTAGGACGCCGATGAACGCAATTATTGGCATGACCGCCATTGCGCGGGACTTTAAGGATGTCGAGAAAATCTACGGCTTTTTGGACAAGCTGGACAACGCTTCCCACCAGCTGCTGAGCATTATCAACGATGTCCTTGACATGTCCAAGATCGAAGCCAACAAGCTTGAGCTGTATAACGAGGAATACAATTTTGCGGAAATGCTGGCAGCGTGCAAGGATATGTTTGCCGACAAGTCCAGGCAAAAGCGACAGTATCTCAGCTTTGCCGTCTCGGAGGACATGCCCGAGATCCTCTGTGGGGACAAGCTCCGCCTGTCGCAGGTGATCATCAACATATTGTCAAACGCGTTGAAGTTCACGCCTGAAGACGGGGAAATCAAGCTCAGCGTCGACCTTGTCCAGAGGGAAAGCGGGAAGGCCAGGATCAGGATCTCGATTACTGACAGCGGCATCGGCATGACGCCCGAGCAGATTTCCCGACTGTTTACCGCGTTTGAGCAGGCCGACGGGAGTATATCCAGACGCTTTGGCGGAACCGGTCTTGGTCTTGCCATATCCAAGAGCATCGTCGGACTCATGGGTGGAGACATTTCGGTTCAGAGCGCCCCGGGCATGGGCAGCACGGTCAGCTTTGATTTTGTCTCTGAGGTCGGCGGGGCCTCCCCGCAACCGCAGTCGGTCGCGCCGAGAGAAGATCGGGAGGCCAGATACGACTTTACAGGCTATGTCATTCTTTTGGCCGAGGACGTAGAGATCAATCGGGAAATCATCCTGATGCTGATGAAAGACAGCGGCGTGACGATTGAATGCGCGGTGAACGGCCAGGAGGCCTATGACCTTTTCAAGGCGGCGCCCCAGCGCTACGACGCCATTTATATGGATCTTCAAATGCCGCAGGTGGACGGCTACACGGCCACAAAAATGATCAGGGCGCTCGATTATCCCCGCGCGAAGACGATTCCGATCATTGCCATGACGGCAAACGCCTTCGCCGAGGACGTGCAGAAGTGCCTTCAGGCGGGGATGAACGACCACATCTCAAAGCCGATTGACATTGACACCCTGTTTCGCAAGACGGCAGCGCATCTGGGAAGCGCGGCCCACTGACAGTCAGAGGGCCGGAGCAAACCGCTGCGGCGCTTTGCAGAGAAGGCTTTTCCGCAATGAATCCTGGAAAGCGGTCTCGCAAAAACTTGTTCGGTTTCGATGTGATACGGCGTGGTCGGAGTGGAATTATGGGCCTTGGAAAGCGCAGCGACCCCACAGACCCGGCGGGCGCGACGCCCGCAAATGTACCTTGAAAACTGAATAGGACAGGACGGACGGCGGCATGGCAAAAAAGCGAAAGGATTATGGCACTGGAATACCCGAACATGAAATAGAAACCTCAAAGCTCTGCACGACAATGGATTTAGAATAGAAAACACGGAGGGCAAGGGAAAATCCCTAACCTCCGTGTTTTACATAGTCATAGAATATCTTCAAATAAAACGATAAATCCGAACCCATCTCCCACAGGGAAGATGCGGTTCGGATTTATCATAAGTTGGTCCGAGTGGCGATACAGAACTTTTTTAGAAGTCCAGTAATATCAACGGCTTTAGCGCGGTCAATGAGCAGTATTTACTACAAAACAAAGTATGCGGTTATCATTAGCCTTTGTTGCATTATATGGATACTAAGACAGTATGCGGTCTGCGTGAGATGAGGAGTATTATGCTTATGGGCGTTCAGAAATGAGTACCTTATTTTTTGCCCGAAATGAGGCTTTGCGCTATGTCTGTATTCCGAGCGGTTAAAAAAGGAATTACACCGTCATATGCAATCACCACTTGCAGAATACCGCACCTTCGTTATTGGCCCACATTTTCATCAATCTATGTAAGTCCCCATGATTGGCAACTTTCTTAAAGTTGCTGCTCGATGTTCATCCTGAAACGCAGTCGTTAAATCTTGCCCCGCGCCAAATCCGTGGTGTTCACCATTTTTCCAGCTCTTATGATTTGTGACAT
>JAVBOR010000055.1:0-7536 GCA_031550325.1 Oscillospiraceae bacterium
GGCACGCCGCCAGCGTTCGTCCTGAGCCAGGATCAAACTCTCTATCAAAATTCAAACCAGACCGTAGTCCGGCTTTATCCCGATCAAAAGCTCTTTGGCTCTTAATTACTCATTTACTTGTTTCGGTTTCGCTTATCCCGCGCTTTCGCACGGTTTAAGCTGCCCTCACTTGGTGCGATACTCCCAAGCCGTCTCCGGCTTAGTTGTATCTGTCACGTTATTTAATTTTCAAGGTGCATCTCCGCCGCCTCGGCGGGATTCTGCGTTCCGGCTTTCGCAAGACGCTTACCCAATATACCAAATCCGCCAAGCGTTGTCAACACTTTTTTTCAATTACTGAAAACTTTCTTCGTACATACTTCATATCCAAGAAAAAACCCATTTTTGGTACAGCCGGCGGTCGCCATTTTCGCAAAATTCCGCCCGTGCACTCCCTTGACAAACAGACCGGCCTCCGAGTCGTTTGTGATCTGCGTGACGTTTATCATCGCAGGCAAACATTTTTTGCCGTACGCCTCGCAATCGCAGTAAAACTCGTCACTCAGCTCCTGCTCACAAACAAGGCTATCCGGCTCTGCCTCGCTTTTATCTTACCGTCTCCTCTTTATCGCAACAGATGGTTTTCGGCACCGAGAAAACCGAAAGATTGAATTGCAAAGGGCTTTGCAGGCTTCATATCCGCAAAGCCCTTCTCCGCAAACCCCCGCTTTGTCAAAGAAACTTTGGTTCTTTGACTGTCTGAAGGCCCTCCTCACCAAGACAGTGAAGAGGGCCATAACCATTACTTAGCGTATTCAATGTGCCGCGTTTCGCGGATCAAATGCACTTTGATGTGGCCGGGGTAATCAAGGTCGTCCTCGATCTTCTTTGCCAAATCACGCGCAAGCAGCACCATCTTGTCGTCATCAATGCTGTCCGGCTTGACCATGATGCGGATCTCGCGGCCGGCCTGGATGGCAAAACTCTTTTCGACGCCGGCAAACGAGTTGGCAAGCTCCTCCAGCTTTTGCAGGCGCTTGATGTAGTTCTCCAGGTTTTCGCGGCGCGCGCCGGGACGGGCTGCGGAAATGGCGTCGGCCGCCTGCACGAGGCAAGCGATGATGGTCTTGGGCTCGACGTCGCCGTGATGGGCCTCGATGGCGTGGATGACGTCCTGGCTCTCGCGGTGCTTGCGTGCGAGATCAACGCCTATGGTCACGTGGCTGCCCTCAACCTCGTGGTCGACGGCCTTGCCCAGATCGTGCAACAGTCCGGCGCGTTTGGCCAGCATTGGGTCAACGCCGAGCTCCGACGCCATGATGCCCGCCAGAAGCGAGACCTCAATGGAGTGGTTGAGCACGTTTTGACCGTAGGAGGTGCGGTAATGCATACGTCCGAGCAGCCTGATGAGCTCGGGATGAATGCCGTGTACGCCCGTCTCAAAGGTGGCTCGATCGCCTTCGCTCTTGATGATGGCGTCGACCTCTTTGCGCGACTTTTCCACGGTTTCCTCAATGCGGGTGGGGTGAATCCGGCCGTCAGAGATCAGCTTTTCGAGCGCGAGCCGCGCAATCTCACGGCGGACGGGGTCAAAGCTCGACAGGGTGATGGCCTCTGGCGTGTCGTCAATGATCAAGTCGACGCCCGTAAGGGTCTCGAGCGTGCGGATGTTACGCCCTTCACGGCCGATAATGCGGCCCTTCATCTCATCGTTGGGCAACGGGACAACCGAAACCGTAGCCTCGGCGACATGGTCGGCCGCCAGCCGCTGAATGGCCAGCGAGATGTACTCACGCGCTTTGGCGTCGGCATCCTCCTTGAACTTGCTTTCGAGGTCGCGGATTTTCATGGCCATTTCGTGCGTGACTTCGCTTTCGACGTTCTTGATCAGATAGAGTTTGGCCTCTTCTGCCGAGAAGCCTGAGAGCTTTTCAAGCATTTCCAGTTGGCTGCGCTTGATCAGCAGGGTTTCTTCACGGATGGCGTCGGCGTCTTTGATTTTAGAGCTGAGCAGATCATCTTTTTTCTCAATGTTGTCAAGCTTCTTGTCAATGTTCTCCTCTTTTTGCAGGAGCCTGCGCTCCTGCTTCTGCAGTTCGGCGCGACGCTCTTTGACATCCTTTTCGTACTCAAGTCTGTTCTTATGAATCTCTTCTTTGGCCTCGACAAGCGCTTCGCGCTTCTTGGCCTCAGCGGATTTGATCGCGTCATTGATAATGCGACGCGCCTCTTCTTCCGCGCTGGATATTTCGCGTTCAGCTACATTTTTACGATATCGAACGCCCAGAAAAAAGAAACTTGGAATGCAAACTATCGCGACAAGGACGGGGATCGCGATATCCCAGAACACATATACACCTCCAGAGACATTCTTTCGTGTATGATAAAATAGGAAAAATTATCATCTCACCTATTCTATGGGAACAAGTACAGTTTGTCAAGAAAAGATCTATTTTTTTTCGGCGCCTGCGGCAAAGTGCCGAGACGATTGATTTTATCCGACCAATGGCCTATAATATACCCAGTGGAAATGCGACGATTTCAGGAGGGATTCCATGTCAAACGATCTTGACGCCAGGAGAGCCGAGCGCGCCGAACGCGTGCAAAGGGCAATCAGGCTGGAAAAGCCCGACCGCGTTCCCTTTGCGCCGAAACTGTCGGCGCAGTACGCGATGGCCTACGGCATTCCCATGTATGCTGTATTAAAGGATTTGCGCAACATCATTCCGGGCATCCGGCAATGCCTGAGCGAAATAGAGGTCGATCTGGCGTGGGCGCCCATCCAGTATCCCATGGATCCGATGCAGACGCTTTTGGCCGGCCACATCCATTTTCCCGGGCCGGAGGACGGCATCGACCTGTTCAGCGGGTTTCAGATTCAAGACGGCACCTATCTGCTGGACGACGAGTTTGACGAGTTTGTGTTTGACCCGACCCATTTCTTCCTCACCAAGCTCCTGCCCCGCAAGTTCAGGGCGCTCGACGGGCTGAAAAACATGAACTTTCAGAATCCCACCGAGTACAATTTCCTGCTTGACCTGTCGCGGCTGGCAGCACCCGAGACGCAGCGGTCGATGCAGGCGCTTTTGCGGGCGGCGCAGCAGGCCGAGGTGTGGAAGGAGCAGCTTCATGAGTGCGTGAGCGCCATCACATCGATGGGGTATCCCCAGGGCCCGTCCGTGGCGCAGACCTGCCCGTTTGACATGTTTACCGACAACTACCGCGGCATTGAGTCCACGATGATTGACCTGATTGAGCGCCCCGAGCAGCTGCTCGAGGCCATTGGCGTCTGCGAGCGCATCTGCAACGAGCGCGTGATCGCGAACGCCAGCGCAGCGGGTGCCGAATATGTGTTTATTCCGCTGCACAACGGCGCCGACGAGTTCATGTCGCGCGAAACGTATCTGAAATTCTATTGGCGCGGGCTGCGCTCGATGATGATGAAGATCATCGAAAACGGCATGACGCCTTACGTGTTCTGCGAGGGAAAATATAACACGCGCCTGGACATTCTAAAGGACGTCCCGCGCGGCAAAGTCGTGTATATGTTTGAGGAGGTCGACCTCAAAAAGGCGCGCCAGACGCTTGGGGACACCGCGTGCATCTGCGGAAACATGCCCGCTGCCACGCTGGCCTACGGAACGCGGCAGCAAGTCGTCGACGAGACCAGGCGCATGCTTGAGGACTGCGCCGGAGACGGCGGCTTCATCATGGACTGCTCGATCTCGCTGGACAACGCAAAGCGCGAAAACCTCATCGCCTGGTATGAGGCCACCATGGAATACGGAAAGTACTGAGGCCAGGGCTCTCCCTCTTATACGACGTTTGCCCAGGTCAGGGCTTCCCGGGAAATGAAATGGCGCAGGCCCCACAGCAGACGCTCGGTGTCCTCGCGCAGGTCGTCGGTACTCTGGCGGCCCACCTTGCTCTCCAATCCCATAAGCGCTTCGCCAAGCTCGTCAAGCTCAATATGGTGCAGCACAAGGCTCAGGCAGGTTCGTGAGCGGTCCCAGCGACTGAGCGCCGTCTGCAATAGCGCCTGCGCCTCGGGCCATTCGCCGGCCTCCGCCAGCGTCAGTGTGCCGAGCAGCTCGTCCTCCATCTTATCGGCAAACGTGTTCAGCCGCGCGGCGGTCAGCGCGCCGGCGACACAAAGCGCGAGCAGCAGCGCGGCGGCAAGCCAGGTTCTATTCATCAGGAAGCATCCTTTGGCAAGAAGTATATTTGGCTGCGCTCATCCACCATGAGCAGAAACACATCCTCGACGCGCGTGACGCCGCGCTCGCGGAGCTGGCGTTCGATCCAGCCCTCGTTCAGGCCGCGCAGGAGCAGGTTGTCTGTGAGCGTGCGCCCGTCGTTAATGAGGATGACCGGCAGGCCACTGTCCGGCGGGGCGTTCTGACCGGCGGTGGCCGGGCGTTCGGCGGCGTACAGCACCACGCTGAGCTTGCCGTTGGTCTCCAAAATGGCGTACTGCACGGTGCTGATGTCCAGCACGTCCTGCAGGCGGAGCTCTTCGATCAGCTCGTCGACGGTCAGCCGGTTTTTCTTCAGCTCGTTTTGTAAAATGACGCCCTTGTCGACCAGAATGCTGGGGACACCGCAGACGAGCCGGCGCAGACGGACGCTTTTGAGCAGGGCGCCCGACATGATGATCTCCAGTCCAATCAGCGTCAGAATGGGCACAATGCCGGCCACCAGCGGCACGCCGGCCTCCTGCATGGGTACGGCTGCGAGCTCGGAAATCATGATGGCCACCACGAGCTCGCTTGGTTCGAGCTCGCCGATTTGCCGCTTGCCCATGAGCCGGATCGCGGCAATGACGGTTAGATACAGAAATGCCGTTCGCGTAATGGCTATCAGCACAACATCACCTCTGCCTTACTATGGACAGTTTTCGCGCGGCTATGCGTCCGCGCGGCCATTTTAGGCGGAAAGCAGTTTACTGCCGCGGATAGCGGGAAGGAGCAGTTCATGACGACAGTGTCCGTTGTTATGCCAATTCGCAATGAGGAAAAGCACATTGAGCAGTGCATAAGCTCCCTGCTCCGGCAGGACTACCCTGAGGTCGAGATTCTTTTGGTGGACGGAATGTCCGAGGATAAAACGCGGGAAATCATCGGGCGGTTTGCAAGCCAGCGCATCAGGCTGCTGGACAACCCCGGCAAAACGGCCCCCTGCGCGATGAACATTGGCATCAGGGCTGCCCGGGGTGAGGTCATCGTCCGCATGGACGCGCACTGCGAATACGCCGGAGACTATATCACGCGCTGCGTCGAGACGCTCGGGCGCACCGGCGCCGCCAATGTCGGCGGCCCGATGATCGCGGCCGGGCGGGGAAGGATCGGCCGGGCGTTTGCCCATATCCACGCCTGCGTGTTTGGCCTGGGCGGCGGCAAGTTTCACGATCCTCACTATGAGGGTCCTGCCGACACGGTGTTTCTCGGCGCGTTTGACAAGCGCTCTCTTCTGGACGCCGGCCTTTACGACGAGCGGCTGACGCGCAATCAGGACATCGAGCTCAACGCGCGCATCCGCAAAAGTGGAGGCTTAGTATACATTACACCCGACATTAAGTCCACCTATTATTGCCGGGACAGCTTAGGCAAAATCGCGTCGCAGAACTATTTAAATGGAAAATGGAACATCTTCACGTCAACCATCAACAACCGCGCGCTTTCGCTGCGGCACTTCGTGCCCATGCTCTTTGTGCTGAGCGTTTTGCTGCTCAGTGTGCCGGGCGTCATTTTGCGGGGCGCGTTTGTCTGGCCGCCGCTGGCCGTCGTTGGGCTGTATCTCTTAGGCGACCTGTTCTTTTCAGCGGGGCTCGCCAAAAAGCACGGAGCGTCCCTTTTCCCATTGTATCTCATCATTTTCCCGGTGCTGCACGTGGCCTACGGGTTTGGTTCGCTGGCCGGGCTTCTGGGGCTCAGGGGATTTGTCAGGCGGTCGGGAGAAAGGGAAAAGAAAGGATGAGACGATGAACATCGCCATCGCGGGAACCGGCTATGTCGGGCTGGTCACGGGCGTGTGTCTGGCCGGTCACGGCCACAGCGTGACTTGCGTGGATATTGACCAGGCCAAAATCGACACGCTGCGCCGGGGCAAGGCGCCCTTTTATGAACCCGGGCTCGAGGAGCTTTTGGCGGATAACGCCGACCGTCTGACCTATACGACGCGCGCAGAGGACGCCTATCGGAGCGCCGACGTCATTTTTATCGGCGTCGGCACACCCGAAAAAAAGGACGGCTCGGCCAATTTGAGCTATGTCTTCGACGTTGCGCGCCAAATCGCCCGCAGTGTCACGCGCGACTGCGTTGTCGTGGTCAAGTCCACCGTTCCGATCGGGACAAACGACAAGGTCGAGCGCCTGATCCATCAGGCGCTGACAGGCGGGGCGCAGGTCGCGGTTGTTTCCAATCCTGAGTTTCTGGCGCAGGGCCGCGCCATCAGAGACACGCTGTATCCGTCGCGCATCGTGATCGGCACCGGGCAAAGCTGGGCGCGCGAGGTCATGCGCGACGTGTATCGGAGCTTTGACGCACCCATTGTGTGGACAGACCGCCGCTCCGCCGAGATGGTCAAATACGCAGCAAACGATTTTCTCGCGCTCAAGCTCTCCTATATCAACGAGATCGCCAACCTGTGCGAGCTTGTCGGCGCGAACATCGACGACGTAGCGCGCGGCATCGGCTATGACGAGCGCATCGGCGACCGGTTTCTAAACGCCGGCATCGGCTACGGCGGCTCGTGCTTCCCCAAGGACACCAAGGCGCTGCACTGGCTGGCCAGCTTCCATGAATATGAGCTGAAGACCATCAAGGCGGCGATCGAGGTCAATGAAAACCAGCGGCTCAAGCTGATCAAGAAGGCGCGCAGGCATGTCGAAAGCTTTGAAGGGCTGACCATCGCCGTCCTCGGTCTTGCGTTCAAGCCCGAAACCGACGATCTGCGCGAGGCGCCCTCGCTGGTGAATGTCCCCATCTTTTTGGACGACGGCGCCGTTGTGCGCGCGTGGGACACGGTGGCGCAGCAAAACTTTCAAAAGCTCTATCCCGAGCTGTTGTACTGCCCGACCCCCGAAGACGCGCTTGACGGGGCCGACATGTGCTTTATCTTCACCGAGTGGGCCGCCGTGCGCGCGCTCCCGCCCGAGGCGTTCACGGGACGCATGAAGACCCCGCGCGTCTTTGACGGGCGCAACTGCTTTGACCCTCAGGCCATGCGCGCGGCGGGCGTGCTCTATGAGTCCATCGGCAGGGCGTAGGCTTTAGGTTGTCAAAGAACCTGCGGTTCTTTGACAAAGCGAGAGCTTGGCTCGCGTCTTTGCGAAGACACGCAAGGCAAAGGCCGCCTCTTCGTTCCTTTGCGCAAAACCACGTCGAGCCTGACGGCGCAGCCGGCGGGTCCCTGCTGGACTGAAATAAGAAGAGCCGAGCGCCCGAGCAGGGAGGCCTGGAGCCTGGAGGCGTTTTGAAGCGCACGCGCCCAGAAGGGGCGACCGGTTCAAAAGCCGCAAGGCGAAGGACGACCGCCCGCGAGGACGAATGAGGCTTG
>JAVBOR010000013.1:0-92443 GCA_031550325.1 Oscillospiraceae bacterium
ATATTTAACTTGTTTTTGGCGGGGGTATCTTTTTTATACGGCGCGCCGTGGGGTAAATGGCGGTGGTAGGGGGTAAAATTTGTGCGCAAAACCGCCGGGAGATAAGACGTGCTGCCGGATCCGGCTGCACGAACGCTTAGAGGTCTGCCTGCATGTGACGCGTGACATGACAGCCGATATTCACGGCCAGCGGAAGACCGGCGATATGCGTCGGCTGTGCCGAAACGTGCACGGCCAGCGCGGTTGTCCTGCCGCCCAGCCCCTGCGGACCGATGCCGAGTTCGTTGACTGCCGCCAGCAGCGTCTGTTCAAGCGCCGCGTATTCCGGGTCGGGATGCTCGCTGCCGACTTCGCGCAGAAGCGCGCGTTTGGCAGCGAGCATGCAGCTTTCGGCGGTGCCGCCAAGGCCCACGCCCATAATGACCGGCGGGCAGGGATTGCCTCCGGCCAGGCGCATAGCTTCGACAACGCGATCGACGACAGCCGCCGTGCCCGCGGTGGGGTTGAGCATCCAAAGCCTGCTCATATTCTCACTGCCGAAGCCCTTTGGCGCAACCGTGACGGTCAGTTCGTCCCCGGGGACGATGTCCCAGTGGATCACGGCGGGCGTGTTGTCGCCGGTGTTGACGCGCAGCAGCGGATCCGAAACAACCGACGCGCGCAGATAGCCGTCGCGGTAGCCGCGGCGAACGCCCTCGTTGATGGCGCGCGTGAGGTCACCCTCAACATAAACCTCCTGGCCGATTGTGACGAAGACCACGGCCAGCCCGGTGTCCTGACAGATGGGCATATCATCGCGCGCCGCAATAAGGAGGTTATTTCGACAGGTCTGCAAAACACTGCGCGCCACAACGCTTGTCTCCGCCTCCAGCGCCCTCTCCAGCGCTCTGTCAATGTCGGGCGTCAGGTGCGTGTTGGCCCTCCTGCAAAGCTCGGCCACCGTGTCGGTGACGCGCGCCGCGTCAACCCGTCTCATGTGGGTTCTCCTGCAAAAACTGGAAGGCTGCCGTGGCGGCAACAGCGCCGTCCGCCGTGGCGGTGACAATCTGATAAAGGGGCTTCGCGCGCATGTCGCCGGCAACAAACACGCCCGCTACCGGCGTTTTGGTGTCCTCCCCCGCGAGGACGCGGCCCTGCGCGTCAAGGGGCAGCAGACCGCGCAGCAGTTCGGTCTCGGGGACCGTGCCGACAGCCACAAAAAGCGCCGAAGCGGCCAGACGGCTCTCCTGCCCGGTGACGCAGTCGCGCAGCGTGACAGCCTCGGCGGAGGCTGAGCCCTCCACGCGCGTGGGAACGGCGTTCAGGCAAAGCGTGATGTTCGGTGTGGCGCGCACCCGCTCCTCCAAAACGCGTCCGCCGCGGAAAGCGTCCCGCCGGTGGATAAGGGTGACGCCGCGGCACAGCCCTGCCAGATAAAGCGCGTCCTCCAGCGCCGTGTTTCCGCCGCCGACAACGGCCACATCACGGCCCTTGAAAAAGTTGCCGTCGCAGGTGGCGCAATAGGAGACGCCGCGGCCCGTAAACTCGGCCTCCCCTGGAATGCCAAGTGTGCGGCGGCGCGCGCCGAGCGCGAGGATGATCGCGCGCGCGGTCAGCGGCCCGTCCGTTGTAAGCACCGCGAGGTCCCCGGGCGCAAAGTCAAACCCCGTCGCTTCGGCGGTGCGAATCTCCGCCCCGAGCGCCTTGGCCTGTCCGCGCATGAGCTCGGTCAGCGCCCAGCCCGAGGTGTCGGGGACGCCCGGGTAATTGGCAATTTCAGGGGTGCTCCCCATCTGTCCGCCCGGCACGAGTTTTTCAGCGACAAGCGCCTTCATCCCCGCGCGGCAGGCGTACATCGCCGCGGTCAACCCGGCAGGTCCCGCGCCGACGATTAAGACATCCGACAAAACTTCCCACATATTGACAATTTCTCCTATTTACAGAATGTCCCAGCTATGGTATGCTCAATTTGCAGTCCGAAGCAACTATCTTTATCCCATAACCCTCATTCTGCCGTCCGTCAAGGGCGGCCATTTTTTTATGCTTTGGCCAAAGACATGGAAAGCTCGTGTACGCGTTTAAGCTCTGAGATGATGTCCAGGTGCTGCGGGCAGCGCTGCTCGCAGGCGCCGCACTCCACGCAGGCGCTCACCTGCCGCTCCGGCGGCGTAAGCCGGGGATACATCGCCTCCAGAACCCAGGAGCCTGAAAAACGCATATAGTCATTATACCCGTCAAACAGGGTGGATATCGCTATGCCCTGCGGACAGTCCACGCAATAATTGCATCCTGTGCAGGCAATGGTTGGAACGCGGTCGAGCGCCTCCACCACCTGCGCGATGGTATCGCGGTCGGCGTCCGTCAGCGGCTGACGGGCGGAAAAGAGCGCGAGGTTCTCCCCGACCTGCTCCAGGGTGCTCATGCCCGACAGCACGACATAAATCCCCGGCAAGTCGGCCACCCAGCGCAGTGCCGTGGCGGCGGGCGTCGTGTCCAGCCGTGAGGCGATCGCTTTGGCCTCCGGGGCCAGATTGGACAGGCCTCCGCCGCGCACGGGCTCCATGGCTATGAGCGGAACGCCGTGGCGCACAGCAGCCTCGTATATGGCTTTGGCATCCTCGCGCAGCCAGTCGAAGTAATTGATCTGCATCATCGCAAAGTCCCACTGACCCTCGCTCAAGATGGTCTCCATCTCCTCGGGGGTTCCGTGGAAGGAGAATCCGGCAAAGCGAATCTTGCCTTCGCGTTTCATTTCCAGCTGGAACTCATGCGCGCCAATCTCCTGGGAGTGGCGCCAGCCCTTGCCGTCGATGCCGTGCAGCAGATAAAAGTCAATGCAGTCCACACCCAGACGGGTGCGCTGGATCTCAAAGGTGTCCCGCACGTCCTGGGCGGATTTGAGTTCGTTGACCGGCAGCTTGGACGTCAGATAAAAGCTGTCGCGGGGATACCGGTCGACGAGCGCGCGCCCCGCAAAGCCTTCGCACTGCCCGTCCATGTAGAAAAACGCAGCGTCATAGTAGTTAACGCCACCCGCCATCAGCGCATCGACCATGGCAAAGGACGCTTTGTCGTCAATCTTTCCGTCGGCGGTCGGCAGGCGCATCAGCCCCATCCCGAGACGCGACAGCGTCACGCCCAGCGTATGAATCTCCTTGTACTCCAAGTGTATTTCGCCCCTTTCGGTTGATGATCGGTGAGATGATCGTATTATATGACATCGCACATTTTTTTCAAATACCAGTTGACACCTCATACTATGCGATATATAATATGATGTGTAAGGGGGCATGTTGGATTGGACGCTCAAATGAAGCGGGGACTGCTGGACGCCTGCCTGCTCTCGGTGCTGAACCGGAGCGACTCCTACGGGTATGAAATCGCGCAGAACGCCATGCGTGTCGTGAACATTTCGGAATCGACGCTCTATCCCGTTCTGCGCCGTATGGAACAACAGGGATGTCTGACGACGTACAACAGGGAATATGGCGGACGGCTTCGCAAGTATTACACGGTCACCGACGAGGGCCGCCGGAGGCTGACGGAATTTCAAAAGCAGTGGGTTGAGGTCAAGCGCATGGTTGATTTTATCCTTGAAGGAGGCGAGGCAGGTTGACACGGGAAGAGTTTTTTGGCAGGCTGAACCGGGCAATGCAAGGGTTTCCCGCCACTGAGATCAACAAAGCCAATGAGTATTATGAGGAATATTGGCGGGACGCTGCGGAGTCCGGACGCAGCGAAGAGGAAATCGCCGCCTCGCTGGAGAGCCCCGAGCAAATCGCCGCGCGCATCAGGGCGGAGTGTACGTTTGACACGGCTGTGCGCCAGCCCACGGTCAAAAACACGAGCAAAGGCTGCCTGGTCATTATGCTGGCCGTTTTGGCGGCGCCCATCGCGCTGCCCATTGCCGTGGCGATTGCAGCCGTGATGTTCGCGCTGGTGGTCGTAGTCATCGCACTGGTGATCTCGCTGGCAGCGCTGGTGATCTCGCTGCTGGGCAGCGGCATCGGCATGCTGTTTGGCGGCTTCGCCGTACCAGTGCCGGTCGGCATGGCCCTTGCGGGCGCAGGGCTGGTGCTGGTCGGTCTGGCCCTCCTGGCGTGCGTGGGCGTCGCGGCGCTGGTTAAGCTCATTTTTAAGCTGTGCGCCATGTTCTTTAAGTGGCTCTTCGCCAGGATCAACGCGCCGAGGAGCGACATATCTGCGGAAGGAGAATCGTGATGAAAAGATCGACGTGGATTGTCCTTGTTGTCGCCTGCTCGTTCTTTGTGGTGGGCGTCGGCCTGCTTGTGGGCGGATATGCGTACGGACTGTCGCGCGGCATTGATTGGAGACGGCCCGAGACCTATGGCGGCGTGGTGGTTGCCGGCGAGGGGGTACATGTCAACGTCGGGCCCGTTCAGGTGGACGTAGACGATGAAAACGACTCGGTACGCGTGAGAATCGGCCCGTTTGAGTTTGGCGACGGAGGCTTTACCGGCCACGGCTGGAACGGGGACGACACAGGAAGCAGCAGCTCCTATGGCGCTCCGAAGGAACGCACACTTACCTTTGACAGCCTCGAAGAGATCAGTCTTGACCTTGTGGCCCGGGATGTAGAGATCGTCAAGGGCAACAAAGGAAGCGTGACGCTCTACGAGCGCTATGACGGCGAGTTCTCCGAGTTTTCCGTGGACTCCGGTCGGCTCAGGATTACCATCGCCAACCATTATGGAGCCGCGGACTCGTTTTGGAACACGAGCAACAGGCTTCAGGGCGAGCAGGCAAAGGTGAAGATCGTCGTACCCGAAGGCCGGGCCGTGCGGCTGCGAATCGACAACATCTCGGGGGACATTGACCTGACGGACTGCGCCTTTGACGAAACGTCGCTCGACCTGGTCAGCGGGAATTTAGAGGTTCGGCGCTGCGCACTGGGGGACGCCGAGGTTCATAACATCAGCGGGGAGATCGACATGGAAGGCACGGCGCTTGACCGCCTTCAGGCCGATACCGTCTCGGGAGAGGTCAGCCTTACGCTTCCCGAAAAACTCGAGCGCTATCAGGTGCGCTTCAGCGCGATGTCGGGGCAGCTCAGTGTCAACGACACAGACTACAGGGTCGAGGCCAACATTGGCAGCGGCGATATCCGCCTGACCATCAATTCGATCTCGGGCGACGTTGAAATCGAAACAGACAGATAAAGCGAGGCAGAGCGCAGGATGGATAAACTGGACTTTCTAAAGCAAATCCTTGCCGGGTTTGACCGGCTGTGCGTGTGTTATTCCGGCGGGACCGACTCAGCGTTTTTGCTGAAAGTCGCGCACGACGTTCTGGGAGACCGGGCTTTCGGCGTCATTGCCGACGCCGTGGTGCTGCCGCGCGCCGAACTGGAGGACGCGCTGGCGCAGGCAAAGGAAATCGGCGCCGCCTGTCATGTCGTGGTTGTGGACGCGCTGAGCGTGCCGCAGCTGCGCGCCAACGACAAAAAACGGTGCTATTACTGCAAGCGCAATATTTTCGGGCAGATCGCCGGACACGCGGCGCTGCTTGGCGCAAGCGCGATCGCCGACGGAAAAAATGCCGACGACGCGCTTGCGTTCCGGCCGGGCGCGCAGGCAGCGGCTGAGCTGGGCGTGGTCAGTCCGCTGTATGACGCGGGCATGACCAAACGGGACATCCGCCGCTACAGCCGCGAGCTTGGGCTGAAGACCTGGGACAGGCCGGCGGCTGCCTGTCTGGCCACGCGCGTCCCTTATGACGTCGAAGTCACCCTCGAGCTGCTGGGCCGCATCGAGGCCGCCGAGGCGCTTTTGCATGAGGCAGGATTCCCCGGAGTGCGCGCGCGCGTGCACGGCGACCTCCTGCGCGTCGAGGTGCCCCGAGAGGAGATCGGCGCGCTGGCAGCGCGCCTTGACCTGGCCCAAACGCTGAAACACCTCGGCTTTCGCTATGTTACGATTGACTTCGAGGGCTTTCGCAGCGGAAGCATGGACTAGCATATCTTGTCCGAGAACCGGGGTTCTCGGACAAGTCAGACTGTCAAAGAATCCTTGGTTCTTTGACAAAGCGAAAGCTTGGCTCGCGTCATTGCGAAGACGCGTAAAAGAAACGCTTTCCCGGAGTGAATCCGCAAAAGGACGAGAGCGCGTAAGGTTTTTCATCAGTCTGTGCCGTCCCAGAGGCAGCGCGTCAGATCGACGCGGCCGTCGGGCGTGAAGGGGACGCCCTCGGCCTCAAGGAGCGCCCGGCGCAGGTCGGCGTGCGCGCCGCCCGCGATCGTGCCGTCTGCCTTGACAACGCGCTGCCAAGGCAGCTCTTCGGGACAAAACCGCATGGCGCGGCCGACCTCCCGCGCGGCGCGCGGGCTGCCCAGCATCCGGGCGATCTGTCCGTAAGACGCGGCCCTGCCGTCGGGGATGCGCGCCACAACGGCGTATACGCGCTGAAAAAAGCCCGTCGGGCGGGAGGCCGGGCCGGCGGGAGTGATGCCCATGAGACTTTTCTCCCCTTTCGCTGATTATATCAAAGCGGCGTGCTTTCCCGGGAAATGGGGAAGACACGCCGCTTTGTGTTTTGAGATAAGCAGCCCTAGAGCTCGGCCCGCCGCCCCCAGCGGAGAAAGACAGAGAAAAGCAGGCCGACGCTGAGAAACGCGGCGGTCGGGACCCACATAACCACGCCAAGGCCGAACCAGTCGCCAAAAAGGCCCATGAGGGCCGGAAGAACGGCCGGGCCGAGGTTGCCCGAGAGCAGAATCAGCGGGAAGACCATGCCTGAGGAGACGTTTGTCTGCATACTGCCCCAGGACAAAATCAGCGGAAACTGGCTGGAGTAGCCCAGCCCCATACCGACAACGACGCACAGCGCTGCCGCGGTCGAGTTGACGGCCATGGCCAGCGCGGTGACGGCGGCTGAGAGGACGCACATGAGCAGCAGCAGCTTTCTCAGCGAAAAGCGCTTGAGCAGCAGCCCGCAAAAGTAGCGCCCGACGGTCATGGAAAACCAGAAGAGCGTGACCAGCGCGCCCGACGCCAAAACGCCCCAGCCGCGGGTGTTCTGCAAAAACGAGGCCATCCAGCTCCACGCGCCGACCTCGCCGCCGGCGTACAAAAAGGCCAGCAGGCAGGCGACGAGAAAGCCCGGCGTCTTAAACAGCTTCCAAAAGCCCTTCATCGGCGGAGAGGACAGCGAGCATTTGCGCGGCAGACCGCTGGTGAGCGCCAAAACGCAGCAAGCCAGCATAAAACCGGCCAATACCACGAAGTAGCCGCGCCAGTACGGCAGATAGGATATGCACAGCGAGATGAGCACGGGTGAAAACGTCGCGCCGACGGCAAAGGAGACCTGCGTCTGGTTGACGGCGGCCGTGGGGTTTTCGGGGTGGATGTCGGCCATAAGCGCCGACGCCGAGCTTTGGATGACCCCGCTGAAGCCCCCGCACAGAAGGATGAGGGCTGCCACGGGAGCAAACGCCCGCATGAACGCCAGCGCCGCCAGCGCCGCGAAAAAGCCGGACAGGCCGATGGCGACCAGCTGCGTCTTGCCGACGCGGTCGGCAATCAGGCTGCAGACCAGGGTGAGCAGGACGTTGCCCAAAAAACTCAGCGAGAGCAGGAGGCCGGTCTGGGCGTTTGTCAGGCTGAGCTCAAGTCCAAGCCTCGCGGAAAATGGGCCAAGCGTGGTCATGTATGCGCCGCACAGCACCATCGCGCCGTTAAGTACCGCTGCCTGTCGGCGTGTCTTAGGCAGCTCAGCCATGCTCATTTGCAGGGGATGACGCTTTGGCCGCCCATGTACGGACGCAGCGCGGCCGGAATGGTGACGCTGCCGTCGGCGTTTTGATGGTTTTCCAGAAGCGGGATCAAAATGCGCGGCGACGCGATGCCGGTGTTGTTCAGCGTATAGCAGAACTTCACGTTTCCGTCGGCGTCGCGGTAGCGAATGCCTGAGCGGCGGGCCTGGAAGTCCGACAGCGTCGAGCAGGAATGGGTCTCGCAATAGGCGCCGCGGCTGGGCATCCACGTCTCGACCTCATGCTTGCGGATCTGCCCGATGCCGATTTCGCCCGTGCACGCCAGACAGACGCGGTAAGGAAGCTCCAAAGCCTGTAAAATGGCCTCGGTGTTGCCCAAAATCTCATAGTGCAGCGCCTCTGCCTTGGCGGCGTCGTTTTCACACAGGACGACCTGCTCGACCTTTTGGAACTGGTGGACGCGATACAGGCCGCGCGTATCCTTGCCGTAGGTTCCGGCCTCGCGCCGGAAGCAGGAGGAATACCCGGCGTAGCGCAGCGGAAGCTCGTCGAGTTTGAGAATTTCATCCTGATGATAGCTGACCAACGACACCTCTGAGGTTCCGATCAGAAAGAGCTCGTCCTCGGTAATGTGGTATGCCTGGTCGTAGCCGATCGGGAAGTACCCCGTTCCGCGCATGGCGCTCTCCTTGACCATCAGTGGCACCGACATCGGCGTAAAGCCGCGCGCGCGCAAAAAGTCAAGGACAAAGCGGCAGATGGCCATCTCCAGCAAAACGCCCTCGTTCTTCAAGAAGTAGGAGCGCGAACCGGCAAACTTCACGGCGCGCGGCACGTCCAGAAGGTCGAGAGACTCGCAAAGCTCGACGTGATCTTTAAACGCAAAGTCAAACGCGCGCACCTCGCCGACGCGGCGCAGCTCGACATTATCCTCCTCGCCCCTGCCGACGGGCACCTCCGGCGCGGGAACGGACGGAACCGTGAGCATGATGGCGTCGAACTCGGCCTTTTCGGCCAGAATCCCGGCCTCCAGGGCGGTCAGCTCCTCCTTCACGGCGCGCACGCGGGCGACGACGCGCTCCCTGTCCTCGCCCTGCGCCGCCTGCTTGGACAGCGTGTTGCGTTCGGCGCGCAGGTTGTCGCAAAGCTTTGTCTGATCGCGAATGATTTCGTCAAGCGCCAAAAGGCGGTCAATGTCGGCGCTCATCAGCTTGTCGCGCACCGCCTTCTTCACAATGTCCGGGTTTTGGCGGATAAAGGCCATGTCCAGCATACTCATGTCTCCTTGTCGGTAATGATAAGTATGGGCGGACCGGCGTCTGCCCATAAAACGCGTTAAGGCTTGGCCCGAAAAACACCTCGGTGCCCCGGCTCGCGGGCTGAGGGGGACGGCGGGCCGAAGCCGCGGGGAATGATGCCAACAGTATAATGCCGCGCCGCGCCGCTGTCAATATTGGCGCGCCGCCGTTATTGCACCAGCGCCCGGTAATCGGTGCCCTCGACGGCGCCGACTGCCGAAAAGCTCGCGCGGGAAAAATCAAAAACAAGCCGCGCCATTTCGCGCACATTGTCGCAGGTCACGGCGTCGTAGCGCTCGATGATCTCGTCCGCGCCCGGCACGTGGCCGATCAGCAGCTCATGCTGGCCCAGATGCTGCATGCGCGCTGAGGTCGATTCAAGGCTCATCAGGAGGTTTGCCTTGATCTGCTCGCGCACTCTATCAAGCTCATGCTGCTCGGGGCCCTGCTCGGTAAACTGGCGGATCACCTGACAGATGAGCTTGAGCGCCTGCGCCTCCGTTTCCTTGTTCAGCGCCGTGTACACGCCGAACAGCCCCGTGTCGGCGTGGGCCGCCGTGTAGCTGTACACAGAGTAGCACAGGCCGTTCTTCTCGCGCACATTCTGGAACAGCCGCGAGCTCATGCCCGCGCCCAAAATGCCGTTGAGCACCTGCAGGGCGTATCGGCGGTCGTCGCCGAGCGGCAGCGAGGGGAAGCCCAGGCACAGGTGATTCTGCTCAATGGCCTTGGCCCTGGAGGTAAACGCGGGAGAGTACGTCCCGGCGGCGGGCGACGGCGGCGTCTCGCCGCGAAGCGAGGAGAGCAGGTCGACGAGCTTTTGCTTGTCGGCGTCCGTGTAGCAGCCGGCCAGGCTGACGACCATTCTTCCCGGAACATAGTTTCCGGCCTTGTAGGCGGCAATGTCGGCGGCGCTCATGGCGTCCAGCGTCCCGCGGTTTCCGAGAATCGGGCGGCCAAGCGGGCAGCCCTTGTACACCGCGGCAAACAGCTCCTCGCCGACGAGGTCTTCGGGCGTGTCCTCGTACATGCCGATCTCCTCCGCAATCACGCCGCGCTCAAGCTGCCAGTCGTCCTGCGCGAGCTTCGGGTTGAAGAACAGATCGCTGAGCAGTTCAATGGCGGCGTCGAGATGGGTTCCCAGCGCGCGCCCGTAATAGCAGGTGCATTCCTTGGTGGTAAACGCGTTGACCTGTCCGCCGATGGCGTCCATTTCAGAGGCGATTTGGGCGGCTGAACGGCTCTGCGTTCCTTTGAACAGCATGTGCTCAATGGCGTGTGAAATGCCGCCGAGCGCCTCCGGCTCATGCCGAGCGCCCGAAGAAACCCAAAAACCCACCGCCGCGCTGCGCACGGAGGGCATGTCCTCAAAGATGACGCGAGCGCCGTTGGGCAGTGTAATTTTGTCGGTCATAGAATCCCCTTTTCGTCAAAGAGGGCGGGTTTGAGCGCGTCTTGTCAACGCGCTGTAAACCCGCCCCCCAAAAATTGCTCTTTTTACAGCTCTCCGGCCACCGCGTCTTTGCGCGAAAGATTGATGCGGCCTCTCTCGTCTGCGCCGAGATATTTGACCCAGGTCATGTCGCCGACGTTTACGACGTCCTCGACCTTGGCCACACGGTGATTTTCCAGCTTGGAAATGTGCACCATGCCCTCCTTGCCGGGCGCGTATTCGACAAACGCGCCGATGGGCAACACGCGCGTGACCTTGCCGTAGAACATGTCACCGATCTTGGCCTCGAAGACAATGCTCTTGATGATGCGCTGCGCCTTTTCGCAGTCCTCTTTGTTGACCGCCGCAATAAACACGCGTCCGTCGTCCTCGATGTCAATCTTGGTGTTGGTGTCGGCGACGATCTTCTGAATCACGCTGCCGCCCTTGCCGATGACTTCGCGGATCTTTTCGGGGTCAATCTGCATCTGGATCATCTTGGGCGCGTATTTGGACAGCTCTTCGCGCGGGGCGGCGATGCACGGGAGCATGATGTCGTCCAGGATCTTGTAGCGCGCGTCTCTGGTGATGTCGAGCGCCGAGCGGATGATCTCCGCAGTCAGGCCGTCAATCTTCAGGTCCATCTGGATGGCGGTGATGCCCTGCTTGCTGCCGGCCACCTTGAAGTCCATGTCGCCGTAAAAGTCTTCCAGCCCCTGAATGTCCACAAAGGTCATCCAGCGGTCGCCCTCGGTAATCAGGCCGGAGGAAATGCCGGCCACCGGCGCCTTGATGGGCACGCCGGCGTCCATGAGGGCCAGCGTGGAGCCGCAAACGCTGCCCTGCGAAGTGGAGCCGTTGGAGGAGAGCACCTCGCTGACCAGTCTGATGCAGTAGGGAAACTCTGCTTCGGGCGGAATGACCGGCTCAAGCGCGCGTTCCGCCAGCGCGCCGTGACCGATTTCGCGGCGGCCGGGGCTGCGCGACGGCCGCGCCTCGCCCACCGAATAGGACGGGAAGTTGTAGTGGTGCATATAGCGCTTGACTTCCTCGTCAAAGATGTTGTCGAGCTTTTGCTGATCGGAGATCGTGCCAAGCGTGGCGATGGTCAGCACCTGGGTCTGGCCGCGTGTAAACAGGCCCGAGCCGTGCGTGCGGGGCAAAATGCCGACTTCCGCGCCGAGCGGGCGCACTTCCAGCATACCGCGCCCATCCACGCGCTTGTTCTCATCGAGCAGCCAGCGGCGCACGACGTGCTTCTGCAGCTTATAGGCCACGTCGCCGAGGTCGGCTTCGACAGTGGGAAACCGTTGGGCGTATTGTTCCACAATTTCGGCCTTCCATACCTTCAGACGATCCTCACGGACGTTTTTGTCGTCGGTGTCAAGGCAGAGGCGAAGCTTGTCCAGTCCGTCGGCCAAAATAGCGTCATAAAGCTCCTGATTGAACGCCGATCTGGCATAGGTCATGGGCGGCTTGCCAAGCTCGTCCTTGATGCCCTGAATAAACGCGCACAGCCGCTTGACTTCGGCATGGCCGAACATGATGGCGTCAAACATCGTGTCCTCGGGGATCTGCTCGGCGCCGGCCTCGATCATCGAGACCTTTTCAGCCGTACCGGCGACCACGAGCTGCAGGGTGGACACCTCGCGCTGCGCGGCGGTGGGGTTGATGACGAACTGGCCGTCGACAAGGCCGACAGAGACGCCGGCGATGGGGCCATTCCACGGAATGTCGGAAACGGACAGCGCGATGGACGCGCCGAGCATGGCGGGAATCTCGGGGGCGCAGTCGGGCTCAACGCTCATGATGGTGGCGGCAATGGCGACGTCGTTGCGCATGTCGGAGGGAAACAGCGGGCGCATCGGGCGGTCGATCAGACGCGAGGCCAGCACGGCCTTTTCGCTGGGACGGCCCTCGCGGCGCAGAAAGCTGCCCGGAATCCGGCCGACGGAATAAAGCCGCTCCTCGAAGTCCACGGAGAGCGGGAAATAGTCCAGTCCTTCACGGGGTTTGGCGGCGGCTGTCGCCGTTACCAGAACTTGAGTCTCGCCGTAGCGGATCATGGCGGCGCCGTTGGCGAGCTCGGCGAGCTTGCCGATCTCCACGACCAGCGGGCGCCCGCCCAGGGTTGTCTCATAGGTGCGCAGGTTGGGGTATTCACGTTTTGTCATGTTACATCCTCTTTCTTTCTTACGGCCTGCGGCTTCCTGTGAGCTCGCAGCCAAACGTCATTTACACGAACGCGCAAGGAGCGTCCACAAAACAACCCCTTGCGCGTGACGGTCTTTATTTGCGGATGCCCAGCTTGGCAATCAGGGCGCGGTAGCGCTCGATGTCCTTGTCGGCCAGGTAGTCCAGAAGACTGCGGCGCTGGCCAACCATCTTGAGCAGACCGCGGCGGGAGTGATTGTCTTTCTTGTGCACCTTCAGGTGCTGGGTAAGCTGGTTGATGCGCTCGGTCAGGATGGCAACCTGCACCTCGGGGGAGCCTGTGTCGGTCTCATGAATGCGGTTTCCCTGGATGACTGCGGTTTTTTGTTCTTTGAGAAGCATGCGTCAATTTCACCTTTCCATTCCAATTATTTCCCGCAAGGCAGGGTAAAGGGTGGGTGAACGCGCTCGCCGCGCGGCCCTTGGCCGGGCGGTTGAAGGAGCCGCAATCCCAAAACTGAGCCTAGGGGATACGAAACGAAATTATTCTATCATAGCGCCACCGCAATGTAAAGAAGATGTTACGCCAAAATGGCAACTTTGCGCGTGGGCCGCGGCAACCGACCGTTAAATGGCCTTCGGTTCTTTGGCAGTTTGCCTCAGGAGTTGGCCAGATTAATGATGTCCTCGGTCTGCGCCTCGGTAAAAGCGCCGCCAGACAGCGTGGCGACGGCGCGGATGGGCATGCTTAAGATGATGGCTTTGATGTCCATTCCCAGCAAGTCCTGGCCCTCATTCTGCGCAAAAAACCCTTCGAGAACAGGCTTGATCTGCCCGGCCGCGGGAGAGTTCAGGAAATCCTGCAGAGAGTCGTGCCTCGTATACACATGCCTGGGCCCCGCCGAGGCAATGTCCACAGAGGCTTTGAGCGCAATGTTGCGCGAGGAGAAGCCGACCCGAAGCTCATAGCGTCCTGCTTCCACAACCCAGCCGTGGTCATAGTAGGCAAAGGAGCGCTCGTTCAGTGTCATGTGCACGGTGCCGCTCTCGCCGGGGCCGAGCCTGATCTTGGCAAAGCCCTTGAGCTCCTGCACGGGGCGGGGCTGCCGGGCGGCGGGCGGCGCGACATACAGCTGCACCACGGCGCGTCCGACGCGCCTGCCTGTGTTGGTGACCTTGACCGACACGTCGACGTCAACGCCGTTTTGGCTGATCTCAAGGTCGCTGTAGGCAAAGGAAGTGTAGTTCAGCCCGTGTCCGAACGGGAACAACGGCGCGATCTTGCGCGCGTCATACCAGCGGTAACCGACAAACACCCCTTCGCTGTAGCGAACCTCATGCCGTCCGCCGGGGAAGTCCATAAAGCAGGGCGTGTCCTCAAGGCGCTCGGGGAAGGTCTCGGCCAGACGTCCGCTGGGCTCCTTTACGCCGTAAAGAACGTCGGCTAGCGCGCCGCCCACCCGCTGGCCGCAGGGATATACCATCAGCAGCGCGCGCGCCTTGCTGAGCCAGGGCATGAGTACGGGGCCACCGTTCATCAGCACGACCACGACATTGGACTGCACGGCGCTAACCGCGTCGACCAGCGCGTTCTGCACGGCGGGAAGCGCCAGATCTGGACGGTCAACGCCCTCGCTCTGCGCGCCCTCGGGCAGGCCGACAATGATAACCGCGACGTCTGACTTGGACGCGGCGACGACGGCCTCTTTGAGCAGCGCCTCATCCCGCGCGCCGTCGGTGCGGAAGCCCTGGGCGTATGTCACAGGGGGATCAAACACGCGCATTTCCTCAAGAGGAACGTCCACGCCGCCGCTGGGATTGACGCGCGAGCTTCCGCCGCCCTGAATGATCGGCTGCATGCCGAACGGGCCGATCAGGCAAACGCGCTGAGCGGGGATCAGCGGCAGCAGGCCGCCGTCATTCTTCAAAAGAACGATGCTCTCGGCAGCGATGCGGCGGTTAAGCATCGGAGGGCATTCGCCGGGCTTTGTATTAACGCTCTTGCAGAGCAGAATCAGTTCAATCAGACGGCGAACGCAAACGTCGACCAGCTCTTCCGAGAGCTTGCCGCTCTCCACGGCGCGCAGCACGGCGTCGTCATGTTCGACAAAACCGGGCATCTCCAGGTCAAGCCCGGCCGCAACGGTGGCGGGACGGTCGGACACTGCGCCCCAGTCGGACACCGTGACGCCCTCGTATCCCCACTCCTCGCGCAGAAGGTCATGCATGAGCCATCTGTTTTCGGTGCACAGCGGGCCGACCAAACGGTTATAGGCAATCATGACCGTCCAGGGAGCGCACTCCTTAATCACCGTCTCGAACGCAGGCAGATAAATCTCCCGCAGCGTACGGTCGTCGATGATGGCGTCAATGTTCATCCGGTTTGTCTCCTGGTTGTTCACCGCGAAGTGCTTCAGCGAGCAGCCCACGCCGGTGTCCTGCATGGCGTTTACATAGCTTTTGGCCATTTCCCCGGTCAGAAAGGGATCCTCGGACATGTACTCAAAGTTGCGCCCGCCCAGCGGGGAGCGCTTGATGTTCACGCCCGGCGCGAGCACGAGGTTGACGCCCTTGGCCGCGGCCTCGGCGCCGAGAGCGCCGCCGACATTGGCAGCACGCGCTCTGTCCCAGGTAGAAGCGACCGCCGATTCCGTGGGAAAACAGGTGGCGGGATCGGACTCCAGCGCAAGGGCTCCCTGTGTGGCGCGAAGGCCGTTTGGCCCGTCGTGCATGCGAATAGACGGCACGTCCCCCACCGCTCTGGTGTTCCACGCGTCCACGCCCGACAACAGCCCGCATTTCTCCTTGAGCGATAAGGCTCTGAGCAGTTTTTCCACCGATTGGCTCATTGAAAGACAACCTCCCTAAAATAGTTGATGATTTTTGCAAAAAGGGCAAAGCTAGTTAAATGACGCAGACCGCCGCAGCGGTCTGCAGCCGACCCGCGCGTTGTCAAAAAGCGCTTTGAGTCTTCGTCCTTTTCCTGGATTCGTGTCGAGCCTGACGCCGCAGGCGGCAGGTTCTTGCTGGACTGAATCCAGGAAGAATATGAACCACAACGGTTTCGGAAATTCGTTTCTCGAAACCGTTTCCCTGCAAACCGCCTCAGCGGTTTGATCCTGCCTCGTTTTGTCAAAGCACCGAAGGTTCCTTGACAACCTGTATACCAGTCATTATTACAGAAGAGATTGTCCTTGTCAAGGGACGCCAAGCCAAGCGCCCTGGCCATCTGGAGCGGTCCAAAAAACTTGCCAGACGAAGGATCTTGTGATACAGTAATTTCCTGTTCGCGATGGCGCGGCAGGGCGGCGTAAACGCATGATCGGGAGCTCGGCGACGCGCCATATTTTAAGGATGGAGACGGCTACATGAAGGAGAACGTGCTTGCGTTTTGGACAAGGCACCGCCGTATTCTGGTGTATTGTGTGGTCGGCGGCTGCACGACGCTTGTCAACATGGCCCTGTTTACGGCGCTCTATTACGGCGCGCATTTCAACGAGAACGCCGCCAATGTGACGGCCGTTGTGGCATCGGTGATTTTTGCCTATATTACCAATAAAATATATGTTTTTCAGACCCACTGCCCCACTGCCTCTGATTTTGTGCGCGAGATGCTCACCTTTTTTGCGGCGCGCGGGCTGACCATGCTCATAGAGGTGGGCGGGGGCTATTTGCTGATGACCTTGATGGGCATGGAGGCCTGGATTTGCAAGGTCTTGCTCATCTGTGTCGTGCTGGTGCTCAACTATGTGTTCTCCAGGCTTCTGGTATTTAAGACATAAGGAAAAAAATGCCGCGTTTTTTTTGAGAACGCGCGATATCTGCCGGTCGGCCTAAAGACGGTTGACATTTTTGACGATATTATTGCTGACGAGATATGAGGGCGTCGGCAATCAGCAAGAACATACAGGTTGCCGCCGCAGTCCGTAAAAAGGAGGGCGCGGGATTGGCTTCTGTCGATTCGACAAACCGTCTGACGGGTCTGTATTCGGGACTGGATACCGACGCGCTTGTCAAAGCGCTTGTATCCACCCAGCAGCGAAAAACCGATCAGATGTTTCAAGGCATGACGCGTGACGAGTGGAAGCGCGACTTGTACACAGACTTTAACAACCAGCTGCGCATTTTCCGTGAGGAATACGGCAGCGCGGTCGGCTCGTCAAGCATGACCGCAAAGGGCACGTATTTTGAAAACACGGTGGAGATGACCTCAAACAACAGCGTCAGCGTCAAGGCGGGCGCGTCCGCCAAGGCGGGCGCGTATTCCATACGCGTTGACCAGCTGGCGCAGGCTTCGGCGATCAAGGGCACAAAGGCGACCACAACGTCACAGGGCCTCTCGGCGACCACCCTGGACAAAACGCCGCTCTCACAGCTTGTGTCGCTGTCCTCCGGGGCGTTTTCCTCCGAGGAGAGCTTCAGCTTCACGCTCAACGGAAAAGAGTTCTCTTTTTCCGGTTCGACAACGATTAAGAACGTGATGGACACTGTCAACAAGTCCGGTGTCGGCGTGACCATGTCGTATTCGCAGATATCCGACAGCTTTTCGATTGCCGCCAATGCGATGGGCGAGTATCGCGGCCTGCCCGATCCCGGAGATGCGCCGGCCGCGCCGGCAGCGTTTGGGGGCGTGCGTCCCGTACAGGAGGACTACGCGAGCCAGGACGACTTTCAGCAGGCGCTTACCCAGTACACCAGTGAAAAGACCGATTATGAGACAAACGTCTATAAGCCGTACGCAACCCAGCTGGAGGCCTGGCAGAACGCCAAAACGGAGTATACGGCCGACCAGAAGCGCACGGTTGCCATGGAGGACGCCGACGGCTTCCTGTCGCGCCTGGGGATGACCAGCCTTACAAACGGGCAGGACGCCAAGGTGCGCGTCAACGGCGTGGACCATACGGTCAGCGGGAACTCTTTGCAGCTGGACGGCATTACCTTCACGCTCCTCGGGCCCAGCGAGGCGGGCAAGACCATCGACTTTACGGTCAAACAGAACCAGCAGGTCTCGGTGGACAAGATCAAGACCTTTGTCACCGCGTTTAACGAGCTTGTGAGCAAGCTCTTCAAGGCGGCCAACGAAAAGAAAAACTACGGCTATGCGCCGCTGACCGACGAACAGCGGGCCGACCTGAGCGAGGGCGAGGCGGCGCTTTGGGACGCCAAGTCCAAGGCCGGACTCTTATACCGCGACAGCAACCTAAACAAAATACTTACCGATCTGCGCGCCATGGTCACCGACCAGCTCGGCAGCGCGGGAAGGCTTGGTGACATCGGCATCACGGTGTCCAAGTATGCCGTGGGCGAGCCCTTTACGCTGGAAATCGACGCCGAAAAGCTCACCAAGGCGATTTCAGACGATCCGGAGCGCCTGTACAATCTGTTTGCCGCGTCGGCGCAGGGCACGCAAAAGGGCGGACTGATGACGCGCATCAACGAGTCCATCAGTACCTTTACCACCAGCACGAAGAGCAACGCCATTCAGGCGCTGAACAACAACATTAGCGCCTATACCAAGAGCATCAAGGCGCAGGACACCAAAATCGCCCAGCTCAGCGAGAAATATTATGCGCAGTACGCCAAACTGGAGACTGTGCTCGGGCAGCTGCAAAGCCAGTCCACACAGATGACAAACATGTTTGGAAGCTGATGGAGGAAAAGTGAATGGTCTCTTACGCAAAACAGGGAAGCCAATATAACCAGTATAAGCAGCAAAACGCCATGACCGCGAGCCCGGGAGAGCTGACGCTCATGCTTTACGACGGCTGTATCAAACACCTGAAGCTCAGCAAAATGCACATTGAGGGGAAGGATCTGATCAAGGCCAACGAGTCCTCTCAGCGGGCGCAGGAGATTATCATCGAGCTCATGCGCACGGTGGACACGCAGTATGAGATTGGCAAGCAGCTGATTCAGCTCTATGGATTTATGCTGGACACGATGATTAAGGCCAATCTGAAAAAGGATCCTCTGGCGCTTGACCCCGCGCTTGAGCTGCTGGCCGAGCTGCGGGACACCTGGCAGCAGGCGGTGCGCCTGAACCGCAAGCAGGTATTTGGAGATGGCTCGTCTATCTAAGAAAACTCTAGGGGGGACACTGCATGGAGCTTACGCATTTTAAAGAGCTTCTGGCACAGAAAAACGATTTGCTTGTGGAAATCCTGGAACTCACTGTCAAGCAGCCCGATCTCATGAACAGTGAGGAAAAGGGCGACGAACTGATGCGCAATGTGGCCCAGCGGCAGAAGCTGATCGACAAGCTTGAGGAGGCGCACGGCCTTGTTCCGGATGTTGAGGCGCTGCGCGGCGATCCCGAGTGCGTATGCCTGGCGCAGCAGACCAAAACTCTTTTGTCGAAGATCTCAGCGCAGGACACAGACAACGAGCGCGTCGCGCTGGAGCGTCTGGCCAGCCTGCGCAGGCAGATGCGCAAAAACCGGGAGGGTCAAACCGGACTGCGCGGCTATGAGCAGGTCGGCGATGTCGGCGCGCTGTATTTTAACAGAGTCAAATGAAGATAACCGACGTCAATAATTTAAACAATTTGATCCGCACGGGCGCGGGCGTAGAGCGGCAGACCCAGAGACAGGGTCCGCCGTCTTTTCGCGACACGCTCTCTTCGCTTACACGTGAAAATTCCATGCAAAGACTCAGCGAAATGAGTGAAAATTTGATGCGGCAGGGCGAGGTTGTCGGCCGCCGGTGCGATATTCTTGAACTCAAGCGTTACAAAGAGCTGCTGTCGGAATATCTTTACGAGGCAGTGCGGTTTATGTATGAGTTTAAAAAGCAGAGCACGCTTGACGCGCGCGGGCGGCACAAGATGTACGCCATCATCAAGAAGATCAACGCAAAGCTGGAGGAGATGACCGAGCAGATGCTCAAATCCGAGTCCGGCTCGCTGGCGCTGATGGCCGCGGTCGACGACATTCGCGGAATGCTGATCGACCTGCTGCTGTAGCGCGGCACCTTTGTCCGAAGACGCATAATAAGGGAGTGGGACGTCCTGGATAAGAAAGAGGATATGCGCACAAAGATCCTGCGGGTGGCAACGGACTGCTTTGCGCAGGCGGGGTACGAGGGCACCTCCATGCGCCAGATTGCGGAAAAGGTAGGCATTAAGGCAGCTTCGCTTTACAACCACTTTCCCTCCAAGAGCAACATTCTGGAAGAGGCGCTGGAGAACATCAAGAAGAACATGATGCGCTTTATGCTCAGCGAGAAAAGTCTGGACGAGGCAGTTGACAGAGACGGCGGAATTGGCAACCTTTTTGCCTTTGTGTACCGCGCGGACGAGGAGCTCTTCCAGCAGCTTATCAAAACGCTTCGAATTGTCCTGTGGGAACAGTATCGCAATGACGTGGTGCGCAGCTATCTGCTGGACGACCTGCTCTCACACAATCGGCTGTATATCCAAACGCTGCTTGACAGGCTGAAGGAACGAGGGCTGCTCTCCTGCGATTCGGCCATGGCAGCCGACATGCTGTCCCGCATCGTTTTATCCTATGTCGTCGAGGCCACCCACGGCATTGTGGGAAAGACAACGACTTTGGGCGGCCCGCATGTGCCGCTGTCCGACATGGGCAGGTATGTCCTGGGGCTGCTCGAAGCCACTCCCGCCGCGCCGTCGGCTGTCAAAGAACCTTCTGCGCCCTGACGCTCAAAAACTTTGCATGGTCTGCCTTGACATTGCCGGTGGAGTATTGTATAATGTCCCTTGCCCTACTTGGCGGCATAGCTCAGTTGGCTAGAGCATACGGTTCATACCCGTAGTGTCGTTGGTTCAACTCCAACTGCCGCTACCACTTATGCGGTTAACAATTGGCAACGTCGGTCTGACGCAAACAAGCGCCATGGCGCATTGCTGATTGTTAACCACTATTGATCGGGCCCGTTGGTCAAGCGGTTAAGACACCGCCCTTTCACGGCGGTAACAGGAGTTCGATTCTCCTACGGGTCACCAGTGCAATGGGCAGGAGAGGTTTCTTTTGTTCATTGATTCGGAGGCATGGCTCAGCTGGTAGAGCACCTGCTCCACACGCAGGGGGTCAGGGGTTCGAGTCCCTTTGCCTCCACCACGAATCTCCTTAGAGCCGAAAGGCTTTGAGGAGATTTTTCATTATGTGAAAAGCGGGGGCCAGTGACGGGTTGTACCGCCTTTTACCCCCTTGTATTAGCCCATTTGCAACATATTTGCAACATGATTTTATGCTTTGAAATGACTACGACAGAATGGATGCGAAGGTTTGCTCAAGGTATATTTGCAACATCAAACGACTTTTTGAACCTTATCAGGTACAGTTTCCTTTAACAAACGCACCACATTGTCACCCGTGACCCGAGGCTGGTATGTCCCACCCATGGTGTTGCTGTATATGTCTCCCAGCACCTCGGCAACCTCGTTGTAGACTTCTTGCACCACATGCGAATACGTCCCGAGCGTTGTTCCAATGTCTGCATGACCAAGAAGCCGCTGCACCACGCGGGGGTTGGCGCTGTTTTCCAGCAGCATCGTGGCGAATGTATGACGAAAATTATGCAGATGTAGCCCTTCCTGGCTCAATCCCTGTCTGTCCAGACATCTGCGGTACAATGATCGTAGACCGGCATATTTACGCATATTCCCGGCGTTGGTGCAAAAGACAAAGTCTTTGTGTTTGGGGCAGGCCTCGTCTATGTAGTCCCTCCACGTTCGGAGCGCGTCCATGACGATAGCCGGTGCCTTGATCACGCGCATAGACGAGCGGGTTTTCGGCGCTGATACGACGCTGCTCTGCTTGATTTGTTTGCCTGCCATGTCAAATTCCGGTTTGCGTGTCACCGCGCTCTGCACCGAAATCGTACCACGCAGGAAATCCACCCGCTCCCAGGTCAATGCCAATAGCTCGCCCGAACGCATACCGGTGAACATCAACGTAATGAGAATCGGTTTGAGCACTGAGTCGTCAGCTACGCCGTCCAGAATACGCTTGCGCAGCTCAATCGGAATAGCCTTGGAGTTCTCCGCCTCTGGGTCGTGGCTTTCCTTTGGCATCTTGACCCCACGGACGGGATTTCGCAGCAGTAGCTCCATGTTGACCGCGGACTCCATCGCCTGATTCAACGTATCGCGGACGCCTTGAATTGTGCGGTTTTGAAAGCGTCTTTCGACCTTCATGCCCGTTAGCAGCTCCTGTACATGATAAGTCGTAAGCTTTTGCAGCGGTAAATCGCTAAATGCCGACTCAATGTGATTTTTCACGATACCGATGTACCATTCAAGCGTTCGCTCACTGATCTTCGCCCGCTTAAACCGCATAACCCAGCCGAAAACATATTCTCCGACGTTTAATTTCGTCGGATCGGACAGACGCATTCCGCGAAACGCTTCGTGGGTGTTTTTCGCTACCTTTGCGGCGACCTCCTCGCGGGTCTTGCCCAAAACCGCCTTCCTGTTCGGCTTTCCATCCGGTTTGTAACCATATAGCACCTGACCGACCCACCAACCATCCTTGCGTTGGTAAATTGAACCTTCATTATTTCCTCTGCGAGTTTGCTTTTTTTCTTTGCGCGGCATTTATAAAACTCCTTTCTGTGCCGCGCTTGTGTGGGTAGAATTATCATACACGCAAGCGCGGCACAAAGGCAATAGTTTTTTTTATTCGTGTGTCTGAATATCTCTGGACATATAAGATAAGATGGATTCTTTGCTCACTCGAACCTGTCGGCCAACTCGTATACTTGAAATTCTGCCGCTCCGAACCAGCTCATACGCGGTGTTGCGCCCGATCTTGAGCATTACGCAGAGCTCTTTGACGGTGACGATGTCGCTGTAGCTTTCAAACATCGCCGTTACCGCCTTTGTTAAGCACATACGCCAGGTATATCCGCGTAATCTCCGGGCGCTCGTGCCCGAGCCATTTGGATACCTGAAGATTTGCCTCGCGTTCTGTTTTACCTTCGCCGAGCAGCTTTGCGTACCACTCGGCGGCGCAGGTGTGGCGAAGTCCGTGGAACGTCATAGGGCGGTCGCTGTCCTCGTCCTGAACATTTTTGCGGTGCGCGTTGATGAAGTTTTGCAGCTCGGTGATGGCGATGTGCGTGTCCTTGCCGTCCGGAACGAACAGCTTGTGTCCCGGCGGAGTCAGCTTGAGGAACTTATCAAGCTCGATACGGATGGTCTCTTGAATCGGCACCTGACGGATTTTGCCGCCCTTGCCTTTGATGGTGAAGTATCCGTCCTTCAACGCGGCTCGCGCGATCGCCGAGTCGATACGCATGACCTCGTGGATACGCAATGCTGAGTATCTCGCGATCACGATGCAGCCTTCGTAGTCGTCGCGGTCTGTCTTCCAGCACTCGGCGATCATGCGCGAGAACTCGGCGTGGCTCCATGTGCGGTCGGTGCCGCCGAATTTCCGCCGCTCCAGCTCGAACTCGTCGTTGCCGGGCAGTGTGTACCTCGCCATCGGAATCTGATCGTGCCAGAACCGGATCGCCGCAAGGTCCGTCTTGATGGTCGACGCGGACAGGCTCTTTTCCTGCATGAACTCAATGTAGCTTGAAATATGCTTGCCAGATATGTTCGCGATTTTCTCAATATGATACCTCTCAGCCGCGTATCTCAGAAACCGCTTGTATGCCTCGAAGTACCGTTCCTTGGTCTTGTACGCTCCTTGCCTGTTGTGCCGCCGGATCTTTTCCGCTTGTTTCAGCAGGTTTGTATATATGTTATTGCTCATGATGAGTAGCCTCCAGATTTGATTGTTTTGCCTGTGTTCGTTGCAGATGGGCGCAGTTCTCCCACTGACCCGATGCATCGTTTCCGGCTGCATTCCCCGGCTGACTGCCGCAAAGTCCCGCTGTATCAATGCGTTCGGCCGTCAAGCCGGCCTCAGTCTCTGTAATGATTTAATTGTACGGGGGTCAGTAAGACACCGCATCGGCTTTTAGAAACCTGAGAGGTTGAACCTCTCTGCGGACGCACCAATCCCGGCGAGAGCCGGGTGTCCGACTAAACACAGGTGCGGAATGTGCTTCTCTCAAGCGCAGAGAAGCAGGCTGCGGGGGATAACCGGCGCCGCTTGATGAGTGTCAAACACTCGCGCCGGTTTCGGAGTTCATTGCCGTCTGAACTCATGCGAAGATATACAAAATCCTTCCCGAGCCCTTCGCCGGCTGCGGGAGGACGGATGGGGGCGGCCTTCGGCTGCCCAAGGCTGGTATGCACCTAAAAAATCTTTGTCCGGTCGTCGGATCGGCTTTCTGGTGAGTGCCTGAAAAGGCGCGGGTGTGTCTGTCATGCTCGCTTCGCCCTCGCGGGCGGTCGTCTTTCACCCTCCAGCTTTTACGCCGGTCGGCACTTCGCGCCACATGCGCCGTAAAAGGTCTACGGGTTCCAAGTCTCCCTGCTCGGACGGCGAGCACTTCTAAACGCAAAAAAAGCCGCAAAGCGGTCATTCAATGAACACTTTGCGGCTTTAACAAGCCATCCTTACGGAATCATTATTCAGTTTGTGTCCGGGCGTACAGGGTTCCGGACTAATGCAATTAACGGCAATAATCCTATTGCCAATGCCCAAACGGGCTGCCCGCAAGGAGCAAAAAACGCAGCCAGGACATAGCTATGCCGCTGATATTCTACAAACTTAACAAAGTGTGCAATGCAGGTTGTCCCGCCATGCAGCTCCGGTAACAGAGCCTGTAGGTTGCAAAGGTGTATTCACCCCTGCAGCCGCGCACAAAAATCAATTACAAAAAAATGATAGCACAATATATAGATTTTGTCAAGAGAGGAACATCAAAATGTGGTAGTTGAGATTCAACTATCAGTAAATCTTCCATCCTTCATATTGATAACACAGTCAGTACAAGCACGGATTTCGCCGTCATGCGTGACCATAATAACGCAACGGCCATAATCACGGGCTACACAAGACAGGAGCGAGATAATATTGTCGCCGTTTTCCGAATCAAGATTTCCAGTCGGCTCATCCGCTAAAATGATGTCCGCCTCCATGGATAGTGCACGGGCAATCGCAACGCGCTGCTGCTCTCCTCCTGACAGCATTCCGGGCAGGCGGCTGAACTGAGGTTTTGTCAAATCGACCTTGTCGAGGTAATCCGAAGCTCGATTTTTGGCGTCGGTTACCGACATTCCGGCGAGACGGAGCGGGAACATGACATTTTCAAGTGCGCTCAACAGCGGGAACAGATTATAGCTCTGATAAATCAATGACGCATACAATCGCCGATAGCGATCCCGGTCAAGGCTTCGAAACGAAGTTTCCTTGTACAGAATCTCGCCCTCTGCCGGGAGATCCAAGCCACCCAACAGCGAAAGCAGCGTTGATTTTCCGCAGCCGCTTTTCCCCACAACCGCGTAGAATCTGCCGTACTCAAAATCATAAGACACTCTATCAAGCGCCAGAACGGTCTGATGTCTGGATTTGTAGGAGTAGGATACATCCCGCAGCGTCAGACAAACCATCATGCCACCTCCTTTACAGATTGCAGGAGCGGTTTTCTCGTCAATAGAAGAGTTGCAAGAATATATCCCGCGTTGACACCAAGCAGTAAGGTAATTCCATCCCTTATAGAGAGGCCGACGGAAGCGATTTCATTTCCGCTTAGAGACAGAATCGACGCTATCAGCGGCGAGATAATTAGACCTGTCAAAAGTCCCACAAAAGTCAACATAAGCGCCTCTGACGCGATTATGAAGATCAGATCTCTCCTTGTAACCCCTTGTAAGCGAAGCAGGTGCAACTCGCGCCGCCGGTTGTAAACCTGCAACAAACCAGCCAAGAAACCGATGAGCGCGGAGAGAGCAAGTACGACAGGAATAATGATTTGCACCGTCCTGATGCTGCGTTCCATTGAGGCAACGGAATCCCTCAGCGACTCATCATGAACCGTCAGCGCGTATTCGTGTGCCTGACGTGCCGCCATGTAGTCGATTTCCTTATAGCACATCGCCGCTTTTTCGCGGAATTCGTCCAGAGTTCGGTTGTCCTTTAGGGTAAAGCTCAGGGCCTGCGCGTGTGAAGGCCTTTCATGCGTATTGAGCAGCGTTTTCAGTGTTTGCCATGGGCAAAACAATAGTCCGTCAACATTGTGCCGAAAGCTGCCGATGACGGTCAGCGACAAAGTTGCGAAAGGCGCTTCCCATTCTGAATCCGATACGCGGAGTTCCAGCACATCCCCCGGGGAGTACCCCTGCAAAAGCAAGCCTTCGGGGATAACGCATACCTGAGCATCTCCTTGAAGGGCTGATTTGTTCCAACCCTCCGCGAAGCTCACCTCCACCTCCGTTGACAGGAGAAAATTCGAGTAGCTGCCCTTCAAATCGCTCACTCCGACAAGCGGGTAGCGGGAAGAACCTTCTTTATCTAACGAGTAATAGACCTCTCGTGCGACAGAAAGCTCGCCGACATAGCCTTGCAGGTGTCCTTCATCCGTGAGATGGGCAATATCAAGCTCATCAAGCCATAAGTTCGACTGATTACTTCCCGTAATGTCGGACAGCACCGCGGTTACGGTCAGCGAATCCGTGAGGTGTTCGCTTCTGTCGTTAAGCATATCTACAAGTCCGTTCAAACAGCACAAAAACAGGGTCAGAATTGCCGGGAGTGCAAGCATACCCAGCGCCTTTCCCGCCCGCCGTGAAATATGTTTGAGCGCGTATTCCAGCAAAAACATTTGGTTACTCCCTATAGCACAGCAGCTTCATGATGTTTTGCAGCGACATGAGAATCGATACCGCGAATACTCCTGCGGCCAGCGTTCCAAACAACCGGAGCATGGTTTCAATCGCGCTGTCAAATCCTGCTCCCTGAATGGCTGTCCGAGCAAGCTGTTCGACATCGACGAGACTTCCCATCCCTCGCCGGAGCAGCAGTGCGGCGGCTCTGTCCATAAAGAACCGGCTTGAGATCAGCATTAGAACAGCTGCGGGAATTGCAGGTGCAAATCCGCTTAAAAAACTGTGCCATACGCAGGAAACCTTTGACATTCCCTGAGAACGCATCAGAGCTGTATTGCGCAGAGAACGGAACCAAAACAACACCAGATATACGAGCAGGAGCACGCTCCACAGAGGGAAGGAGATATATCGGAACAGCTTGACTGAGTTTTGCAAATCGTTAAAAAGAGTCTTAAACTGCGCGTAGTCTCCGCCGACGAGTTGATATGAAAAATGGGAGGACAATACGGTTGTATAGTTTTCAAAAGTTTCCCATTCGCGCCCTCGCAAAACGAGTGATGAAATGTTGGTGGCAGCGAGACAATACGTTTTAGCAAGGCTGAGTGTTTCCTCACTCAGCGACGTAACAGGGATGAACATCGAGCTTGGAGTGAAGCTGTACATATCGCCCTGGGATTCCGGAAGGGCAAATAATCCGATGATCGTAAAAGTCTCATTGCCGAGCCCCGTGTACGCTTGTGGGAAAACGGGGCTTATCCACTTGCGCGAGATACTCTCGTAGTACGAATAATCCGAATCCATAAGCTCAACCGATATCTCATCACCGAGCTTGAGCCCCGAAGACTTTGCCAGAGCGGCGCTTAGGATACACACCTTGGCCCCGCTTTTCAGCTCATCCTGTGAAAAACTCCTCCCCTCCGCCATAACCGTCCGCCCATCCTTGAACGCGACGATACTTGCCGGATCCTCGGTAGCGATCAACTCAGCAGAACTAACTGCTTTCTTAATGTAAGCGATTTTGTCCGCCCAGCGTTTGCCTTCAGAGCTAAAAAGGAAATCTTCGGCCTCTCCCGTAAACTCGGTGAATGTGAGAACATCGTCATCCCGCGCCAGTACATCTTCGCCGTCATCATTGCGGACGAATTTTTCATATCGGGGAAAGCCGCCGCTACAAATCGCATCTTCATCAAAAACGCCGGTAGTGCTGTAAGTGTCATCTTTCGCCGGCATAAAACCGGTGAGCATATGGCCTTGGTACTCTTCCAAATACAGCAGATAGCGCTTACCAGCTTCGAAAGGAACCGCATCCTCGTGCAATAGCAGGTTTACAGTTGTCTGAATCCGTTTTGGGACAGGGTAATCCTCATGGAGAGCGTATACGTCCAAGACTGAAAACAATGCGGTTTGAACACTGTCGGTTCCATAGTTTTCGATGACGGCTTCTGTACATACACCGGAGAAAACAATGCAGTTATACGGCGCGTCAGGAGTTTTGCCAAGCGTAAGTGGATCTGACGACGAGGATATAACGGGGTGAAATTGAGGACTATACGCCATCATACCATAGTTTTGAGAAACATGGCCAGGAAAGCCGGTAAAGTCACCGCCTCGCCCGATATCCTCCAAAGGCTCGACGTCATCGTGTGACCGGGGTACGACAATTGAGCTGAATTCATAGGAGAGCTCGTCGGTGCTGCTCAGCAACACCGACGAGACTTCGAGACTAAACCAGACAAACAGACTGGAGAGCGCAAGGAAAAATACAAAAAGGCCGTTTGTCGCCGGTTTTCGCAGCAGCATACGCAGAGTAAACATAATGACACCTTTTTATTTGAGGCAGTTTGGTTTACAACCTTTCCCCTTGATTTTCACGTACAATACGGCTAACCATTTTTTTGAACGGCGGATAAATAGATTTCATTGATGTAGTCAAAAGCAGATACATCGTTTGTGATTTCGTGATTGCCAAGGCTCAATAAGCTGCCGCTTGTGACTGAGGAATTATCAATGAACCAATCTTCTATGACTGAGCCATCCTTTAAAAAATGATTTTTAAATCTTGGAAAATCCATTGGTTTCGAGGTTTCCCGGACAGATATGTCCAAAAAAGTCTCCGTTATCCTGTCAATGAGCTTTCTGTCGGTGATCAAAACATCTTCCTGCTCATACCGGCTTGAAAAAAATTCAATCGTTACCTCATCGCAATCCAAAGACGCCATAGTATCTTCCGCCTTTTTCCCGCAAGATACCAAAGATAGCATGATCACAACCACAAACAAGAGCGCCGTCGTCTTTCCGATACGCACAGAAACCGCCTCCTCGAACAATAGAATGCTAATAGCCTTCACTATAATAACGATTGAACAGGGGGGTTCACTACAAAATTCTTTATTCTGCTTGAACGACGGACTCTGCCACTTTTATAAGCTCATCCAAATAGACAAACGACCATAAATCAAATACATAACCGTTTGCCACCCATATGACGCCGTTTTCGAAGCCGTCGGCTATCCCTTGTATTTTGTACCCTTCAAGTCCGTTGATCAGAGTTGGCGTGATTACTCTGTTTTCATTATCTGACGAAATGCTAAAGCCACCGTGTTTCGGATTATAACTAAACCGGATTTCATGACCTTCTTCGTCGAGGTAGAGCACAGCAGTCATGTTCCCGAGTTTATCAACCATGTCCTCTGAAAATCCATTTGGCAGATATTCAGGTCGCCATTCAGATGTGTTTGCTTCTGGAGCAGAATCCGAGAAGCCAAATTTTGTGAACTTCTCATACCATTCGGCAAATACTTCCGATACAGCCGCTCTGACCTGTGGATTAAGCATCAGCAGACCAAACAGGACGGTTGCTATAACCGCTACGCAAGCGACGGCTTTCTTGGCGTATTGTATGAATGACAGCCTAAACTCGCGTCGACGCTCCCGGATAAAAAGCGCCTTCATTCTCGCGTGATGAGAGTCCGAGAACGCGTATAGCTTGGCAAGCTCCGCTTCGCTTGGCAGTGAAGCCAATTCGCGTTGATGATTTTCGATGATTGCCTGACGCAAAAGAGACTCAAAAATAAAGTTTTTTATCCTGTTATCCATTTGTGGTGCCCTCCCTGCTTAACATTTCGCGGAGCTTGATTTTTGCCCTGAAAATCCGCATGGCGGCATTTTTCTCTGAGATGCCAAGGTCACTGGCGATTTGACGATCACTTAAAGCGTGGAAATATTTCAATTCAAAAGCGGTTTTATAGATGTCGTCGAGCTGAGCGATACAAAAAAGAAGGTGGTTATATCCTTCCTCGCTGAGAAGCCTCGCGTCGACGTCAGGCTCTTCTGATGCTATCTCATAATCGTGGTCATACAACGATTCGGTCGGCAGTCCGTTTTCTTTTCGGCATATGTCAATCGCTTTGTTCTTCACAATAATAACGATTCGCGACTTCAGCCTACTACCGGAAAGCTTAAAAATCTCAGCTTTATTCTTAATGATCTCTATAAATGCGTTCTGCACGGCTTCTTCCGCCCATGCGTGATTTTTCGTTACAAGCTTGGCTACATGCAGGCATGTGTACCGGTATTTCTCATAAATGCCGGTGAACGTGTCTTTTTCCTCTTCTGTTTCCAGCATGGCTAAGTAAAAAGCAATCATCATGTCGCCTCCTGTCAAGCTCATTATACAGAGAAACCGGCTGATTTCCAACACGCCTATGGATTTTCGCGACGGCAGAAGTTATGTGTAGTCAAGGTACGGGGGGTTAAGCTTTATTCAAAATCGTTTTGCGGCGCTTCCGGTTGAAAGCGCCGCAATTCAAAGACCAAACTTGGTTATTGAGCGATATATGGAACAAATCCGGGATTTTCTCGTCTAATCATTAGATATGAAATTAAGCGGGATGGTTTGCGGCACTATTATTCGTGGCATAGGCACAAAACTTGGGTAAACGGGAGTGCGGCACATTGAAAAAGCTTTTTTGTTTTATAGGTATGATGCTCCTGACTGCGGCAGGGTGTTCAACGCAAAAAACCGGCGACCCTGCAGTGACCGGCGCATCTTTTCAAACATATATAAGCGAAGCTTTCCCATCCGATCAATCCGTAAAATCTTCCGGCGAGACGGCTTCCGGCTTTGATGAATCTACTGCGGAAGAATCATCAAAGCCCGTTGATCCGCCTTTACAGCTGCACTTTACCGATTATAAGGCGGAGGTGTCCGCGCTCGCCGGTTTGTTGGATAAAGACGATGAGGTTATTGAGAATTTCCTTTTTGAGCATTCCGAATACTCGATGAACGGCCTATGCGGCAGAGAAGATATAGAGTTTCTGATGCAAACATTGGATGAGCCGGTTTATCCGGTACATGACAGCGCCGAACCGGATGAAATAACGCTGCTACGTTTCGGCGATTCCTCCGAAAATATGCAAATCTGGTTGAGATATGAGATTGACGGCGTCGTATACGGATTTACAATCACTAAGTTCAGAATTGGTGAGATTATAACGAATAACAAGAGTAATACAACAGATTTGGAACACGTAAGCGCGCTTGAGGATGTGGATATCTACGCTGATGCCTTCGAGAATGGTAAAGAGTCAAAAGTAATGACATTTCATCTGGGATTAAAGGGAAAATATATCAACGCAAGAGTATATGACGCAAAGGACTTACAGGCTGCGCTTGAGGGTCTGCAGGCCTTTGGGTTTAGCAGCCTGAAGATTGAATAGCGGCTTGCGAGTATGGACAAAGCCATCAACATTACTATGGCAAGTCTTTTCACGCCGTCACCTCGGCTCCAGCCAGTAATCGGCGAGCGGCGAGCGGACACTGTATTTTTCGCTGTATTCAAATTCCTCCGTCTCCGGGTCGTAGAGGTACACTTCTCTGACCGGCTGTGACGCTATAACCTTTTCGCCATTGTCTGTGTCGGCGATGCACTGGAACGCGCCCTGCAGCAGAATATCGACAGAGCCGTCGCCGTTTGCATCGTCATAGACAGGGGTCAAGTGCCCGTCTTCGTACCGGCAGCCGAAATACTCGGGGCCGTCCAGAGGGATGTTCTTGAACACAGCCGCGCCGCGCGCTTCTTCCCAGACGGTAATGTGCAGCCCCATGACATCTCCGCCAATCGGCTGCGCAAACGCTCTGCCGTCGAGCCGGTAGATACCGAAGTCGCCGTTGTCCTGGTGGGAGTAAAGAAAAATCTCGATCAGCGGAAATACCATCCTTTCCACATAAACGATCTTGAGTTCCTCCGCTTCGGGCCAGCAGGCATTTACCATTGAATAATCCCCTCCAGGGCCTTCGCCTGGACAGGGCGACAGCTTTCCGTCGCGATAGGAAAACAGACAGCGCCGCGGCCAGTCGTATACCGTGTCACCGGATATAACCAGCCAGTCCTCCCTGTCGGGCAGCCGATAGACTTTTATGCTTGTCAAGTCTTTTGGAAGCCCCAAGACGTCGAGAAAGCCGTACTCGTTTTCTATGTAATACTCCACAACCTGCGAGCGTATCCTGTGCAGATCACTCAGCGCCCAGGAGCAGTCCAGCAGGGAGGCCGAAGCGTCCGTATACGACGGATAAAACTCAAGGCCTATTCTATCAAGGTCGGGGATGTTTTCCGGGGCGATCTCCCGCTCCGGCACGGGTTTTTCTTCATCCCACTGCTCTAAAAAGGCATACAGCTTTTCGAGGTCGAACTGGTCTTCGCTATCGTCTTTCATCAGCGCCCCGGTAAAGGTGAAGGGTTCTTGCATGATGACCGGTTGATAACCCGACATCACGCCGAAAAAGCGCTTCTCGATCTCGTCATGTGTCGCCGAAGTTACTGTGCCGTCATCGTTTAACAGTTCGTATTCGATATCGTCCAGCGCCGCGCCTTCGCGCACAAGCAATTCGTTGTACGAGCAAAAGGTCTGCGATTTTGGATGCTCTATGTCTGAAAAATCGAAGAACATGTGTTGGCGTATGTAAAATCCCGGCCCGTCCCTGAACTGCCCGTGCGCCATCCACTGAAGTTTGCCCGTTTCCTTACTGCGATACAGCGCCAAGGTCTCGGGAAGACCGCCTGCTGCATCCTCGTTGAACAATACAAATTTCACCTGATCGTCTTGAAATGTATACCCGTATACAATGACCGAGTTTACCGTCCCGAGCGTAGAGGACAGCAGCTCCGGTACACCGTCGGAATCAAGATCCATCAGGCGGAAATGGCTCATTTCTGTCGGCGGCCAGTCAATCGGGTCATCAGGAAAAGCGCCATCCAGTACAGCGTCGGCATATGCAATCATCCACGCGGGACGCGTTTCCACAGATGGCGAGGGAGAAGGCGTGTCCGCAGTTGATATGGTCGGCGGCGCGGAGACGGCTGTACTCGTCGCAGTTGGAGGGACATCGGACGGTTTACATCCGGACATCATAAGCAACCCCGCCGCAAGCGAAAGCAGAAGCAACAGCGCAACGTGCCTGTTTTGTCTCTGGTTCAAATTTATACCCTCCCCGCTTTATTCTTCCGTGCCCGTACGCAGCGTTCCGATGACCGCATATCCGGAGCCGTCAAGACTCAAGCGCGCGTAGGTAACGGTGCCTTGCGTCTCGAGCCGCAGAATGATTTCGCCGCCTGTGATTTCAAAGTTGTAATAATCATATTTTGCGTCGATTCTATACACAATGATTCTGTTTTCGCCGTTTATGTCGGCGCTTACGATGCTCGACGAACTTCGCTCAGAATAGTAAACCCTGCCGTCGTATATTGTCGCATTGTCAATGGCGTCCGGCATTTCTTGCAGCTCGCTCAGCCAGGGCAAATCCGGGAGATTGTCCCTGCGCATCGGGGGAGGCTCGTCAAGCCGGACAGTGAACTCCAGCATTTCACCCTCAGCGGTTACAAAACTCCGTCTGCCTTCGCCGGTTGCGTAATCGTTTTCAGTGACGCTGTTTTCTGGGGTGATCTTGTCATATGTTTCTTCGCAGGAATAAATAAGCTTCCACTCCCCGTCCAGATAGGCGTAGCGGTACTTATTATACCAGCTTTCGCGGCTGCCGCAGTTCTCCCAAAATGAGAATGTTGTGCCGTTCGTTTCGAAGGCGTTCTGCGGTTCCGGACTGAGAGGGTCGCCCATGACGCCGCCAGCCTCGGGGCGGGGCAAAAGCCCGCTCTCGCAGAAGCTGAGCTGATAACCATCCGCAATTCCCTCCAATCCGAACAGCATGCGGGGGAAGTAGGCGTAAGGAGTGTCCGGCCGCTGGGCTGCGGCGACAATATCTTTGATGCCGTCGCTGTTGAAATCAAGCTCAAGTGAGGCAAAGATGCTCCATCCTTCGGGCAGAAAATCATCCGGCGTTTCGCCGCCGTATGGCAGCTCGGGCGCGCCGCCGTACTTGCCCAAAAACTCCGTCGGCCCGCTTGTGTCCGCATAGACAAAGCTTAAGTCAAAGCCGTCGCGCCCGATCTCAAAGAAACCGGGTAGGCTGTCTTTATATCTCGCGTCGTTGGTGTAGAGCGTGTAGCCACCGCTTCCGAGGTAAAACCCGAGACAATAGACATACTCGCCGTCCAGCTTCAAATCGGCGCCGGTCCCCGCTCCGCTGATAAAGCCGGAATAGGTCAGGTTGTCCGACTCGTACTCAAAGCCATATTCAAATACGTCAAGCAGCCGCTGATACGCCGGATAACCCATGATACTGAGCAGCTTATCCTTTTCCGCGCCGGTGGGGAACAGTTCGTCAAACCGCCCGGCGTTGATGTAGACAGGCTCGCCGATGGTGTATTCGCCATCCATTGTGACATTGTGCCCGAAACCGAGCGCACCTGTGTCGCCGTCGGCCAGGCATACCGCCAGAACATCGCCCCGCAGCGCAAATTCCACCTTCGCAAAAAAATCGGAATCCGTATGCTCAAACACCGCTGAACTCGTGCCGGTAAAATCCGCTGTACCGCTGATGTCTCCGTTGTGTGCGCCCCACACGCCTGAAAAATGAAAATCGAAGCCGCTTTCCGTTTGGCTGGTGATTTCAATTTGTGCTCCCTCGGCTTTGTGCGTATTTGTACGCCGCCAGAGACCTTCGAAACGACGCTCATTCACGGAAGGTTCAGTCACGGAAGGCTGAGCCGACGCCTCTGCGGAAGGTGATAATTGCGGCGGTTCTATCTGCACTGTCATCGCCGAGTTCATACAAGCCGAGCACAGGAGCACTATCACAAGGACGGCGGAAGTGAAGAACGTTTTTCTTTTTCTTATCATATAAGCTTCTCCGTCCAATAAAACAAGATCATATCAATGCAGAATCACTTTGGAAACCATTATAAGCGCTAATTGCAGGCAGGTCATGCGTTTTTGATTACAAAATCTTTGAAAATCGGTAACAAAGAAATGTCGTTACAATCTTTTCACGGGAGTTACACCCGATACGCTATATCCTCAAAAAAGAGCTGTCGATCGGCAATGCCGCCTGACAGCTCAAAGTACAACCATAAACACTGAGTGAACTCCCACACAAGAGCGACAAATCCCAGTTCATTTGCAACATATCTGCAACAAGCAGGCCACAAATCCTCGCGGCATCATGCCTCACGGCTTTCGTCAACACTCTCCACACGCAGGGGGTCAGGGGTTCGAGTCCCTTTGCCTCCACCAAATGGCGAAACCCCGTACCTGTTTATGGTACGGGGTTTTCAGGTTGTCAAAGAACCGAAGGTTCTTTGACAAAGCGGGGACAAGATCGCGTCTTTGTGAAGACGCGTAAAGAAACGCTTCCCCGGAGTGAATCCGTGAAAGCGTTGTGGTTCTTTCTTTATCGGTTTCCAGTCCAGCAAGAACCTGCCGCCTACGGCGTCAGGCTCGACGCGAATCCAGGAAAAGGACGAAGGCGCAAAGCGTTTTTTTGACAGTCTGTGCGAGCTCATCGGACTACAAATCCAATGCGCCAGCATTCTTGCGATAATCGTTTGCTACCATTCTATACTTGCTCCAGTAGGCGGATGTAATGATTGGCCTCACGCAAAACGTGGTCGGCCAGTAGCGGCAGAATGATGGAACGGATCTTGCATTCAGCGATGCCCTTCGTGCCCGCGGTTTTGAAGTCGCGGTACTTTTTGGTCTCTTCAAGTGTTTCGTTGGTAACCATATTCAACATGGAATCGGTGGACGCTTTTGCTTTCTCTAAAAGCTCGGCATAGTCCTGCGCAAAATTGTTTGATGTATTGATTAGCTCGCCCTCAGACGGATCGAGAAGTCCTCGGATAAACAGCGCGTGCTCCAGCATGATTTGATCCCAGAACAGCTCCATGTTCTTGGTGGTTTCCTCCATACCCTGACCGCTTTCCAGCGCCTGCAAATGTGACCTGTACAGCTTCGCTTCACGAAGAATATGGTCTAGCAGCAGCGGATAATTCGCTGTGAACATATTGCAGGACAACACGGCATTCAGAATTCTGGCCTTGAAATCGATTAGTCCGTCAAGAAGTGGCCTTACGTTTGCGTTGAGGGCGCGGACACTTCGCATAAGCTCAGGCGATATATTTGGATTGGTCGACCCGTAAAGCCGCGATTCCATAGCGGTCAGACTCTCATTGATGGGGATGCCGGTAAAATTCTCTGTTTTTTGCTCGCTGCCGCGCGTGTAATCGGTGACCAACTCTCCTGATTGCACGACCGCATTACTGACCACCCCATTGCCGAGTTGGATGGCGTTATGTAAAATCTGTTCAAACTGGGTTTTGAAACGTTCGGCTGTTTGGGCAAAGTCTTTATTTTTCGGCGTAAAGCCCGCCTCCAGAAACAGAGCATGCTCTTTCATGATACGCCCGAAAAACAGATGCAATTCAAGAGAAGATACGACGTATTGCTGTTGGCTGATCATGTGTCAGTCCCTCCGCTTAATAATAATATCCGGGATACGGACGGTGCCCGCGCTTGTCGAAGAGCTCACGAAGCAACAGAATTCGGACGATATCCCGCAGGGAATTACGGTTGTGATGCCTCCTGCGTCGCCTTTGATAAGGATTGCCGCCAAAGCCGAACTGCACTGGTGCCGCTTCGGCCACGGTCTCATTGTCGTCGTCTTCATACCACATGCCGCTGTTTTTGATAATTGCATCTACCGTAGAATTTATAATATCCGGGGTAGGCTGATACCCTGACGCATTCAATCTTTCCACAGCATCGGTGATCATTGGATATATCTCATGGTAGATTTCCGGATACTCGTTTTCCATCGATTCCGAGGAGGGCGCCAAGCTCGCCTGCATGACAGGTGCGACAGGTTGTACTGTCAATCCGGTTTCATTTGAAAGTGGTATGGAAACAAAAGGTTTGCCGTTTTCTATGTCCATTATGATTCCCTTTCTGGTTCATTATTAAAGAGTCCCGTCTTTCATAGTATATGACTGCCGAAACATTTTGTTTCTTAAACGGAGCCGTGGCCAGTATGGATGAAATGAAACTGGTATGCGGAAATAAGCCTAGAGTACAACACAAAAAGGACATTCTGTGATTTATCGTGCAATACCCGGTCTAGATTTATGAACAACACTGTATAAGCATTTGGTGCTTGTGCGCTTTTTCAAGGTCACAACGGATTATTTGCTTGAAAACGTGTGGCCTCACCCTTCTGCCCCCCCTTGTGCCCCTTACACAGTTTTTACATGGACCTGTCTTTAGCTTATACATTCCTGCGTTATCATCAGAGTGTAATGATGAAACGGAGGAATTATTTATGAGAAAAGCAATTGGAATTTTAGTATTATTAGCGATGGCAACCTCGGTGTTTTCTGGTTGTTCGACGGGCACCGCAGCAAGCTTCGATACTGGGAAAGCCATCGCCGTCGTATCTCGCGAGGACGGCTCGGGTACACGCGGCGCATTTATTGAGCTGTTCGGTATTGAACAAAAAGACGCTGATGGAAACAGGAAAGACCTGACGACAAAGGAAGCGGTCATCGCCAAACAGACCGATGTGATGATGACAAATATCGCGGGGGACAAATACGCAATCGGCTACATATCCCTTGGCTCACTGAACGACACGGTGAAAGCGGTTCAGATTGAGGGCGTCACCGCCTCGTCCGAAAACGTGAAGAAGGGAACCTATCCGATAGCGCGCCCGTTCAACATCGCGACGAAGGGCGAACCTACGGGACTTGCGAAGGATTTCATTGACTTTATTCTATCGTCGGATGGCCAGGCGATTGTGGGAAAGAGCTACACTGCCACCCGCGACTCCGCTCCGGCCTATGCGGGTGATACGCCCTCCGGCAAGATTGTCGTGGGAGGCTCCACTTCTGTCGGCCCCGTGATGGAAAAGCTCAAGGAGGCATATCTGAAAATCAATCCAAATGCCACAATTGAAATCCAGCAGATTGATTCATCCGCGGGCATGACAGGCGCTGCCGACGGCACCTACGACATCGGCATGGCCAGCCGTGAATTAAAGGACAGCGAGAGAGCGCAGCTCACCGCCATCCAAATAGCCCTTGACGGCATCGCGGTAATCGTAAACAATGAAAATACCGCAACCAGCCTTGCAAAAGAGCAGGTCAAGGCAATCTTCACGGGCGAGACGCTCAAGTGGAGCGATTTAAGCAAATGATGAGGCTGAAAGAAAAAGCGATGAGCGCCGTGTTTTTGACATCGGCGCTCGCCTCCATACTCGCAGTCGCCTTGATTTGCCTGTTTCTTTTGGCGAACGGCATTCCGACCATCGGGGAAATCGGTATATTCAATTTTCTCTTAGGCAAGGAATGGTCGCCATCGGACACACCTCCGCTGTTTGGCATTCTACCGATGATTCTTGGCAGCATTTACATCACGGCAGGTGCGATTTTGATTGGCGTCCCCATTGGCGTGCTGACCGCCGTGTTTATGGCGCGAGTCTGCCCGAAAAGGTTGTACAAAGCCATTAAACCCGGCATTGATTTGCTGGCGGGTATCCCCTCGGTTGTCTACGGCTTTTTCGGCATGGCGGCCATTATTCCCCTTACGGGCAACAGCATCTTGTCGGCCTGTATCTTGCTCGGTATTATGATTCTGCCCACCATCATAGGCATTGCCGAAAGCGCCCTGCGCGCTGTGCCTGACAGCTATTACGAAGGTGCGCTGGCCCTCGGCGCGGGGCATTACCGCAGTGTGTTCCGCGTCATTCTCCCCGCCGCAAAGTCGGGCATCTTCGCCGCCGTAGTGCTCGGCATCGGCCGCGCCATCGGCGAGACCATGGCGGTCATTATGGTGGCGGGCAATCAGGCGCGAATGCCGGTCTCGCTCTTTAAGGGCATACGAACGCTGACCGCTAACATCGTCATCGAGATGGGTTACGCCGCCGACTTGCACCGTGAGGCGCTTATCGCGACTGGTGTCGTGCTGTTTGTGTTCATATTGATGATTAATCTGAGCTTTTCGGCTCTCAAGGGGAGGGCTAATAAGTGAAAAGGATGTTGAGAGCGCTAAAAAAGAGACAAGAAGCTCTGGGGGAGAAAACCAGGCACTTTCGAAACGAGACGCTCCCCGCAGGTTTCACTTGGACAGCCGCTATATTGACGGTCGGCGTCCTCGCCTTTTTGGTGGGATTCATCCTTGTAAAAGGCGTCCCCTATTTGAAGCCATCCCTTTTCGCGCTCACCTACAACAGCGAAAACGTGTCGCTCATGCCGGCGCTGATATCGACCATCATCCTTACACTCATGTCGCTTGTCATCGCCGTACCGCTAGGCGTGTTCGCGGCCATTTACCTTGTCGAATACGCCAGGCGCGGTAATAAGGCGGTGGCGCTCGTGCGCATGACAACTGAAACGCTGGCGGGCATTCCGTCCATCGTCTACGGCCTTTTCGGCATGCTGTTCTTCGTCAAATATCTCGGATGGCAAAACTCCATGCTGGCGGGCGCGTTTACCCTCGCTATTATGATATTACCCCTTGTCATGCGATCAAGCGAGGAAGCATTAAAATCCGTCTCCGACACCTTCAGAGAGGGCTCCTTCGGGCTGGGCGCAGGCAAGCTGCGTACCGTATTCAAGATTGTGCTGCCTTCCGCTATGCCCGGCATACTCGCGGGCGTTATTCTTTCCATCGGTCGAATCGTCGGTGAGACGGCGGCGCTCATCTACACATCGGGTACGGTGGCGCAGATACCAAAGCTATATAACGCTGAAACACATCAGTTTTTCTGGCAGCAGAGCGCGCGAACCCTCTCCGTCCATCTGTACGCGCTCTCAAGCGAAGGACTTCACACAGGCGAGGGCTACGCTACAGCGGTCGTGCTGCTCCTTGTGGTGATCATCATCAACACTCTCTCGGCTAAGATCGCTAAACGCATAGGAGGCAAAACATGAATTGTTTTGAGATACATAACCTGAACCTATTTTACGGCGATTTTCAGGCGCTTAAGAGCATCAATATGGGTATTGTTAAGGGAGACATCACCGCCTTTATCGGTCCCTCCGGCTGCGGAAAATCGACGCTCCTAAAATCATTAAACCGCATGAATGACTTGGTTGAGGGCTGCAAAATTACGGGCGAAATCACGCTTTCTGGCAAGGATGTGTACAAAGGCATGGATGTAAACTTGCTGCGTAAGCGCGTCGGTATGGTGTTTCAAAAGCCCAATCCCTTTCCCATGAGCGTATATGACAACATCGCCTTCGGCCCGAGGACGCACGGCATCAAGTCAAAGTATGAGCTTGACAACATCGTTGAGGCCTCACTAAAAGATACTGCTATTTGGGACGAGGTCAAAGACAGACTAAAAAAATCAGCTCTTGGGCTATCCGGCGGGCAGCAGCAGCGGCTTTGCATTGCGCGGGCATTGGCCGTTTCGCCGGAGGTTCTCTTAATGGATGAGCCGACCAGCGCGCTCGACCCGATATCCACGGGAAAAATTGAGGAACTTTTGCTGACTTTGCGTAAAAAATACAGTATAATAATCGTGACGCACAATATGCAGCAGGCCACCCGAATCAGCGACAAGACTGCGTTTTTTTTGCTCGGAGAAGTGATTGAATATAGCGAGACGGAGAAAATATTCTCGATGCCCAAAGATAGACGCACGGAGGATTATATTACGGGGAGGTTTGGATGATGCGCAGCCGGTTTGATGAACAATTGGTGATTCTGAATAACCGTTTGATTGAAATGGGCGCCCTTATCGAGTACGCCATTGCAAAGGCGACAAAGGCGCTTCTGGAGCAGGATGCGGTCGCAGCGCGAGAAATTGCCGAGGGTGACCAAATTATCGACGATAAGGAGAAAGAAATCGAAAGCCTTTGCCTAAAACTTCTGCTAAATCAGCAGCCCGTTGCAAAGGACTTGCGGCAAATCTCCACAGCGCTCAAAATGATAACCGACATGGAGCGCATCGGCGACCAGGCCGCAGACATTTCCGAGCTTTGTCTGTATTTATCAAATCAGGAGTATATTAATAAGCTTGAGTACATCCCGCAGATGGCGCGAGCGACGATTAAAATGGTCAATGAGAGCATTGACGCCTTTGTAAAAAAAGATTTGTCTCTTGCCCAGTCGGTTATCAAATATGATGACGTCGTTGATGATTTATATGTTTTTGTTAAGAAAGATTTGATAGAACTTATACACGATGATGTTAAGAACGGAGAGCAGGCCTTTGACCTGCTGCAAATCGCAAAGTATTATGAACGCATCGGTGACCACGCGATGAACATCGCCGAATGGGTCATATTCTCGATAACAGGTATGCACAAGGACAAGCAAGTTTTGTAGGAGGGCTTTGCATTTGCATAGAATATATATTGTTGAGGACGACGACAATATCCGCGATATGGTGGCTTACGCGCTCGCTCAAGCGGGCTTCGAGGCGTTGGGCTTTCCGCAGAGTACGCCCTTTTGGGGAGAGATGAAGGATCACATCCCCGCGCTCATTCTGCTTGATATCATGCTGCCCAAAGAGGATGGCATTTCCATATTAAAGCGGCTTAAAGGGTCGGGGTCTTTTAAAAAGATACCGGTCATCATGCTCACCGCCAAAGGCGCGGAGTACGACCGTATCAAGGGACTTGATATGGGTGCTGACGACTACATCACGAAGCCCTTTTCGGTGATGGAGGTCATTTCGCGCATTCGCGCCGTTTTGCGCCGCTGCGAAGAGGAGACGGTTCGTTCATCAAGGTTGAGCATTGGCGCAGTTACGCTCTGCAGCGACAAGCGGACCGTTTTGTCGGATGGTGCCGAAATCAGCCTTACATACAAGGAGTTTGAACTCCTGCACTACATGATGCTCAATGAGGGCTTCGTGCTCACAAGGGATAAAATACTGGAGCAGGTCTGGGGCTTTGACTACAACGGCGAGAGCCGCACGGTGGATATGCACATCAAGTCGCTCCGCCAAAAGCTGGGAATAGGCGGCAATCTGATTTCGACCATTCGGAATGTCGGCTACAAGATGGGAGGATAGCGGATGAAGCGGCGTATCTTTTCGAGCATCCTTCTGCTCATCGTTTTGAGCCTTGTTTTATCGACAACTGCCGTATGCGTTGTCTTTTATAATCAGCTGTCCGCCGCTGTTCAAAGTGATGTGCGGGAGCGGACGCATATGCTGGCCCTCGCCATAAAAGCCGGTGAATACAATGGCCTTTTCATTTCCGATATGCGTCTGACGGTCATATCGGGCGATGGAACGGTGCTGCACGATGATTATCAAGATGCGGCGACCCTGCCCAATCACGCCGACCGCGAAGAGGTTAGGGAGGCGATGCTTTCGGGCGAGGGCGAAAGCAAGCGCTTTTCCGACACGTTCAGGCAGGAGACATATTATTATGCCGTAAAGCTCGGGGATGGCTCCATTCTGCGCGTTGCGAAGACGATAAGCAGCATATTCGGAATCTTTGGCGGGGCGCTTCCCGTTGTGGCAGGCGTGCTATTTGTTTTTATTCTGGTGGGGTATGTTCTGTCTGGAAGACTTACAAAGCGGATTATTGGGCCATTAAACAAGGTGGATTTGGGCGGCGAACTGTCCGCTCCGTATGACGAGCTTGCTCCCTTTGTTAAGACAATCGGCGAACAGAGAATGAAAATCGCGTCACAGCTGGATGACCTGCGCGAGCGCGGCGACACTATGCAGGCTATTCTGGAGAGTATGGGCGAAGGCATCATCATTTTGAATGAGACGGGTATCATTCTGTCATCAAACCAGAGTGCATCGGTTTTTTTTGCGCTACCCCAGTCCATAATTGGCAAAAATATACTTGAGCTTTTCCGCGATGTGGAGTTTTCCGAAAGGGTACGCGGTGCCCTGTTTGGCAAGCGCGGGGAACAGGCTCTTGAGCACGGAAGCAGAATATTTCGAGCATACTTCAGCCCTGTGACGGGTATCGGCGCGATGATTCTGTTTATGGACATCACCGAAAAGGCGAGAGCGGAAACGCTCAGACGTGAGTTCTCCGCCAATGTATCCCACGAATTAAAAACGCCCCTGACAACAATATATGGCAATGCCGAGATGCTGACAGGGGGCATAGTAAGGGACGCCGACAAGCCTGTGTTCTATGCCAAAATCAAGGATGAGGCGCGCCGGATGATTGCGCTCATCGAGGACATTATCCTCATATCCAAGCTTGACGAGGGCATGGAACATGAGGAACTTGAGGAAATGGAACTCTCCGCTGTCGCGAATGATGCGGCTTTAGCTCTTTCCGACAGTGCTGCGGGAAGCAATATATCCATTGAAGTGTTGGCAGAGCGGGTCAACATGACCGCCAACCGTTCGCAGATGTATGAGCTGTTTTATAATCTTATCGACAACGCCGTAAAATATAACAGGCCAAGCGGCAGCGTGAAGGTTGAACTAAAAGAGTCAAACGGGCAAATCAGGTTCACTGTGTCCGATACGGGCATCGGTATCCCAAAGGAGGCGCAAGATCGTGTTTTTGAGCGGTTTTACCGTGTGGACAAATCCCGCTCGAAGTTGACGGGCGGCACAGGGTTAGGGCTCGCGATTGTGAAGCATATTGTGATGGCGTACAATGGGATCATTGAGCTAAACAGTGATTTTGGGACAGGAACGACCATCTCAGTTTTATTCTCAGAAAATCCTCTTTCCGATGCAGATAATTAGGTTTATAACGTCAGAGATGCTGTCTTGAGCACCAAACTGTCGAGTTGAGCGTCCGGCAAATGGCGAAACCTGCCGCATAAGCTGGAATTGCTCGAGGAGGGCTTTACCATGGAGCAAATGAGCGGCATGAGGGATGTTACCGAGCTGAAAAATGAGGATGGGACCGTTACTTCCTGTTTTAGGGACGGCAATTTACTGACAGCCGTGGGTTCGGATTTTATAAGTTTTGGCATTGAGTTCGGAAAAATGCTCAATTTGAAGTTTGAGCCTGAATGGTACCGATGAGGTACCCCGCATAAGAAACCTGTGTAAGGACGGGGAGCCGGGCTGCATTCTCCATTTTTTGGTTCTTGACAAGCCGGGCAAAGTAAGCTATACTCGTAAAAACTTGGAGCGCGGGAGGGACAGTTTTTGAAAATGAGTTCGATTCCTTTTGAACTGCGAATTTTTGTGGAGCATTTTATCGGCTCCATTCTTATTCGTGCGTTCAAGAATCGGATTGTTGTAGATAAACTGTAACGGGCAGCGGCCTTTACTGTTGAGAGTATCTATTGCAATGACGATTGCGATAGATACTTTTTTACATATCAACCTCAAAATAGGATGTAAGGGAGCGACAAAAATGGAGAAACAGGAATCGAAGACTTCTCCCGGATGGTCAAATCCAACACCGGCGGGGCTGGTGGCGCTGGCGGTGGCGTGCGCGTGCTTTTTTGCCCTGCTGACAGACAAAATAGACAGTTCGGCCATGCCCCTCATGGGGTGCTGGCTCCTGGGCGGCTTTGTCATTCAGCTGGTTGTCGGACTGCTGGATCTAAAGGGCGGAAACTACGCTGGCGGAAATACGTTCCTCTTTTTCAGCGCGTTTTTCATGCTGGTCGGCGGCATTGAGATGATGCTGAAATATAACGCCATCAAAGCCGGGGCGCCTCTCGACGGCAGAGTTGACGGGTTTGCCTGGAGTGTTTTGGCGCTGGTTGTGCTGCTGTGGACGCCCGCGTTCTGCAAGAAGTTCGGGCTGCTCTCCATTATCGTCCTGCTTCTGGATGTGGCGCTGCCCTTTATTGCTCTGTTGGATTTGAAGCTGATTTCCAAAACGCTGGCGGTTGTCCCGGCCTGGTGTCTTCTTGCCGCGGCCGTCGTCGCCGTGTACTTAAGCGCAGCCATGGTCGTGAACACCACCTTTGGAAAAAAGCTTTACCCCATGCCGTAACCCGCTGCCTGCGGGTGCCTGTGCGCCTGACGCCTTATGCGGCGCTCACGCAGCGGGCAGCAGAAACGCCCCGCCGAAATCCCCTGGCTCCTGCCCGCTTTTCGGGCCGGCGCGGAGAGGGGTTCGGCGGGGCGTTTTGATATCGGCGAGCAGCGCAGAGGGCCTCAGGCGTACAGGCGCGTTCAGCGGGGAGCATCACTGCCGGCGAAATTCATATTGGGATAGATCTCCTGCATGTAGTCGTTGGGATAGGTGTCGTCCAGCCACCGCGCAACGGGATCCTGTCCGGAGACGTTTTGCACGCGCGAGTTCCACCGCGCGACGGCCATGGCCGACAACAGCATGTTCACGCAAAGAAGGATGGTCATCATCCAGGTCAAAAAATATCCCGGGCGGTTGGGAATGCGCTCAATCATCCGGGACATCGGCGGATATACGACGCGAATGAAAAACAGGCCGAGCAAGCCCCAGAAAACCATAAACAGGATGCGTGTGCGCCCGCCGATCGAAAACGGCACCATCGAATAGTCCCAGGAATATGTACCGAAGACCATCTCCTGCACCCAGCTGCACACCCACTCGAACGCGCCGCCGATCAGTGCGCTGCCCAGGAACAGCCAAAGGCCCTTATACTTGGCCAAGCGGTGCAGCGCCAGCACCAGCAGCATGGCGCCGAACCCGTAAATCTGGGAAAACGGGCCGTAGAGCATCCCCTGACGGCTTTCCATATGGCCTCTGGTGACAAAGCAATACAGCATCTCTACCACATAGCCGATGACACAGGCGATCACAAAGACCCAGCACAGCTTGTAAAAGTTTACGCCAGCGGCAAAGGAGCGCTCTCCGACGGCGGTCTCCCGAGCGGCTGCGCCGGGGATTTCTTCGGCCGACGCGCACTGCTCCGGCGTAACGCGCAGCTGCTTTTGCAGCCAGTGCCTGAGGGAGAAGCTCCGCCCGCGGCTTTGCTCTTTGGACGCGTTATTCCGGGCCTCCATCAGCGAGAGAAGGGCCTCGGCGCTTCCGTCGGGGCTTTTCATGGTGGGAAAAGCCCAAGCGATGCGGCTCACGCCGCCGCCCGGGTGGGCAAGCGCCAGGATTTTGCCGACCGTGGCCGGAGGAATCGGATCGCTGCCATCCTCTTGGCGGCGGATGTTCAGGTGCTCGATGCCGTCCGCCACATCGCGCATGTCAAGCCGGGAGCGGTCGTACTCGTCGAGTTCACCGAGCTCATGGCGCAGGCTGTGCAGCCTTGCCTTGAAGTTTACCAGGCTGTTCAGCGTCAAAACCAGATCAACCAAAAACACGACGATAATCAGCGAGCTGATCAGATGCGCGGTTTCTCTGGAAAGCTGGTCAACCAGGCGGGCAACCGGCGGCTGAACCGCATAGACCACGGCGAGGCCGAGTGCGCCGAGCAGCAGGGAGTTAAGCAGACAAACGCGCCCGTTCAGGTTGAGTTTTTTCCCCGAGTAGTCCCACCAGCGCAAACCGAACAGTTTCTCCATCAGCCAGCTTGCAAAGTACTCCAGCAGGGCAACGCAGAGCAGAACCGCCGGGAACAAAAGCGCGGGGTGAAGGCCGAGAGGAACAATGCCAAACAAAACGATCAGCGCGCCAAAGCCGTATACGGTGCAGTAAGGGCCATGCAGGAAACCGCGCATTACCCATCTTTGAGATGTAATCGCGCAGAAAAGCTCATCGCAAACCCAACCAAGAACACTGTAAAAGGCAAAGAGCATCACAACAGTGCTAAATCCAACTGTATTCATACCAGCTTCCCCTCTGTGGCTGAACAGGGGTAACCGCAGTTCAGCCTATATGTCTTGCCGTCCAAAAAGCCGGGCTTCCCGAAAGCGGTTCGGGGTTCGGTTTTTGGTCGGAAAGGATTCAATCAAAACACCGCGCAACACGCCGGAGACCGGACGCGGCAAGTGTTGAAACCCTCTTTCGTAAACGACTCCGCGCGGAACCGGAGTCGTTTACATGATCATTCTTATGTTGGAAAGACTAGATCATTCTAACTGATTTTTCGTGCGTTGGCAAGCGCCAGTTGCCCCAAAAGCCTCTGTCCCGATCCGTCAAGGCACAGAGAGTCAAGCGCCTCGAGCGGGATGCCGCTCGAACAGCGGCGGCACTATGCTCTTTCGCTCCGTTTGATCGCTCGGATTGCCCGCACGGCGGCCTTGACGCTGCAGTTTAAACATGGTACAGTGAATATGTGAATATTTTCCAAAGGTTCCGGCGGATCTATAATTTTGTGCGAAGGGGCCAGTTTCAAGAATAAAGAGATGCGCATCATGAAAAAAAACCGTGACCTCCCAGTCGTATCCCGCGCTGCTTCCCAAATTCCCCAACGGCTACACCGAGCACACCATCGCCAAATTTGATCCCACGGGGATCTTGTCCGTCGAAGAGAACGACGGGGAGTAACCTTTTGAGACAAGCGGCGGCGTTCCCGCCGCTTGTCTCGCCCGATTCCACCGACAGGAGGACATTGACGTGACGAAATCCGACAAAGCCGCCCGAGAGCGCCACCCACTCTTCTGGCTCAACGTGCTGATTCTGATGGTTATAAACGAGATCCTTGGCTGGACGCACTTTATCAGTATGCTGACTCAAGTTGTTATACCGACTTTTGGGGGATCCATACTGTATGCCATGGCCGTTTTTCTGGTGTACTATTTCCTCAACATAGAAGACATGGACGATATTAAATTTTTCCCATTGAGCCATGTTCTTTGTTTCGCGGTCAACTGCGTTTTCTTTTATTTAACGGGCATGTCGGCTAAAAAAAGCGGAGATTTTGGTTTTAGTCAGATATACACTGTACCATATCTGGCTGTTCTGCTCCTCTTCTGGTTAATCCCCGCGCTGATCGCCGCCGCGGTCTACCGGCGCAGGATCGCCGCCAAGCGCGCCAAAATGTTCGCTTCCCCCATAAAACAACACTTTGAGGAACCTGTATCCGGGCCGAGCGTGACAAACAGCGACGAGGCCGGGGCCCCTGCGGCCGGCGACGATAGTGAAGCACCGAAGCCCGACCGGCTGCCGCCTGAAGAGGGTCAGCGTCCTCCCGATCCCCCGATCCACTGAGCACCTGCCATAAGGCCGCAAACCGCTTGGCAGCGTTCCGCCTGCCAAACGCATGCAAAAATCCTTGAAACGGCGCGTCGTTTCAAGGATTTTTTGGAGCTACTGGTCAGAATCGAACTGACAACCTGCTCATTACGAGTGAGCTGCTCTGCCATTGAGCCACAGTAGCCTATGGCCGAGGGCGGGGTCGCCGCCCTCGGTTAGTTTGTCACGGATCGGCTTCGGTTATGTTCGGGATCCGGCGGGTTGAGCCGCAATCAAATCGATATGCCGCTTCGCCAAAACTCCGCCCGGAGTGGAAAAAGCGGAAGCCGCGCCAAAAAGCGGTTTACTCGCTTGCGTAATTGTCAAAGTATCCCTTGATCAAAACGACCGGTGTTCCCTTGTCGCCGCTGCCGCTGGTTAAGTCGCACAGGCTGCCGATCAGATCGGCCAACTGGCGGGGGGTGGTGCCCTCGGTCTCCTCGCGGCCCTTCAGCTGATCGTCCTTTTGCCGAATACGCTGCACCACGGCAGCGCGCGCCTCTTCCCCGCGCTTTTCGGAGAACTCGTTGTCGGCGATATACTTCAGCTTCAGCTCATTGGGCAGGCCGCGCAGGCCGTCTGTGTAGGCGGGAGAGACAACGGGGTCGGCCAGCTCCCAGATTTTCCCCACGGGATCCTTAAAAGCGCCGTCTCCGTAGACCAAAACCTCAATCGACGCGCCTGTCTTTTCCAGAACAAGGCGCCGAACGCACTCGACAAACTCCTCGCAGGAGTGGGGAAACAGCTTGACGCTGCTTTCGGTGGCCTTGTTGGAACCAAGCAGGCCGTAGTCCGGGTTGTATCCGCTGCCCCCAACGCTTTCGCGCAGAAGATCGTCGAGCCCGATGACCTTTTGTGCGCCAGCCTCCAACAACTGCCGCTTGGTACGGTGACGGGTATGGATGTCGGCGGCGATCACCTGCTTGGTGTGTTTGAGGATTTCCCGGGGATCGTTGGCCAAAATAATCTCGGCATTGCCTCCAAACTCGCGGTAGAGATGGAGGTAATCAATGCCGGTAAACTCATGGTTGACGGCGCCAAAACGCGCCCGAAACTCAGACTCTGTGAAGACGTCGCGCATGATGTTGGTGTCGGAATCGTACACCTTATCGACGGCGATCAGATGGTTTCCCACCTCGTCGGCCGGATAACTCAGGAGAACAACCAGCTTATCTGCGCCGGCGGCAATGCCCTTGAGCAGGAGAGAAAACCGGTTGCGGCTAAGTATGGGAAACACAACGCCAACAGCGCCCGAAGGGAACTGCCTTCTGACGTCGGCGGCGATTTGCTCAACAGTGGCGTAGTTGCCTTGCGCGCGGGCGACAACCGCTTCCGTTACGCCAATGATGTCCCGGTCGCACAGTTGCGACCCCGACTCTTCCCCATACGCCAAAACGGCATCCACGACAATCTCGGGAAGAGAGTTGCCCTCGTGGATGATGGGGGTGCGAATACCGATGACCTGCGTACCTGTAGTTCTCATATGCCTCCCTGTCTCCGTTCTGTTTTTACCCGACGCGAATCAGTCTTATCGCTTGCGTTTGGTCGGGGCGACAGGATTTGAACCTGCGGCCTCTGGCTCCCAAAGCAAGCGCTCTGCCAAACTGAGCTACGCCCCGACAACAAGCTGCCTGTCGGCAGCGCCTTCTCAAAGACAACACATTATACCAAACGCTTTCGCTTTTGTAAAGCATCAAGTGCGCGGGTAAAAAAATTGCTGTGTACGCAAAACCCAGGCGACCGTTTTGCCGCCCGGGAGGGCAAAAAGCCGCCGCAGCGGTTTGATCCAACCCCCGCTGCCAAAGAACCGGAGGCTCTTCGGCAGAGTTGAATCGTTTATTCCCCGTCTTCCGGCCCGGACGGCAGCTCGACGTCGCGCAGCTTGCGGAGGATCTGCTTTGTGCGCGTACCCGAGAGCGCGTCCAGATCCTTGCCCGCGGCCTCCAGCTTTTTTTGCGCGGCGCTCAGAAGCTCAGAGAACTTCATAAACTCCGATTTGACCTCGCCAAGAACCGCCCAGACCTCGCCGGTGCGTTTTTGGATGGACAGTGTGCGAAAGCCCATCTGCAGCGCGTTGAGCAGAGCGGCCATCGTCGTCGGCCCGGCGATATTGATTTTGTAGTCGCGCTGGAGCTGCTCGATCAGGCCCCGGCGCACCACCTCGGCGTAAAGGCCCTCAAACGGCAAAAAGAGTATGCCGAAGTCGGTGGTGTAGGGCGGCTCGATGTATTTGTCGCGAATCTCCCTGGCAGAGGCCTTCAGCGCGGCGACGAGCTCGCGCGCGCAGGCGTCGACCAGCGCCCCGTCCCCCGACGCATAGGCGTCGCACAGCGCGCCGTAACGGTCGGAGGGAAACTTGCTGTCGATGGGCAGCCAAACAGTGCCCGAACCGTCGCCGGGCAGCTTTACGGCGAACTCCACATGGGTGCCGCGCCCCGGGATGACGCCGACATTGACCGCATACTGCTCGGGCGTGAGCACCTGCTCCAAAATCGCGCCGAGCTGGTACTCCCCCAGAATGCCGCGCGTCTTGACCCCGGAGAGCACCTTTTTCAGGTCGCCCACGCCGGTGGCCAGCGTCTGCATCTCCCCAAGGCCCTTATAAACCTGCTCAAGGCGCTCGCTGACCAGTTTAAACGAGTTGCCGATGCGCTCATCGAGCGTCTTCTGCAGCTTGTCCTCCACGGTCAGCCGGATGGCGTCGAGCTTAAGCTGGTTGTCCTGCTGCATCAGCGCAAGGCGTCCGGCCATCATCTCGCGGATTTGGTCGAGCTTTTGCTCGTTTTGAAGCGAAAACTGCGCCAGCCGCTCGGACAGCTCGCGCAGGCGCTTATCCTGCGCGTCGGCCGACTGGCGCATCGCAGCCATTAGCATGTCGGCGGCGGCGCTCTGCGCGGTCCGCGCGCTTTGGTGGGATTGCGCGACAAACACAATGACGCCGATAGAGCACAGGAGCGTCACAACCGAGACCGTCAGCACCGCAAGTTCCATAGACGTCCTCTATGCGCTCTGCGGCGCAGCCGGGCCTGCCTGCTCAATCAGCGCCGCCACGTCTGACGACAACGCCTCCAGCCGCTCGGCAGACGCCTCGGCAGACGTTTCCCGCACACCGGCATACAGCTTCAGCTTGGGCTCCGTGCCCGACGGACGCACGCACACCCAGGCGTCCCGCTCAAGCTCAAAGAGCAGAACGTCCGAGATAGGCAAGTCTCCGCCCTGTAAATAGTCTGTTTCGCGCACGACAAGGAGCCCGCCGAGGGTCTCGGGCGGCTGGGCGCGCAGACGCGCCATCAGCGCGTCCAGCCGGGCCAGCCCCGAAACGCCGGGAAGCGTAAGTGTCTGCAGGCATTCCTTGTAGTAGCCATACTTTCGATACAGCGCGGCCAGCGCGTCGAGCAGCGTCTGACCGCGCGCGCGGTAATGCGCCGCCATCTCGGCGGTCAGCAGCGCCGCGCCGACGGCGTCCTTGTCGCGCACGGCGTCGCCTGTGAGATAGCCGAAGCTCTCCTCAAAGCCGAAGACAAACTTGCACTCGGGATGCCGCTCGGCGGCGTCGCCGATGTACTTAAAGCCCGTGAGCACATCGAGAAGCTTCACGCCGTGGTCGGCGCAAATCGCGCGCGCCATACCCGTGGAGACAATGGTTTTGACCACGAGCGGCCGCGTCCCCCACTTGCCGTTTTCCAGCAGATAGCTGAGCATCAGGCAGCCGAGCTGATTGCCGCTCAGCGACGCGAAGCGATCCTCCATGCGCACAAACACGCCCAGCCGGTCGGCGTCGGGGTCGGTGCCCAAAATAAGCTCCGAGCCCAGCTGCTTGGCCTGTTGAAGCGCCAGCGAAAACGCGGCGGGATCCTCGGGATTGGGCAGAGCCACGGTGGGGAAGTCGCCGTCCGGGGAAACCTGCTCCGGGACGACCTGGACGTTTGTAAAGCCCGCCCCGGCAAGGGTGCGGCGCACCATTGGCTCCCCCGCGCCATGAAGCGGCGTGTACAGGATGGGCATGTCGGCCTGCGACGCGATGTCCTCCGGGTTGAGAACCTGCGCGAGAAGCGCCGAGACATAGGCGCTGTCAAGCGCCTCGCCCAGCAAAAGGGCTTCCCCGGTCTCAGGAAGGCGCGCGACGGCGCGCATGTCCGAAAACCCGCCGATTTCACGGGCAATGGCGGCTGCTGCCTCGGGCAGGATCTGCACGCCGTTGGAGCTGTAAATCTTATACCCGTTGTATGCGCTGGGGTTGTGGCTGGCCGTGATGACAATGCCCGCCGCCGCGCCCAGCTCGCGCACGGCAAAGCTGAGCTCGGGCGTGGGCCGCAGGGAGGGGAAAACATAGGCCTTAATGCCCTGCGACAAAAGCGTTCCGGCGGCCTCCCGGGCAAACTTGCCCGAGTGATGCCGCGAGTCGTGGGCGATGACCACGCCGGCGCGCGCCGCTTCGGGGTCAACCTGAAGCAGATATCTGGCAAGGCCGAAGGTTGCCTTGCGCACGGTATAGAGGTTCATGCGGTTCGGCCCAACGCCCATGATACCGCGCAGGCCCCCCGTGCCGAAGCTCAAATCGCGGTAAAAGCAGTCGTAAAGCTCGTCCGGACGATCCTCCAGCGCGTCGATTTCCGCCGCGGTGTCCGCATCAAGGCAGCGCCACAGCGGCGGGAGCTCCCGAACGCGCGCGTCCTGCTGCGTCAGTTTATCATCCATGGTTGATCCATTTCCCTGCGGGAGGTTTTTGCAGCAGTTCGGCGTTTTGGGCGATCAGGCCAATGCGCTGCCTCACGCAGTTCACGGTGTCGAAGGGATCCTCGGGCGTGTTGAAAATATAGTCCTCCAGCCGCGCCAGCGTCGTGCGGGCGACATGCATGCGCGTGTCTGAGGCGGCGTAATAGATATAGATTTCGTCGTTGTCGGTGCGCACCCAGCCATTGGAAAACACCACGTTGGACACGTCGCCCACGCGTTCGCCGGCCAGCGGCGTCAGGAACGCGCCCGAGGGCTTGTGCGTGACCACCCAGGGCTTTTCGAGGTCGGCGGCGAAGCAGTACAGCACATAGCGCAGTCCGGCCGCCGTGTTGCGCACGCCGTGGGCGAGGTGCAAAAAGCCGCGCGCCGTGCGGATGGGCGGCGGGCCGAGGCCGTTTTTGACCTCATAGACCGTATGGTAGCGCTTTTCGTCCATGAGCCGCTCGTCCGACACCACGGCGTGCGTGATGTCCTCGCAGGTGCCGAAAGAGATGCCGCCGCCCGACCCGGTGTCGATGAAGCCGTCCTGCGGGCGGGTGTAAAACGCGTACCGTCCGTCGATAAACTCGGGATGCAGCACCACGTTGCGCTGCTGAGACGATTTGGAGCGAAGGTTTTCCAGCCGCTCCCAGCGCACAAGGTCGCGCGTCCGGATGATGCCCGCGTAGGCCAGCGCGCTGGAGGTGTCGCCCTTCGGCGCGGAGTTGTCATGATGCTCGCTGCAGAATACGCCGTAGATATAGCCATCCTCGTGGGCGGTCAGACGCAGGTCGTATACATTGACCTCGCCGGGGCAGGGTGCGCCGTCCCAGGTCACCGGATCAAGCAAAAACCGGAAGCCGTGCGTGGGGTGCTCGCTCTCGGCCAGCGCAAAGAACGACTTGCGGTCGGCGCCCTCGACGCGCACCGACAGATAGTATTTCCCGTTCCAGTAAATGGCGCCCGCGTTCAGCGTGGCGTTGACACCCAGACGTTCCATGAAAAACGGATTGCTCTCGGCAGAAAGGTCAAAGCGCCAGTGCAGCGGCATATGCGCGCGCGTGCACACAGGGTGCTGATAGCGGTCGTACACGCCGTTATAGAAGTGCGGGTTGACCGCGTTCGGGCGCGACAGCAGGGTCTCCTGCTCGCGCAGCGCCTCAAAATACACAGGGTGCGCGCCGCCGAGCCGGTCCAGAATCTCCATGCACATGCGCGCGTTGTGATAGGGCGTTTTCCACGGCCCGCCGACAGACCGGCGAATCGGCACCCAGTTTGCGTCAAGCGACCAGAACCATTCGCCGTTGGGGCGGGGATCGATCACGTGGTTCTGGATGCCCGCGTAGACGGCCTTGGCGGCCGCCATATACCGGCCGTCAAAGGTCAGCGAGTAGGCGTTGACAAAGCCGATCACCGCCTCAGCCTGAATCCACCAGACCTTGGTCTCGTCGAACACGCCGCCCTCCTCCTCGTTGGCCAGAGAGCCGTCCGGCAAAACAGCCGTGTTGAGCACGCTGCGCGCGACGCCCAGAACCATGTCCCGGTAATACCGCACGTCGGCGCAGCCGAGCGCCTTCAGCGCATCCCAGATCAGCCAGGTCGCCTCGATGTCGTGGCCAAAGGATTTCAGGGAGGAACAGGGCTTCCAGTGGGCGTCAAAAAATACATCGAAGCAGCCGCGGTCGGGGTTATAGATTTTTTTGTGGAAGAGCTCTGCCAGGTGGGCCAGACGGTCGCCGACGGCGACGTCGCCGCAGGCTGCATAGAGGCTGGTATATGCCTCAAGGAGGTGCAGATGCGTGTTGGTCGTGGTCTCGGCCTGCAGCTCTTCGCCGATGAGTTCGTTGGACAGCGGCGACCAGGTGCGGTCAAACTCCTCCAAATAGCGGTCGTCCTCGGCGCTGTACCCCACGCGCTCGATCAGCAAGAAAATGTCTCTGGCCTGACGCAGCGCGTCGTCCGAGCCCGTGAGCAGAGCGTACTCGCTAAACGCATAAACGGCAAAGGCCTGCGCGTACACATGCTTGCGTGTGTCGGACGGCGTGCCGTCGCGGTGCGCCGTCCAATAGATGCCGCCGTACTCCGGGTCGATGAGCCTGACCAGAAAGGCGTACGCGTGGTCTGCCATATCGCGGTAGACGGGATTCATAAACCGCCGGGCCGCCGCCGACCACGTCCACAAATGGCGCGCAGCCGCAATGCCGCCCTTGTCGGCGTCCTTGTGTACGACAAGGTCAAAGTCCACCTCGCCGTAAAAACCGCCGTGCTCGCGGTCGGCGGTCTCCATCCAAAAGGGAAGGATATGCCCCTTTAATTCGCGTTCAACTTCGGTCATCATATTCAAAAAAATCCACCTCACATCCAAAAATTGCCTGAGAGAATGTGGCCCCCGCCGCTCAAAGCGCGCCGGACTCGCGAAGAGGAATGCGCACGTCCACGCAGAGGCCGCCGTTTTGCGCGGGGTAGATACGCAGTCCGCAGTCTGCGCCGTAAAAAAGCCGGATGCGGTCGTTGACATTTTCCACACCAATGCCATGGTCGCTGCCGCCGGCCGCCGCCGGAGCGGTCAGCCGCGCCGACAGAGCCTCCAGTTCCGAGGCGGACATGCCCACGCCATTGTCCCGGAGCGTGAGCACCAACAGACTGTTTTCCACGCTGCTGGACAGTTCAATCGTGCAGTTGTCCTTTTTTTGCGGAAACCCATGGTAGATGCTGTTTTCCACCAGCGGCTGAAGCGTCATGCGCAGAATCTGCAGCTCCATATGTTCGGGCGGAATGCTGACCAGTATGTGGATTTTATCGTCAAAGCGGAGATTTTGCAAGCCCACATAGGAAAAAAGATGCTCAACCTCGCGCGCGACGGTCACAAACTCGCCCTCTGAGCTGATGCTGTAGCGCATCAGTTTGCCCAGCTGAAGAACCATTTTAGAGGTCACGCGGTCGCCGTTAATCAGCGAGGTCATGCGGATGGCCTCGAGGGTGTTGTAGAGGAAATGCGGGTTGATCTGCGCCTGCAGCGCGTTGAGCTCTGCCTCCTTCTTGCGCAGCACGGCCACGTGGTTTTCGTTGACGAGCGTGTCGATGCGCCCCATCATGCGGTTGAATACCTGCCCGAGTTTGCCGATCTCGTCATGGTGACGCACAGGCAGGCGGACGGTCAGATCCCCCTCCCCAATGTGTCCCATCTGAACGATCATCTGCTTGAGGGGCCGCGTGATGCCATAGGAAACGGCGATGGAGATGATCAGGGACAGCAGCACAAAGACAAGAGAGAGCAGGGCAAAGGTGCGCCAGAGCTGATCCATGTCGGCGTAGTAGTTTGCCTCGGGGACAAGCATCACCAGATACAGGTCCGCCCGGCTGAGCGTGGCGACAGTCACATGCACGCGCGCGCCGCGTCCGCCGCTTTGCGCGAGCTCGGTCACCTGACCGCTATCCAGGGTGAAATAGGCCGTCAGATCGGTCGCGGAATATTGCAGGCCAACGTTCTTCTCTTCGGTGTCGTAGGAGATAACCCCGTTCCGGTCCAGCAGCAGGGCGCGCTCGTTGTCATTGCGCTTGAGGCTGGAAACGCTCTCGCGCAGAAACTTCACGTCGGCGTAGATGCGCATGACGCCCACCAGGTCGACGCTGGAGGGGTCGATGATGGCGCGCGCGACGGAAAAGACATAGAAGTTGTCTTTTTCGGGAAACGCAAGCGGGGGGTACTTTTCGCTGGGAAAATACAGCGCTTCTCCCGAGGAGGAAAGGCAGAGCTGAAACCATGGCTCGCCGACGGGATTGTAGGGGAAGAGCAGCTGATTGTTGCGCATGCGGTTGAGGCCGACGCCGACGGTGTTGAACAGGAAGACGCTGTGGATGCTGCTGTTGAGCATGCGGATATTGGTCAGCAGCTGGCCGATGATGGTCTCCTCCTCAAAAGAGAAGCCCGGGTCGGCGCCACGGTCGATGCGGAGCCTGTTCTCCTTCAGCAGCGAAATGACGCGCTGGTCGTACAGGGGCTGCGTGGTCAGCGCCTCCAGGGAGGCCACGGTGTTGTCGATGCTGCCGGCCGCCTGAAGCGACATTTGAAGGCGCAGGTTTTTTTCCTTGGCGGTTTCCAGCTCGGTGAAGACGCCAAACAGAATATAGAAGACCAGCGAGATGGGAATGATGAGCAGCAGCACATGATTGAGGATCATCTTCATCTGCAGAGAGCTTTCCCAATACGGATGGCGTCCGCGCCGCCTACTGAACAAATAAAGCCCTCCTTCTCAAAGCGTCAGGACCGCGCCGCCTTCCAGCGCGCGTTGAGGTCATCAAAGATGCCCTCGGGGCTCTTGCCGCTGACAATTTCCTGCGCAATCTCCAGATAATCCAGCTCAGTGCGCGTGATGATCTCCTGCAGCTCGGCCGTATCTCCGATCTCCTCCAGATAGTTGGGCCGGAAGCTGTTGAACTCCCTGACATAGGAGAGGTCAACCTTGACGCTTCTGCGCGCGGAGAGAAGGCCGCAGCGCTGCGCAAAGTCCAGGTATTTGTCCTCCATCAGAAAGTTGAAAAACGCCATGGCGGCCTCGGGGCAGCGTGTGTTTTTGGCCACGGCCATGGCGATGTCCGGCCCGGCGGTCACATTGCGCTGTCCGTCAGTGTCGTCGTACGGAAACGGAAAGAAGCCGACGTCCTCGAGCGTGAGGGCATCGCCGATGGCCTGCGGGACATACCAGCTGCCCAGCAGCATCATGCCGATCTCACCCCGCCGGAAGGCAGCGCCCGTGGGCTCCCAGTCGCAGTCAACCGAAAGGGGTTCGTCCTCGACAATGCCGGAATCCACGAAGCGCTTGAGCAGGCCGTAGCTCCGCACCACCGCGCTGTCGGGCGTGAAGGGCTCATCCTCCAGCGCGAGCTTGTTGCGCAGTTCCGGATCGCCCGAAATCATTTTACATACATCCTGCCAATAATACTGCAGCGGCCACTTGGCCTTTGCGACCGTAGCCAGACCAACGCGGCCCGAGGCCTTTATGGCGCGGGCGCACTCCAGAAACTGCGTCAGCGTGTTGGGTACGGTCAAATCGAGCTCGGTAAAGATCTTCTTGTTGTACACAATGCCGACGGCCACGAGCCCCGTGGGCATGGCGTAGAGCCTGCCGTCGTTTCCCGTAAACTGGTCGATGCCCGTGAAATCGTCCGCGTAGGGCAGGTCATCGAGCGGACGGTTGTACTGCTGGAGCTGCGCCCTGGTGTATGTGGTCGGGTGGACCGACCAGATGTCAGGCAGGTCATTTGTGGCCATTTTGATCTTCATTGTGTCAAAATAGTCCTTGACCGTGTCAATTTCAATGATGACGTTCGGGTATTTTTGATTAAACTCGGCCACATACTGCGGCAGAACCGAGTTTTGAAAATCTGTTCGATGGGAACTGTAGACAATGGTCCCACTGAGCTCTTCGGGCGCAGAGGGCGAAAAGCTCGCGGGCGTGGGCGCGCAGGCGCACAGGCCCGCGCACAGCAGCGCGCACCACAGGATGGCAAAGAGTCTGTTCACGCCCGGTCTCCTTCCCGATTGGCAGCCGATCAGATGGCGAGATTGCGGTAGGCGTTTGGCGGCACGCCCACGAGCTTTTTGAAGACCTTGCTGAAGTACGTCGGATCGTCGTACCCCACCAGGGTTCCCACCTGGTAGGCTTTCATCCCCTTGTCGCGCAGCAGCGCCTTGGCGCGTTCGATGCGGATACGCGTCAAATAGTCCAAAAAGTGCTCCCCGGTCTGTTCATGAAACAGCTCACAGATGTAGTTGGGCGAGACATGGGCGATCTCAGAGATGCGTCCGAGCGTAATCTGCTCGCTGTAGTTGTCGTCGACATACGTCTTGATCATGTCGACCAGCCGGTTTCCCTTGCCCGCCGATCGGTGCATCCCGCTCATCATCTCGACGCAGACCGTCGTTGTGTAGTCTAGGATCGCCTCGCAGGTTTCGAGAAGCTCAATCTGCTGTATGTAGGAGTATTCCTCGCCGTGCAGTCTGGTCAGCGTCGAGGCGAGCCTTTGGTATTCCTGCAAAATGCGGGAGAAGGCGTCGCTGAAGATCCGGCGCGCGAGCGTGCCTGGCGCGCCACAGTGGCGCAGCGCCAGGCCAAATGACTCCCAGGCGCGTCTCAGGCCAAGGGCGTCGTTTCGGTTGATGTGGGCCAGGATGGACTCCTGGGCCCTGTCCAGCGCCTTTTGCGCCGGCAGGGAGAGGGTGAGCTCCGCCTCGGAGTGCGCCCTGACGGACTCGGGCGTCACGTCGATGCGCGTCACGCCCGTGCGGTAAAACGCGTTGGCCAGCGACTGCGCCACGCGGTCCATATTCTGTCCGGCCTGGCTGAGGTGTTCAAATGGCTCGGACACCACCAGCGTGACCGCCACCTTTTGCTGATGTCTGAGGTCACCGTACAGTGCCTCCAGAGCGCGATCCGTGGGCCGGCTGTCGTCCGCGCCCAAAAGCGCGACCACGCCCGACCGGTCAAGGTGCGGCAGAAACAGCGGCAGCTCCGCCATAGCGGAGCCCATCATCTTGCGAAAGGAGTTTTGCTCATAGTGATGCTCGCGCCTGTTCCTGTGCAGTTGAAGGCCGGTGTCTATGTGGATGGCGGCGATGCGAAAGCAGCCGAGCTCACCCGGAAGGCCAAGGAGCGCCAGCTGCGCGCGCGCCTGTCCGGGCTGGGCATACAGACCTGTGCGGGTGATGTCCCGCGAAAGCTGCTCAGTGAGGTGTGCAAGGCTCTCTTTGATCAATAGCTGCTGTTCACGCTCGACGCGCGCCGCGGCGTCGGCCTTTTCCACCGCGCAAAGGGCGTTGTCCAGCGCACTGCGCAACTGATCCTCATCAATGGGCTTGAGGATATAATCCAAGACGCCGCCGCAAATGGCCTTACGAGCGTATGTAAACTCGGCGTGTCCGCTTAAAATGATCTTATGAACATGGGGGTCAATCTGGTTGAGCCGCTCGATAAACTGCAGCCCGTTGACCTTGGGCATCATCATGTCGACAATGGCCACATGCGGCCGGCAGCGCTCAACAAGCTCCAGCGCCTCTTCCCCGTCGGCCGCCTCGCCAACGACCTCGAAGCCCGCGTCAAAGTCTTCGATGATGCGCGCAAGGCCCTTGCGGATAATGGTCTCGTCATCAACCAGCAGTATCTTTAGCATGGTATTCCTCCTGGACAGAAATACGTTTATGCGGGGAAACCCCGAAAGGCGCCGCTTCAGGGCATTTATTGAGGGTGGCCGCGCGGGAGCGGGGGTTTTGAATCAAAAAACGCGTCCCGCCGAAAAAAGTGGCGCACCGTAAACGATTAAGTTCTCGGAGCTACCGGCACGCCAGGCACGCAAAGAGGTGGGCTCCAGTTTTTAGGAGAAGAGGGGCAGGGCAACGTGTTCAAAAAAACTTTGAATATATTATTCAGAATACCACAAGTTGCTTAAAGTGTCAATCTGTGGGGCTTACGCGCACTTGACTGCCAATCGGCGGGTATGGTATAGTAGTGGGGCTGATGAAAAAAGCCCTTTTCCGCTCGAAGCCGCACGGCGATGAGTTGCCGATTTCGGAGGATTGGAGCCGCATCCACATCTTAATGCGGTGAAATGTTCCGAAATTGGTCAATGGAAAGACTTTGGAGTCGCGACTGTGGGGTTTACCTGCAGCCTGTAGTGGTGTGACTCATTCAAAAACGCCTCAAACGGCCTTGGATGCGGACTTTCCCGGTCCGTCCGGCCGCGCGGGAGCCAATGACTGAAAAAGGTTTGATGGATATGGAGTACTCAAAAACACTGATGCTGCCCGCCACCGAGTTCCCGATGCGCGCAGGTCTGCCCAAACGCGAGCCGGAGATGCTGGAGCGCTGGCGTCAGGACAGGCTGTATGAGCTCGTGCAGGAGGAAAACCGCGACAAGCCGCTTTTCATTCTGCATGACGGCCCGCCGTTTTCCAATGGCGATCTTCACATGGGCCACGCGCTGAACAAGGTGCTTAAGGACTTTGTCCTGCGCTATAAGAGCATGGCCGGTTTCCGTACGCCCTATGTTCCGGGCTGGGACAACCACGGTATGCCGATTGAGAGCGCGATCATCAAAAAGCAGAAGCTCGACCGAAACAAGATGTCGATTCCCGAGTTCAGGGACGCCTGCAGGGATTTTGCCCAAGGATACGTCGACCGGCAGAGCGGGCAGTTTCAGCGCCTGGGTATTTTGGGCGACTGGGAGCACCCCTATCTGACCATGGACAGGTCGTTTGAGGCCGAGGAGATCAAGATCTTCGGCGAAATGGCCGAAAAGGGATACATCTATAAAGGGCTGAAGCCCGTGTACTGGTGCGCCCACGACGCCACTGCGCTGGCCGAGGCCGAGGTGGAGTACGTTGACGACGCCTGCGATTCAGTGTACGTCAGGTTCGCGCTTCACGACGACAAGGGAAGGCTCTCGCCGTACGGCGATGTGTCGCAGATGTCCTTTGTCATCTGGACGACGACGACCTGGACGCTGCCCGGAAACCTGGCCATCTGTCTGCACCCCGATTTTGACTATGCCTTGTGCCAAACCGGCGACGGCATTCTGATCATGGCTGAATCGCTGCGCGAGCGCGTGGCCGCGGCGGCCGGACTGGGCGAGGTGCGCGTGTTGGGCACGCTCAAGGGCAAAGAGCTTGAGTATATGACCGCCAGGCATCCGTTTTTGGATCGGGACAGCCTGATTATTGTCGGCGACCACGTTACGAGCGAGGCCGGAACGGGCTGCGTCCACACGGCGCCCGGACACGGCGCCGAGGACTGGCTGGTCGCGCAGAAATACGATCTGCCGGTCATTGTGCCGGTGGACGACAAGGGCCGCATGACGGCCGAGGCCGGGCCATTTGCCGGGCTGACGACCGACGAGGCAAACCGCGCCATTGCCGATGAGCTCAAGCGTTCGGGCGCCATGCTGGCCTCCGAGCGGATTGAGCACCCCTATCCCCATTGCTGGCGCTGTAAGCACCCAGTCCTGTTCCGGGCCACCGAGCAGTGGTTTGCGTCCGTGGACGCCATCAAGGAGGCAGCCTGCGCCGAGGCCGACAAGGTGACGTGGTACCCCGAGTGGGGGCACGACCGTATGATCGCGATGATCCAGGAGCGCTCGGACTGGTGCATTTCCCGCCAGCGCAACTGGGGTCTGCCGATTCCCGTGTTTTACTGCGAAAGCTGTCAAAAGCCGATCATCACGCGCGCCACGATTGACAAAGTCAGCGAGGTATTTCGCGCGGAGGGCTCCAACGCCTGGTATGTCCGTCCGGCCGAGGAGCTTGTTCCCGAGGGCCTGCGCTGCCCCGACTGCGGCCACACCCGCTTTGTCAAGGAGAAGAGCACGCTGGACGGCTGGTTTGACTCCGGCTCGACGCATGCCGCCGTGCTGCGCACGCGCCCCGGGCTGCGCTGGCCTGCCGACCTGTACCTCGAGGGCGGCGACCAGTACCGTGGCTGGTTCCAAAGCTCGCTGCTGACCGCCGTCGCCACGAAGGACTGCGCCTCCCCTTTCAAAAGCGCCATCACGAACGGCTGGGTGTTTGCCTCCGACGGGCGCAAGATGAGCAAGTCCGAGGGCAACGGTATGGACCCCATGCAGGTCTGCCAGCAGTACGGCGCTGACATCCTGCGCCTGTGGGTGTCCTCGACCGACTACCGCACCGACATGCGCATCGGCCCGGAGATCTTCAAGCAGCAATCCGAGGTTTATCTAAAAATCCGCAACACCTGCCGGTTTCTGCTGGGGAACTTGGCCGACTTTGACGCCGACCTGCCCGAGAGCGAGCTGACCGAACTGGACCGCTGGGCCCTGTGGCAGCTGGATGAGCTTGTGGGGAAGGTGCGCGAGAGCTATGACGCGTATGAATACCACCGGGTTTTCCACGCCGTGCACAATTTCTGCGTCGTCGAGATGAGCAATTTTTATCTGGACGTGCTCAAGGATCGCCTGTACTGTGAAAAAGCCGATGGTCACGAGCGCCGCAGCGCGCAGACGGCCATTTACCGCATTTTGGACGCGCTGGTGCGTCTGGTCGCGCCCATTTTGGCCTATACGTCCGAGGAGCTTTGGCAGTTTATGCCGCACCACAAAGGCGCGGACACGCGCAGCGTGCTGCTCAACGACATGCCGTCGGCGCAGGCTGCCTTGTTTGCCGAGGCGGGCAAGTGGGAGAAACTCATCGCCCTGCGCGAAGAGGTCAACAAGGTGCTGGAGAACGCCCGCGCTTCCAAGACGATCGGCAAGTCGCTGGAGGCCGAGGTGACGCTGACCGCCAAGGGCGAGGAATACGCCTTCTTAAGAGAAAACGCGCCCCTGCTGCCGAGCATCCTGATCGTGTCGTCAGTCAGGCTGGAAGAAGGGCCGCGCGGCGTCGCGTGCGCCGTGGCTCCGGGCGAAAAGTGCGAACGCTGCTGGACAGTTGTGACCGACCGCGGCGCAAACCCCGCCCATCCCACGCTTTGTCCGCGATGCGCAGGCGTTGTTTCGTGATCGGAAAAAGACGCCTGCTGTGGGCGCTGCTGACCGTGGCCTGCGGCATAGCCGCCGACCAGCTCTGCAAGTTCTGGGCGGCGGAGACGCTGAAGGGCAAGGGCGTTGTCGACCTCATTCCGGGCGTTCTGCATCTGGTTTATGTGGAGAACACCGGCGCAGCGTTTGGCCTTTTTGACAACAGCATGTGGATTCTCACGGTTATTTCGGCGATGGCGGCGCTGTTCATTGTCGTCGTGCTGTTGCGCGGCTGGATTCGCCACCCGCTGGGGTGGTGGAGTCTTGTGTTTGTGCTGAGCGGGGCGCTGGGTAACCTTCTGGACCGCGCTGCGCGCGGCTTTGTGGTGGATATGTTTGAGTTTTCCTTTGTGCGCTTTGCCGTGTTCAACGTGGCCGACATCTTTGTCACGGTGGGCGGCGCGCTGGTCTGCGTGTACTTGTTGTTTATGCATGACAAGACCGTCGGCGCCGACAAAACCTGATGGAGCTTTGGACCATCGAATGCCGGGAGTATCCGGGTGAGCGCATTGACGTCTGGCTCGCGCGATACGGGAGCCTGTCCCGCAACGCGCTGCAAAGGCTCATTATCCAGGATGCAGTCACCGTGGACGGGCGCGTGGCGCGCAAGAATCACCGCGTCTCGCCGGGCGAAACCATAGTTGTGGCGCTGCCCGATCCGGTTGCGGCAAAGGCGCTGGCCGAGGATATTCCCCTAAATGTTGTGTATGAAGACCGCGACCTCATCGTAATTGACAAGCCGCGCGGGCTGGCCGTGCATCCCTCGCCCGGACACGAGAGCGCCACGCTTGTCAACGCCTTGCTGCACCACTGCGGCTGTGAGCTTTCGGGCATTGGCGGCGTGACCCGGCCGGGCATTGTGCACCGCCTGGATATGGACACGTCGGGGCTATTGGTGTGCGCCAAAAACGACCTTGCGCACGTGGCCCTGTCCGAGGCGCTTAAGGCGCGTGAGATCGCTCGTATATACGAATGTGTCGTGCGGGGCGGCTTCAAGGACGAGGCGTTTACACTCAATTATCCGCTGGGGAGGCATCCCGCGCACCGAAAGAAGCAGGCGGTTCTGCCCCAGGGCGGGCGCGACGCCGTGACCCATGTGCGCGTTTTGGAGCGCTTTGCCGGATTCAGCTATGTGCAGTGTGAGCTGGAGACGGGGCGGACGCATCAGATCCGCGTGCACCTGGCGCATGTCGGGCATCCCGTCGCGGGAGACCGGCTGTACGGCGACGGCAGGGATCCTCTGGCGCTGGACGGGCAGTGCCTGCACGCGCGCTTTCTGCGGTTTGCCCATCCGCGCACCGGGGAGCCCATGGCGTTTGAGGCGCCGCTGCCGCCTTATTTTGAGCGCACACTCGCCACGTTGCGCGCGCGGGCGTAGGCCCCGATCGGGCCGGGCTGACGATCTTTGCGGCATCATCAAACGATCAAGCGGCCGCCTTCTTCTCGGCTTTGTGAAGAGGGCGGCCGTTTTGGCGATATTGTTTTGTCTTTGCTGTGAGAGGGGCTAAAGGGATGAACAAGCTAGAGCTGTTTAGGGCATCGGTGCGGTTTTCGCGCGAGGCCGTGGACGACATTGCCGGAACCGTTTTGGAGCGGCTGCGCGGCGCGGAAATTCCCATTCCGGTCGGAGGGGAGGTCGCCGTTGCCGTGGGCAGCCGGGGCATCGCTAACCTGCGGGTCATCGTTGGCGCGGTGTGCGCCTTTGTGCGCGAAAAGGGCGCGCGCCCGTTCATCGTTCCGGCGATGGGCAGCCATGGCGGCGCGACTGCCCAGGGGCAGGAGGCCGTGCTCGCCGGATACGGGATAACGCAAGAGGACGTGGGCGCGCCCATCCGCTCAAGCATGCAGACCGTCGAGCTGGACAGGGGCGCGCTGGAACACCGACTGTTTATGGACAAAGAGGCGTACAACGCCGACGGCGTGATCGTGATTGGCCGCGTCAAGCCCCATACGGACTTTTCAGCCGAGCTCGAGAGCGGACTGGCCAAGATGTGCGTCATCGGCCTGGGTAAGCACAAACAGGCGCTGGAGTGCCACAGTCTGGGCGCTCAGGGGCTGAGCCGGTGCATCGGCCCGGCGGCCGGGCGTATTCTGGCCACGGGAAAAATCCTGTGCGGGCTGGCCGTCGTCGAAAACGCCTATGACGAGACGGCGGCGCTTTGCGCGCTGCGCCCCGAGGATATACTCCGGAAGGAAAAAGAGCTGCTGGTCAAGGCGCGCGCGCTGATGGGCGCGCTGCCCGCCGGGGCGCTTTCCCTGCTGATCGTGGACACGATCGGCAAGGACATTTCGGGAACAGGCATGGACACGAACGTCATCGGGCGGCGGCGCGTCGAGGGGATGGCCGAGCCGGCAAGCCCGCGCATCACGCACATCGTCGCCGATGACCTGACTCCGGCCTCCCACGGAAACGCACTGGGCGTGGGGCTTGCGGACTTCATCACGCGCAGGCTGTATGACAAGATCGACTTCCCCGCCACCTATGAGAACACGCTGACCTCGACCTTTATCGACAGGGCGAGGATTCCGCTCGTGGCGCAGTCGCCGCGCCAGGCCGTTCAGTGGGCCCTGCGCGTGCAGGGCGGGCTGGAGCCCTTAAAGGCAAGGATCATCCGCATCCGCAGCACGCGGGCGCTGGACGAAATCCTTGTTTCTTCCGCGCTTGTTCCCGAGCTGAGCGCGCGCGGGGACGTAACGCTCTCCGACCGGCCGGAGGCGCTGTTCACTGAGGCTGGTGAGCTAAAGCCGTTTTAGGCGCGGCGGGGCGCTAAAAGGGGTTTTCGGGCGGCGCTGCCGTCGCGGGCGCAGCGTCGCCCGCGTCCTTCGGCGGAGCAGTTTTGGAAAACTTTCCAATGAGCCATCCCGAGACCAGCGCCGTGGCCGGAACCGCGAGAATCAGGCCCAGACTTCCGGCGACCGCGCGCACGACCTCAGTGCTGATGAGCTCCCAGCTGATCACATATGAAAGCTGCGAGCCGTTGACGGCGATGAGCAGAATCAGGTGCAGCGCGCCGCCCACATACGCCAAGATGAGCGTGTTGGCCATCGTGCCCATGATGTCGCGGCCGATCTTCAGCCCTGAGCGTGTGAGCTCCATGGGCTTTAACGATGTTTTGGCCGAAAGCTCCTCAATGGAGGACGCCACCGAGATCGCGACGTCCATGGCGGCGCCCATCGCGCCGATGATAACGGCTGCAAAGACAAGGCCGTTCATGTTCAGCCCGCTGGAGGTGGAGTACGCGAGCATGACCGAGTGGTCGTCGACGAGGCCCGTGAGCTTCATCAGCGTCTGGGATAAGGACGCGAACAGCCCGGCCAGCAGCAGGCCCGAAAGACAGCCCAGCGTGGCCGAGAGCGCTTTGATGGTAAAGCCGGCGACAATCAGGTTGGTGGCCAGCGTAACCAGGACGCACACGGCGATGCTCGACCAGATAGGGCTGCCGCCGTTTGCGACGTAGGGCAGGAAAAACAGGAAGATGCCGGCGCAGGTGACGACGAGCGCGACCAGCGCGCGCAGACCCTTGGTGCGCCCAATGATCAGCAGCGCCGCCGCAAACGCGCCCACGAGCCATAAAATGGCCGGAATGCGGTTATACTCGGTGAAATCGGCGTGAACTGCTCCGTCGGCGTCCTCGGACAGGTACAGGAAGATGCCGTCGCCCTCCGAAACCGGGCGCGGCGCGTAGCCGGTCATCGAGTCGATGGTTTGCCGGCCCTCAAGGCTGTAGCCTTTATACTCCCCCGCCTGAATGGTCGCGCCGAAGAGGACCGTGCGCACCGTGCGCTCAGCCCCTTCCATAGCGGTCTCTTCCGTGCTGTCGGACAGCACCTGCGTCACGCGGGCGCGCAGTAGTTCGTCGCGCCCCGCCAGAATTTTCTGCATGACATCCGTGAGTGGCTTGTCCTCCTTTGACGCGCAGGAGGACAGCAACGCCAGGAGGATCAGGGCCAGCACGGCCAGTATTACGGTCTTTTTCAAAGTTTGGCAGCTCCTTTGACAAAACGCCGGCTTTGCGGAAAGCCCGCCGCGCGTGATCGGATTCCGGCCAATCATGTTCAAAAGTCCGACAGCCCCGGAGCGCCGGAATCATGGGGGTTCAGTGCATATGTCGGCGGCGGGGTGCTCCAAAGGACACTTGTCTTTGCGTGCCGGAGTGATATACTGAAGGGGAGACGAACCTGATCTTTAGCCTTTGAAAGGAGGCGAATCCTTTGCGCGAGGCCAGAGAATACGCTTTGGATATGCTTGTTGAAAACAAAATCGGGGTGCTCACACGCCTTACGACGCAGATCCGCCGTGAGGGGCTGAACATCCGCAGCTTGCATGTGGACGTGACGGATAACCCGTTGATCTCGCGTGTGACCATGCGGTTTCCCTGCATGTCGGGATTCTACCGGGACGTTTTGGAACGGTTTTCCCGGATGAATTGCGTTCTGGAGATCCATGAGCGCACGCAGACGGAGGATAGGGATGGATAAGCATTTTAGCGTGCTGGCGATCAACCCCGGATCGACCTCGACAAAAATAGCCGTATATCAGAATGAGACGCCGCTTGTGGAGGAAACCATCCGCCACAAGCGCTACGAGCTTGGCGACATGGACGCGCAGCTGCGCATGCGCCGCGACGTGGTGCAGTCCGTGCTCACGCAAACGGGTCTGAAGCTTTCCGATATGGACGCGGTTGTCGGCAGGGGCGGTCTCATTCGCCCGATCGAGAGCGGCATTTACACCATCGACGAGCGCATGCTCGCCGACCTGTCGGCGGACGCCGGCCTGACCCACGCCTCATCGCTCGGCGCGCCGATCGCCTATGATCTGGCAAAGGAGGTTGGACTTCCCTGCTATATTGTCGATCCGATCGTGGTCGACGAATGCGAGCATACGGCTAAGCTCACCGGACTGCCGGGCCTCGAGCGCCACAGCATTTTTCACGCGCTCAACCAAAAGGCAGTGGCGCGCCACTGCGCGAAGGACATGGGCATGGTGTATGAAAACGGACGCTTCGTCGTGGCGCACATGGGCGGCGGCATTTCGGTCGGCGCGCACCGCTACGGACGCGTCATTGACGTAAACGACGCGCTGGCCGGAGAAGGGCCGTTCTCGCCCGAGCGCACCGGAAGCCTTCCGGCATCGTCGCTGATTAAGCTCTGTTTTTCGGGGGATTACACCGAGGAAGAGCTTCTGGACATGGTTTCGCACGGCGGAGGGATGCTGGCCTATCTGGGAACCGACGACCTGCGCATATGCGAGAAAATGATCATGGAGGGCGACGAGTACGCCGTGCTGGTGCTGGAGTCCATGGCCTACCAGGTGTCCAAGGAGATCGGCGCGATGGTTGCGGCGCTCGAGGGCCGCGTCGACGCCATTGTCCTCACGGGGGGCCTGGCGTGGTCAAACCGGTTCACCGGCAGCATTAAGCAGCATGTCAGCTTGATCGCGCCCGTGAAAACCTATCCGGGTGAGGAGGAGATGCGCTCCATGGTCGACGGCGTGCTGCGCGTCCTGCGCGGGCAGGAAAGGGCCAAGACCTACGAGCCCTGACGCCAATTGAGCCTTACGCTTGAGGTGCCGGGGACGGGCTGACCTCATGCGCGATTTGCCCGGCCATTTCATCCAGCTTCTGCCCCAGCGTCAGGTCGGCAAGCCCCACGACCCGGAGGCTGCACTTGTTCAGCGGCAGCAAAATTTTCAGCCCTTTGGCCGAGGAGACGGCGCCGGCCATGGCCGGGGAGATCTCCCCCATCATCGCGTTGGCCGAGATGATGCCGATGCCGCCGGCAATGACGTCGGCATCGGCCGCGTGATACAAAATGGCGTTTTCCCCCGTGGCCGCCTCGTCGGCGCCCGCGCGGAGCATGACGCCCGTGGCCGTGGAGTTGGTCCCGACCGCCAAAATGCGTACGGGAAGGCCCTGTTTTTTCAGGCGCTCGATGATGGCTTTACCCAGGCCGCCGCCCTGACCGTCGATGACCAGCACGGTTTTCATGGCGTCGCCTTCCCGCAGGCCTCGTAAACGTCGCGCAGCGCGACGCCGTGAAGCCGGGCCAGACGCGCCGCGTCCTCGTATTCGGGCGTGACGCGCACGAGTTCTCCGAAGACCGCCCGCTTGACCTTGAGCCGCCCGTAGACCGTGTCCACGGACGACTCCGAGCGGGGAAGGCACAGGCGGCTTTCCTCGCGCAGACGCAGCCCCAGCGTTGCCGTCTCGGCAAACAGGATGTCAGCCATCGCCCGCGTTAGCTCACTGCGGCAAATCACGGTGAGCTTGACCGCCGGGCGGTTTTTTTTCATGTGTATGGGCGTAAAGAAGACGTCGAGCGCCCCTCCGGCAAACAGCCGGTCCATCGTATGGCCGAGAAGTTCGGGGGAGCAGTCGTCCAGGTTTGACTCAATGATCGTGACGGGCTCGTCGCCGAGCGTCTCGTCTGACTCGTACAGCATCACACGCAGCACGTTGGGGATGTTCAGCTCGCGCTCGCCCGCGCCGAGGCCGACACGCTCCAGGCTGCCCTGCGGCATCGTCCCGAAATGCGTGCAGAGCTCGCAGACGATCGCAGCGCCCGTCGGCGTGCAGAGCTCGCTTTCGATGTCGAGCTGCCTGTACGTCACGCGCGCCTCGGCAAACAGCGCAGCCACCGCTGGAACGGGGATGGGAATGCGGCCGTGCTGGCTCATCGTAAAGCCGCGGCCGTCGGGGACGACCGAGCAGGTAAAGCGCGCCGCGCCGAGCATGTCGACCAGTATGGCGACGCCCGCGATGTCGATGATCGAGTCGACCGCGCCGACCTCGTGGAACGTGACGTCCTCGGGGGAGTGGCCGTGAACCCTGCCCTCGGCGCACGCGAGCCTGTAAAAAATGCGCATGGCCAGATCCTTGGCCCCGGCGGTCAGCCCGCTGTGCTCAAGAAGAGCGGCGATGTCCCTGAACGTGCGGTGGTGGTGCTCATGGCCGGCATGATCGTCATGATGGTGGTCATGGTCATGGTGGTCGTGGTGGTCATGGTGGTCGTGATCGTGATCGTGGTGATCGTGATCTTCCAGGACGACCTTCACGGCGTTTGCCTCTATTCCGTTTTTAACGCGCCGCCCGATCCTGAGAGACCATCCGTCGACGTCAATCGTGCGAAGCTGCGCCTCCAGCGCGCGCGCGTCCAGTCCAAGGTCGAGCAGCGCGGCGAGCGTCATGTCGCCGCTGATGCCCGAAACGCAGTCAAAATGCAGGGCTTTCATGAGCTTATTCCTCCAAGCTTTGTTTTCCGCTGAGTTTGTTGATGTTATTGGCCAGATAGCCCGCGCCGAAACCATTGTCGATGTTGACGACGCCCACGCCGCTGGCGCAGGAGTTGAGCATGCTGAGAAGCGCCGAGATGCCGCCCAGGTTGGCGCCGTAGCCGACGCTGGTGGGCACGGCGACGACCGGCTTGTCGGTCAGGCCGCCGATCACGCTGGCCAGCGCGCCCTCCATGCCGGCCACCACGATCAGCACATTGGCGTTTTGAATCACGTCCAGCCGGGACAGCAGCCGGTGAAGCCCCGCCACGCCGACGTCATACAGCCGCCTGACCGGGTTGCCCAGAAATTCGGCGGTCACGGCGGCCTCCTCGGCCACGGGGATGTCCGAAGTGCCACCGGTGGCGACGAGGATCACGCCCCGGTTTTGCGCCGACGGCTCGCGCTGAATCGTGATCAGCCGCGCGGCGGCGTGGTACACGGCCCAGGGGCTGAGCGGGCGGATCAGCTCGATCATGTCCGGGCCGACGCGCGTGAGCAAAATGTTTCCGGCCCCTCTTTGGAGCATGTTTTCGACGATGCCGGTGATCTGCTCGGGCGTCTTGCCCGCGCCGTAGATCACCTCGGGGCAGCCGACGCGCAGCTCGCGGTGGTGGTCCAGCACCGCGTACCCCAGATCCTCAAACGGCAGATATTGAATGCGGCCCGCGGCCTGCTCCACCGTGAGCGCGCCGTCCTTTACGCCCTGTAAAATCTCCTGAATATCCATATCTTTCTCCTTAACTGCAGTTCGCCAGATTCAGTCGCGGCCCGTCTGCGAGATCAGCCGGTCGGCCAGGGCCGAAAGCGCCGCGTGTTCGGGCAGCGCCAGCGCGGGATCCCGCGCCAAAATGGCTCTGGCAGCTTGAGCGGTCTCCTCAAGCAGCTTGGCGTCGCTGGACAAATCGGCAAGCTTGAAGACCGGAAGGCCGTGCTGCCGGTCGCCAAAGACGTCCCCGGGGCCGCGCATTTCAAGGTCGGCTTCGGCGATCTCAAAGCCGTCGTTGCAGCGCCGCATGACGTCCAGACGCTTGCGCGCCGTGTCCGACACGCTCTGCAGAAACAAGACGCAGTGGGACTCCCAGTCACCTCGCCCTACGCGCCCGCGCAGCTGATGCAGCTGGGACAGGCCGAACAGCTCGGCGTTTTCAACAATCATCAGCGCCGCGTTGGGGACGTTGACGCCGACCTCGATGACGGTCGTGGCCACGAGGATGTCGCTTTCGTGCGCGGCGAACGCGCGCATGGCCTCCTCCTTGGCGCGGGGCTTGAGTCTGCCGTGAATGACGCCGACGCGCAGATCGGGGAACACGTCCTCGCGCAGGCGCTTTGCGTAGCTCTCCACCGAGGCCGGGCCGGCGCCCTCGTCCTCGATCAGCGGGCAGACAATGTATACCTGACGCCCGTCCTCGACGAGCTTGCGCACAAAGGCCTCGATGCGCGCGCGCATGTCCTCGGTGACCACATAGGTCTTAACCGGCTTGCGCCCGGGCGGAAGGCCTCGCATGACCGTCACGTCCAGATCCCCGTAGAGAATCATCGACAGCGTGCGCGGAATGGGCGTGGCCGACATGACAAGCCTGTGGGGCGGCTGAGAGCCCTTCTCGGTGAGTTCTTTTCTCTGACGCACGCCAAAGCGGTGCTGCTCGTCTGTGATGACCAGCCCAAGCTCGGCAAAGGACACCGTGTCGGACACAAGCGCGTGGGTGCCCAGACAAAAGTCAATCTCGCCGGCTGCCAGCGCCGCGTGCAGCGCTCTTTTTTTGGCGGGCGTGAGGCTGCCCGTCAGACAGGCCGTGCGCACGCCGAGGGGCTCCAAAAGCGGCGCGAGCGTAACAAAGTGCTGCTCGGCCAGAATTTCGGTCGGGGCCATCATGGCGGCCTGAACCCCGTTGCGCACGGCCGCCAGGGCGCAGGCCGCCGCCACGGCGGTCTTGCCGGAGCCGACGTCGCCCTGAATAAGCCTGGCCATGAGCCGCCCTTCCTGCATGTCGCCGAGTGCGTCGGAAAGCGCGCGCTCCTGCCCCTCGGTCAGCGAAAAGCCGAGCCTTGCGCGAAAGTCCTCCAAAGAGACGGGAGTAAAGCGCCTGCCCTTCTCGGCCTGACCCTTGAGGCGGAGCAAACCGAGCTGCAGGACAAGCAGCTCCTCGAACACGAGCCGGCGGCGCGCCTGCAAAAGACCGGACTCCGTCTGGGGAAAATGGATGTTCTGCACGGCAAAGCGCATGTGGCACAGCTGATATTCGGCGCGCAGCGCGTCGGGAAGCGCGTCTGGGAGCGTGTCCAGGTCGCGGTCAAGCGCCTGCGCCGCCGCGCTGCGCAAAAGCGCCTGCGGGCAACCCGCCGTCGAGCGGTACAGCGGCATGATGCGGCCCGTGATCCTGCCCTGGGCGCTCAGGGGCTCGAAGACGGGGTTGACCAGCTCGACGCCGCGCGCCGAGGCGCTGACCTTGCCGTAAAACGCATAGCCCTCGCCCTGCTTGAGCGAGTTTCTCACATAGGGCGCGTTGAAAAAGGTCAGGGGAATCTGGCCGCTGTCGTCGAAAACAGTGGTGCGGAAAAGATCCATGCCCTTGCGCACAAACGAGTGCTGCACGGGCGAGGAGACCGTGGCGCGCACGCAGACGCTCTCACCGGGCAGCAGCTCGCACAGCCGCTTAAACTCGGTGCGGTCCTCGTAGTCCCGAGGATAGTACGTCAACAGATCCTCCGAGGAGAAAAGACCGAGCTTGTGCAGCAGCTGGACGCGCTTTTCGCCCACGCCCTTCAAATATTGAATATCCATAAAAGCGCTCCAAATCCCGATATCTTCCCCGGTCGCTCATAAGGGGAATCCGTCAACACCTTACACCAAAACGGGGAAAAAAACAAGGCCTTGCCGCGCCAGCCCTCGTCCGGGAGGCGCGCGTCACAAGGCCCCAAACATAGTGCTTTCACGGGTTCACTCCGGGAAAGCGTTTCTTTGCACGTCTTCGCAAAGACGCGAGCCAGACCCCCGCTTTGTCAAAGAACCCTTGGTTCTTTGACAAAGCGTAAGTTTACCCCGCCCGCGCGGCGAGCAGCTGCGCGAAGCGCTCCATGATGCCGGGAATGTCTATGTCCTGCGGGCAGAGCGTGGTGCAGACGCCACAGGCGATACAGGCGGCGGGCAGCTCGGCTGCCTCCATGGCGTCGAGGGTGAAATTCAGCGTGAAGGGGCGGTCAAACTTCATCTCGTTATACATGGAGATGAGCTTGGGGATGTCCAGCCTCTGCGGGCAGCCGTCGCAGCAGTAGCGGCAGGCCGTGCACGGGATGAGCTCGGCAAGCTCCTCCACCATGCCCATCAGCAGCGCGTTCTCCTCGGGCGTAGTGGGGTCGGGGCGGGAGAACAGCTCAATGTTCTCCTGGAGCTGCTCCATGGTGCTCATGCCGCTGAGCACAACCTGAATGTTGGGCAGGCTCTGCAAGAAGCGAAAGGCCCAGGAGGCGAGGGAGTCGCCAGGGCGTGCGCTCTTCAAAGGGGCGCTTGACGGCTCGTCCAGTTCGGCGAGTTTGCCGCCGCGAACCGGCTCCATGACGATCACGGGCAGTCCGTGCGCCCCGATGACCTCGGCCTTTTTGCGTCCGTCCTGCAGCACCCAGTCCACATAGTTGAGCTGGATCTGCACAAACTCAAAACAGTCGTAGGTGTCCAGGAAGCGGTCAATGGTCTCGGCGCGGCCATGGGCCGAAAAACCCAGATGGCGGATGCGCCCTAACCGTTTTTGCTCCGCAAAGTATTCCACCATGCGCAGATCGGGGTCGGTGTAAATGCCGTAGGAGGTTTCGCACACGTTGTGCAAAAGGTAAAAGTCGAAATAGTCCACGCCGCACCGCTTCAGCTGGGTCTCAAAGATTTCCTCGGGGCTGACGGGGGGAAGCCCGCTCATCAGTCCGACAAATTCCAGCTTGCCGTCGGCGTAGCGCATGCTGTGGCCCGGCATTTTGGAGGCCAGATACCAGCTGTCGCGCGGGTACTGGCGCAGCACGTCTCCGACAAAGCCCTCCGAGTTGCCTCCGTGGTACATGTAGGCAGTATCAAAGTAGTTGATGCCGTTCTGGTAGGCATACTCGATCAGCTGCCGCGCCTTTATGGGGTCAATCGCGCTGCGGTCGCCGGTTGTGGGCAGGCGCATATTTCCCAAACCAAGCGTGGAGAGCTGCAAGTCCTTAAATGGCTTGTAGATCATTCTGGGTCATCCTCTCTGTGTTGTTGATGGCAGGGCGGCGTTTTGCACAGTGTATCACCTGAAGTTGGCTTTAAGTCAATCCCTATTTTCAAAAGAAGCCCCCGCTTTGCATAACAGTCTGAAAGCCTCACCCTTGGCGAGGCTTTCAGACTGTTATGCAAAGCGGGGGAGTTTCCCTACGGCGCGTTGATCTGCCTGGACTTCTTCATATGCAGGGCGATGGCCGAGCAGATGAACAGCGCGATGGGGAACAGCACCTGAAACGGAAGGGCAACCGCCTGTATCAGCTGCAGGCCCGTCTGCAGCTCGGAGATCTGGCCGTAGATAAACAGGGAGAAGACAGAGCACATCAGCGCCGCCGGGGCGAAGAACACCTGCCCGTCCGGCATATTGACGAGCTTTGCAAGGCCCTGGCAGCCCGCAAAGACGCACAGCGTGAACTTAAGGATGCTTGAGATGAGAACGAACCCCAGCGTGAGCGCTTCAAGGCGCTGGATAAATTGTCCAATCTTGGTAAAGTTTGCCGACTCAAAGGAGGGGAAGTAGAAGGAGCTGAATGCGTTGCCCCCCAAAACCAGGATGTCGCGAAGCGCGATGACCAGAATAATCAGGTATGCCGCCGCAAAGCCCCCGAAGAACGCCTTGTTTGTGTTGGGATTTGTCTTTGCAAACGGCAAAACGGCCAGCAGGATCACAGCCTCGCTGAAGGGGAAGGAAAAAATGGCGCTGACCTCCTCGGCCATCTTGTGAAAGGGCGTGGCGAGCATGGGATACAGGTAGTCCGTGTTAAGGCTGGGAACGGCCGTAATCAGCGTAAAAATCAAAACTGCCGTGGTCACCAAAAAGAAGAGTGCGCTGAACCGGCCAATGGCGCGCAGGCCCTTTTTCAGCAAATAGATGCCGGAGACGCAGCACATGAGGCTGACCATCAGCTGGGGCGTTTCGGGCAGAGCGATAATGGTCACAGCCTGCGTATAGTTGCGAATGAAGAGCGCGCCGAAGATAAAGATATACAGCGTATACAGGGCGACCACGATCTTCCCGAACAGCGCCCCGAACCGCTCGGTGATGATGTCAAACAGGGTTTTCCCCGGATTCATCTTCAGCAGGCGCATAAATACGAGCAGGAGCGGGAGGAAAATCACGCCCGCCATCAGCAGGGCCAGCCAGTGATCCTGCTTGGTGGCGTGCCGTATGGACACAAGCGAGCTGCCCTCCCAAAACAAAACGGAGATGCAGAAGATCTGAAACGTTGTGAGCCGGACCTTGCTCATGGGTGCGCCCCCCTTATAAGATACTGTCAAAGAACATTTTTCCTTTGACAAAGACCGTAGACAAACCCCGCAGTCGCACGGTCAGGAGGAGAACAGGGCGGGAAAGGCCTGATACAGCAGGTCGAAGATCGAAACGGCGGGCGTGCTGAGAAAGAGCAGCCCGGCAATGCCAAGCGTCAACAGGGACAGCACGAGGTAGACCACGGCCTCCTTGCGGGGCCAGGGGAGCATCTTCAGGTCCGCCGCAAAGCAGACGGCGAGCACAAGGGCTACGGCGAGAAACAGAAGCATACGCGTTCAACCCCCTGTCAATTCGAGGCGATGCTGTTGTTCTTGAGGTCGAGCACAACATGGACCGAAACCGGGATTTCTGTGAAAAAGCTTTGCCAGTTGTCCTCGCCGACGCTTTTCCAGAGCTCGCGCTGCGTTGTCTGCACCCTCGCGCCCATTCCAAAGACGTCCGTGCCGAACTGCGTCTGTATCTTTTTCACGACGGTCAGGATTTTTTCCGAGATGTCGTCCTGCATCTCCGTCATAAGCGTATCACGGTCGGCCGAGGGGATGGTCAGTGCGGTGCCGTTGACGTCGATGACGTATCCGGTCAGATGCACGTCCAGGTTCATGCGCAGCTGACCGTTCTCCAAGACGGGACTGGCGTCCGACTGGATGTCGCTGTATCTGAGGGTGATCCTCCCAAGGTCCTCACTCTCGTGCACCAGCGAGCCGCCTTTCCCGTTTTCTGTGGCGATCGTGCAGAATTGAGCCTCGTCGGGCGACAGATACCCGCGCAGAAAGGACTCTTGAAGGACGGCGATGCCGTCCAGATCGGCCTTGCTGCTCTCTTTGTCCTCAATAACCGTGATGGCCGGCAGCAGCATGCAGCCCCCGCCGATGGCCTCGTTGTAAAGCGGGCAAAGCTTCGCCTGCACAGATTTTCCCCAATAGGAGTGCTGTTGGTCGATGGCTCTGGACAGGTTTCGGGAGATCAGAACCTCCTGCTGGCTTTTTTGGTGCAGGATGTCCTGTGCGCTGCAGTTCTTGCTGACTGCGACCATGGTGGTGGCATGAAGGTCGGACGTGTGCATGCAGACCTTCAAAAGCGGCGCGATGCTCTCGGTTTTGGCGATCTCCTCGCTGATGATCATGATGCTGGCGTGGCGGAGATATATGCGACCGCCGACGAAGTTGACCAGCCCGCCGACCGCTTCAGCAAGCGTCCTGCCCTCGAAATCATAGACGACCGACTCGGTCGTCCCGGATTTGATGTCCGCTGCGGGCTTTGCGATTTCGGCCGTAATGTGATAGCCCCCGTCATTACCTGGGTCTACGCCCAGTCCGGCAACGACGATGAGATCCTCAATATTGGTGTAGTCGCAGGCGCACAGTCCGGCGCATAAAAAAGCCGCCAGAATGACACACGCTGCCCGGCGTCCCATGCTGAGTCGGAGCATAAGCGTCTCCCTCCTCTCCCAATTGTTCGCGCGGCGGCTCGCCCGACTCACTTCTGCCGTCTGGTGTTCCTGGCGAACTGTGGCCGCGTCTTCATATTCCAGATCGGGGCGCGGAAGAGGACGTCCTGCGCCATGTTGGATTTGAGCGTGGTAAGTCCGCTCATATAGTCGCAGCCGAAGGACTGCAGGGAAAGCAGGTGGATGCTGACCATGACCATGACGAAAAAGTATCCGAACAGCCCGACGAACGCCGACATCAGCAGAGCTCCGGTTCTGATGAGCAGCCCCGCGCTGCTGAGCTTGGAAACCAGCATGCCGGTGATTCCGGTCAGGGCCACCACGATGAGGGTGGGCGCGCCGATGATCTTGGCCTCGATGGCGGCCTGACCCACCACAAGGCCGCCGACGATGCTGAGGGCCTGACCGATTTTGTTGGAGGAGCGGATGCCGGCCTCCCGCAGGACGTCAAAGACGACGAGCAGGCCGAGGCACTCCAGAATGACGGGAAACGGCGTGTGGGACGAGGCCGCGGACAGCACGGCGATCAGCGAGTCCGGGATCATTTCCTGGTGGAACCCGACCAGCGAGACGTAAACGGCGGGAACGCTGATGGTAAGGAAAAACGCCAGAAACCGAACGAGTCTTCCCGCGCTGGAGTAATAAAAGTTGACATAGTAGTCGTCGGGCGCCTGAAAGTTCTCAATCAGCAGATACGGAACCGTCATCACCAGCGGACTGCCATCCACCACAACGCCCACACGGCCCTCCAGCAGCCGCGCGGCGACAATGTCGGGCTTTTCGGACGAGCCGGTTGTTTTAAACGGGGACAGGCGGCTGTCCTTCACAAACTCCTCGAGGTAGTTTGTGCAAAGAACGCTGTCCGTTGAAATCTGGGACAGCCTGTTTCGGAGCTCCTTGAGTACGCTCTTGTCCACCAGAGAGTCCAGGTAGCACAGGCACACCCTGGTCTCGGTGCGCGTTCCCAGCCGGAGAAAGCTGAGCTTCAGATCGCTCGTCTGGAGCCTGCGCCGGATCAGGCTGAGGTTGACCATGAACGACTCGGTAAAGCCCTCGCGCGGGCCGCGCAGGCTTTTTTCGTTGTCGGGCTCTATGACGGCCCGGGTGGCATAGCCCTTAGAGCCGACAAGCAGCGCCTCCTGCGAGCCGTCGGTGAGGACGAGCGTGTCGCCGCACAAGACCGTGCTGACACAGGTTTTGATATCCTGAGAGCGCTTGACCTCGTTTCCGCTGACCAGTTTGGACTGAATATCGTCCAGCGTGGTTCCGGTGATATCCAGACGCTTGCGCTCAAACGAACAGATGGGACGGATGACGGACAGCACAACCATCTGCGTGTTAATCATCCCGTCCACATAGACGGCGGCGCAGCGAATCTTTCCGTCCCGGCTTTCAAACTCCCGGATGATGACGGCGTCGTCGCCGGTAAAAATCGTGCGGATCATGCTCAGATTCTCCGCGAGGCTCTCCGACATGCGGAATGCGCTGTAGTCAACCATGCCTTCCAGGTTGGTCTGCGGCTGTTTTGAACCGGCCACTTGATGCGCCCCCTTATCAATGCATGCCGATAGTATGCAGAAAACACGCGGAATTATACGAAAGACATCGAATCGGGCCGCTGTTCAGGAGCCTACGGCGCATAAGCAAAACGGGAGAGGTGTCGCGTTTTTGCAAATGAGCGCAAAGAAAGGCTTTCCCGGAATGAATCCGGGAAAGCCTCATAGACTGTCTAAGAACCTTTGGTTCTTTGACAAAGCGCGAAGGGTTACTGGGGCGGGACACGTTCTTGTTCAGCCGACAACCTCGTATCCCGCGTCCTGGACGGCCTTGCGCAGAAGCGCGTCGTCCACGGAAGCCGAGGTCTCCACAGAGGTCGGCCCATCCAGACTGACGTCGGCGCGCGTGACGCCCGGAACATCCTCCAGGGCCTTTTTGACGGCATTTACGCAGTGCATGCAGTTCATGCCTTCGATGTGCAGCGTTTTGGTCATGGGGAGCATCTCCTTTGATTTATGCCGCGGCTTTGGCGCAAAAAAGCGCAGACGCAGCGCATTGAGGACTACGGTGACCGAACTGAGACTCATGGCGGCGGCGGCGACCATGGGATTGAGCAAAATGCCGCCCGACAGGTAAAACACCCCGGCCGCCACCGGAATGCAGACGATATTGTAAAAAAACGCCCAGAACAGGTTTTGCTTGATGTTGCGCATGACCGCGCGGCTGAGCTCAATGGCCGTGGCCACGTCGGCAAGGTCGCTCTTGATCAGCACGATATCGGCGGCCTCTATGGCGATGTCGGTTCCGGCGCCGATGGCGATGCCGACATCGGCGCGCGTCAGCGCGGGCGCGTCGTTGATGCCGTCCCCTACCATGGCCACCTTTTTATGGACCTGCTGCAGCGCGCGCACCTGCCGCTCCTTATCCTGGGGCAGCACATCGGCCACAAACGCATCGATCCCCACCTGCGCCGCAATAGCCTTGGCGGTCACGGCGTTGTCCCCGGTCAGCATGACAACGTCGAGGCCCATTTGGAAAAGGCGCGCGACGGCCGCCTTGCTTGAGTTTTTTGGCGCGTCGGCCACGGCGATGACGCCCAGAAGCGTGTCGCCGCGCGCGACAAACAGCGGCGTTTTGCCCCCCGCAGCCAGCTCGGCAGCCCGCGCGTCAAAGCCGTCAAGAGAGAGGCCGGAGAGCAGCTTTTTGTTGCCCGTGCGGCAAAGCTGGCCGTCCAAAACTCCCTGAATGCCCTGGCCGGGGATCTGGCGGTAGTCAGCCACGGCGCTCAGCGTTAGGCCCTCGGCATCGGCCATCGCGAGGATGGGGCCGCCGAGCGGATGGCCGGACAGCTTTTCAAGCGACGCGGCGACCAACAGCAGCGCCGAGGCCGGTACGCCGTGGGGAAGCAGATCGGTCACAGCGGGCTTCCCCTCGGTGACGGTGCCGGTCTTGTCCAGTACCACGGTGTCCACGCCGCCCGCGACCTCGAGCGACTCGGCTGACTTGATCAAAATGCCGTTGGCTGCCCCGCGGCCCGTACCCACCATAATGGCCGTGGGCGTCGCCAGCCCAAGCGCGCAGGGGCAGGAAATGACAAGCACCGAAATGGCCACAGAGAGCGAAAACGCCAGCCCGTAGCCCAAAAGCATCCACACGGCAAACGTGGTCAGCGCAATCAGGATAACCGTCGGGACAAAAATGCCGCTGATTTTATCGGCGAGTCTGGCAATCGGCGCCTTGGAGGACGTGGCGTCCTCGACCAGCCTGATGATGCCCGAGAGCGTGGTGTTCTCCCCAACGGCCGTGGCCTTAAAGACCAGGTAGCCCGATGAGACAGCGGTGCCTGCGATGACGCGGTCGCCCGGGTTCTTGTCCACAGGCAGGCTCTCGCCCGAGATGGCTGCCTCGTCAATCGAGGCGTACCCCTCCAAAACAAGACCGTCGACCGGGACGGCGCCTCCGGCGCGGACAACCAGCGCTTCGCCCAGCTGCACGTCGTCAACGGGTATTTCGGCTTCGGCACCGCCGCGCAGGACAAAGGCAGTCTTCGGCGCGAGATCCATGAGCTTTGATAGCGCGTCCGAGGTGCGGCTCTTGGCGCGCGTTTCAAAGTATTTTCCCAGGGTGATCAGCGTGAGGATCATAGCAGCCGACTCAAAGTAAAGGTTCATCGAATACTCGTGGACGAGCGCCATGTCGCCGTGGCCGAGGCCGTAAGCCATGCAAATAAGCGCGAAAACGCCGTAAAGTGTCGCGGCCGAGCTTCCCATGGCGATCAGGGCGTCCATGTTTGGCGCAAGTTTTACAAGGCCGCGAAAGCCATGCCGAAAGTACGCTTGATTGGCAAACAGTACGGGAAGCAGCAGCAAAAACTGCGTCAGCGCCGCGATCACCGCGTTGTCCATGCCGGTAAGCAGACCGGGAAGCGGCCAGGAGAACATCCCGCCCATCGCTAAATAAAACAGCGGCACCGTAAATAGGGCCGAAACAATCAGCCGCGTCCGAAACCCTTTCAGGGCCTGCCGGGCGGGGTTTGCGGACTCGGTCAAAACGGCCTTTTCCGCGCCGCCTTTTAAAGAGGCACCGTAGCCAAGCGCTTCGACGGCGCGGATGATTTCGCCGCGCTTAAGCGCCTGACCGTCAAAGCTGACGGTCATGAGACCGGTCAGCAGGTTGACGCTGACGGCACTGACTCCCGGGAGCCGGGAAACGCCCTTTTCAACGCGCGCCGAACAGGCCGAGCACGTCATCCCCGTGACGGCAAAACTCGCCTTTTCCATGAGCGCTCCCCCTCCTTCCGCGCCGGCGGCCTTCGGCCGCCTGACCCCATTATATCCACATCGCGAGTTTTTTCAAGTCCTTCCGGGCGTGGCGCGTCCGGCTTTTCCGCGCCATGTCCGCTTGACTTTTTCAAATATATTGATATAATGTTTATAATATTGTTTTATTTCAGGAGGATTGTTTATGAATAAAGAAATTCAGAGCCTGACGGTCGAGGAACTAAAAAACGGCTTTGTGTTTGAGGAAAAGCGCTGTGCGTATGTCTGTTTGTTCTGCGGCACCGTGTTTGAACGCGGCGTGGTGTTCAAGCAGGGCGGGCGTCTGGTGGACGCGCAAAAGGCAGCCTGCTTGCATATCCGTGAGGCGCACGACTCGGTTTTTGCCGCACTGCTGCGCGAGGGCAAAAAAAATACCGGATTGACCGAGGTGCAATCCGACATGCTGTTGGGCTTCTTTGGCGGCGTGTCCGACGGGGAGCTCGCCAGAGGAGCTGGAATCTCGCCGTCAACCGTCCGGTTTCAGCGGTTCAGCTTTCGTGAAAAGGCCAGGCAGGCCAGGGTGATTCTTGCCCTGGAGGGACTCCTGGAGCACAGACTGGCGTGCGACGAGGCGCCCGAGGTTCACCCGAACGCGACCATGGTGGATGAGCGCTATATGACCACGGGCACCGAATCGGAAAGGATCGCGGGGAACTTCTTTGTGTCGCTCGATCCTCCGGTACTCAAGACGCTCTCTTCCAAGGAAAAAAACAAACTCGTGATCCTGAAGATCATCGCCGGGCAGTTTGAGCCGGGAAAGCACTACACGGAGAAGCAGGTCAACGACATCCTCAGGCCAATTTACGGGGACTACGTCTCCATCCGCCGGTATCTGATCGAATACGGGTTCATGGACAGGACGGCCGACGGGCAGGCATACTGGCTGAAGTAAGCGCCTTGGCTAACGCCGCGTCCGCACCGCGGTGATTTTGTCGGCGGCAACGCACAGGAAGGCCGGCGACCGGCTTCTTGAGCCGTTGGGGCAGACAAGCGTGAGCGCCTGCGGGTCGGCCCTCAGCAAAACTCCGCAAAACGGCGGCGCACCTGACGCCGTGTACACGCTTATCATTTGTCCGACCTTGTCGGCAAATGGCGACGCCCTGCCGCGGCCGCTGAGCGGATCCGCGTAGTTTTGAACCATCAGCACCGCGCGCGCCTCCTTTTTTTCAAATCGGGCCACTGGCAACGCTCTCTGTTCAGCATATGATGAGAGTGTGGCGTTCGTTACGCCCTTTAGAGTTGAAAGGAGACAGAATACATGGCAGATTGGTACGATTGCCGCGAGGAAAACTCGGTCAGGCGTACGCTGCGCAGGAATGTTGGCAGAGTCTGTACGGTGTTTACCACGGCTGGCGGCTGCGCCGGCGGGGGGTTTACCGGCCTCGTGGCCAACGTGAATGACGACAGCTGTAAAGTAATCACCGCGCTCCCGGCCGCAGATGAGCTCCGGCCGTTCGGCCCCGTGAACGGCTGCGGCTGCGGACGCGGAGACGGAGGCTGCGGCTGCGGACGCGGAGACGGAGGCTGCGGTTGCGGGCGCGGCGACAGAGGCTGCGGAGGCAGAAGCTGTGGCTGCGGAAACGGAAACAGAGGCTGCGGGCGCGGAAGCAGGGGCTGCGGCTGCGGAAACAGAGGCAGCGACTGCGGCGGCAGAAGCCGCGGGGATGTGCTGGGCACCTCCTGCACCATTCCGATCGATCAGATCACTTGTGTGGCGACCCCTGAGATATAACGCGCGAGCTCTGCCCAAAGCCGTCGCTGCTCTTCGTTTTGTCAAAGAACCAATGGTTCTTTGACAGTCTCAGGGCGTTCCCGGAGTAAATCCGGGAACGCCCTGAGACTGTAGACAAACCTTCGATTTGTCTGCAAACGGGAGCAGGAACGCGTCTTTGTGAAGACGCGCATTGGGTGGCTTTCCCGGAGTGAATCCGTGAAAGCGTAGTGGTTCTAATATTTTTCGCCTGTCAAGCCTCATTCGTCCTCGCGGGCGGTCGTCCTTCGCCTTGCGGCTTTTGAACCGGTCGCCCCTTTGGGGCGCGTGCGCTTCAAAACGCCTCCAGGCTCCAGGCCTACCTGCTCGGGCGCTCGGCTCTTCTTATTTCAGTCCAGCAGGGACCCGCCGCCTTCGGCGTCAGGCTCAATGGGAAAGCCGAAAAAGGACGAGGACACCTGCGCGCTGTAACGTCAGGGCCTGCAAGGCGGCGCTTTGATTCGGATTATATCATCTTATCATTTGTCCGGCCCGAAGACAAGCAGCGCCACGCGTCGGAAGCAAACTGTCGGCGTTTCACCCAAAAAACGCTTGACAAAATTCGGATCGGTTGTATACTATACTTATAAGAATTAATTAACTTAATTAAATATTTTGAGGGAGGCCGTCACCATGGCTGCCTACATCTCGTCTCACCTGAAGGATATGAACAGGAAAAAGGTTTTTGAAATCTTTCTCCGCGAAAAAGTGATTTCCCGCACCCAAGTTGGCCAGCTGACCGGAATCAGCATGCCCACGGTGCTGAAAATATTCAGTTATTTTGAGGAAAAGGGCCTGATTGCCTGCGCCGGGGAGAGTCCGTCGGCCCTGGGACGAAAGGCCCAGCTGTACCGCCTTAACGCCGAATCGTGTCTGGCGGTCGGCGTGGAGATTGAGGGGGACTATGTCAACGTCGGCATCGTCGACCTTGACGGCAAGACGATCGCCCTGCGCCAGGAGCGTGCGGCGGACGCCTTCCCCGAGCTGCTGACCGGGCAGGTCCGCCGCATGATTCACGATGTGCGCGAGAGCTGCAGCGCAAAAAACTGTATCGGCGTCGGCATCGCGCTGCCGGGCATTGTCAATGCCGGCGCGCGGATTATCTCCGACGCGCCCCATATCGGCGTTTTTGAGCCGACGCCCTTCGGCCCGGCAGTTCAGGCGCTGCGCTGCGCCATCAACCTGCCGGTTGACGTGGACAACGACGTCAACGCCGCGGCCTACGCCGAATACACGCTGCGCCGCGAGCAGATTGACAACCTGGTCTACATCTCCTATGGCAGTGGCCTGGGCGCCGGCCTTGTGCTGGACGGCAGGGTCCGCAAAGGCCCGCGATACTCCGCCGGAGAGATCGGACAAATGATTTTTGACGAAACGTACACGGCGCACGCGCGGTCGCAGGGCTGGCTGGAGAGCAAGATCTGCTTAAGCGCGCTGGCGCGCGACTGGGGCTTTGCCGCCGATGACGCCGCGCGCCTGAGCATCGCCGCCACATCGCCGATGCTGCAGTACGCCGCCAATTTGCTGGCCATGTGCATGGTGAACATTGTGGTTCAGCTCGACATCCCAACGGTCATTCTGGGAGGGATCGCCTCCCGGCTGCTCGGGCCGGAGTTTGTCGGGGCCGTGCGCGCCTGCTTTGCGCGCATGCATGAATTTCCCGTGGAGATCTTTCCCCAGACGCTGGAAAACCCCTCTGTCGTTGGGATGGCGCTCCAGGTGTTTCAAAGCCGCGCTCTGGATATGCTGTCGGAGGACGAGGGCTTGGAGGAAGTTTTGGAAAGCTGACGGTACGGCAATGCTATTTGAGGAGGAAATTATGGAAAAACAGCTCAAACTCACCGTGATTGGCGCGGGCAGCACCTACACGCCCGAAATCATTGAGGGCGTATTGGCCCGTCAGGAGACTCTGCCGATCAAAACAATCTGCTTCATGGACATTGACGAGAAAAAAATGGAGATTACCGGCGGGCTGACAAAGCGTATGCTGGCAGCAGCGGGGTACACGGGCAGCTTTTGCACCACGACAAGCATGGAGCAGGCGGTGGACGGCGCGGACTATGTCATCGCACAAATCCGCGTCGGAGGACTGGCGGCTCGCATCCGGGACGAGAAGATTCCGCTGAAGTATGACCTTATCGGCCAGGAGACCACAGGCATCGGCGGCTTTATGAAAGCCATGCGCACGATCGGCCCGATCATGAACCTCGCGCGCGAAATCGAGAAGCGCTGCCCCGAAGCGTGGTTTATCAACTTTACCAACCCCTCGGGGCTCATTGCCGAGGCGGTTCTCGGGCACACAAAGGCGCGTCTGCTCGGCCTGTGCAACTGCCCGATCAACATGCTGGCCGACATTGAAAAAACCATGACGCAGGGAAGCCCCTATGAGTACACCTACGTCGGGCTCAATCACCTGAGTTGGATTACCTCTGTCATCGTCGGCGGAAAGGAACTGATCAGGCCCGGCGCGTTCACGGCCGGAACGGGCATGCGCAACATTCCCGACATCAAGCTGGACCCGGAGCTGCTGCGCGCGGTCAACGCCATCCCGTCGAGCTACCTGGGCTACTTTTATATGCGGGACGAGCATCTGAAAAAGTGTCAGCGCGCCGAGAAGAGCCGCGGCGAGGAATGTGTGGAGGTGGAAAAAGCGCTGCTGGAAAGCTACCAAAACCCCAATCTCTCCCAAAAGCCCGAGGAACTGGCCATGCGCGGCGGGGCGCTTTACTCCACGGCGGCTGTCAGCCTGATCCACTCCATCGAGAACGACACGGGAGACGTTCAGGTGGTCAACACGCGCAACAACGGCGCGCTGCCCTTTATGGACGACAGCGATGTGGTTGAGGTCAAGGCGGTCATCAACAGCGCAGGCGCAGCGCCTGTGCCGGTGGGGTCGTTTGACAACACCCATATTGTCGGACTCATGCGCGCTGTCAAGGCGTATGAAAAGTTGGCCGTAGAGGCAGGGCTTGAGGGCGACGCCGACAAGGCGCTCTGCGCGCTGCTGACACACCCCCTGATCGGCGACTTTGAAAAGGCCAAACCGGCTTTGAAGGAAATGCTTGAGGCCAACAGGGCCTATGTGGGACAGTTTTTTGGGGAGTAGAGGTGAACCCTGAAAAAGCACGCGAATACGAGGGACGTTTATACGCTGAGGCGGGCGCGGGCGGCTTATCGCCGCCCGCCGCACAGAGAAGGCGGGGAGAGTATGAAACGGTTTGTCATCGGGCTTGACGCAGGGGGAACCAAGAGCCACCTTGCGCTGTTTGACTTGGAAGGGCGAATCATTGACTTTTTAACCTGGGGCCCATTAAACCACGAGTCGTTGGAGGGTTCTTTCAGGCAGCTGGAGGAGGAGCTCGGCACGCTGTTGGCGTCAGCGCTCTCCCAAAACGGGCTGCGGATGGAGGAGCTCTTTCGCGGCGTCTTTGGCATGGCGGGCGCCGATACGGCCAAGCAGCATGAATTAATTTCCGCCATTTTGCGCCGGTGCGGCGTCGCCGAGCCGCTTGTGCTCAACGACGCGTTTTTGCCGATCAAGGCGGCGTGCCGGAACGGATACGGCGTATGCTCCATCAACGGCACAGGCTGCACGGCGGCCGGCGTTGACGCCAAGGGCAGAATGCTGCAGGTGGGCGGCTGCGGGGCGCTGACATCCGATATCGGCGGCGGGGGCCAGATCGGTATGTCAATGATCGGCGTCGTGTACAGCTCGCTGTACAAAGGAGGGCCGCAGACCGAGATGACGCGGCTTTTGTTCGATTTGCTCGGCGTGTCCCGCGAGGACGAATTTCTGGATACACTGACCGAGGCGATTGAGAACGGCTCGGCCGACGTGCGCGAGTTCAACAGGCTGGTTTTTCAGGCGGCAAAGATGCAGGACGCGCTTGCGATCGAAATGCTCACCACGATCGGCAGGGACAGCGGGGCAGCGGTGTGCGGCATCGCCAGCCGGCTGGACTATCCCCTCGATCAGCCGCTGGACGTCGCGATGGCGGGCTCGGTGTTTGTCAAAGGGGATCATCCGGCGCTGACCGACGGATTTAAACAGATGATCTCCGAGCGCCTGGCCGGACGGGAGGTTCGCTACACGGTGCTGGACAAGCCTCCGGTCGCTGGGGCCGTCATTTGGGCGCTGGAGGACGTGCTTGGCCATCGCGCCGCGATGGAGCGCGTTTGCCTCCAATGGGACTGAGCCAGGCTCCGGCGCGCCGCGGGCCCGGGATGCGCGCGGGCCCGCGTGAACGGCGGGCGCTGGGTCTTCATTGTTGAGGTTGACAAATATTCGAGAGTAGGGTATACTATTATTGTACAAAAGGCATGGACTTGTGCGTATGCAATAATTAATTAGGTTAATTAATATTAATGACCTTACATCAGCTGGCTTTACGCTGCATGACACAAGCGCCATTACCAATAAAGAGGATAAACAAGAAAGGGAGAGTCAAACATGAAACAAAAGCTCAGCGCCATCCTGTCTCTCGCGCTTGTGCTGACCATGCTCTGCGGGATGATCCCCATGAGCGCGGCAGCCCTGCCCGCCAACGCGAACTCCGCCGAAACCAAAGGCGGCGAGGCGTTCAACACACCCGAGGAAATTGAGGACATGACTCCGGTCGAACTGGCCATTTCCAAGCTCAGCGTCGCCTCGCTTGCCGACCGTGAGCCTGTGGTGTACGCGCGCAGACTGTACACCAAGCTGTCCGCCGCGGACAAGGAAAATGTACGCAACTACGCGCAGTTGCTGGCCGCCGAAGCACAGATTCTGAGGCTGTGGATTCTTGACCTCAACGAAGGCACCGCCGAGGCCCCCGAGATCAGCTTTGGCACCTCCTTTGGCCTTTGGGTCCTCTTTGAGGAACTGGACGGCATGAACGACACGCAGAAAGCCATTGTCGGCGAGGACGCGATCGAGATCCTCGAGGGGATGCAGGCGTACGAGAGCGACGTGCTGTTGCCTGCCTTCAAGGCGGACTACGACCTGGCCAAGGCCGTGGACAAGGCGATCATGGAGATGGATCCGGCCAACACCGATGAGGTCGCAGCAACCAGAGCCGCCTATGATGGCCTGACAAGCTTTCAGAAGACCATTGTCGTTTACTACGATGTGCTGAAAAAAGCAGAAGGCATTGACGGAGTTATCCCCGAAAACATCAAGTATGTCGGCACGCGCGCCTCGGGCTACGGCCTGAGCTACTCCAAGGAAGACTGGCAGAGCATTGACGACCAGCTGCAGGGTTACTTCCCCGATGCGGAGTCTACTTATGTTTGGATTGTGGCGCTGCTCGGCGGCAACAACGGCCCGGCCGGCGGCTGCAACGTCGATGTTGACTTCACCACCATCCAGGACGAAGACGGCAAGTACATGGGCAAGACGCAGGCCGAGTGGCTCAGTGAGAACATCGCGTTCCGCGCGCCGAACGCCTCGCAGACTTCCCAAATTGACTTTTTGAATTATTTTGATGAAAACAACATCAACGTGTATCTGCAGGTCGAATCGGGTTATGCGGACATGAAGACGCTGATGGACATCCTGTACGACGTGTACGACATCACCAGTCACAAGAGCGTCAAGGGCTTCGCCATCGACGTCGAGTGGTATTATGGCGTCACCGAGGACTCGGGCATTCCCGTGACAGACGCGATGGCGCAGAGCTGGAACGAATACCTGTACAGCACCTGGGGCGCCGGCTATAAACTCGTTTTAAAGCACTACGGCCTGACCTGGCTGCCACCCGCGTACCGCGGCGGCGAGACCGGCGAGGGCTATCTGCCCAGCGAGAAGATTATCTTCTGTGACGACAGCCAGAGCTTCGGCTCGATGGACGGTCTTGTCGGCGGCGTGTACGACGAAAACGACGTCCGCGACGGCTACCGCCCCGGCTTTGCTCCGGAGTTCCGCATTTTTGCCGACTACTTCCCGGAAAACGAGATCATCTATCAAATCGGCTACCAGCCCGACCGCCAGTGGTTCTATAACTTTGGCGACCCGGTCATCAAGAACTTTGCCGTGAAGATGGCCGAGGCAACCAACCCGAACCAGAATATTGGCATCGCGTGGGTGAACTTCTCGATCAAAGATCCGCTGACCTTCCCGCAGATGCTGAAGACCGACGCCGAGAAAGCCAGCGCGGTCAACGGCCTTTTGAACTACCTGTCGGCCACCGGCTCGAACAACCTCGTCGGCCGCCGCCTTACGGGCGACCGTCAGCCGGCGGTGCTGGGCGACGCTTTGTTTGTCACGCGTGTGCGTCAGCTTTACGACGCGCTGACCGAGGACCAGAAGGCGCGCCTCACGGCCAGCCGCGTGACCAGACTTCTGACGGTTGAGCCCGTTGCGCTCGACGTGCGCATCGACCTGCAGATTCCCGCCATTGAGGATCTGCGCAAGAAGGATACCGGCGCTGTCTCGGAAGTCTGGGCCATTTATCTGGCGCTGACTGAAGACCAGAAAGCCGCCGTCCAAAACATCGAAAAGCTTTTGGCCGCCCGTGAGCGCATTGAGCAGCTCAACAACGAGATTGACGACATGAGCGCTGTTGAGCAGGCCATCGACAACCTTTCGGTCACCTCCGTCGCCGACCGCGAGGCCGTGGTGCGCGCGCGCAGGCTGTACACCAAGCTGTCCAGCGCGGACAAGGAAAATGTGCGCAACTACAGCAAGCTTCTGACTGCCGAGGCGCGGATGCTTAAGCTGTGGATCCTCGACCTGAACGAGGGCACCATGGAGGCCCCGGCGATCTCCTTTGAAATGTCGCAGGGTCTGTGGGCGCTGGCCGACCAGCTGAGCGGCATGAGCGACACGCAGAAGGCCATTATCGGCGCCGAAAGCATCGCGCTGCTGGGCAAGCTGCAGGAACTCCGCGCCGGACACCTGCAAAACTTCAAGGCCCAGTACAATCTGGCCAAGGCCGTTGACAAGGTCATCCTGGCCATGGACCCGGCCAATCCCGAAGAGGTCGCGGCTGCCAGAGCCGCCTATGAGGGCCTGACGAGCTTCCAGAAGACCGCCGTTCTGTACTATGAAGTGCTGAAAAAGGCCGAGGGCATCAACGATCTGATCCCGGCCAACCTCAAGTACATCGGCACGCGCGCCTCGGGCTACGGCCTGAGTTACTCCAAGGAGGACTGGCAGAGCATTGACGACCAGCTGCAGGGCTACGCGCCCGACGCGGAGTCGGCTTATGTCTGGATTGTGGCTCTGCTCGGCGGCAACAACGGCCCTCTCGGCGGCTGCAACATCGACGTCGACTTTGCCACCATCCAGGACGAAGACGGCAAGTACATGGGCAAGACGCAGGCCGAGTGGCTCAGCGAGAACATTTCGTTCCGCGCGCCAAACGCCTCGCAGACTTCCCAAATTGACTTTTTGAATTACTTTGACGAAAACAACATCAACGTGTATCTGCAGGTCGAATCGGGCTTCGCGGATATGAAGACGCTGATGGACATCCTGTACGACGTGTACGACGTGGCTGACCATAAGTGCGTTAAGGGCTTTGCCATCGACGTCGAGTGGTATAACGGCGTGACCGAGGACTCGGGTCTGCCCGTGACCGACGCGATTGCGCAGAGCTGGAACGAATACCTGTACAGCACCTGGGGCGCAGGCTACAAGCTGTTCCTGAAGCACTTCGGCTCGACCTGGCTGCCCAAAACCTACCGCGGCGGCGAGACCGGCGAGGGCTATCTGCCCAGCGAAAAGCTCGTGTTCTGCAACGACGCGCAGGGCTACGGCTCGATGGACGGCAGTGTCGGCGGCATTTACGACGACAGCGCCGCCCGCGACGGCGACGTGATGGGCGCCGGCTCTCAGTTCCGTCTGTTTGCCGACTTCTATCCCGAAAACGAAATTGTTCTCCAGATCGGCTACCAGCCCGACCGCCAGTGGTTCTATAACTTTGACGATCCGATCATCAAGAGCTTCGCCGTGAAGCTGGCCGAGAATATGAACCCCAATCAGGACATCGGCATCGCGTGGGTGAACTTCTCGATCAAAGATCCGCTGACCTTCCCGCAGATGCTGAAGACCGACGCCGAGAAAGCCAGCGCGGTCAATGGCCTTTTGAACTACCTGTCGGCCACCGGCACGAACAACATCGTCGGACGCCGCCTTACGGGCGACCGTCAGCCGGCGGTGCTGGGCGACGCGCTGTATGTCACGCGGATGCGCGCGCTTTATGACGCGCTGACCGAAGACCAGAAGGCGCGTCTCACGGCCAGCCGCGTGACCAGACTCCTGGCGGTTGAGCCCGTTGCGCTCGACGTGCGCATTGACCTGCAGATTCCCGCCATTGAGGATCTGCGAGAGAAAGACGTCGCGACCATCTACACGGTTTGGGATATCTATCAGGCGCTGACCGAAGACCAGAAAGCCGCTGTCCAAAACATCGAAAAGCTTTTGGCCGCCAAGGCGTTTGCCGACGGCCTGGCCCCGGTGATCACCCAGTTTGTGGTCAACCCCGGCGCAATTGTGGGCACGCTTGCCGCCAACATCAAGGTCATTGCTGTCGGCCAGAATCTGGAGAGCGCCGTGGTGTACCTGAAGGACGGCGAGAGTAAGATCGGCTTGACCTCTATTGCCGGCGGCTCGGTGATGATCCGGGTCAACGCGGCTCCGGCTGTGACCGAGGACACGGTCTATGAAGTGGTCGCCGAGGCAAACGGCGTGGTGCTCAGCGTGGGAACCATTGTAATCAAGCCCTACAGCACCGACATCTGGACGGTCTCGGCCCTGCCGGGCGCCGGAAACAAGCTGGCGCTGAATTTCAACGCGAATCTCACGGCGGCGAGCACATTCGGCGTCACGATCAACGGCGTGGCTTACGCCGCGCAAATTCAGCCCGACAAGAGAACAGTGCTCGTGGATGTGGATTACGGCGCGCTTGAAGTTGGCACAAAGATCCTGATCAAGGGCGTGAAGTATCCTGAACTCTTCCCAAGTTACAGCTTTACCTTCACCGTGACCAAATAACACAAAGGCTTTTTAAGAACCGAAGGTTCTCAAAAACTGCAGACAAAGAGGGTTTCAGGCTTACGCCGGGAGCCCTCTTTGTCATGAGGCTGAACCTGCCGCCTTTGGCGGCAAGTTCAGCCTGTAGACAAACCTTCGATTTGTCTACAAACGGGAGCAGGAACGCGTCTTTGTGAAGACGCGCATTGGGTGACTTTCCCGGAGTGAATCCGTGAAAGAGTTGTGGTTCTGATTTTTTTCGCCTGTCAAGCCTCATTCGTCC
>JAVBOR010000061.1:0-17206 GCA_031550325.1 Oscillospiraceae bacterium
ATTCATTCGAATGTCCTCCCTTTGATTTCCCAAGTGCAGTTGACAGACCGCACTTGTAGTATATCAAAGGGAGTTCTTTTTTTATTTTCATCGCTAAAGCTCTTTTCGCTCCACCGGCATAGCCGGTGGTTGTCTCCAAAAGAAAGGCTTTCACGGATTCGTTCCGGGAAAGCCTTTCTCTGCAAACCGCCACAGCGGTTTGATCCAACCCCCGCTTTGTCAAAGAACCGAAGGTTCTTTGACAGCCTGCCAGACATTCAGGCCTCGGGCTGTATCTTTTTAAGCAGCCGCCAGGACGACATCCCGTGCGGCCGGACCATGCGTTTGAGTCTGAACAAGTCTTCGGGGCCATCCAGGACGTTCAGGCCCTCCCGGCAACTCATACTGCCCCAAAAGCCCAGCTCTTCCATCACCTGATCGGAAATGTCGCTGATGGCGCCGAACGGGTATGTGAAGAATCGTGACTCGACTCCAGTCATCTCCAGCGTGCGCTGCTGCATTCTGTCAAGATCCTTCGTCAGCCGCTCGCGGTAAACCTCGTCGCTCTCTCCCCACTTCTGCGCACATCCGACGCCTCTGTGCATATCGTAGCCATGGTTCTGGATCTCGACAACGCCGGTTTGAAGCATTTCTCCGATTTGCGTCCAGGTCAGATTGGGATAGTTGATATCGGTTCGGCCGTCTTCGGAGTACTGATCGGTCAGGGTTCCCATGATTGACAAAACGGCTTTCATACCGTATTCTTTAAGCAGGGGGAACACATAGTGGTAGTCGCTGAAGTTTCCGTCGTCAAAGCTCAGCACGACCGGACGCTCGGGCAGCTCGACGCCGTCACGGACGAAAGCCGCCAAATCGGACAGCAACACGGACTCATACCCCTCGTCGCGCAGCGTCTTGAGATCATTTTCCAACTCTTCGGGCGAAATGCAGAAGCGGCCCTGGCGGGACTTGTCCTGACTCACCGCATGATACATCAGGATCGGCACGGTCGGCGGCGCTTTGGTCTCCACCGGCTCGGGCACGGCCAGAGAGGCAGCCCTCCCCAGAAGCTCCTCGTCAAAGTCAAACCGGCGGCTGAACTCCTTTGTCTCGGGATCGCGCACGGTCTCGCTCCTGTTTTTCTGCAGGAGTTCTGTCAGCGCGTAGGCGTCGATCCAGATTTCCCCCGGCCCTTCCTTTTGTGACTCGTCAAAGATCAGCTGCACGCCGAAGTGCAAATGGCTTTGCTTGATGTTGTTGGTATTTTCCTTGGCGCTGTAGCCGCTTCGCCCGACATACCCGATGACGTCTCCTGCCTTGACCAGCTTCCCCTGCTCCATATCGGCGTGGTAGGGCCGGTTCTTGCGCAGATGCGCGTAGTAATAGTACCGTTTACCGTCCAGACTGCGCAGGCCGAGACGCCAACCGCCGTACTGGTTCCAGCCGACGGCCTCGACGCGCGCCGTCTCCACGGCGATGACGGGCGTTCCCACCGCCGCAAGCATGTCGTGCCCGAGATGGCGGCGCTTGTAGCCGTAGTCCCTTCCTGTGCCGAAGTCGCCGTAGTGCGCAAACGGAAAGTTCTTGGCGATCGGCGAGAACACCTTGAGCCCGTATTTTTCCTGCCAGACGGTTTGGCCGTCCACCTCGCGCTGCACGCGGTACTTGCCGACGTATTCGCCAAGCACCGCCTCATACGCTTCGCGGTAATAGGCAAAGTACTTCATGTTTTGCGTGAGACTCTCTATACTCTCTCCGGCCTCAAGCTTGCCAAACAGCGTATTCAGATCCCGGTCGCTGAACTTTTTAAAATTTCCGCCGTACTTCGCGGCCAGATAGGCCAACAGGTCAATCCAGTTCAGCTGCCTGTCCGAGTCATGCGTTTTGATGTCGATGGCGAGCGTCTTCTCCAGCGCCTCCAGTGTCGGCGTAAAGTCCACCCACTTAATCGGTTCTTTGGCAGCCGCCGGATTGCAAAGCCCGAACAAGCACAGTAGCGCGCACAGCAGCGCCGCGGCCCGTTTCCACATGGCGATTCACCGTCCCTTGCTTCAGCATTTCTTGATATTTTTTGTCGGATTGCATCAAAAAACACCTGTAAACTTTGCCCAATCTTATGGGTTTTTGCTGTAGTTTAGGCAAAACGGAACGATATATTATGATGCGGCCTGTTTTGCCCGGCTGCGCGCCGGGCCGCCGAGCCCCTACCCGGCGCACCCAAAAGGAGGACATGGTATGGTTTTTGTCTGCGGCCACCAAAACCCCGACACCGATTCCATTGTCGCGGCGATCGCTTACGCGCGGCTGAAGGAGCAGGGGACGGCGCAGGCCGTCCGGCTGGGCGAGCTCAGCCCTGAGACGCGGTATGTGCTCGAACGCTTTTCGTTTCAGGCACCGCCGCTTCTGACAAACGCGCGCACGCAAATCAAGGACATTGACATTGACTACTCTCCCAGCGTTCCGCCGGACACCGCGGTCAGCGCGGCGTGGGAGATCATGAAGGCCGGCGGCATCATCACGCTGCTGGTCACCGACAGAAAAAACCGCCTGCTGGGGATCGTCTCCCCCGGCGATATCGCCGAAGCCGTTCTGCGCGAGGTCTTTTCGGGCTCCCGGCACGACACCGCGCTCGAACAGCTGCGCCAGCACCTGGCGGGCGGCGCGCTCACCGTGGACGACATCATGAAGAAGTCCGGGCTGATCACCTTTACCCCCGAGGATTATGTCGACCAGGTACGCAGCCACATGCTGGCCACCCGGTACCGCGCTTACCCCGTTTTGGACCGGGACGGCTGTGTGGTGGGCGTCATCAGCCGGTTTCATCTGATTCACCACCGGCGCAAGCAGCTCATTCTCGTCGACCACAATGAAAAGTCTCAGTCGGTTCCCGGGCTTGAGCACGCCGAAATACTGGAGATCATTGACCACCACCGGCTGGGCGATATTCAAACCGGCGCGCCGATGTTCTTTCACAACGAGCCGGTCGGCTCGACCACGACCATTGTGGCAGGCATGTTTCATGAGGCGGGAAAATGTCCTCCGCCCGACCTGGCAGGGCTGATGCTCGCGGGCATTTTGTCTGACACCGTGCTGTACAAGTCCCCTATCTGTGTGGACAAGGACCGCCGGATGGCCGCGTGGCTTTCTGATCTTTCGGGCATTGACGACCGGGCGCTCGGCAGGGAGCTTTTCCACGCGTTTGACGCCCAGCTTCAAAACCGCACCCCCCAGCAGTTCTTTTTTCACAACTTCAAGGAGTACACACTCGGCGGCAAAAAAATCGGCATCGGCCAAATCACGGTCTGGTCGACCGACGCTGTGCCGCTACAGGCCATTCAGTCCTATATGCACTCCCTTCGCGCAAGCGAGCGCTTTGACCTGCTCTTGTTTATGCAGACTGAGGTCGTGCGCGGCGGCACGCTGTTTTTGCACTCCTGCGGCGACCCCGAGCTGCTCCACCGCTGTTTTGGCGTAGAGGGCGGAAAGCCGTTCTTCCTCGCCGGCACGATGTCGCGCACAAAGCAAATCCTTCCGGTGCTGAGCAAGGCTCTCTTATAAATGAAATTGTCAAAGCCCAAGGGTGCGACCCTTGGGCTTTGTGGTTTCCGTCCCGGTGGACGGGGCTATATGGTCACAAGCATCATGCGGCCTATTGGCTGTGCGCTTGCTTGACTGTCTCTATTGTAACCGGCTTATGTGAACAAATCTTGTAGAAGATATTAAAAAACAAATAAGGTTTTGTGAACTGATTTTGAAGTCGCTTTGTCGCCTCAGATCGTCCGGCGGCCCTCGAGCGCGCGCAGCAGCGTGATCTCATCGGTGAACTCCAAATGCCCGCCGATGGGCATGCCGTAGGCAAGGCGGGTCACCGTCACGCCAAAGGGACGCAGCAGCCGCGCGATGTACAGTGCCGTCGTATCGCCCTCGGTGTCCGGATTTGTCGCCAAAATGACCTCGCGCACGCCGCCCGCGTCAACCCGCCTGATGAGATCGGAAATCGTGAGTTCATCGGGGCTTTTGGCGGCCGACGGGGAAATCACGCCGTGCAGAACATGGTACACGCCCGTGAACTCGCGCGTGCGCTCGATCGCCGCCACATCGCGCGGCTCGGCCACCACGCAGATGAGCGCGTGATCGCGGCGCTCCTCTGCGCACAGCGCACAGGGCGACTGATCGGTCAAATTGTGGCAAACAGGACAAAGCCCGATGCCATGCTTGGCGTCGAGCACCGCGCCCGCAAACGCCTCGGCCTGGCCGTCCGGCCAGCCCAGCACGCAAAAGGCAAGCCGCACGGCCGACTTTCGTCCAACTCCGGGCAGCTTGGCAAACTGTGTAATCAGCGCCTCGACGGCAGGCGGAAAGGCATAGGCGCTCATGAACTAAAACAGCCCCAGGCCGCCGGTGAACTTTCCCATCTCCCGCTGCATAACCTCTTCGGCCTGGCGCAGCGCCTCGTTGACGGCGGCGAGGATTAGGTCCTGCAGCATGTCCACGTCCTCAGGATCCACCACGTCGGGTGAAATGGAAACGGTCAGAAGCTCGCGCTTGCCGGACACCGTCACGGACACGGCGCCGCCGCCGGCGGAAGCCTCAAAGGACTGCGCCTCGATCTCCTCCTGCTTGGCCACCATATCCTGTTGCATTTTCTGGACTTGCTTCATCATGTTCATGTTGCCCATTCCGCCCATACCGGGCATCTGTCTCTTCGCCATCGGCTTTTCCTCCCAATTGTTTATTTCAGCAGATCCCCCGCGCGATGCTTCAGCTCGGAGAGACGCTTCTTTGTGTCGGCCTGCTCAGCGCGGCGGACAACAACGCGCGCGCCGCCGGGAAAAAAGGTCTTCGCCTGATCCAAAAATTCGGGCTGGCGCAGCATGTGCGCCGCCGAATCATCCTCGACGGTCAAAATAAGCTCATCGCCCTGTTCGGTGGCCGCCGCGGCCTCGGCGATCAGTTTGAAAAAAGGATTGACCGCCCCCAAAAACGCTGCCATGCGCGCGGCGTCGGGCCGCCTCCCCGCAGGCTCAGCCGGAGGCGCTTGCTCAGCCACGGGCGCTTGCTCCGCCGCAAGGGCCTTCTCAGCCACAGGGGCCTTCTCAGCCGCGGGCGCTTGCTCTGTTGCGGGCGCCCAGGCTTCGGGGCTCCCCGACGTCTGCCGGGCCGGCAAAGCAGTCTGGGGCTCGGGCGCCCTCGCCGTGGGAAAAGCCGCCCGTGCAGGCTCGCTCGCGGGCGCGGACGCCGCCTCCCGCTCGGAAGAGCACAGCCGGATCAGACACAGCTCGGCCTCAAGCCTTTTGTTGACGCTGCGCGCCAGACGCGCCTGCGTCTCTTGAATCAGCAGCAAATGTCCGATGAGCTGCTGCCTTGTAAACAGGTGCGCCATTTCACGCATTTCTCCGCCGGGCCCTGTCAGCGCGGCGAGCAGCGCGTCCCGCAGAAGCAGGGAAAGCTCGTCAAGCATGGAGGAAACCTCCCGCCCGGCCCGGTAAAACGCGTCCAGATGTCCCAGCGCCCCGGCGAGGTCCCCATTGGCAATGCTCTCCGCCCAGGCGAGCATGGGTCCGGCCCCGGCGTACCCCAGCACGTCGCGCGCGGCGATCTCGTCAATCGCGGCGCCGGCTCCGTGCGCTGCGCACTGGTCAAGCAACGACAGAGCGTCACGCAGAGCGCCGTCGGCTGCTCGCGCAAGCAGACGCGCTGCCTCGGGCGCAAGCTCCAGGCCCTCGGTCCCAGCCACCTCGCAAAGCCGCTGCGCGATCAGTTCCACGGGGATGCGCCTGAACGCAAACCTCTGGCAGCGCGACAAAATCGTGGCCGGCACCTTGTGCGTCTCGGTGGTGGCCAGAATGAACATCAGGTGCGCGGGCGGCTCTTCGAGCGTTTTGAGCAGCGCGTTAAACGCGCCGATGGACAGCATATGAACCTCGTCGATGATATAGACCCGCTTTTGGGCCAGCACCGGGGTGTAAACAGACTCGTCGCGAAGCGCGCGGATGTTGTCCACGCCCGAATTGGACGCTGCGTCAATCTCCAGCACGTCCAAAAGGCTTCCGTCCAGAATGCCCCGGCATGTCGGGCAAGTGTTGCAGGGGTCTCCATTGCGCTTGTCGGTGCAGTTGACGGCGCGCGCCAGAATCTTTGCGCAGGTCGTTTTGCCCGTCCCTCTTGTCCCTGTGAACAAGTAGGCATGGGAAAGCCGCCCCGCCTCAGACTGCCGGCGAAGCGTCTCGGTGACATGCTCCTGGCCGACGACATCAGAGAAGCGAAGCGGACGCCATTTCCGATAGAGCGACTGATACAACACTCAAAACTCCTCGCCGCAGTCAGCTCGGGGGAATGATCTCCTCCTCCATCGCAAAATCGTCCTCTACAGTCATCGGTTTGAGCAGTTCACGATAGCAGATATAGGCTTCCAGCAAGACCACAAACCCGAGCATTATATTCACAAAAAACACCAGTTTGACCAAAGCGGGCATAAACAGCGTAATCACCCACAGCGGCACGACCGGCAGATAAAACAGAAAGCCGCGGTCGGCCACATGGACAACGTGACGGGATTCAAACCGGACTGCCAGCGCCGAGATCGCGCTGAACATGTATGCCATCAGCAGCACGTCGAGAAATGCGGCCACCATCTGCATCGTAAGGATCAGCTGAGGCGCGTCGACAAGCTTAAACAGCAAAACGAGCGAGAGCAAAAAGGCCAAAAGCGCAAAATTCTGCGCCCGGACAAATTTCCGCTCCTGCTCAATCAGAAGGGTAAAGCACACAAACAACCCAAAATACCCCAGCACATCGGGAAAAATATCGATGCCCTGGACAGGGATATCAATGAGCGTCATAAACAGGAAGATGCACAGGGTTCGCAATGTTTTGATCCGCATAGACCACAGCCCTCTGTCACTGTAGGACTGTGTCCTGTCCGCACCGTACACCCGACTTTGAATGCAACGCTATACCCGCCTTCCGGACAGCCGGCTCGGAAACGGCACCCCCGCGGCACACAAAAAATTCCGCTTAATGCTGCTCGGTTCCCCGCCTGACATATTTCACGGGTTTCTGTTGCGCAGGACCGGTTCCTCATCGCTACTTATCCGGGGCTGACGGCACAACGCTGATCCTGGGCCGGGACTTCATCCCTGCTAAGCGGGTTGCAGGCAACAGGGCACCGCTGGCTCCCCGACTAGTACGGCACGGACAGGACACACTCCCAAAAGTGCTTTCTTAGTATATACCATCTGTATCGAATAATCAACCGCTTTCTTGAGGCGCGCAGAGTTCGTAAAAGGCCGTGTCAGGGCAGCGTAACGACCGTAAACCTGATCGTTCCGCCGACCGTATCGCCCGAGGCGTGAACGCTCATTTTTCCGACCGTAACCGACATGTTCATGGTGTTTGACATGGCCGACTGCATGAATTTCCCCACGAGTATGGCCTCCAGCGCTTCAATCGCCGGCTTGTCCAGATAAGGGGCGAGCATGGTTTCGGCAAGCGCCATGGCGTCTCCCACGGAGTACGACATCAGCGATGCCGTGTACACCTCGCCCGACACGCGCTCTACCTCGCCCTCGGAAAACGTCGTGCAGATATACACGCTCTCATCCGGCGAATAATACGAAAGAACCGAGAGCTCCTGCTCGTCGCCGACCAGAGAACGCTTGGGAAAATCCCCCTCGAATACGGACGCGACGATCTCCTCCCGGCCGGCAAACGCGATCTGACCCGGATTGAACATATACTCTATCGTTTCCTGTTTAAGCGCCACAAGAACCATCGCGGCAAGCGCAATCAGCAGCATCGCCGCAAGCGCTGCCTTTCGCCCAAGGTGTCTGTGGCGGGGGATGGACTGCATGCGATCACTCCTCTTTTACGCCTGAGGCCACGCGAAGAACGCCTTGCTGCGTCAAGCCCGGCCCCGCTCGGGACGCCTCATTATACCAATAATCTTTTCCAATTACCAGCCGCAATTTTTTCAAGCGTCGTTTGTGAAAAGGGAAGCCCCTCCAAAATTCCCGGCAGGCTCTCCACGCCCTTCACGCCCTCGGGCAGCAGGTCGCAGCCGTCAAAATCCGAGCCAAGCCCTACGGCGTCCTCCCCCGCGACGCGCACGGCGTGGACAATATGGGCGCGCAGCTCCTCGATGGAGGCTTTTGGAGTGTTATTGATAAAAAACGTGTAAAACGTGATGCCAATTACGCCGCCCCTGTTTGAAAGCCTGCGCAGCTGATCGTCCGTGACATTGCGCCGATGCGCGCAAAGCGCATCGCAGCACGCATGGGTCACCACCGGCGGGCGCCTCGCCCTGTCCAGCACATCGTCAAAGGTGCGCGCCGACGCGTGCGCAAGGTCAATCAGCACCCCGCTGTCCTCCAGGCGCTCCATAGCTTCGGCCCCCCAGGCCGTCAATCCTCCGCCGGCTCCGCCGCATCCGCCCGCCAGCGCGTTGTCGTTGTTCCAGGTCAGGCCGAACAGGCGCACATCCAGCGAGACAAAGCGCTCTATGTCCGCCTCGCTGCGCGTTTCATCCCCGCCCTCCACCGCCGCCAGCAGCGCATAGCCCTCGGGCGGCCGGGCCGCGCGCAGGCGGCTGAGCTGCTCAGGCTTGTTCGGGCCGAAGGCGGCCATGACCTGCCCGCCACCAGAGCGCGCGGCGCGGCGCAGGTCAAAGTGCCCGTCATTCTGCCAAAGATCCTTTCCCGTAGACAGGGTGTCACAATGCGCGTCAAAAAACTCCATCGCCATGCCCTCCTCAACAAAATCAAACCCGATTCCGGGCCTCATACAGAAGCCCTTCGCGTCCTCGTCCTTTTTATGCCCCCCGTTTGCAGACAAACCTTTGGTTTGTCTGCAAACGAATTAAAAGCCGCACGGAAGACTCGGGCCGTTTGGCCTGCTTCTTCTGTGCGGCGAAAGTTTTTATGGTGGGTTCAGGGGAGCAGGTGGCTATCCGCCTTGTCGGGGTTGCGCCCGTCGCCGACGGCGCGGAAATAAGCGATCGCCTGCAGGACAAACAGCATCGGCAGCCCCCGCACCGCGATTGCCTTTGTCGGGGGAAGCGTCACATTGAGCCGCCCGCCGTAAATGTTCTCCTCGTATCCCGACAGCGTGACAATCTGTGCGCCCATCTGACCGATCTCGTGCAGCAGAACGCTCTGCGCGACGTCCTCCGTCGGCGAAACCGCAGCCACAACCAGCGTACGGTCATCCACGAGCGCGATGTCCCCATGGCGCACGTCCAGCATATGGCTGTGCACGGCCGGCAGACCGCACAGCCGCAGCAGGGTTTTGGCCCCGGCCTCGGCCACGCCGCCGAGCTCACCGTCTGCCAGGATGAGCATCCGGTTCCATGTTCCCGCCTGCCCGATGCCCTCTAGCTCGGCTGCATAGCGGTCGATAAACGCCTCCTGGTCATTGGCGGCGTCCTTGATCTCCTTGAGCAAATCGTTGTCGCCGGCCAACAGGGCGACCGTATAGAGGTTGGCGAGATACAGGCATACGGCGCTGCGGGTGGCACAGACGCCGGCGTCTGCCGCCCAGGGCATTTCCAGACACATGTCGGAGATACCCGACAGTTTGGTGTCGGTGCGCGTTGTGATGCCAATGCTGGAGGCTCCGGCCTCCCGCCCCGCTTTTTCCACGGCCTGCAGCACTTCGTTAGAGCCGCCCGAACGCGAGGACGCCAGCATAAGCGTTCCGCTGAGCATGTTACGGTACATGGGCATGTTGATCGCCAGATCCCCGGCGGCAAAGGACATCGCCGACAGGCCACCGCGCATGCGCAGGCACAGTTCGGCTGATTTACACAGCGCATACATCATTCCACAGCCCGTAAAGCTCATGGAATAAAAACCCGATACGCCAAAGAAGTCTTTAATCTCCCCGGCGCGACCCTCCATGAACGCATAAGTCTGCCTGACCGCGACGTGCTGCCCAAAGAGCTCCTGCTCGGCTATATACACAGCGCACCTTCCTCCCAAAGTCCATATGGGCCCTTCCGGTACTTTCCCTTTTGCCAGCCTTTAGCGTATTTATACCCCAGTATACCATGGCTCACTCGGACTGTAAAGGGCAGGCGACCGCGCGGCAGATGGCCACGCCCTGCGCACGGAAGCGGGCTTCATACTCAGTTTCTATGTTTCCCTGCCCGGCGGGAAGCGCCTGCGTCACATCCTCAAGGCGCCAGCCGCTCCCGGCAAGCTCTTTGCACGAAAACCTGAACAGTTCCTTGTTGTCGGTCTTGAGCTCGAGCGTTCCGCCGGGCGCGAGAAGGCGCTTGTACAGCTCCAGAAAGCCCCGGTGCGTCAACCTCCTGACGGCGTGCTTCCAGTGCGGCCAGGGATCGGAGAAATTCAGAAACACCCTGGACACCTCGCCCCGCTCAAAGATGTCGCTGAGCCCCTGCGCGTCGCCCAGCACAAAAAAGACGTTGTCCGCCGCGAGCGCGCCGGCCGCTTCGAGCCCCTTGATCAGCGCGTCCCCCACTTTTTCCACGCCGACAAACAGCGTGTCCGGATGGGCAAGGGCGGACTCCAGAATAAACTTGCCCTTGCCGCAGCCGATCTCCACATACAGCCCGCCAGCGCCGGGCAGCAGCGTGTCGATCCACTTTCCTTTCAGCTCGCCGGGCGCCCCGACGAGGTGCGCGCCGGCGGCCTCAAGCCGTTCCGGCAGATGCCTTACCTTGCGCATGCGCATACGGCAACCCCTCCGTTTCGGCCTGATTTTATGCCTAAACGGCCCCGGCTGTCAAGTCAGGACGTATAGCTGAAATGCACCAAAACGGAGGCCGGGCGCCAAGTGGGTTTGAGCAGGTTTGCCTGTTGACATTCGGCTTAACTATGGTATACTAAAAGTACAATGGAATATGGATCTGTGAAAAAGGCAAACCTGTCTAAAGGCAGGGACGCAAAACTAAAGGGCCTCTCCCGTATATTGCGGGGTGGCAGCCAGTTGCCGCAAGTTGTGTGCCTTTTTCTTCCTATGCGGATGAAAAGGGTTTTTTCTTTTGAAATGTGATTTTTTTGAAAAGGCATACAGCATCGATCGTAACCGTTCGATACTGATTGCGAAGAAGAGATGGAGGTGTCAGCTATGAATAAACGATTTTTATGCGTTGCTTTGGCGGTTATGCTGGTCTGCTCTTTGGGCATTCCTCTCCACGCCGCCGCGCTTCAGACCTCCGTGACGGCAAAGGCCGGAGAGATTGTGCAGACCACGCGCGAAGCGGTCGACAAACTCAGCCGGCAGGCTCAGGCCCCCTCAGGCTCCCCGACGGCCGCTCCGACAGTCAAGCCCTCGGACAAGACCTCGCAAACACCGTCACCCAGCCCTTCGGCTCCCACCGCTTCGATGTCCCCGACGGCGGCCGCCCCGACAGTACAGCCGGTTGTAACGCCCACCAACGAGGTGGTGTCCACCGAGCAGCAGATCTACAAAGGGGATAAGAGCGAAATTGACGCCACCAACAAAAACGACGCCTATGTCAAGGTGCGTTATACGGCGTCAACCGACAAGCGGCTGAAGGTTCGCGTCACCTATACCAAGGCAGACTCCAGCAAGATCGTGTACAACTATGACCTGAACAACGCGGGCAATTGGGAGATTTTCTCCATGCAGTCCGGAAGCGGGGCTTACACGATCAGCGTGTGGGAGAACAAGTCGGGCTCCACGTATACCCAGGTGCAGTCGCAGGATCTCTCCATAGAGTACAGCAAGACCAATATTCAGTATCTGATTCCCATTCAAAACATTAATTACACGTCTTCTTCCAAGGCCGTGGCCAAGGCCAAAGAACTGACCGCCGGCTGCGCGACTGACTTGGAAAAGGTTCAGGCCGTATACACGCATATTGTCACCAAAATTACATACGACTACGAGCTGGCGCAGAAGATCATTGACAAAAAAGTTACCGTCTATCTCCCCGAGGTCGATAAAACACTTTCCAGCGGCAAGGGTATCTGCTATGACTATTCTTCGCTGTTCGCTGCGATGCTGCGCAGCATTGGCATCCCCGCAAGGCTTGTGACCGGCAAGGTCGCGCCCAACAACGGCACCCACGCGTGGAACGAGGTATACATCACCAACGTGGGCTGGATCAAGGTTCAGAGCCAGGTCTACTTTGACGGCAAATCTTACTCCCGCATGGACAGTACCTACGCCGCCAGCAACAAAAACGGCAACTACACCGACTTTATCGGAAACGGCTCCAACTACGTCGCACAGTACGTCTATTAGGCCGCGGGCTCGCCCCGCCGTACGGCGTCTACTTTTGAAAGATCCGCTCCCCCCTTGTCGGCCATCCCTACTTATTTTGCTATCTCCCATTTTCCTCTCATAAATACCCCCCCATTTGCAGATACGTCAGTATCTGCTTCTTTTTGCCCCGAATCGGACGGGTGGGTCGCGCAAAGGTAGGATGCAGCGTTGCGTTTATTGCTTTGTTTCTGGAAATCAAGACAAATAAATCATTTTTTGTAAGTTTTTCATAAACATGTTGATCTTTTGAAAGATCTCTTATATAATATCTGAGTTAGTAGAATATTTTCTTCCACGAACACGCGGGCGTTCCGCCGACCTCCCTGAATCTTCCACGATTTGTTTGAAACATTGGGCAATGATATGACCACACATGCTCATCATGAAAAGACCGCTCTGAATGCAGTCATCGGAGGTTCATGGCCATGCCAAGAAAACTCAAACCCCTTAAGCCCGACCAGTTGTCCCTGTTTGCCACCCAGATCAGCCTCTTTTTACGCTCCGGCTTGTCGCTTGTCGAGGGTCTTGGCCTCATGGAGGACGACCTCAGCGACGTGCGCTTCCGGGAGGGCGTCTCGATTGTGCGTAGAGGCGTCGAGGACCGCAGACCACTGCACGAGGCCATGCGCGAGGCGGGCTGCTTTCCCGACTACATGGTCCGCATGGCCGTCGTGGGCGAGATTTCCGGCCACCTGGAAGGTATGATGACCGCCCTGTCCCGGTTTTACGACCGGGAGACCGCCTTGCGCCAGCGCATCCGCAGCGCCGTAACCTATCCGCTGCTTCTGCTCTTCATGATGACCGCCGTCGTGTTTTTGCTCATCGTGCGTGTGCTGCCTCTGTTTGACCGTCTGCTGGGCTCGCTTGGCGCGGAAATGCCCGGCTTTGTGCGCGGAATGATGAACATCGGCGTGTTTATCGGCGACTGGATTTGGGTCATTCTGGGCGTTGTCGCCATTGCCCTGGTCTTTTGGTTTGTCTTCCGTTCAACGGTGTTCGGCGCAAACGCCATTGATGGCTTCAAGGCCAACTTCCCCGGCTTTCGCGGCGTATACCGCAAAATCGCAGCCGAGCGCTTTGCCACCGCCATGGCCTTTCTGCTTTCGAGCGACGTCGATCTGGAGATATCCCTTGACCTGACCAAGGACATCCTGGGCAACCGGTACATGTCGGGCAAGATCACCGAGTGCCGCAAGCTGATGCAGCAGGGCGCGCCCATTTACGACGCGCTGCGCGATGTGGGCGTCTTCCCCAGACAGTTTTCTCAAATGCTGGCCATCGGCTTTAAGAGCGGCGAACTGGACAGCATGATGTCCCGTCTGGCCGGGCTTTACGAGCAGGAGGTCGACACCTCGCTGCGCCGCATCACAGGCGCCATCGAGCCCGCGTTTGTCGCCATTTTGTCCGTTCTGGTCGGTATCATCATGGTTTCGGTCATTCTTCCGCTGATTGAGGCCATGTCGCACATTGGTTAGGAGGGACGCGTCATGAAGCCGAAGCGATCCTTCCCGGCCTGGATTTCCCCGCTGATCGGCGCGCTGTTTTTGTCCTTTATCGGCATCGCGCTGTTTTTCGCCACAAAAGAAAAACCGCCCTCAGACGAGTCCCTTGTGCAGATCCAGCGCGCCGTACAGCGCGCTGCCGTGCAATGCTTTGCGCTTGAGGGCGCGTTTCCGGCCACGCTGGAATATTTGGAGGAGCACTACCACCTCATGCTCGATCATAACCGGTACTATGTGTTTTACGACACCTTCGGCGCCAACATTCAGCCCGATGTGCGTGTGGTGCCCCTTGAGCAGGAAGTGGGCGCGCCATGAAAGACGGAGCGCTGCATCTGGTTGAGATTCTGTGCGTCACCGCCCTGCTCCTGCTGTTCGGCCTGACCACCTACACACTGATCGCCGTCGGTGGGGACACCTATTCCCGGCTTCTGGACAAGCGCGAAGTGGTCTCCGACCTGCGCATCGCCTCGTCTTACGTGTCGATGCGCATCCGGCAAAACGACGTGGCGGGAGGCGTGGAGCACCGCATCTCGGGAATCGGCGATATTTTGGTTCTGACGCGGCCTTATGAGGACGGCACCGTGCTGGAGACAAGGATTTACGCGTACAACGGCTATCTTGTCGAGTCGATTGACTCGCCCGAGGAGCCGCTCAATCCCGACCTGGGCGTAGAGATCGCCCCACTGCAGGATTTTTCGGTCAGTACCGACGGCGACATGATTACGGTTTCCCTCAAGCGCGGCGACCTGCGCCGCGCCCTGACGCTTACGCTGAGATCGGAGGCGCGTTTGCTTGAAGAAGGATGACGGCGGTTACGCGCTTGTAGAAATCATCATGGCCATCGGCATTTTGGCCGTGGTCAGCATGTACTTTATGAACATGTTTGTGCTGGCGGACAACACGCAGGCGCACGCCAAGGATCTCGACGCCGCCTGTACCCTAGCGCAAACGGCGATGGAGACCATGCGCGCGGGCGGTCCGGGCGGCACCAGTTACTTTGACGCCGACTGGAACGAGGCTGACTCCTACGACCCCGACGGCTTTACGCTCAGCCGCTCCTTTATGGAGAGCACTCCGCCCCGGCTTGTGGTGCGTGTGGACAAGAACCTTCCGTATCTGAACGTGTTTCAGCAGCAGGACACCATCCGGTCCACGACGCTCTATGAGCTTGACTCGTTCTTCTACGGACAGGAGGCGGCGCCATGAGCCACGCCACAACCATGCGGGGCGGTGCCATCGTACTCATCGTGCTGCTCATGCTCGCACTGAGCATGTTCGGCGTGCTGAGCATGGTCTCGGCCAACTCCGATCTGAATATGGCCCGCAAGAACGCGGAGTGGGTTCAGGCGTATTACGCGCTGGACTCCGACGGTCAATACCGCGTACAGCAGGCGCGCGTCATGGCGCGGCAGGCCGGGTTCGAGACGCTTGCCACAGCCGGTTGGACCCTGGACGGGAACCTTGCCAGTCTGAACCTGACCGACGGCGTGCAGAACCTGCGCATCGTGCTCTCCGCCGACGCCGAGAACACGTTGTCCATCCTGAGCTGGCAACAGTGGCAGGAGCCCTTTGACTACGAGTATGACGACGGCGGCTTTTTTATCCAGTAGCGCCCGTTTGCCCTGCCTTTCCTTTCCGGGCGCATATGTCGGACACTCAGCGGAGTGCGATCTTGTTTGAGGACGTGTTTTTTTGACAGATCATGACATTTCGGTCCGAGAGCTTCTTGTTCACGCTGTGGAGCAGAAGGTCTCCGACGTGTTTATCACGGCGGGTTCCCCCGTCATGTTCAAAAAGGACGGCGACATCACGTCGTACTCGGAGTTTAAAATGATGCCCAGCGACACCTCCCGGCTGATCGAGGACATCTTCCAGCTGTCGGCAACCCACAGCTACGAGGAGTACCTCAAGACCGGCGACTGCGACTTCTCCTTTTCCCTGCCGGGCGTGGGGCGATTCCGCATCAACTCCTTCCGGCAGCGCAACTCGCTGGCCGCGGTCATTCGCGTTGTCCAGCTCACGCTGGCAGAGCCTGAGGAGCTCGGCATCCCCCCGGCAGTGGTCGATCTGTACAAGAAGACGCGCGGCATGATCCTGGTCACCGGCCCGGCAGGCTCTGGCAAGTCCACGACGCTGGCCTGCCTCATCAACCTGATCAATCAGCGGCGCAACTGCCATATCCTCACGCTCGAGGACCCCATAGAATACCTGCACAACCACCGCAAGAGCATTGTCAATCAGCGCGAGATAGAGAGCGACTCGGTCAGCTACGCCAAGGCGCTCCGCGCAGCGCTGCGCCAGTCGCCCGACGTCATCCTGGTCGGCGAAATGCGCGATCTGGAGACAACCTCCATCGCCATCACGGCGGCGGAGACCGGCCACCTTGTGCTGAGTACGCTGCATACCATCGGCGCTGCCAAAACCATTGACCGCATCATTGACGTTTTCCCGCCCAGCCAGCAGCAGCAGGTGCGCATTCAGCTCTCAACCGTTTTGCAGTCTGTGGTTTCACAGCAGCTGCTTCCCTCCCCCACGCTTGGGCGCAAATGCGTTTTTGAAGTGATGATGGTCAACAGCGCCATCCGCAACCTCATCAGGGAGTCCAAGATCCACCAGATCGATACGGCCATTCACTCCGGCGCTTCCGAGGGCATGCAGTCGATGGATTTCTGCATCGCGCAGGCGTATAAGGCCGGTGAAATCACGCGCGAGGACGCTTTCACGTATTGCGTCAACGCCGATGTTCTGTCAAAATTTGTGTGAGAGGAGCCGAGCGCATATGAATGCGATTGAACGACGCAGAAGCATTCGCAAGTACATTCCCGGCCGTGAGGTCGAAGCGCCCCTTGTGGAAAAGCTGCTCCGCGCGGCCATGATGGCACCTTCTGCGCGCAACAACCAGCCTTGGCACTTCATTGTGTGCGATGACCGCTCGGTTCTCGACGAGCTGCACGCGCGCCATCCGTACTCCGGCATGCTGAAAACTGCGCCGCTGTGCATCGTCGTGTTGGGCGACGCCTCTCTGGAGGCCGCACCGGGCTTTTATATGCTGGACTGCGCCGCCGCCACGCAAAACATGCTTTTAATGGCAGCCGAACTGGGGCTCGGCACCTGCTGGATGGGCGTAACGCCCCGGCAGGACCGCATGGAGGTCCTGAAAGACTACTTCAAACTGCCCGAGCACATCAGCGTTTTCGCCCTGGTCGCCGTGGGCTGGCCGGATGAGACAATCGCGCCGCCCGAGCGGTATAACACCGACCGGATCCATACAAACCGCTGGTGACAAAAGGACCATAGGCAGTAGGAGCATTTAGTTTTAGCAATCGGTGAAGTAATCATCCACCCGCTTAGCGGGTGGCTTTTCTTGTAACGCCTTAAAGGCTATGATACTAGCAGCGCCTTAAGGCGCATTACGGTCTGCCATCTGCGTGGGGCTTGTTACTTGCTACCCGTAAACGGGTCTTCGTATT
>JAVBOR010000033.1:0-38130 GCA_031550325.1 Oscillospiraceae bacterium
GGACGAATGAGGCTTGACAGGCGAAAAAAATTAGAACCACAACTCTTTCACGGATTCACTCCGGGAAAGTCACCCAATGCGCGTCTTCACAAAGACGCGTTCCTGCTCCCGTTTGTAGACAAATCGAAGGTTTGTCTACAGGCTCAAGAACCGAAGGTTCTTTATACTTACGTTCTTTCCGGCGTCACTGTGTCTGGGCGGAGCCCTTCTTCATGCGCAAATCCTCGCCGAAGAAAAACAGCAGCCGGTACTCGCCCTCAAGCCGCGAGACAATCTGGGGCGTGTACCGCTTGCGCAGTTCGGTCATCGTGAGATTGGAGCTGATGATCGTGCGGCCCGGGCCGGTCAGCCGGCGGTTGACCAGGTTGTACAGCGCCGACTGCACAAACGGGGAGAGAAACTCCGTGCCGAGGTCGTCCACAATCAGCAGGTCGCAGTCTATATAGCTGCGCGCGTCCTCGGGGGACGCGTCGTCGCGGTCAAACTTCTCGGCCTCAAGCACGCTCAGCAGATGGATGGCCGTGTCATAGACGACCCAAAACCCCCGTTTACTGACCGCGCCCGCAATACAGGCGGTTAAAAACGTCTTGCCGGTGCCGACGCCGCCGTTGAAAAACAGGTTCTCGGTCTGCTTTCCAAAGCTCTGGGCGTAGTCGGCGCAGAGGTCGTACAGCACTTCGACGTTTTCCCGCGGAGAAATACCGTATTCCTGATCCAATGCGCTGGAAAACAGCCCTAGGTCAAAAGCGTCAAAGCTCTGCCGTTCCAAGTCAATGCGCGCCGACAGCGCTTTCGTCTGCTCTTCGGCGCAGCACTTCTTCAGGCAGGCGCAAAGGGCCTGCCCCTGATATCCGGTGTCGCCGCACAACTCACACATCGGCCTGTCCTCCAGGCAGTCGGGCGGCAGATGCATCGCCCCTAGCAGACGCAAGCGCTCCTCGCTCAGTGCGGTTTGGCGCGCCTGGGCCTCCTGCATGGCCTCGGGATGACCGGTTGACGCGCCCGTAAGCCCGTCCAGCAGCGCCGCCTGCTGCAGCCTGTCCACCACGGCAAGCCGCGGGCATCGCGCGTAGAGCTCACTCAGCAAATCCTGATGAGCCAGCTTTCGCCGGGTCCGCTCGGCCTGCAGCCGCATAAGGGCAGCGCGGAGCACCGCGGGATTTCTCGCCAACGCTATCCCTCCTTACGCTTCTGGACAATGGCCCGAACGCGCGCCACAGAGTCCAGCTCGCGCGCGCCCGGAGTCCCCGTCGCGCTTTCCGGGGAGGAGGCGCTCTTTTTGGCGGGCTGCGTCTGCGCACTTTCCACGGTCAGGCGGCCCTCCTCTTTCCAGCGGCTCAGGATAGCGGCGCAGTATTTCCAGCTCAGCTTTCCCGTGGCCAGCGCGGTTTTGTCAAAGGCGAGCAGGATGGTTTCGGGCGTAAAGCCGTCGGCCAGCCACTGCTCGACGTATTTTTGCTCGGACGGCGTGGGCGCGCGGCCCGTGACGCCCAGAGTGCTGAAGATCTTCTGCTCGTTTGTGCGTCTGGACTCCAGCCAATGGATATGCCGCTCGGCTGCCTGCTCGGTGTAGATGCCGGCTCTTTCCCACAGAGCAGCCTCGCGGTCGATCTGGCGCAGCGTGGGCGGCCGCCCATGCTCGCCAAAGCGCCGGCGCGAGTCCTCCACGCAAAAGTGGGTCAAAAGCAGCAGCACGCCGGGCGGAAGCCCGCGCCAATCGTATATCGCGTACAGCGTTTGCAGATCGGAGGAGGACAGCACCTTACCCAAAAGCCGCTCGACCTCACGCAGGACGTGGGCAAACGCCTGATCGCGCCCGACTCCCCGGGCGATTTCATCGGCCTTATAGACAGGCCGCTCGGCCGGCTCCGGGTCAGTGCCGCCGCTGAGGCGCGCGCTGCGCAGAAGTCCGGCGGATTCCAGCAGCAGTATGGCCATGCGCAGCGTCGTCTCGGTCAGCCCCAGTCCGGGGAGATCGGACGCGCGCGGGCATTGCCCACCATGCCGCAGGACAAATAAGTACACCAGAGCCGCAGGGCCGCTCTTGAGCTCCAGCAGCTTTTCGCAGTCTTGAACGGGCAGACCCAGCAGCCCGCCCAACGTATAATCGGACATAAACGCCCTTCCGTTTCGTGTAATGGTCAAACTATTGTATCATCGAAGACGCCAAAACTCAAGGGCGTGTCAGCGCTTTTCAGGGACGATCTCGATCCAATACCCATCGGGATCCTCAATGAAGTAGAGCCCCATATCCACGTTCTCAAAGCAGATGCAGCCCATGCCTTGGTGCTTCTCATGCGCCTTATCATAGTCGTCAACGGCAAAGCAGGTGTGGGTTTCGTTGTCTCCGAGCGCATACGGCTCAACGCGGTCGCGCTGCCAGGTCAGCTCAATCTCATGCGCGGTATGTCCGTCGGACAAAAACGCGAGCTTGAATGTTTCCCGTTCAATCAGGCGCTCCACCTTCATGCCGAGCGCGCTCTCATAAAACGCGATGCTTTTGTCGAGGTCCAGCACGTTAAAATTATTATGGCGCAAAGAGAATTTCATCATGTTTCCTCCTTTACAGCTGCAAAAATCCCGCGACGGCATTCGTCGCGGGAAAATTTGTTACGCTTTGGACGTGGTGGGCTTTTCAGCCTCGGTCTTTCCAAACTTACGGTTGAAACGATCTACACGTCCGCCCGTATCCACGAGCTTTTGCTTGCCGGTGAAAAAGGGGTGGCATTTTGAACAGATTTCAACTCGGACGTCTTTCTTTGTCGAGCCTGTTTCAATGATCTCGCCGCATGCGCACCGGATGGTGGTCTGTTCATATTTGGGATGGATACCGTCCTTCAAGGGGTTCACCTCTTTCTTACACCGGATGTGTTGACACGGCAGTAATTGTAGCATAACCACGCTGAAAATGCAAGCGGTTTTCAGCAAGTTTTCACTTTTTCAGAAGGACCTCGGCGGTTTTGATGCCGTCCACCGCCGCCGACATAATGCCTCCGGCATAGCCCGCCCCCTCGCCGCAGGGATAGACGCCCGCCAGACTCCCCTGGCGGTCCTCGCCGCGCGGCACGCGCACGGGGCTGGACGAGCGCGTCTCGGGCGCCGTGAGAACCGCCTCGGCGTTGTCAAACGAGCGGAGCTTCCGCCCCAGTATGGGCAGCGCCCGGCAGAGCGCCTGCGTGACAAAGTCCGGCAGACAGGCTCTGAGGTCGCACGGCGTCACGCCCGGGCGATAGCTCGGCGTCACACGGCCAAACCCGCCCGGCCCGCCACCCGCCAAAAAGGTGCCCACGGTCTGGGCAGGCGCGCGAAAGTCCCCGCCGCCCAGGGTAAAGGCCTTTTGCTCCAGCGCCCTGGCAAACGCAAAGCCGGCGAGCGGATGCCCGCTCCCGAAATCCTCGGGGCGCACGCTCACCAGCAGCGCGCTGTTGGCGTTTTCGCCGTCGCGCGCGTGCAGACTCATGCCGTTGGTCACCACGCCGCCCGGCTCGCTGGCCGCCGCGACCACCGAACCGCCCGGGCACATGCAAAAGGTGTAGACAGACCGGCCCTCGGGCAGATGTACCGCCATCGCGTACTCAGCCGGCGGGAGTCCGGGCGGCCTGTACAGGCCAAGCTTCGGGCCGTACTGCGAAACGTCTATATCTCCCTGCCTGTGCTCAATGCGCACGCCGACCGAGAATGCCTTGGGCTGCATGGCAAGGCCCTGGCCAAAGAGCGTCTCGGCGGTGTCCCGCGCCGAATGCCCTATCGCCAGCACCAGAGCCTCACACGGGAAAACCGACTCCCCTTCGGGCGTCTCAGCCGTCACACCCACAAGCGCGCCGCCCTCCCGCACAAGCCCCGTCAGCTTTGTCTGAAAGCACACCCTGCCGCCCAGCGCCTCAATATCGGCGCGCAAGCGCCGAAGAACGCGGCGCAGACGGTCGGTGCCGATATGCGGCTTGGCCAGCCACAGAATGTCCTCTGGCGCGCCGTACTGCACAAACGTCTCGAGCACAAACCGGCAGCGCTCGTCGTGGATGCCTGTGGTGAGCTTGCCGTCGGAAAAGGTGCCCGCGCCGCCCTCGCCGAACTGCGCGTTGCCGCGCTCGTCGAGCGCGCCGGTGCGCCAAAAGGTCTGCACGGCGTCAACGCGAGCCTCCAGCGCGAGCCCGCGCTCCAGCACCGTGACCGGCAGTCCGGCCCGCGCCAGGAGGAGCGCGCAAAAGAGCCCGGCCGGGCCGCTTCCCGCCACGACTACGCGCTTTTCCGGGCAGGGCCCGCGCGGCGGGGAATAGCTCTGCGGGACAAAGCGCTCGGCAGCCTTTCCGAGCGCCGAGGCGACTCTTTCCTCATTCTGCCCGGCGTCCAGCACAAACGAACAGACAAATTTAACTGTCTTGCGCGCGTCGACCGACTTCTTCCACAGCGCGCAGGAGACGATGTTCGCCTCGCTGAGCCCGAAGAGCCGCGCGACCAGCGCCGCCGGCGAAGAAAAATCGGTGTCCAGCGGCAGGGAAACCCCTGAAATTCTAATCATTCTCGGCCCTCCGCGGCGCTCATGCCCGCCACGGCGCCCGACGACCACGCCCATTGCAGGTTGTAGCCGCCGCAGTCGCCGTCCACGTCGAGCACCTCCCCGCAGGCGTAAAGACCCCGGACGACGCGCGACTCGAGCGTTTTTGCGTCAAACTGCCCGAGCTCGGCCCCGCCGACGGTTGCCTGGGCGTCGGCAAAGCCGCGCGTCCCTGTCACCGCGACCGTAAACGCCTTGGTCAGCGCGGCCAGACGGACGGCGTCGGCGCGCGTGAGCGCACTTTGAGGGGCCTTGAGCGGCAGGTCGGCAGCTTTACACAGTAAAAGCCCGGCGCGCGCCGGGAGCAGCCCGAGAAACAGAGCCTCGATCGCGCGCTCTTTGTGGCGTCCGGCGCGCTCTGCCAGCAGCTCAGCCAGCTTATCTTCCTCAAGCAGCTGCAGGAAGTCAATCGAAACGCGCAGCTCCTCTTTTCCGAGACGCACCGACGCCTCCCGCGAAATTTGCAGCGCCGGTGGCCCGGAGAGCCCGTAGGACGTGAACAGAAGCTCCCCCTCGGCGCGCGCAATCGTCCCCTTCACGCCAAGGAGCGTCAGCCGCCCCTCCAGCTTGATGCCCTCCAAAGAGCGCGTCTGCGCCGCGTCGGTCTTGAGCTGCACAATCGACGGATAGAGCGGCGTAAGGCGGTGCCCAAGCGCGCGCAGCAGCATGTGTCCGGCGTTACCGCCGCCCAGCGCGGGCGAGGCTGCGCCCCCAGCAGCGATAATCACACGCTCGGCATAAAGCTTCTCGTTGAGCAAAAAATTCTGCCCCTTTGCCCTGATTGACGTGATCTCCGTGTCGACGCGGAACTCGGCCCCGCGCGCGGCTGCCTCAAACCGGAGCGCGTCCAGAACCGCGCTCGCCTGCAGGGAATAGGGATACAGCTTTCCCTCGTCCCCCTGACGCGTCGGAACGCCGATCTCGTCAAAAAATGCGAGCGTCCGCTCGCGGCCAAAGCTCGCCAGCACGGCCCCGATAAACCCCCGATCCCCGTGAAGGTGTTCGGAAAGCGCTTCGGAGGCGTTGGACAGGTTGCACCGGCCGTTTCCGGTGGCCAGAAGCTTCTTTCCCACGCGCGGCAGGCGCTCGTAGACGACGACGTTTGCTTTTGCGGCGGCAAAAATGGCGGCGGTCAGTCCCGACGCGCCGCCTCCGATGACCGCGATATGGTGATTCATGCCATGACCTCCCCGAGCGCTGACACGTGCGCGCTCCCTCCTATCCTACACCGTTTCGAGGCGGCTTTCAAGCCCGGACGGTTTGCTTTTTTCACCAATCGGCTGTATAATCGAGATTCAAAATACACCAAAAGAGGTTGTCTATGCAGAATCTTCACCTGCTGGCCTGTCCGCTGTGCCGCCTGCCGGTCGGCGCTGCGGAGGGACGTTCTCTTGTCTGCCCGAACGGGCACACCTTTGACATTGCCCAAAAGGGCTACGTCAACTTTCTGACCAAACCAGTTCATATGGGTTACGGAAAAGCCATGCTGCAGGCCCGCCGGAGGATTGCCGGCCTCGGCTTTTGGGACGGCCTTCTTGACGCGCTGGCCGCGCTGGCCCGTGACCCTTTACCATCAGCGCTTCTTGACGCCGGATGCGGCGAGGGCTCGATCCTCTGCGGCCTGAAGCGCCGCATGGAGGGCACGGACGTGGCGCTTTCGGGGATTGACATTTCCAAAGAGGGCATCCGTCTGGCCGCCGCTGAGCGCTGCGTGTTTTGGGGCGTGGCCGACCTGACCAACCTGCCGTTTGGCGACGGCGTGTTTGACTGTATCCTGAACTGTCTGGCTCCGTTTAACGACGCCGAGTTCAGGCGCGTGCTCCGCCCCGGCGGCCTTGTTTTGAAGGTGGTGCCGTCCGACGACTATCTCCTCGAGCTTCGGCGGCTTCTCCACGGCGGCGAGAAGGCTGTGTACTCCAACGCGCAGGTCGTGGCGCACTTCTCAGAGAAGTTTGAGATCGTTAAAACCGTGTCTGTCTGCGACGCGGTCACCCTGACCCACGACGCGCTGCCCGACCTTCTGCATATGACGCCGCTCGGCTGGAACGCCGACGCAGACCGTATGCGCGCCGCTTTGGACCTGAGGGAACTGCGTCTGACCGTTGCGCTGGCGATCCTGGTGGGCAGACCGGTCTCATAACCCGCCGCCCGCCGCCTCACGCCCCTCGCATCTCCGTCCTTTATCGGTTTTCACGTCGAGCCTGCCGGCGCAGCCGACAGGTCCTTGCTGGACTGAAAACCGATAAAGACAAAACCACTGTGCTTTCACAGATTCATTCCCGGAAAGCACCCGCTGCAAACCGCCTCAGCGGTTTGATCCAAGTCCCTCGCGCTGTCAAAGAACCGAAGGTTCTTGGACAGCCTAAGCAAAGGAGCGCGGCGAAAAGCCGCGCTCCTTTGCCTGTAGACAAAGGCCGCATCTTCGTTCCTTTGCGCAAAACCACGTCGAGCCTGACGCCGCAGGCGGCGGGTTTCTGCTGGACTGGTTGAGCGCAAAGCATGGAAACAAGTGACTTTCACGGATTCACTCCGGGAAAGTCACTCAATGCGCGTCTTCACAAAGACGCGTTCCTGCTCCCGTTTGTAGACAAATCGAAGGTTTGTCTACAGTCTGAGGAGCGCGGCGATAAGCCGCGCTCCTCTGCTCTGTTATAACGCTATGCTGTCAACTCCATCGCATGAATCGCGTCCTCGAGTACCTCCCGGAGGGATCCAGGCGTTACGGTGTTTCGAGAGAGAATCTCCAGAAAGGAGATCAAAAACTCTTTCGTGCAGGGGAGTCCCTGCTCCATAACAAGTTCGTCGATGACGTCCTGAACCCTTTTGACGCACATGACTCCGTACCCTTCATCCTCAAGCAGGTAGTACTCCAGTTCAAAAGAGACGGCCTCTGTCCGCTCCCTCGCTCTGCTGACAAGTTGAAAGTTCATCGCGTTACCCCCCAATCATCCTATGACTCCGCAGCACATCCATGTGGACAAATTATATCTCACTAACAGTCGTAAGTCAACAGATCGTTATGGGGGCGCACGGCGCTTTGTTACACATCCTCGACCTTGTCCCGCTCGCGGAACAGCAGGGAAATACACCAAATTCCGGCCAGCCCGACCAGCGTAAAAATGACGCGGCTGACAGAGGAATCCATGCCGCCAAACATCCATCCCACAAAATCGAATCTAAAAATACCGTAGCTTCCCCAGTTCAGCGCGCCGATAATCGCTAATATTAAGGCAACTCTATCCATGATTACCCTCCTGTTAAAAAAAGAATTCCGCCGATAGTATCGGCGGAACTAAACGGTTTTATTCATACGGCACGGCTGCGTGATTTGCGTCAGCCGTGCTCTTTGATCACCTTTAGGCGCACAAACTCTTCGCGCTCCTTTTCTTCCAGAGCCTCTGTGATGAACTTGACGTCGGCCATCTGGTTGACAATGATAATATTTTGCAGCGCGTTGGCGCGTTTTTGCGTTTTTTTGATCGCAAAGGCAAGCCTGTAAATGCTGGTCTCCAGTTCGGCAAGCTCTGCCGTGAGGAGCTTGACCTTGTGAAACTCATCTGTGGCGCGGTCAAGCAACGAGTTGGACAGCGAAAACCCGTATGACTTGGGTGATTTTTCCTTGGAAACCTGAACAACGGGAATCTCTACGCCCATAATCGAGCGCATGCGGAAGCTTACCGACTGGTCAATCGGCATGGTTTCGGCCAGCGCGCTGCATATGCCCAGCGTGATGTTGGCGCTTTGCAGCGCGGCGTACGCCACACGGAACGTGCCGTCAATGCGGCTCTGCAGCTCCTCCGCGCGTTCAATGAGGCCCATCATTTCACGGATGAGGATGTTTCGTTTGCGATCCATCAGCTCAAAGCCCAGCCTCGCCAGCGCGAGACTGCGCTTGAGCGCCAGGAGATTGCCCTTGGTAGGAATGATGTTGGGCACCGTGGTCTTCCTCCCTTTGGCCGCTTCGGGGCAGCGCCTTCAGTACGCTGTGCGGCGCCCCGTTAAATGCCGCCGCGCAGCGCGAACACGCCGTCTTCCTGATAGTATTTCTTCAAAAGCACCGCGTCGACGCGGTCAAGCTCGTCCTTGGGCAGAACAGACAGCGTCTGCCAGCCGATTTCAAGAGTCTGGTCGATCGAGCGGTTTTCATAGGCGTCCTGCTTGACAAAATGCTCCTCAAACAGCCGCCCGAACTCCATGTACTTGCGGTCGAGTTCGCTGAGCTCATCCTCGCCGATGACGCTGGCCAGCGCGCGCGCGTCCTGCACCTTGGCGTAGGAGGAGAACAGCTGGTTGCTCAGCGCGGGGTGATCCTCGCGCGTAAAGCCCTTGCCGATGCCGTCCTTCATCAGGCGCGACAGCGACGGCAGCACGGAAATCGGCGGATAGACTCCGCTCTGATCGAGGCTGCGGTCCAGCACAATCTGGCCCTCGGTGATATAGCCCGTCAGGTCGGGAATCGGGTGGGTGATATCGTCGTTGGGCATCGTGAGCACCGGCACCTGCGTAACAGAGCCCGCCTGTCCGTCAAGCATGCCCGCCCGTTCGTAAATGGCTGCCAGATCGGAGTAAAGATAGCTCGGAAAGCCCTTGCGCGACGGAATTTCGCCCTTGGAAGAGGAAAACTCGCGAAGCGCCTCGCAATACGAGGTCATATCCGTCATAATCACCAGCACGTGATAGCCCAGCGTAAACGCCAGATATTCGGCAGCTGTGAGCGCGCAGCGCGGCGTAAGGATGCGCTCAATGATCGGATCTGAGGCCAGGTTGAGGAACATGACCACGCGCTGCAGCGTGCCGGATTCCTCAAAGTTTTTTTGGAAGAAGTCGGCAATGTCGTTTTTGACGCCCATGGCGGCAAAGACGATGGCAAAGCCCGCGTCGTCCTCGCCGACCTTGGCCTGACGCACCATTTGCGCCGCCACCTCGTTGTGCCGCATACCGGCGCCGGAAAAAATGGGCAGCTTTTGGCCGCGAATCAGCGTCGACATGCCGTCAATCGTCGAGATGCCCGTGTAGATGCACGAGCGCGGATACTTGCGTGATACGGGGTTGATGGCGGCGCCGTTGATGTTGCGCCGCTCCTGGGGGAACAGCTCGCCCAGCCCGTCAATCGGGGTGCCCGCGCCGTTAAAAACGCGGCCGAGCATCTCCTTGGAGAGCGAGAGCTCCATCGGATGCCCGACAAAGCGTGTGCGGGCGTTTTCCAGTGAAATGCCGCGCGTCCCCTCAAACACCTGAATGACGGCGCGCTCGCCGTCGACCGTGATCACGCGGCCCGACCGGCGCTCGCCGCTGTCCAGCGTGATTTCACACATTTCCTCATAGGACACGTCCTTGATGCCTTCGACTACAATGAGCGGCCCTTTGATCTCGGATACGCCTATATACTCGATCCGCATTACTGGTTCTCCTCCAATACGCCGTCAATGGCCGCGTCAATCTGCGCGTTCACCTCGTCAAACATGGCCAGCTGATCGTTGGGGATCTCATACTTCAAACGGATCAGCTTCTCAAAAATGCCCGTACTCTTGACCTGGCTGACCGGAATGTTGCGCTCGACCACCAGTTTGGCCTTATCGTACAGATGGAGCATGGCTTCCAGCATGAGCTTTTGCTTTTCAATGGGCACATACGTGTCAATGTCGTTATACGCGTTCTGCTGCAAAAAGCCGAGCCGGACGACCTTGGCAGCCTCAATGACCAGCTTTTGATCCTCGGGCAGGATATCTGCGCCGATGAGCTTGACGATCTCCATGAGCTGCGACTCTTCCTGCAGGAGCCTGGACACTCTGGTGCGCAGCACGGCAAACTCCTGGCCCAGCCGCTCTTCAAACCACGGCGCGAGGTCGTCCAGATATTCCGAGTACGACGTAATCCAGTTGATGGCCGGGAAGTGCCTGGCGTAGGCCAACTGGCGGTCAAGCGCCCAAAACGTACGGATAAACCTCTTTGTGTTCTGTGTAACCGGCTCGGAAAAATCGCCGCCCTGCGGGCTGACCGCGCCAATAACCGTGACGCTGCCCTCGGCGCCGCAATGCGTGACCATATACCCCGCGCGCTCGTAAAACTCGGCAAGGCGCGACGGCAAATACGCCGGGAACCCTTCCTCGGCGGGCATTTCCTCCAGACGGCCCGAAATCTCACGCAGCGCCTCGGCCCAGCGTGACGTCGAGTCGGCCATAACGGCGACGTGATACCCCATGTCCCGATAGTATTCGGCAATGGTCATGCCTGTATAAATAGAGGCCTCGCGCGCGGCCACCGGCATGTTGGAGGTGTTGGCGATGAGCACCGTGCGGTCCAGCAGCGGCTTTCCGGACTTCGGATCCAGCAGCTCCCCAAACTCCTCCAGCACCTGCGTCATTTCATTTCCGCGCTCCCCGCAGCCAAGGTAGACGATGATGTCGGCGTCACTCCACTTGGCCAGCTGGTGCTGCGTAATGGTTTTTCCCGCGCCGAACGGGCCGGGCACCGCGGCGCAGCCGCCCTTGGCGATGGGAAACAGCGTGTCAATGATGCGCTGGCCGGTGATCAGCGGCTGGTCGATCGGCAGGCGCCGCGCCACCGGGCGGGGCGTGCGGATCGGCCAAAGCTGGGCCAGCGTCAGCGTGTGTTCCTCCTGCTGGTCGTCCACAATCACGACAAGCGCGTCGCGCACAGTGTACTCCCCGTCGGGCACGACACTTTTGACCTGTCCGCTGAGCCTGCTTACGCAGCGATGGGTGATAATCTCGGTCTCAGGGCAGGTGGCATAAATGGTTCCCAGCTTGACCGCGTCCCCTTTTTTGACCTCAAGGTGCACGGACCATTTGCGGTCGGGATCCAGCGACGGCGTGTTGAGGCCGCGTCCGATAAACGCGCCCGACTGTTCGGCGATGGCCCGCAGAGGACGGGCGATGCCGTCGAAAATATTGTGCAGCAGCCCCGGGCCAAGTTCAATGGACATCGGGCCGCCCTTCCCGCTCACGGGATCGCCGGGCTTGAGGCCGTGCGTCTCTTCGTAGACCTGGACAACGGTCGTGTCGTCATGCAGGCCGACAACTTCCCCGATCAGGCCCTGCTCGCCCACCTGCACCGTCTCCATGATGGAAAGGCTGCGGCCGCCCCGCACCAGGACCACCGGACCGTTAATGCTGAACACTTCGTAGCTCAACTGTATTCCCTCTCTTCAAAACACCGAACTTCCGCGGACCTCACGCCTCAGTCGGCAAGCTCCAGACCAAACAGTTCGGCAAAGCGTCCATGCAGCTCGTCCAGCGTCGTGTCGTAGCACTCGTCGATTTGGAGCTTTTTGGACGGACAGACGGCCTTCAGGCCGCCCAGCCGGAAGCTTCCCTGCCTGAACTCCAGTTTGACCACGCCGGCCAGCTTGGTCAGGCGGTCGGCCAGGCCCATATCCTCTTTGCGCAAATAGACCACGGTGTCGGCTTTAAACTCATTGAGCGTTTCGGTCAGCAGCCGCTCCAGCCTGTCGGCATAGCCCGGCGTCGCGACAAAGTCCCGCAGCGTTTGTGTGACCTCCGCGATGACCTGTCCGGTCATCGCGTCCCGCCTTGTGTAAAGCTTGCGCTTGTTATCCATCATCACGCGCGACACGCGGCGTCCGGCCTCGGTGCGGATCGTCGAGACCTCAGTTTTGATATACCGGAACATCTCGCCCAGCGCCTCATCCTCGGCGGCGGTAAGCACCTGTTCGCTCTCCTGCCGGATCTCGTCGTAGATCTGCTTGCTCTCCGCTACGGCGTCGGCCGTAATCACCGACGTAAAGTTTTCCAGTTTTTCATAGGGGTTCTCGGGCATGTGTCTTCGCCTCCCTTGCGTGTGTACGCCTACACTTTAACGCCAATGGCCTCGCGGATATACTTCGTGATGGAGTCTGGCGTGCGTCCGGTGCCGTGGCGGTCGGGAATTTCGACAACCAGCGTCCTGGAGCTTTTCAGCTTCAGCTCATAGATCAGCTCGGGGCACATGGCGCTGAGCCTCTCGTTGATCAGGATAATCCCGATGTCCGGATCGTTCAGACAGCTTGCCAGTGCCTGTTGCACCTCGGCGCGCTCATGCGCCCTCACGCCGGCGATTCCCGCCAAACGCAGGCCTGTGGCCGTATCCACGTTGTCGGAAATGAAAAAGTATCTCATTGGAACTTCAGAACAATCATAAACGCGATAATCAGGCCGTACAGCGCGATGCCTTCGGCCATGCCCACGAAGATCAGCGCCTTGCCGAACGATTTCTCGTTTTCGCTGATAGCGCCCAGCGCGGCAGAGGCCGACGCGGCCACGGCGATTCCGCCGCCGATTCCCGACAGTCCCACGGCCAGCGCGGCGGCGATCATCGAAAGCGCCATGTCGCTCATGCCCGACGAAGCCGCGGTCGTCGTGACCTCTCCGGCTGCCAGCGCAGAGTTCATACCAGCGCCCACAAATACAAGTCCGACAATAAAAAATGCAAACACTTGCAAAACCAACAGGTTCTTCACGGGCTTATGCGCTACGTTGCGGCGATAGATCAGAAAGAGCGGGGCCAGCAGCAGGAGCACCATGGCAGCGGCAAATACAAACATCATGAGAGATCAACCTTTCATTCTTTCTTTGTTTTGTAATCAATTTTCATGGGTTCATACGGGCGGCCCTCTCCACTGTAGAATCTCCCAAACAACTCGTAAAATTCCAAACGGAGAACCTGAATGCCGACAAGCAGTCCCTCAATGCCGGCGACAAGAAGGTTGCCCAGGATGATCACCACGATATTGTGCCCGCCGTCGGCGGTCTTGGCCAGGGAGAACACCACGGTCATCATCGAGGCGTGCGAGATGGCGTATGCGCCCACGCGCAGGAAGCTCAGCGTGTTGGTCATGAACGAAAGCAGGATCTCGAACATCTCAAAGAAGTTGGACACAAAGAAGTTTCCCGCGCTCTCATGCGGCTTCCAGTCCTTTTGCCGCTCGATCAGCTTGGACAGCGGCTCTCGCAAAAACACCATTGCCACCGGCAGCAGCATGCAGATCAGCAGAACGCCCGGCTTGAGTACGGCTTCCCCGAAGCCGATAAACGGCAGGACAAGCATCACTACGCCCCAGTACAGCAGGCCTCCCGCCAGCGCGTTGGATCCGAACAGCACCTTGTCAGCTTTTCTCTGCCTGATGCCGTTGAAAATGTTAAACGCGATGGCAATCGTGACGAGAATCGCGCCGCCGTACACCGAAAGAGTGAGAATTTCCTTGCTGTTGGAGGGGGGATGCAACACCTTGAAGCCCGGCAGAATATCCTCAAAGCCAAATATGCTGCCGTACACGGCGCCAAAGAGCATCGACGCGGCGCCCGCGTAGCAGATCACGCGCCCGAGCCACATCTTTTTCAGCCGCCACATGAGGTAGCCGACTAAGATGAGCAGCGCGCCCTGTCCGATATCGCCGAACATCACGCCAAACAGCAGCGAATAGGTGATGGTCATCAGCGGCGTGGGGTCAATTTCGTTATATGAAGGAAGCCCATACATCGCGACAAACGGTTCAAATACGCGGAAGATTTTTCTGTTTTTCAGCTTAATCGGGGGCGTGTAGTCGGTCAGCATTTCTGGGTTCTCCCCCAGAACGACGATGCTCAGGTCGCCAAACGACTCCAGCTGCTTGGAAAAATCCTCGTAATAGGTGTCGGGTACCCAGCCCAAAAGGTAAAAGCTCTCCTCGGTGTGTCCCGCGTAGGCGCGCAGGTCAAAGGCATCGTTTCGGTAGCGGACATAGGAATAGTATGTGTAAAAACGCTCCCGTTTCTCCGCCAATAGCTGCTCCAGCAGCGTCCCGATCTCCTCAATGCGCGCCGTGGAGACGCGGATATCCTCCGAAATCAAGGCCATGGCCTCGTCGCCCGTACCCTCAAGCCGGTCGGACAGCCTGATGCGCTCAAACTGCAGAGAGGCGAACAGGGAGTCGATGCGCTCAGCATAGACGCGCGGCGTCATGTACATGCCGTACACCGTGTCGCGCTCGATGCTTGTGTTGAAAAAATACACGTCTTTTCGATCCTTGACGTGGGGATAAAACGAATCGTATATTTCCCGGGGCATCTTTCCAAAGCGGAATTTCACATAGGTAAAGTCAAAAAACTCCTGCAGCGGAACGCTGACGTCGCGCACATGGTCAAGCTGAAGCAAAATCTGGCTGCTCTCGGCATTGCGGCGCATCAGTGTGTCCTTCTCTTCGATCAGGTCGCCGTACTGCCGCTCAAAGCCGTTAAACCATGCCTCGACTTCATCCACATGGAGCTCCTGATCCTCAAAGCTGTGGTACGCCAGCCCCCATCCCGTCTTGTCGGCGATGTGCTCTGCCTGGCGCAGCGCGTCGGCAAAGGGATTGTTCAGCTCAAAGGGATAAAGCCCCTTTACCTTTTTCATGACGGTCATCGTCGACTCGGGATGAAATTCGCGGTTGATAATGCAGTGGTCGACAACCTTGTCAAACTGCTCCACCGGGCCTACCACCGTGACAAGTTTCATCGGTGACACAGCCATACGGCAACCCCCCTTTCAGAGGACATGATCTGACGCTTTTCAAATCGATACCCCCGCCAGATACGGCAAAACGTCTTGGGGGGACAACCCGTACCGCACGCACTCAATGATGTGAACCAGGTTGTTGAGCTCTACGGTTTGGAGATAGGTGTAAGCAAGCGGAATAAAAATCGACGGGCTGTCGTGGACGATGTGCCGCCGGTTGTACTCGTACATAATGGCGAAGTAATAGTCCTCCACGTTGTTCAGCGGCCGGTCGGGCAAAAACTGCATGTAGTAGGAGCTGTTCAGGACCTTCAGAACCGCCTGCTCATCGGGCGCGGTATACAGCTCCAGCAGCAGCGAAGGGCTGAGCTTGGCGCCCATGGGCAGAAGCATGCTGAGAATCGACGGCTCCATGGCGGGATAGAAGCGTTTAACGCGTACAATGTTGGAGAGATTGATCAGGTCGGCCTGAATGCCGAACGTCTCCAGCAGCCGATCGCGGGTTTTGCCCCCGTACTCCTTGCGGATCATCTCCTCCACCGTCTTAAAGAAGTAACTCCGCATGGCGATGTCCACCTGATTAAACTCCGGGAAAGTCGCCGTGTCGGGCTTAAGGTGCAAAAGCGCCGGATAAAACGCCGTGTCGCGCACGGCGGCGAGCATGTCGTCATAGGTGACTGCCGCGCTCAGCGCCATGTATTTGATCTTGGAGTACCTTGTAAAAAACGGCGCCTGGGAAAACGTGTACTCATGGGCCTGTCCCGTCGAAGCGAGCGCCATAAAGCTCATGATTTCATTGAGCTCGGCCGTGAGCACCGGGTACCGCAACAGAGGGTGATCCGTGGTGGGCAAATAGGGGAACATGCTCAGGTACTTCTTGAGGCTGTACTGCCTCAGCGCAAACTCCAGCTCTCCCCGGTGAATGTTTTGATAGGGCAGATCGCCCAGCGCGCCCGCCCAGCCGGAGTGCGCTCGCAGATAAGCCGCGATATCCGGAACCGAGTGCATGCCCAGAAGCTTTTTGTAATCCTCGGGCAGCAACCTCTTCCCCCAGAGCGCGCGGACTTTGGCCGAAACAGCGCCGTATTCCATCAGCTGCGTGAGCATGACATCACCTTTCGACAATCATAGAAAACAGCTTTTCCGCCCACGCGGCGCGGTTTGTCTGAAATTTTTCTTCCATCTCAGCCAGTTCGGCGGCATAATGTTCGTTGAGCTTGGCGATCGTCTCCTGCGCAAAATCATCTTCCCTCTTACTGATTTCGGCAATGCGGTGATTGGCCCTGTCCACATAGTTCTGCCGCATGTTGACCTTGGCGTCGGCCAGATCATGCTGAAGATTTTTACGCTTTTCCTGCGCCTCGTCGGCGATCTGCCTGGCCTTGTTCTCCGCCTCGATAATGCGATTGATCAGATTCACGTGCTCCACCGGTTTCACCTGCCCGCCTTTTTTGAACTGCGCTGCACGCGCCATTTTGAAATCCCAATGCGCAAAACCCCGGACGCGCTCGCCCACAGTGGACTCCATCGGCATTTCCTATACATCATACCACTAACACGAAGAGATTGCCATGGCAAAATGACGAAATAGTCACGAATTTAGTGGGAAATGATTTCGCTTCGTTTGGCGGTTTTGACCGGGCCGGGCCGGCCGCGCCTCAATTGACTTTCGCCTGTTTGGAGAATATAATGTTGACCTCTGCGCCCGGGCTTTTCGGGCGGCTGCGCGCCTTGTCTTTGTTTAGTGTCTGTTTTTTTGGCATGGGCTATGCTTCACCCACAGTTTTGTTTTCAATGTTGCGCCAGACGCGATTAGGTAAAGGAGTGTTTTCCTATGGGCTTCTTCAGGTCAACAGCTTACTCCGTGCGCGGCGCATTCACGCCGTATGCCGTTGGGGGCGCAGCGCATGGATAACCGGGTGGCTGTCGCGCGTTGCGCCGACTACAAGGACGCGCAAATATCGGTTGCCCGCGTGCTCGACCAGTTTGGCGGGGCCCGCGCGCTGCTGGACGGCCGCGAACATGTGATGGTCAAGCCGAATCTTGTCGCGCCCATGCCGCCTGAGGCGGCAGCGACCACGCATCCGGCGGTCGTCTACGCCGTTTGCAAGGCGTTTTTGGACGCCGGGGCGCGCGTGACCGTGCTGGACAGCACAGGTGTGCCTCATTCGCGCGTCGTGCTGAAACTGCTTTACGAAAAAAGCGGGATGAGCGCGGCGCTCTCCCCGCTTGGCGACCTGTTAAGCTGGGATGTCTCCACAGCCGTGCGGGAGTGCCCGGACGGCAAGGTTGTCGACCGCTTTACGCTGCTCGGCCCGGTGGCGCGGGCAGATTTTGTGGTCAGCGTCGGCAAGGTCAAAACACACGGCTTTACCAAGTTCTCGGGCGCGTCGAAGAATCTGTTCGGCTGCCTGCCCGGTCTGGACAAACCGGCCATGCACAAGCGGTTCCATACGCCCGAGCGCTTTGGGGAGATGCTTGTCGACCTGATCGGCTGCATAAGCCCGGGCTTTTCTTTTCTGGACGGCGTTGTCGGCATGGAGGGGCAGGGTCCTACCGGCGGCACGCCCCGCGCGCTCGGCGCTGTTTTGGGCGGAGTCAATCCCTTTGCCGTCGACGTCGCCGCCACGCATCTGATTTCGGTTCGCACCGAGGACGTAGCGCATCTGGTCGAGGCGGCGCGAAGAGGACTCGTGGCGCTTAACGCGCGAAAACTCACCTGGCTCGGGGACGATCCGGGCCAGCTCGTCACGATGTTCCGCCCGGCCGGACTGCGTGAAACAGAGAGCCTGCCAACGGTGGTGCGCGCCCTGATGCCCCGGCGTCTGGCGGCCTATCTCCGCCGCAAGCGTGCGCCCTGGCCGCACATCTCCGACAACTGCACCGGCTGCGGCGCGTGCGCCCGCGTCTGTCCCGAGCAGATCATCCGCGTAGAGGGCGGGCGGGCGGTCATCAGCTACGGCCGCTGCATCCGCTGCTACTGCTGCCATGAGTTTTGTCCCGCGCGGGCGGTTGACTACGTGGCGCGCCCATGAGTACGCTGGACATCAGGGCGCACGCCAAGATCAACCTCACCCTGGACATCGTCGGCAAGCGCCCCGACGGGTACCATGAGCTTCAAACCGTCATGCAGTCGCTCGCGCTTTGCGACGATCTGGCCCTGAGCCTTCAGGATACGCCGGTCTTTTCGGCCGGCGCCTGTCTGCCCGGTCTGCCCGGCGACACGCGCAACCTGGCGCTCGCCGCGGCCAAGCTGTTTTTGACGCGTACCGGACGCGCCGAAACGGGCGCTTCGATCGCGTTTACCAAGCGCATTCCGATTTCCGCCGGGCTTGGCGGCGGAAGCGCCGACGCGGCCGCCGTCCTGCGCGCGCTCAACGAGCGCTTCGGCGCCGCCGTGGACGAGCCGACACTAATGACCTGGGCGCTGGAGTTGGGCTCCGACGTGCCCTACTGCCTTTATGGAAAAACGGCGCTGGCCGAGGGCCGGGGCGAAAGGCTGACCCATCTGCCGCCGCTGCCGCAGTGCGCCGTTTTGCTGTGCAAGCCGCCGTTCAGCGTGTCCACGCGGGAGGCGTTCGCCGGCGTGAACGTCGCGCGCGGGCGTACGCGGCCCGACATCAGGCACCTGCGCGAGGCGCTCGAAAAGGGCGATCTCGGCGCGGTCGCGCGGTGCATGTACAACGTGTTTGAGGCCCCGCTGGCCCTGCGGCACCTTTCGCTCGGTCATATCCGCAGCGTCATGATCGACGGCGGCGCGCTCGGCGCGATTATGAGCGGGTCGGGGCCGACCATGTTCGGGCTTTTTGACCGCCCCGGCGCGGCAAAGGCGGCTTTTGATACGCTGCGAAAAGAGTTTCCCACCACCATTTTGACCGAAACGGTATAAACGCCTCCGACCCTGTCCACAATGGAATCAACGATTCTTTTGAAGACAGGGTGGTATGATGAACTTTAAAAAATGGGAACTTGCGCTGGCCATCGGGCTGATTTGCGCCGTCCTTCTGGGCGCTTCGGCCCTTGCGCACGACGCCGCGCTGGCCGACAAGCTGGTCAGGCTTCACGTGCTGGCGGCGTCCGACAGCGCTGAGGATCAGGCGCTGAAGCTCAAAGTGCGCGACGAGATTTTGCTCGTGACCGAGCCCCTTCTAAGCGGCTGCGAGGACGCCGGCGGCGCGCAGGAGGCCATACGCCGCCGCCTGCCCGACATCGAGGCCCGCGGGCAGGCCGTAGTCGATGCCGAGGGCAGTGGCTATCGCGTACACGCCGAGCTGACCGAGACTGACTTTCCCTCACGGGATTACGGAACCTTCGCGCTGCCGGCGGGCCGGTACACGGCGCTGAGGGTCGTCATCGGCCCGGGCCAGGGCCAAAACTGGTGGTGCGTCGTCTTTCCCCCGCTGTGCGCCGCCGCCGCCTCGGAAGACGTCAGCCGGTCGGCCTATTCCGCCGGGATGGACGAACAGGACGTCGGCCTTATGGTCGGCGGCAGCGAGGGCTATGTGCTGCGCTTTAAGCTTCTGGAATGGTACGGCGCGCTGAAAAAGTCACTGGGCTTCTCCCGCTCGTAGGCAACCCATGTCAAAGAACCGACGGTTCTTTGACAAAGCGGGAGCTTGGATCAAACCGCTGAGTCGGTTTGCGGCGAGAGGCCTTTTCGACCGCCTGCAGCCCCGGCGCGGCTGCAGGCGGTCGGCTTCCCCTACATAGGAGTCCCCTCCGGTCGCCGCACCCCTCCTGCGCGGGAGAAATATATTTACGCGCCGTATTGCATAATTATTCACCATGTGTTATACTGAATCTCAAACATAAGAGACCCGGCGTCGGGCGTCAATATGACAATAAGGAGTGCTCTGCTATGAAAGCTGCAAAAAAAGTTGTTTTGGCTTATTCCGGAGGGCTGGATACCTCCATTATCATTCCCTGGCTGAAGGAGAACTACGGCTGTGAGGTCATTGCCGTGGCGGCCGACGTCGGACAGGGCTCCGAGCTCACCGGGCTGATCGACAAAGCCATCCGCACCGGCGCGTCAAAATGCTATGTCGAGGATCTGCGCGAAGAGTTTGTAAACGACTACATCTTCCCCACGCTGCAGGCTGGAGCCGTCTACGAGGGCGACTACCTGCTGGGCACGTCGTTTGCCCGCCCGGTCATCGCCAAGCGCATCGTCGAGATCGCGCTTAGCGAGGGCGCCGACGCCATCGCGCACGGCTGCACCGGAAAGGGCAACGATCAGGTGCGCTTTGAGCTGACTATCAAGGCGTTCGCGCCGAACATGATGGTGATCGCGCCCTGGCGCGAGTGGGATATCGTGAGCCGCGAAGAGGAGCTGGACTACGCCGAGGCGCGCGGCATTCCGCTGCCGATCAGCCGCGAGACCAACTACTCCAAGGATAAAAACCTGTGGCATCTGTCGCACGAGGGCCTTGATCTGGAGGACCCGGCCAACGCTCCCGACTATGATCGGATCCTTGAGCTCGGCGTCGCGCCGATAAGCGCGCCCGACGCGCCCGAAACCATTACGATCGGCTTTGAAAAGGGGCTGCCCGTGTCGCTCAATGGCCAGAAGATGCCGGGCGTCGCCCTGATCGAGGCGCTCAACGCGCTGGGCGGCAAGCACGGCGTCGGCATTGTCGACATGGTTGAAAACCGGCTCGTCGGGATGAAGTCCCGCGGCGTCTACGAGACCCCGGGCGGCGCTATTCTTTATAAGGCCCACGCGCTGCTTGAGCAGATCACGCTCGACAAGGACACCCAGCGCGTGAAGTCGCTTTTGGCCATCCGTTTCGCCGACCTTGTGTACAACGGCCAGTGGTTTACGCCCCTCCGCGAGGCGCTGAGCGCGTTTGTCGACGCAACGCAGCAGACGGTCACCGGTCAGGTCAAGCTCATGCTGTACAAAGGAAATCTCATTCCGCAGGGAATGACCAGTCCATACTCTCTGCACGACCTGGAGCTGAGCTCTTTTGGCGAAAGCGACTACAATCAGGCCGACGCCGAAGGCTTTATCAACCTGTTCGGCCTGCCCATCCGGGTCGGCGCGCTGAAAAAAGCCCGGCAATGAAGATCAACAACTGGTCGGGCCTGATGGCCAAAGACCTTGACAGCCGCGTAAATGACTTCAACTCCTCCATTGCGTTTGACAAGCGCCTGTTCCGGCAGGACATCGCCGGAAGCGCCGCCCACGCCGCCATGCTCGGCGCGCGCGGCATCATCGCCCCTGAGGAGGCCGACGCCATTCTGCGCGGTCTGGAGGCCATTTCCCATGACTTTTCGGCGGGCCTGCTTGTCTTTCCCCCCGACGCCGAGGACGTCCACATGTTTGTCGAGGCAGAGCTCACCGCCCGCATTGGCGACGCGGGCAAGCGCCTGCACACGGCGCGCAGCCGCAACGACCAGGTCGCCCTGGACTTCAGGCTGTATGTCCTGACGGCGCTCGGCGAGGTTTCTGACGCCACGCTTGAGCTGATGGACGTTCTGCTCTCGCTCTGCGAGCGGCATCTTAACACCGTCATGCCCGGCTACACCCACTTGCAGCGCGCGCAGCCCATTACGCTGGCCCACCATCTGGCCGCGTGGGCTGAAATGCTCCGCCGCGACGTGACGCGCCTCGAGGACGCGCGCGCCCGCGCCGACGAGTGCCCGCTCGGCTCCGGTGCGCTGGCCGGAACGACCTATCCCATTGATCGGGACAGCGTGAAGGCCGCGCTCGGCTTCGCGCGGCTGAGCCCTAACTCGCTGGACGGCGTGGCAGACCGCGATTTTGCCCTGGAGGCGCTGTCCTGCCTGTCGATCGTCATGGTGCACCTGTCGCGCATGGCCGAGGAGGTCGTGCTGTGGTGCTCCCATGAGTTTGGGTTTTGTTCGCTGGACGACGCCTACAGCACCGGAAGCTCGATCATGCCCCAGAAGAAGAATCCCGACGTGGCCGAGCTCGTGCGCGGCAAATCAGGCCGGGTCTTCGGCTCACTCATGGCGCTGCTGACCGTGATGAAAGGCCTGCCTTTGGCGTACAACAAGGACATGCAGGAGGACAAGGAGGCCGTGTTTGACGCGTTTGACACAGTGCTCCTGTGCCTGAGAACTTTTGCGCCGATGGTCGAGACCCTCAGCTTTCACCCTGAGGTCATGCGCGCTTCGGCTTCCCTCGGCTACTTAAACGCCACCGACTGCGCCGACTATCTGGTCAAAAAAGGGCTCCCGTTTCGCGAGGCCTATGGCGTCACGGGCAGGCTCGTGCGCCACTGCCTGACCGGCGGCTGCGCGCTCGAAGCCCTTTCGCTGGAGACGCTTCGGCAGTTATCCCCTCTGTTTGAGGCGGATGTGTACGACGCGCTCAGCCTGGACGCCTGTGTGCGCGGACGCGCCGTATCCGGCGGGCCCGCCCCCGAGGCCGTCTCGGCGCACCTTACCGCGTTGCGCGGGTTTATGGAGGAACGACGCCGATGATCAACGTGTTTATTGACGGCCGGGAGGGCACCACCGGCCTACAGATTCAGTCGCGGCTGGAAGCGCGGGAGGATGTGCGCCTGCTGGCCATTGACGAGGCGCTGCGCAAGGACGAGGCGGCGCGCAAGGTTTTACTCAACAGCGCAGACTGCGTGTTTCTGTGTCTGCCCGACGCGGCTGCCCGGCAGGCGGTCGCGCTGATTGACAATCCCGATGTCGTCGTCCTGGACGCCTCGACGGCCCATCGGACGGAGCCCGGCTGGGTCTACGGCTTTCCCGAGCTGTCGCCTGAGCACAGAAGCGCGCTCAAAGAGTCCCGCCGCATCGCCGTTCCGGGCTGCCACGCCTCGGGGTTTTGCGCTCTCGTGTATCCGCTCGTGCGCAAAGGACTTTTGCCCTCCGACGCGGCGCTCAGCTGCACCTCGCTCACCGGATACAGCGGGGGCGGCAAGTCCATGATCGCCCAGTATGAGGGCGGCGACCCTCCGCGCGGCGCTCAGCCGTATGCGCTCGCCCTTCATCACAAGCATCTGCCCGAGATGACCGCCGTGTGCTGTCTGCAGACCCCGCCCATCTTCTCGCCCTGCGTGGTGCCGGTGCGGCAGGGCATGCTGGTCAGCGTCCCCGTATTTTTGAGCGCACAGTCCCTGCACGCCGCCCTGGCAGCCCATTATGACGGCGTGGATAACGTGCGCGTGATGCCGTTTGAGGGAGAAAATCCGCAGGCCTTTTTGGACATGGAGGCGCTCAACGGCACCGATAAACTGGAAATTTTTGTGTTCGGCCATGACAGGCAGTCGTTGCTGGTCGCGAGGCTGGACAATTTGGGTAAAGGCGCGGCCGGCGCGGCAGTACAGTGTATGGAGCTGCGCTTCGGACTTCGGGCGCGGGATACGGCGCCGGACATCCGTCCTTGAAAGGAGCAAGCAATTATGACAGAAATTCAGGGCGGCTGCTGCGCCGCCAAAGGCTTTAAAGCAGCCGGGCTCCACTGCGGCATTCGCAGAAACACGAGCAAGAAGGATCTGGCGCTGATCTACGCCGAAACCGAATGCGCGGCGGCGGCGGTCTACACCCAAAACCTGGTGAAGGCCTCGCCGCTCATGGTCACAAAGGCGCATCTGGCGTCGGGGACGGCCCGCGCCATTTTGGCAAACTCGGGCAACGCAAACGCCTGCACGCCCGACGGCGATGAGAACGCCCGCCTGAGCTGCCGCGCGGCGGCAAAGGCCCTTGGGCTTGATGAAACCGAGATTGTCTTGGGCTCCACCGGCGTCATCGGCGTGCCTCTCCCCGTGGAGCGCATTGTCGAGGCCATGCCTGCGCTCTCGGCAGCGCTGCGCCACGACGGAAGCGACGACGCGGCATCTGCCATCATGACGACCGACCTTACGTCCAAGCAGCATGCCGTCCGGCTTGAGATCGGCGGCAAAACCGTCACGATCGGCGGCATTGCCAAGGGAAGCGGCATGATCCATCCGAACATGGGCACCATGCTGTCCTTTCTGACCACGGACTGCGCCATTTCGGCGCAGATGCTGCACGAGGCTCTGTCCGCGTCCGCGCGCGTTACATACAACCGCATCAGCGTCGACGGGGACACCTCCACCAACGACATGTCGGTCGTGCTGGCCTCCGGGCTGGCGGGAAACCCCGTGATTGACCGCCCGAACGACGACTACCGGCTGTTTCTTGACGCGCTGAATGCCGTCAACGGCGCGCTGGCGCGCATGATGGCGCGTGACGGCGAGGGAGCGACCAGGCTGATCTGCTGCCGCGTGCACGGCGCGGCATCGCTGCAGGACGCCGAGCTGCTGTCGATGAGCGTTGTGTCGTCCTCGCTTGTCAAGGCGGCGATGTTTGGCGCAGACGCCAACTGGGGCCGGATTCTGTGTGCGCTGGGTTATGCCGGCGCCGCGCTGCGCCCCGAGCTTGTGAACATCACGTTCAGCTCGGCGGCCGGGGAGATCGTCGTCTGCGCCGGCGGCGCCGGCGTCGCGTTTGACGAAAAGGCTGCCAAGGCCATTCTCAGCGCTGACGAGGTGAACATCGTGTGCGGCGTCAACATGGGCTCGTTTGAAGCCGAGGCGTTTGGCTGCGACCTCACCTATGACTATGTGAAGATAAATGGAGATTACCGATCATGAACTACATTGAACGCGCCGGTATGCTGTCCGAGGCGCTGCCCTATATTCAGCAATACGCCAAGAAGACCATCGTCGTCAAGTACGGCGGCAACGCGATGCAGTCCGAGGCGCTCAAGCAGGCAGTCCTCTCGGACATCGTTCTGCTGAGCCTTGTCGGCATGCGCGTCGTTGTGGTGCACGGCGGCGGCCCGGAGATCAACACCGTTTTGGGCCAGATGGGCATCGAGTCCAAATTTGTAAACGGCTTGCGCTACACAGACGAGCCCACGATGGACGTGGTGCAGATGGTGCTGGCGGGCAAGGTCGGCAAGGAGCTTGTCTCGATCATCACCAAGCTCGGCGGCCGGGCCATCGGCCTTTGCGGCCTGGACGGGCAGATGATCACGGCCGTGAAGCTGGACGACAGCCTGGGGCTGGTGGGGGACATCAAGTCAGTTGACCCCGCGCCCATCAACCTGCTGCTCGACAGCGGGTATATCCCCGTCATCTCCACCGTCGCGCACGGGCTGGACGCCGACACGGCTTACAACATCAACGCCGACACGGCCGCCGCCGAGCTGGCGGTCGCGCTCAAAGCCGAAAAGCTTGTGCTGCTGACCGACGTGCGCGGCCTGTGCCGTGACCCAAAGGACGAGGAAACGCTGCTTCCGGTTGTCTCGCTCTGCGAGGTTCCCCCGCTGATCAAGAGCGGCGCGGTCGGCGGCGGCATGATTCCCAAGCTGGACTGCTGTGTCAACGCCATTCGCCGGGGCGTCTCGCGCGCGCACATTCTGGACGGGCGCATTCCCCACTCCATCCTGATTGAAATGCTCACGGACTCCGGCGTCGGCACGATGATCGTGCCGAACAACCAGTAGCCCGGCCGCGCCGGCCAAATTGTCCAAGACCCGAGGTTCTTGGACAAAGCGGGGGTTTGGGCGACGACTTTTTAACATTCTGACCACGCTTATCATATTCTATTTTTATCGATAAGGGAGGAGCGGCCATGTTTAAGCTGACAAAAGCGCAGTATGACGCCCATGTGATGGACACCTACGCCCGCTTTGACGTTGATTTTGTGCGCGGCGAGGGCTGTACGCTGTATGACGCCGCGGGCAAAGCCTATCTTGACTTCGCCTCGGGCATCGGCGTCAACTCGGTGGGCTACGGACATCCCGCGTGGGTGGACGCCGTGGCCAAACAGGCAGCCGCGCTGGCCCATGTGTCCAATCTCTATTACACCGGGCCCGGCGGCAGGCTGGCCGAGCGCCTGACGGCGCTTTCTGGCCTTGAGACCGTTTTTTTCTCAAACTCCGGCGCAGAGGCAAACGAGGGCATGATCAAGTGCGCGCGCAAAGCCTCGGCCGACACCTACGGTGACTGGCGGCACACGATCGTCACGCTGCGCGACAGCTTTCACGGACGCACGCTGACGACGCTCGCGGCCACCGGCCAGGACGTATTTCACCAGCGCTTCCACCCGCTGACCGAGGGCTTTATCCATGTCCCCCGGGGTGACATCGGGGCGCTGAAGCGGCTGGGCGGGGACGTGTGCGCGGTGATGCTTGAAATCGTGCAGGGCGAGGGCGGCGTTTTGCCGTGCCCGCAGGAGTATCTGCAGCAGGTCGCCGCACTGTGCGCCGAGCGCGACTGGCTGCTTTGCGTGGACGAGGTGCAGACCGGCGTCGGACGCTGCGGCAGCTTTTTCGCGTTTCAAAAAATGGGCCTTAAGCCCGACCTGGTCAGCTTTGCCAAGGGCATCGCGGGCGGGCTTCCGTTTGGCGGCTTTTTGGCAGGGCAGCGCGCCGCGCGTACGCTCCGGCCCGGCGACCACGCCACAACCTTCGGCGGGAACCCCGTCTGCTGCGCTGCGGCGCTGGCCACGCTGGACATTCTTGACCCGGTCCTCGGCGCCGTTGACGCCAAAGGCGCGTTTATCCGCGAGCGCATTTTGGCCATGAACCTTCCGGCCGTCAACGAGGTGCGCGGACTCGGCCTCATGCTCGGCGTCTCTGTTCAGGGCGCGCCGCGCGTTCTCGTGCAAAAGCTCCTCGACGCGGGGCTTGTTTGCCTGACCGCCGGGGGGGACGCCATCCGGCTGCTGCCGCCGCTCGTAATCAGCTTTGACGACCTGGAACGCGGGCTGGCGATCTTTGAAGAAGTAGTGAGGAATGCATCATGACTAAAGATTTGCTGAAAATGTCCGATCTTTCTCAAAAGGACATCTTAGCGCTGCTCAACCTGGCCGACCAGATGAAATTTAATCTCAAGCACGGGCTGTCTCACCAAACCCTGCCGGGCAAGACGCTGGCCATGATTTTCACCAAGGCGTCCACGCGCACGCGCGTCTCCTTTGAAGCGGGCATGTACCAGCTCGGCGGGCAGGCGCTGTTCCTGTCGGGAAACGACCTGCAGATCGGCCGCGGCGAGCCCGTGGAAGACACGGCGCGCGTCCTCAGCCGCTATGTCGACGGCATCATGATCCGCACCTTTGCCCAGGCCGAAGTAGAGGCTCTGGCGCAGGCCGCCTCTATTCCGGTCATCAACGGTCTGACGGACTACGCCCACCCCTGCCAGATTTTGGCCGACTTCATGACCATCCGCGAGCGCTTTTCCACGCTTGAAGGGCTCAACGTCTGCTTTGTCGGCGATGGCAACAACATGTGCAACTCGCTGATCGTCGGCTCGCTTCTGTGCGGCATGCACATCAGCGTGGCCGTGCCGAAGGGCTACGAGCCCCATCCCGACGTTCTGAGCTTCGCCGGCGAGCGGCTCCATCTGACGCGCGACCCGCGCGAGGCTGCCGAAAACGCCGACGTCGTCTTTACGGACGTCTGGGCGAGCATGGGCCAGGAAGAGGAGTCGCAGCTCCGCCGCGAGGCGTTTAAGAGCTTCCAGGTCAACGCGGCGCTGATGGCACTTGCCCACCCCGGCGCGATGGTGCAGCACTGCCTGCCCGCGCACCGCGGCGAAGAGATCACCGCCGAGGTTTTCGACGCACACGCGTCTGAAATCTTTAACGAGGCGGAGAACCGTCTGCACGTTCAAAAGGCGGTCATGACCACGCTCATGAGCACTGAGGACGCCTCGATTTAGCGCGGCTCGGTCCGATGGCTTTTATGCCTGTTGTGTGGTATAATAGCGTAACGTGCGGTTTTGCACGACTTTGTAAACCCCGCGGCAAGGAGGCTTCTGCATGCACTGGCTTGATACCATGCGAACCATCTCCACACAAGCTTCGTTTAAAAAAGGCGAAATCGTCTATTTGCAGGGCGCGAAGGATCAGCAAACCTATATGCTGCTTAGCGGCACCGTTGCGCTGTGCGTGAATAAAACACAGGTTTATTCGGTCGGGCCGGGCGCGCTGTTCGGCTTGGTCAGCGCCCTGGACGGCGGAGATCGCGAGATGACTGCCATCGCCACGCTTGACTGCGTGACGCTCGTGCTTGACGCGCAGGCGCTCAGGCAGCTCTGTGGCGCTTCAACCGACTTTTTTGAATATTTAACCACAGCGCTGGCCGGCACCACGCGCACGCTGGTGGGCGCTCTGGCCGCGCCTACGGACGGCAGCGAGGTCGAAGACGTCGCGCCCGAGCTCATCTCCGGCAGCGAGGCAGCCGCGCACAACTCCATTTTGCCGTCCGGGCATCCGACGTATTCCATCTCCGGGTCGGAGCTTTCGGTCAAGCTTGTGCACGACAAGGCCTTTGTCTGCCCCATCTGCCAGCAGAACTTTGTTGACCAGACCCCGCTCTCCTTTAAGCTGAAGACCCGCGAGGTCACATACGACATGCGCACGATTTACGAAGGCCTCGAAATCCTGTGGCATTCGGTGCGCGTTTGCCCGCACTGTAACACCGCCGCGCCGACCGGAACCTTTGCCAAGCTCACCGCGCGGGACGCGCGCCAGCTCAAGGCCTCGGGCTACGCCGCCAAGTATCCCCCTTTCTGCGGCTGGACCTCGCCGCGCACGGTTGACCAGGTGTTTCAGGCGTTTTACCTGGCGCTGCACTGTCTGGACATGTCCAGCAAGGACGTTTTGGTCCGGGCGCAAATCTGGCGCAGGCTCATGTGGCTGTATGGCGACGTGGCCGACGAATCCCGTCAGCAGGACGCAGCCCGCAAAACGCTGGGCGCCTATCAGGAGGTCTATCGGGTCAAAACGCTCGCCGGCGAGGAGGAGCAGCAGGTCAATATTATCCTGGGCGATCTTTACCAGGTTCACAATGACCGCTCCAACGCCTACCGCCACTACATGAATGTCGTCCAGCTTGGCAAAACGGCCAACCCTCTGCTTTACGCGCATGCGACCGACGCCATCGCCGACCTGCGCGCCGAGCGATAGAGGGCATGCTGTCAAAGAACCAAGGGTTCTTTGACAAAGCGGGGACAAGATCGCGTCTTTGTGAAGATGCGTAAAGAAACGCTTTCCCGGAGCGAATCCGTGAAAGCGTTGTGGTTTAATATTTTGATTTTTCTCCAGACTGTCAAAGACCCGAAGGTTCTTTGACAGTCTGGAGTTTGCTCTCCCGGCGGATCGGATGCCAGGCGAGGTTTGGCATGAACATCGCGGGCAGGGCGACAAGCCCGGCCAGAGCCATGTACAGCGGGTAGGCCAGCAAATGCCTGGGCAAAACCTGCTTGCGCTCTGCCAGGGAGGTCAGAAGCCCCTGCCCAAGCATAACGCCCCATCCCAGGGCCAGCGGACGCAGCGCCTGGATGGCCAGGCCCCAGGCGTCGGCGCCATAAACCAGCGCCTGACACAGCGAAAGCGCCAGGCAGGCCATGTTGAGCGCCGCGATGGGCACAATGAACAGAAACGAGGCAGCGTCCAGCCGCGCCCTCCAGTCGCGCCGCCAGCCCTTTTCAAACAAAAGCGGCGCCGTGACGCCCAGGTTCTGATAGGTTCCCACCGACCAGCGGCAGCGCTGCCGGAGCGCCATGCGCAAGTGCACAGGCTGCTCGTCATAAAAGACGCATTTGGGTGCAAACCCAATCTTCTCCTGTTTGGCGATCATCTGAAGCGAAAACTCTATGTCCTCGAGCATTGTGCGCGTATGCCAGCCGTCCTTGATAACGGATGTGCGAAACGCGTAGCCCGTGCCGCCGACCATCACCGACATGCCGAGTTTGGCGCGCGGCGCGCACACAAATCGGGAGAACGTCCAGAAGAACAGGGCAGCGCATGCCGAAACCCAGCTCTCCCGGGGATTCTTCGCGTCCCTGTAGCCCATGGCCACAGGGTTCTGATGGAGCGCGGCGCTCATCTCCCGCAAGAAGTTCTCCTCTGCCACGTTGTCGGCGTCAAATACAGCAATGGCGTCATACTTTTTCAGGATATCCGGCGCTGCGACATTAACGAGCCAGCCCAGCGCGTATCCCTTCCCCACGCGGTCCGTATCGTGGCGCGCGTAGACCTTGGCGCCCGCCGACTGCGCGATCGCGGCTGTAAAATCCGTGCAGTTGTCGGCCACGACAACGATGTCGCAGAGTTCCTTCGGATAGTTTTGCCCGTTCAGCGAGTCCAAAAGCGACCCGATCACCTTCTGTTCATTCCGGGCGGAAATCACCACCGCGAAACGGTGAAGCCGGCCGGGTCGGGCCTCCTGCTTGCCGTTTCTCTTTGCCAGCGCGAGCACCACCAGCAAGACCTGCACGGCGGCGAAACAGGTCAGCAGGCTCGAAAGCGCCCATGTGAGATACTCGATCACCATCTCTTCTCCCCCTTTTTATCTTTACTCTAGCAAATAAATCTAAAGAAATAACCATGGTGTTTATTAAGAATTTCTGAACAAACCCATTTTTCCCCGCTCCGAATAAAGCGCCGTCATCAAGCCGACACTATGTGTACTGACTGTCACAGAAGTGCGCAAATCGCAGCGGCTTGATCCATCCCTCGCTTTTTGCCGCAGTTTCGAGGAGGCGCTATGGAACCGCCCTACATCAACAGAGAACTGAGCTGGCTGCGCTTTAACGAGCGCGTACTGGAGCAGGCCGCGGATACGGCGCTGCCGCCGCTGGAGCGGCTCCGGTTTATCGCCATTTTCGCGAGCAACCTGGACGAGTTTTTTATGATCCGCGTCGGCGGTCTGGCCGGGGAGCGCAGGCTTGATCAGAGCTTCGCCGACAGGCTGACGGGCATGACCGCAGGCCAAACGCTTGACGCCGTATACCAGGAAACTCGCCGGCTCACCACGCGCCGCGATGAGCTCTATGCCGACATACTGGCCGTGCTGGCCGGGCACGACATGGTCTGCCGCCAATACGACGGCCTGTCGAAGACCGAAAAGCGCTTCGTCCGCCTGTACTTCCGGCGCGAGGTGCTGCCCCTGCTGTCCCCGCAGATCGTGGACGCGCGCCACCCTTTTCCGCACATGGAAAACAAGGCGCTATACGCCGTTGTCGGGCTCAAGGCCGACGGCTCGTTCGGGCTGGGTGTTGTCCCCGTGCCGCACGCCATGGACAGACTGCTGCTCCTGCCCGACGGAAAGTCTTTTCTTCTCTGCCAGGATATCCTGCTGCACCGCCTGCCCGAGATCTTCCCGAACTACCGCTGGGAGGGCCGGTGCCTTGTGCGCGTCACGCGCAACGCCGACCTCGACAGTGTTGTCGCGTACGATGACGACGAGGACTTCCGCGGGCTTTTGGCCAAAAAACTGAAGAAACGTGAAAAGCTCGCGCCGGTCCGGCTGCAAATGGACGGCAAATGCAAGCAGAGCGTGCGGAAACAGCTTATCTCGCGGCTGGCCCTGACCGCCGAGCAGGTGTTCAGGGAGCACGCGCCGCTGAGCTTTGACTTTGTCGGCGACCTGTCCGGAGCCTTTGCACAGAGCCGCGCGCTTCTGCGCCCACCCATAAAGCCGCGTGCGCTTCCGCCCGCGCCGGGCAGACGAATAGCCTCGCGCATCGCCGAACGCGATTTGCTGCTGGCCTATCCCTATGACAGCATGGCCCCGCTTATTCGGCTGCTCGATGAAGCCGGCGACGACCCGCAGGTCTTGTCCATCAAGATGACGCTGTACAGGCTCGGCCCGCAGTCCCAGATCGGCGCGCTGCTGTGCGCCGCCGCCGAAAACGGCAAGGACGTCACCGTTGTGCTTGAGCTGCGCGCGCGCTTTGACGAGCGCAACAATCTGGGTTGGGCCGCCCGGCTGGAGGAGTCCGGCTGCCGCGTGATCTACGGGCTGGAGCGCCTGAAGGTACACGCCAAGCTCTTGCTGCTGACACGCCGCGAAGCGGGGCGACTGCAGTATATCACGCACGTCGGCACCGGCAACTTCAATGAGCAGACCGCGCGGCAGTACACCGATTTCAGCCTGTTCAGCGCGCGCCGCGACCTCGGCGAGGACGCCGTCCAGTTTTTTCAGAATGTGCTGATCCTCAACCTCGCCGACAACTATCACCGGCTGATTGTCGCGCCGGGCGCACTTAGGGCAAAGCTGCTCGAGCTCATCGACGGGGAGATCGCCAAGGCGCGGGTTCGCGCTCCCTGCGGCATTTTGGCCAAGATGAACGCCCTGACCGACAAGACGCTGATCGACCGGCTTCTGGAGGCAGCGCGAGCCGGAGTCGGCGTGCGGCTCATCGTGCGCGGCGTGTGCTGCCTGCTGCCCGACGCCGAACACGGCCCTGAGGTCATCAGCATTGTCGGGCGGTTTCTGGAGCACTCGCGTGTGTTCTGCTTCGGCGCGGACTGCGAGGCCGGAGTATACCTCTCCTCAGCCGACTGGATGCCGCGCAACCTTGACAACCGGCTGGAGGCGACCGTGGACGTCACCGATGCGGCGGCGCGCGCGAGGCTGGTAAGTGCGCTTGAGCTGATGTGGCGCGACAACGTCAAAGCTTACACGCTACAGCCCGACGGCTCCTATGTGCGCCGCGCCCCGGGCGACATTTCTGTGGACAGCCAGGCTCTTTTGCTGGACGGGCAAGAAGTCATTGCGCAACCAAACCGTATGTGATATGATGTGTTGGGTTTGTTTTGCCTAAAGATAGCCGGGCTTTGTTCCCGCGCAGACAGAGAGGAATGGTCGCCATGAGCTGGGACAGCGTAATTACCCTGTTGGGCGGCGTTGCACTGTTTTTGTTCGGCATGAACATCATGGGCAACGGTCTAGAAAAGATGTCCGGCGGACGGTTGGAGCGTATTTTGGAACGCATGACCTCCAGCACGGGCAAGGGCGTTCTGCTGGGCTGCCTTGTGACGGCAGTGATCCAGAGCTCTTCTGCCACCACGGTGATGGTCGTCGGCTTTGTCAACGCCGGCATTATGAAGCTGACGCAGGCAGTCGGCGTGATTATGGGCGCAAACATCGGGACGACAGCCACGTCCCTTTTGCTGGGCCTGGGCGACATCTCCGGCTCCTCGCTGTTATCGCTGCTCAAACCGGAAATGCTCGCCCCGATCATTTCCGTGGTGGGCGTTGTTCTCTATACATTTATCCGCTCAGGCAAGAAGCACGACATTGGCCAGATCTTATTGGGCTTTGGCGTGCTTTTCTTTGGAATGCTGACCATGGAGCAAAGTATGGGCGGGCTTTCAGAGCTTGAAGGCTTCCGCAACCTGATGATCGCGTTTTCCAACCCGCTGTTCGGCCTGGCGATCGGCGCGGTCATGACCGGGATTATCCAGAGTTCATCGGCCAGCGTGGGCATTTTGCAGGCGCTGAGCGCGTCGGGCGCCATCCCCTTTTCGGCAGCTGCGCCCATCATCCTTGGCCAGAACATTGGCACCTGCGTGACGGCGCTGCTCTCTTCCATCGGCGCGTCCCGCAACGCCAAGCGGGCTGCCTTTGTCCACCTGTACTTCAACATCATTGGCTCAATTGTGTTTTTAATTCTCCTTTACGGCGTTCACGCGCTTTTCCAGCTTCCCTTCTGGGACGATATGATGACCCGCAGTACCATTGCCATGTTCCACCTTACGTTCAATGTCGTTACCACGGCCATTTTGTTCCCATTCTCCCGTCTCTTGGTCAAGCTGTCCATCATGACGGTTCGCGGCGATTCCTCCGAGCCGGACTATTCAAGCATCCTCGACGAGCGCTTCCTCAGCTCCCCCGCGCTGGCGCTCGACATGGCCCAGGACGCCGTCATTTCCATGTCCGACATGGCCATCTCCAACTTCCACGGTTCAGTGGCACTTCTGGAACACTTTGACGACCGCGCGTTTGACCACATCGCCGAAACGGAAACCTCGATGGACAAGCTGGAGGTCCACCTCAACCAGTACCTGCTCCGGCTGACCGACCGCGACTTCACCTCCGCCGAGAACATGCAGCACTCCGAGCTGCTGCACGTCATCGGCGACATAGAGCGCATCGGCGATTACTCGATCAACATCGCCGAGCTGGCGCAGCGCATGGCCCACGAGAATATTTTGTTCACCCAAAATGCCAGAACCGAACTGCAGGCGCTGACGCGCGCTGTGGGGGACCTGCTGGCCATGACCCGCCGTTGTTACGCCGCCAATGACGCCGCCGAGGCAGAGCACATTGAGCCGCTGGAGGAGACGGTCGACCTGATGACCGAGGTGCTCAAAAGCCGCCACATCCTGCGCCTGAAACGCGGCGACTGCACCATCGAGGGCGGTGCGTTGTTTCTGGAACTGCTGATTGACTACGAACGCATTGCCGACCACTGCTCAAACCTTGCGCTGTATATCATTCAGCGCAACCAGACCCATGACCGCGCCGTCTTGGAGTTTGACATGCACGCCTATGCCCATCACCTTCACGCCGAGGGCAGCGGCGAATACAACGTCCTGTTTGCGGCCTATGAAAAGGAATACGCCGACGCCATCCGCAATCTTGAGCCCTGATCGGGTTAGGCCGGCGGATGCCCGGACGGCTTGCCCTCTTCCTCCGCCCTGTTTTTCGGGCATAACCGTTACTCTTTCCCTTTATTTAACATTCATATGAGCAATTTGACTAATTTTTTCACTTTTTCCGAAAGGTCTTCCCATTTTACAATTAATGGAGTATACTATACTCAGGTATTTGTGATATTTTGCACGAGTTTACTTGTGCGAAATGGTCTAGGAAGGGCGGTTATGTTGAAAGATACCATTTTGATCGTCGATGATATCGAGCTCAACCGGGAAATTCTCATTGAAATTTTGAAAGATGAATATGGTATTCTTCAGGCGTCGAACGGGTATGAGGCCATTGAAATGGTCGTGCATAACTCCGACCGCCTATCCTTGATCCTGCTCGATATCATGATGCCGGAGATGGACGGCATGGAGGTTCTTGAAATTTTGCGCGCCGGCGGATACACCGACCGCATTCCGGTGATCATTATCACCGCTTCGGGCGGGGATGAAAATGAGATCCGCTGCCTGCGTTCCGGCGCCGTCGACTTTCTGGAAAAGCCCTTTCATCCCGATATCGTAAAGTGCCGCGTCCAGGCGAGGGTGGCGCTGAAACAGTACCGAAACCATATGGAAGAGCTTGTCGAGGAGAGCGTGCAAAAGGTTCTCTACGTACGCGACTCCATGATTGATGTGCTGGCGTCGGTGATCGAGTACCGCCACTGTGAGTCCGGGCAGCATGTACGCCGTACGCGCGCGCTGGCCGAAAGACTGATGCGGGTTATCAAGTCCTCTGGCCGTATGGAGGACGATTTGTCCGGCCTGAACCTGTCCACCGTGGCCAAGGCCGTCCCTCTGCATGACATTGGCAAGATCAGCACGCCCGACCACATTTTGCTCAAACCGGGCAAGCTCACGTCCGAAGAGTTTGAGATCATCAAGCAGCACACCACGCTCGGGGCCGAGATTATCGACATGATGAAGGGCATTGAGGACGAGGACTATCTGCGGTTCAGCCGCGACATCTGCCTGTATCACCATGAGCGGTGGGACGGCATGGGCTATCCCAAGGGGCTGAAAGAACGCGCCATTCCCTTTGTCGCGCGCGTGATGTCCATTGTTGACGTCTATGACGCGCTGACCAGTGAGCGGGTGTACAAGCCAGCCTTCACCCATGAGCAGGCGATTGAAATTCTCCTGCAGGATAGCGGGAAGCATTTTGACCCGGTGATTGCGGACATCTTTGTCCGCAATCATGAGCAGTTCAGAAACGACAATATTTACAGCTAGCGCCTTCTCTTCATTTGCCCAAGAGCTTCCGGTTCTTGGGCAAATTAAGAGAAGGTCCGCGTTCTTTGAGAAGACGCGCATAGAAGTGGATAAATGATCGGCTCTGTGGAGCCTCACAAAGAAAGGCTTTCCCGGAATAACTCCGTGAAAGCCTTTCGCAGACTGTCAAAAAAGCGCTTTACGTTTTCGTCCTTTTCCTGGATTCGCGTCGAGCCTGACGCCGCTGGCGGCAGGTTCTTGCCGGATCGAATCCAGGAAAAATATGAACCCCAACGCACAAACTGGGAATTGTCCGCACGCTTATATTCCGGGGAGGTTTTCCCTTATGGGCACTTCTTTCTGACAAGCTGTGAAGGGCTTTGCGGAAATTCTTCCGCAAAGCCCTTCTTTGCCCCGGCCCTGTCTTTTGCGCTAGGGCCTATCGCCTTATGGACGGCATTTTGCTCTCCCACGTTCTGGTCAGGCGGCCCAGGACGATGCCCAAGCCGAGCGCCACCAGGAACGTGAGGACGACAATCAACGCGGTTTCCTGTGCCGACGGTCCCGACAGCGGCACGTTCCTCGATTCAAAGTTGGATACTCCCTCGAAATACGCCGTAATGGTGTATGAGATGGTATAGGCGTTGCTCTGCGCCTGCATCTCGACGTAGTACACGCCCGCCTTGAGCTCGGCGCTGATCTCCGCCGACTTGTTCTGATAGGCAGACGCCGCAATCAGCTTTCCTGCCCCATCCGTGATGACCAGACGGGCTATGCCGCTGCCCGACCACTGCGCCGAGGCGTTGACGGCGCCGATCGCCGTATCCACCACAAACATATGCCTGGATGTGGCGGGAGTCCTCCGGTCGCCGAAGCGGCCCGTAAAAGTGGCTGTGACGGCCCCCGGTGTCGGCTCAGGCGTCGGCTCGGGTGTCGGCTCAGGCGTCGGCTCAGGCGTCGGTTCGGGTGTGGGTTCGGGGCTCGGCTCGACAACCGGCACGTTCTTCGCGGCGAGAATCATCGCGTTTTGAACCATCGCGTCCAGGTCAATGCGTCTGTTACTCTGTTTGGGGTCATAGGCCTTGCCGTCGATGGACTTTGAGCTGAGTTCGATCAGCTCCAGGGCCTCGGCGGGCGACATGTCGGGGTAGACGCTCAGCGCCAGGGACAGCACCCCCGCGATGACCGGCGCGGCAAAAGAGGTTCCGCTGCCCATGCCATAACTCCCGTTGCTGGAGGTGGAATACATTGAACCCACCGCGAGTACGTCCACGCCCGCGCCGTAGTTGGAGTATTTCTCCCTGTAGGGGAACCCGCCCCAGCTGCCCACACCGATGACTTCGTCAAAGCGCGCTGGGTATTCAGCGCCGCTGACGCCAGAGTTTCCAACCGCGCCGACAAAGATGACACCCTTATCGTGTGCCTTTTTAATGGCTTCGTACATCGTCACGGAGTTCACGGTAAACCCAAAGCTCATATTGATGATATCCGCGCCGTGCTCCGCTGCATACAAAATGCCCGCCGCAATGCCCGAGGCAGGGCCGCTTCCGGTTGCGCCCAAGACCTTGATAGGCATAATCTGGACGTCCCAGTTCAGCCCGGCAACGCCGATGCCGTTGTTGCCATTGGCGGCGACAATGCCGGCCACCCGGGTTCCATGCCCGTTGTCATCCTCTGTGTTGGTGTTGTTGGAAATAAAATTGTAGCCGGGAACAAGCCTGCCCACCATATCCGGGTGGTTGGACGCAACGCCGGAGTCCAGCACAGCCACAATCACCTTGCGCTCCGCCACCGCAGGGTCGGCCTTTATGGCCTTGTTCATGGTGTCCCACATGGCCTCGCCCTGCATGGCCGTGACCATGGGCTGCTGCATGCCTCTGTAATATGTATCGTTGGGAACCATGCTCGCATAGTAAATTGTATTGGGCTCCACAGCAACGACCGAGGCGCTGCGCACGGCGATCTTCTGCAGATCTTTAAGCGACTTGCCTTTGGGAATTTTGGCGACCATTGAGCTGACCACGGGCAGCTGCGTTTTGATGGTGAGTCCTTCGGCGTTCATGACCTTTTTCATGGTCTGAACGTCGGTGTTTTTCTGGAAGGTAATAATCACTTCATCAACGGTTTCACTGCCGGACTTGGCATAATAGTCCGGGTCGGACTGGGCGTTTTCTTCGCTGAAGGCAGCGCCGGAGGGGATGAGCAGCGTGGCCAGGACACACAGGAGAAGCGCAAAGCTGATAAGATGACGGGACATTTTTTAGCCTCCATTTTCCCGAAGGACCAAAAAATCCCTGGCTCCGCTTTTTGCCACGCAAGGCGCGCAGAAAAGCGTCGGCGGGGGGTGGCAAAAGCCCCCCCACGCCCAGAAAAAAAGTTGCGCGACATAACGGGGGGTAGGGAAGTTCAAAAGGTTAATGAACGTA
>JAVBOR010000054.1:0-27832 GCA_031550325.1 Oscillospiraceae bacterium
GCAACACCACCCTTTTTTTGTTTCCCCCCCCCCACACCCGCGGGGGGGGGGCTCAACCCCCCCCCCCCCCGCCTCTGTTTTGGTTGACAGACTTAAGAGGTTAGCAGAAACAGACAGATAATTGCGCGGTTACGGTCTCACTGTGAAGGAGAAGGAGTAGCTCGGGTAGAGGTCGGCGAACTTCACGCCGGAGATCTTGATCGCCTGACCCGGATCGGCAACTGCGCCAATGGTGATGACGTTGCCCTCGGCGCTGACTTTGCTGTTGTCGATGATCGTTGCGCCCATCTCCACCTTTTTCTTCGCGGCGTTGAAGGACACATCCAGAATGGGATATCTCTTCCACACATCGGTCTTGGCAAACTCCTGGTTTTCTTCGCAGAAGGTGATGATCGTATTCTCGCCGTCCACCTTCACAGCAGGAGCCCACAGGTCTTCGGGCTCGGTTACGGCGCGCAAAAAGCCCTTGGTGTCGAGGTCATACTTGATCCATGTGCCTTCCACTTCCACCTGGGTCTTAAAGTAACCGTATTCAAACACGTCGTCGGCGGTCAGCTTGATGACGGCCTTGCCGTTTTCCACGACGGCGGTTTTACCGAGGATCGTCGCCGTGACGGTCTTGCCTTCAAGATTCTCGCCTTCGACAGTGACGACGAGGCTGGCGGCGCGGCCCTGCACGATAGTCTTCGGGTACACGGTTGAGGACGTAATGACGGGCGTTCCGGGAACTTCGTTAACGACATGGACGTTGATCTGGTTAAACTTGGTCGCTTCTTCGCCAAGCTTGCCGCCCCACATCTCAACAACAATGGAGTCGCCTTCAACCGCGTTCGTGGGAACGGTGAAACCGGTTGAGTAATTGTACAGATCCCAGGTGCGCAGCAGTCTCGATGAGCCGGAGTAAACGGTGGCTTCCTTGTTGACCTTCCAGAACATATAGACTCTCTCGCCGGAATTTTCCACGTTGGCGTTCAGGAAAATGGCCTCGCCGGGCTTGGCGTACATGTCGCCCTTTTCCACGGTGACCACCGCGCTTGTCTCGGTGGCGGCTGCCGGCGCGGGCGCGGGGCCTTCGGCTCCCTCGGGCAACGTGTCGACAACATGAACCACGACCTGATTGAAACTGGTCATCGGAGCGGAGGCGTCGTTATCCCTGGCCTGAATGATGAAGTTGAAGTAGTCGCCGGCAACGGCGTCCGCGGGAACGGTAAACGAGGTTTTGGGGCTGGCGGAGTTCTTGGGACTCAGGTCATAGGTGGCGCCGGAGTATGCGCTTGCGGTCGGGAATACCCACCAGCTGGTATAGACGGTGTCGCCGTCGGGATCGGACACGTCGGCTTCGAGCTTCACATCCTGGCCGGGCAGCGCGTATACGAAGTGATCCTCAATTTTAAGGTTCTCGCCCACTTTAATGAAGGGCGCGTGGTTGGCGTCCTCAAAGTTCTCGGCGACGCACCAGTCCGCTCTTCCGGCGATTTCTTCCCACAGGGCGCGCGCAAAGGGCAGCGCTGTTCCGGTCGAGGCGCCTGTGACATAGTTTCCGTTGTTGTTCATCGCAGCGATGCCGCGGTGTGTGCCGCGTCTTCCGCCATAGCCTACGCCATATTTGCCCCATTCATACGCCTCGGAATAGCTGCCGAGACCCGAGCCGAAGACCATGCCCGTGCCCTGGTGGCCGGTCCAGTCATACTTGGCGTACATGCGTCCCCAGCCGCCGGGCTCGTAATCCGCCGCAGCGTTCGGATACTCCTCGATTACTCCCGGATAGGGCCCGTAAGTATAGCCTTTGGCGTCATGAATGCCTGTGCGGCCCCATTGGTATGTTCTGGGCTCGGCGTTGACGTCGTAGTCCGCGCCGATATACTGCCCGTCAAGCATGGTGTAGTAATGCGCGGCCAGAGGGCCGTGGTTCTGCTGGATGTTTTCCCCTTGCCATTTTCCCTGGTAGAACTTGTTGATATCGTACGCCGTTCCCGAACTGGCCCAGGTCCAGCTGGGGAAAATCGCCGGCGCGTTTAAATCAGGCGAGCCGTAGCTGCTGACGCCGCTGGCGCCGCTGGCGCCGGTAGCAAACCTGTACACGGTGCCGAGTCTTACCGCGCCCGGGGTGTTTGCGTTATAACTGGCATCATACTCTCCGTTAAGTACATAGCACCAGTTCCAGCTGTCGTCCTCGCCGCTGGCAGAGCCTACGACCACCTGTTGGATATGCTCGAGAATCGTATCCCACTGAGCTGTCCCGTAATAGTCCAGATAAATGTCCAGCATGGCTCTGAGGAAGGTATTACCGCCGCCCATACGGGTGATGACCAGAGGGCGCTTGTCATCAAGTTTCAGAATTTCATTGTAAATCAGCTCGGAGCCGGGCGATTTGAAACGAATATCGCCCTCAAACGCGGTGTTGCCTCTCTTGGTGATCGAAACCAGATAATCGGGGTCGGGATAATTGGGGTTATGCTTGATCAGATTCGGATATACCGCGCGGTACTGGACATCCCAGAGGTCGTTAAGCCAGTTGTCGTCCGCTTCGCGGTAATGCGTCAGGGATCCGGCCGTTAAACTCCGCGGGCCGCTGTTGCCGGTTGCCCAGCAGGCGATCGGCGAGAAGGGCTCTTCCCCGCGGCAGCGCCAGGGCGGTGCGGCTCCCTCTTCTCCCGTAAGCCAGGCTGTCGAAGCCCAAGGGACCATGACTTCCTCGAGCGTGGTTCCCAGGTTGATGCTGTAATCATCAGGGTCTCTGTCGCCGTCCCAGTGCCACTCGCCCGAGCTGCGGACAACGCCGACGATGTCCATGTCACCGGCAAAGAAAGCGGTGGTAATCATGCCGTTCATGTCATCACATTCCACGTCGGTCGAGATGATCAGGCGGGCCAGTTTTGATTTGTCGACAAGGGCGGGCAGTCTCGGATCGGTCTCATTGGAAGAGCCGCTCGGAAGGGCGGACGCTAGGCTGGATGTTGCCAGCAAGAAAGCGAGAACCACAAGCAAAACCGTTCTAAATGCTTTTTTCATTTCAATTTCCTTTCTCTTCTTCCACGCTCTGGAACGTTGATTTTTTCTCCCTACTCAAGAAAGCCGTACTCTGGTAATACTCCTGCAGCCATTCTGCGCGGATTGGCGGCCATTGCATGTAGTTTTTCCCGTCATCGCCTCCTTTGTTGTTCAGTCTTCGCTCAGCGACCGCGGCACTAAGGCTCAACGCCCTGATGAAGGGCAGGGGTGCTGCGGTCGCCGGCGCGAAAGACCGGGACTGTGCCAGATTTATGAGAATGGAGGTAAAGCCCCGAAAGGGGCGGAAACTGTCAAAAGCGCTTCGCGCTTACGCCTCTATCGCCTCTTGCGGCATGGCCGCTAGCGCAGTTGGATAATCTTTTTGCGCAGCGGCAGTATTTTGGGCGGCGCAACAGACAGAACGCCGATCTTCATGTCCAGAAACCGCTCTGTGAGCGACTCGTCGGCTGCCAGTTCTCCGCAGATGCCCACCCACTTGCCCTTGCTGTGGGCATTGGCCGCAACCTGAGCGATCAGCCTCATGATCGCCTCGTGATGCTCATCACAAAACTCGCTCACCGAGTCGTTGGTCCTGTCAACCGCCAAAGTGTACTGCGTCAGATCGTTGGTTCCGATGGTAAAGAAGTCGACCTCGTCCACCAGCAAATCACTCAGGATTGCCGCCGCGGGCGTCTCGATCATAATGCCCAGCGGCACGTCCTGCGCAAAAGCTATGCCTTCGGCTGTAAGACTGTGCTTTACCTGCCGGACAAAGTCTTTTGCGCGCAGCACGTCCTTCAGAGAGTTGACCATGGGCAGCACAATGGCCAGGTTCCCGTACACAGAGGCGCGGTACAGTGCCCTCAGCTGTGTGGTAAAAATCTCCGGCCTGGACAGGCACAGCCGAATTGCCCGCATCCCCAGCGCCGGGTTGGCCTCTTTCGGCAGATGAAAATAGTCAAGCTGCTTGTCAGCACCGATGTCGAGCGTGCGGATCACAACCCGCCTGTCGCCCATCGTCTCCAAAACATTCTTGTATGCCTCCAGCTGTATCTCTTCGTCGGGGAAGTCGCTGTTCTCTAAATATAAAAACTCACTTCTGAAAAGTCCGATACCCTCCGCGTCGTTCTCGAGGGCCGGCTTAGCATCGGCGGTGCTGATATTCGCGTATAATTGTATTTTTCTGCCGGACTTTGTGATGGCCGGGACTCCCTGCAGATCGTTCAGCGCCCTGCGTTCTTCTCCGGTTTCTTTCTGTCTTTTCTGATATTCTTCCAAAAGCTCATTCGAGGGGTCAAGCACAAGCTCGCCGCTGTCGCCATCGAGTACGGCGATCGTGTGCTCCGATATATCGCTCAGGCGCCCTTGCAGAGAGATAATGGCGGGGATTCCCATCGACCGCGCGAATATGGACGTATGGCTGTTGGGCGAACCGTGCAGCGTCACCAGTCCTTTAACCTTTGTGCGGTCAAACTGCGCCGTTTCACTGGGCGCGAAATCATCCGACAGGAGAATAACCGATTCCTCGCCAATGGGCAGGTCCATTTTGGCACCACTCAAAAACGCCATCACCCTGCGGGATATATCCAGCACGTCCGCTGCCCGAGCCCTCATATACTCGTTGCTGTCCATATCGGAAAACTTCTTGGCAAATTTCTGAGTTGTCACGCTCACCGCGTATTCGGCGTTCACGCCTTCGCTGATAATGATCTCTTCGACAGAGCTTCTGTAATCCAGGTCATCCAGCATCATCTGATGGATTTCAAATAATCGGGAATTATACTCTCCGAGCTTTTCGCCCAACTGTTCGGCGAGTTGCCCCAGCTCATTTGCCGCCAGAATACGCGCCGACTCAAACCGCTTTACTTCGGCGGCGCTGTCCTGTACATCGTGTTTGTCGATATCGAAATTGTTTCTGCTGCATCTTCTCAGCGGAGCAATGGCCAGACCGCCGCTGACGGCTTTTCCGCTCATAACCATGGTTACACCTCGCGTAATCTACAGGTTCTCCCTAAAAAACACTTCCAGCGCCGAGGAGGCGTCATTTTCATCCTCGCCTGAGCACTCAACGCGTAGAACATCTCCCTGTTTGACGCCAAGCCACATCACGTTGATCAGACGCTTGGCGTCCCCGACCTTTCCCCGGCATTCCAAAAAGATCTCACTGGAGAACGGCCTGGCCAGCTGCACGAGAAGTCCCGCCGGCCGGGCGTGAATGCCTGTTTCACTGGTAACGGTATGCTCGAATGCTTTCAACTCTATTTCTCCCATCAAAACTGTCGTGGGCCCAAACCTTTGCGGGACTGCCGTCGGCGATGCTCCCCTCTTACATGAGCTCAAAGCCCGGCTGCATGAACTGCACTTCCCCGCTCTTTCGCAGGACGGACACATGAGCATAGGCGTCGACGTTGCTGATGATCACCGGAGACGTGATGTCATACCCTGCCTGCATCAGCCCCTCCACGTTGAACTCAAGGACGGGCTGTCCCGCCGTCACGGTGTCTCCTGTCTTCACCCTGGGCGTGAAGAACTTTCCCCCGAGCTCCACGGTATCCACGCCAATGTGGATCAGCATCTCCACGCCGTCGTCCGAAACCAGCCCGAGGGCATGGCCGGTATCAAACATTTTATCCACCCTGCCATCAAAGGGGGCCTTCACCATCCCCTGGTAGGGCAAAACCGCATAGCCCTTTCCCAACACTTCGGTCGAAAACGTAGGATCGTTTATGCTTTCAATCGGCACAATCCAGCCCGCAAGCGGACTTAACACCGTGATGACGCGCTCTGCGCCGCTGCCTACCCTGCTTTCGGCCGTGTCCTTATAAAGCGCCAGCGTGAGGATGAACGAAATCACCATGCTGACAAAAACAGCGATGAGGCCAATCGCGAGGTTATGGTCATATCCCGCCATGGTTGGGGTCATACTGACCGAGGAGAGCAGGCTGGGGATCGAAAACGCAAAAGCCTTGGTTCCCGCGATGCCCATGATCACGCCGCCGACTGCGCTGCCTACGCAGGGCGCGATCATGATCCTGCGATACTTGAGCGTAATCCTGTTCATGGCGGGCTCGGTAACGCCCGCGACCAGCGCCGAAATCGCCGCCGATATGCCGACCTCGCGAACGGCGGGTTTCTTGGACTTGATCGCCGTGGCAAGGGCCGCTGCCCCCTGAGCCGTATTGGAGGCAAACATGGCCGGCAGCAACATATAATCATAGCCATTAGCTCCAAGAGGGCCCAGAACGGCCGGCAGAAACGCATAATGCATGCCAGTCATGACGAGAAACGGCATAAAACCGGCGATCAGGCCCATGACGATCGGCGGGAACAACCCGAAGAGGAAATCCATGAGCCATGCCAGTCCAACGCTGATCATCGAGCCCAGGGGCGCGGCAAGCAGCAGCGAGAGCGGCGCCGTGATGACCAGAATCAGCAGGGGCTTTAAAAAGTTCTTTCCCCACACGGGCGTAATCCTGTCAACGAGCTTTTCCACATACTTCAAAAGAATGACCGTCAGCAGGATGGGGACTATCGAGGAGGAATATGTCGCCGCGAATACCGGGATACCGAAAAGAGTTATCGCCCGGTCTGATCCGAGCAGAGCGAAAAGATTCGGATGAATCAGCACGCCGCCCAGCGTGATGGCAATGGGAATGCTTGTGTTCAACTTGCGCGCCGCGGCGTACGCCAGCAGCACCGGCAGGAAGTAGATCACCGCCTCGGCGAATATGTTCAGAATCCGGTAAGTCGTGCTGGTTTCGCTCAGCAGGCCCGTTATCGTGGGGCCGAGCAGCATCAGGACAACCTTCAATAATCCCCCCGCGATGATGGCCGGCACTATCGCGGTCATGCAGCCGGAGACAAAGTCTATGGCCACAACAAAAATGTTGCGTCTGCTGCCTGTTATGCCCGTGACCTCGAAGTCCCTGAGCCGCATGAGCGCCGCGTAACAGGCCGCAACATCGTTTCCGATGATCACCTGCAACTGCCCACCGCTGCTGAGCACCCCTAAAACATGGGGGATGTTCTCAAGCTCTTTCAGATCAACCAGTTTCTCTTTTCTCAGGGTGAACCGAAGGCGAGTCATGCAATACACGAGGGCAGCGATGTTGTCTTTTCCCCCGACGGCACGGAGCAGTTGTTCCGCCGTCGCGCCAAAATCCTTCGCCATACGTTTCCCTTCTATGAATAGCATGAATCATTCAATTCCCATATCGTTTGGCAAGAGCCGAGCGCCGGGGTGTCCGGCCGGGGCGGCAAACGCCCGGGCTCATTTTCTGATCAGCCGTTCAATATGTAGGATCAGAAAAGCCTTGTCATCCTCTGCTATCGTACATTTATACTTCAGCTCAATCATTTGAGCAATCTTGTTGGCGCATTTACTGATATCCGGGAACTTGTCCGACACAAAGGCGTAAATCCCGGTGTCGCTCTCCTTCGGGGCCGCCTCGCCGAAGATGTACTCCGAGAGCATCTTCAGGTGTTCAATGAAGCGGTAATAATCTATGCTCTGCTCGTCCGTCTCAAACTTAAAATAACTGCTGATCATTTTGTTGATGTCCCTGATCAGCTGCGTCACTTGCTCCATATCGAATGTGTTGCGGGTCAGCTGCGCGTTGATGAAATGCATCGCCAGGTACGCCGCCTCGTCATTGCCCAGCGCGTATCCCATTTGTGTATTCAAAAGCTCAACCGCGTATTTGCCAAGGTTAAACTCATCCTTATAGACGCGGCGTATCTCGACCCAAATGGAGTTGGTGAGCGATATCCCCTTTTTCTCACGCTCAATGACCCCGCTGATATGATCCAGAAGCGTTACGTGGATGATGTCGCCGAAGGTTTTCTCGGGAAAGGCGTCCACGGCATAGCTGATGATCGTCTCTCCCAGTTCGACAGCGACCGGATCAATGGACTGAAGCAGCACTCTGTATTTTATGTAAATATCGCGGTCCTCAAAGGTGAAGTATTTCTCAATCCTGCTCTCATCGACCGTGTCTCCGGGCTTTTTATGAAATCCGATGCCGGCGCCCATGGCGATGACGTCAGGCTGTACACCGTTTTTGATCAGAACCACATTATTGTTGAGTACGCGATGTACTACCATTGCCTTTCCTCCATGCAAAATGATACAGACTTGATTCGCATATTCTTTGGGCCGCCGCATGATGACGCCGGCATAAATCATGGTTGGGCGTGTTCGCCGACGGCAGCAGGCGCGCACATGAGGTGGCCGGCGAGAAACCGGAAAGGGCAATATGTAGGCAACAAGGGACAAAATAAAACAAGACCAATAAGCATTCGCCTCTAAGGGGCCGCTTACCTGGTCTTGCCTGTATAAACAGTAACAATCCACTTTTTGTTCAGTTGTTGGAACTTCGCTCAATTTATCTAATTACAGTATAACGCTTGTAAGCTTAGAAAACAATAGTCAAAATGCCCAAGCATTGCCGCCCTATATGCGCAAATTGCACAAAGCCGGCAGTCCTTAATACTCGCCATTTCCAACATATTGTAAATCACGGGACCTGTTCAGGGCAACGCGCTCATTTTCTTTATCGCCCATGCTGCTATAGTATTGGCTCAGCCAGTAATAGGCTCTTGCGTAGTCTTCTTCGGCTTGAATCACCTCTTCAATCAAGCTGAGCGCCAGTGAACTGTCGCCCAGGTATATGCACAGCCTTGCATAAGCCAGGGAATTATTGCGCGAACTGTCTCCATTGTAGGCAAACTGGATATCTGTTTTTGCCTTTTCAATACAGTCTTCTCCGTTTTCGGTGAGCGCAAGATACGCAATTCCCCGCATTCTATAGACCCAGTATGGTAAATCCGCTTGCTTATCTATACAAGAATTAAGGATTTGAACCGCCTCGTCTATATTTCCGGTTCCAATCATACACGCGCCGACCAGAGCGTCATTTTCAACCGACGGATACTCTGCGCATAATACTTCGGCATCGGCTAGAGCCGGACCAACATACCCATAGTATAAGCCTAACGTACACTTATAGTCCAGCCAATACTCCCTGTCTTCCCGGCCTTCCTCGAACAGCAACAAGGCGTCTATGTCTTCGATGGTCTTCAAATAATTGTTGGCAGCGTCATGCGCCCTCAGGCGGCTTAAAAGGGCAGTGTAATCATATTCAAAACGCAGTGACAGCGAAAGCGCCTTAATTTGCAGCTCTGTTTTCCCCGCGTCAAAATATTCATCTGCTCTGTTCTCAAAAACTCTTGCAATATAATGAGAAAATGATTCGATACCGCTTATGTCCACACCGTCTGACAGTTTATCCAGCTCAAAAACCATGTAGTCATGGGCATAGTACGCTGTCTCAAGAACAGTTGATATTTTCCCCCGCTCAGCCAAAAATCTTGACAACGCACCGTGTATCCCCGCATAATTAATGGGAAGATACATAACTAGGATAATGACTGCCACCGGCGCTCTCCAGTGCGTCCTTACGAACCAAAACAAACTGCGCAGCCAATCAAAAAACTTCGGCAGCTTCCTTAAATATATTGTTGTAAACATATTGTCGGATTGCACGGCTCTGTCTTTGATGTCGTCAAACGTCTTGCCGTCAATTTCTTTTAGGCCTGCGTATTCCATTGACTGTACAACCGAAGACCCAAATAATTCATCCGCGCTTTCCTTTTGGTCCGCGTAACCGATCACTTGTTCAATGATGTTTTGGAGGGTGTATACGCCGATAAACGGCGACAGCAACTGTCTGACGGCCTTTTGCTTTACCTTTACAAAAATGGCAACAACGGCAATGATGTTCAGGCCCAGGCCAATAAGGGACACAGCACGACCAATCGTATCGGACAAAAAGTTGAAAATCCTCAAATAGATAAACAGTTCATTATACGCGACAATCAAGCTCAGCAAAAACACGGTCTTTCGTTTGTAGAGATGTTTGAAGAGGTAAAAACAGATTGGTAGCGGCAGTAAAAAGGAAAAGTACGCAAAGAAATTCGCCCATTCCATATAGGTAAAAGTACAAATCGATAATAAAGCGGCAGTATACAGCAGCCCTAACAGCTTTGCTGGCATCTTCCTGCTGTCAAATTTGAGTGCCAGAATGATCATGAGAAGTACTGGGAGCGCAACCAGGTAATAAACTGGGTTATATCCGGCAGCATTAACAACGTCGAGCAGTATTACCAATTGCAATACAACCAATTGCATCTTTACTTTGCCAATGAGCTCAAACTGATAAACGAAATGCCATCTCCTTTGGGTCCAGATTCCCTGAATCACCCGAATGCTGGACAACAAGCATACCAAGACGGCAATGCCCTTCACCCATTGCGGCAAATATGTAGGCTCGGTTGCAATACATAATAAAGCCAAGAGGAATAGTGACAGACAATAAATTGTTCGGGGCAGAATTGACATTTTACATATGTGATCAAATACCAGCAAACTCATCGACAGCAGTATGATCGCAGACAAGACCAGAGCGATATAGCCGCTCGGGACCGCCGCGAGCAACGAAATCATTATTTCACGAAAAAAAAGAGCCGAAATCATCCAAAAGATCACCATTTCAACGATGAGAACATTGCTCTTTTTATGTGCTGCAAACATGGTAAAGTTCTCCTATTACATTTTTGCTTCATCCAACATCATCAGACATCATCGGGCACAAAAGCTTCCAGCCCTTCTATTTCCGGCAGAACTTCCGGAAAACGCACCATAACGAGACCAGTATATTTGACAATCCGAACAAACGCAAGAGATTTCGACCTAAATGGCCGCGTTTCCCGGTGCTTTTGTACGGCACGGCCGCCAACCGGTACGGCGAACCCTGGCGGCTTTCGCGCGACAGCGGATATGCTTGCGGGCCACGCGCCAGAAAAGCCTTCGATCCCTCGGCCTTTTTCGGCCTTCGCGCCGAGCCTGACGCCGCAGACGTCAGGCCTCCGCTTTGTCCAAAACCTTCTAATTTTGGACAGTCTGAAAACGCCCCTTTCTGTCGACAGGGCATATGCCTGTCGACAGAAAGGGGCGTTTTCAGGGAAGAAAAGGCAGAATAAACTGCCCCGAAAAAATTTGGGTTATTTACACTTCAAGAGGGCTTTGATATAATCAAGAAAAACCGGGGAGTTACAAATGAATCATACTGAAAAAACCGAGAAGCTTACGGCTATGGCAAGAAGAGTCTGTCTATATATTTTGGGTGTTTTCATCTTGGCGCTTGGCATTGTTCTCAACACAAAAACCGGGCTTGGCATTGCCGCCATCGTTTCCTTTCCATACGCGATCAGTGAAATGACAAGTCTGTCTCTGGGAAACGCCACAACCATTTTTTATATTGCCCTTGTCGCCGCACAACTCATCCTTTACCGCAAATTCACCATGAAAATCCTGCTGCAGGTTCCGTTTTCATTTGTCATGGGGTTTATCGTCGATTTTTATCATGGCATTCTGACCTTTTCAGCCTCTTCCCTGCCGATGTCCGTTCTGATTCTGTTGGCGGCGATCGTGCTCACCGCCATCGGCGCGTACATAATCATTACCATGGATTTGGTCTTGAATCCCGCCGACGGGTCGGTAAAAACGATCAGCACGGTATTTAAAAAGGAGTTTGGCCGGACAAAGCTGGTCTTTGACTGCAGCATCGTCCTGCTCACAGTGATCGTTTCCTATGTATTCAGCGGTTCGGTGATCGGCATCGGGTTCGGAACGATCTTGTCTGCTGTCACCATTGGAAACATCATTTCATTGCTCAGCAAGCTCTTTCACAGCCGCCTCATCAGCATCACGCGGCCAAGCATCAACATGCAATAGCCTTTGGGAGGCTGTTCATCGCTTTCCGCGGCCTCATGGCCGGGGCTATGTTCGCGCGTTCATTTCGGCCACGCGCCGATAGAGGCGCTCCACCACGTCAAGGTCAATATTTTCGTCAAATTTGCGGGCGAACAGCATACCCGACTGAACGATCTTGTCGTAGTCGGCGCTTTTGAGGGCAACTGGTGAGCCATTGTGCCAAACCGAGTACCGAGTCGTATGCGTTGTGCGCGTGTTTTCGTCCGCGAAGAAAACGCGGCTGTAAAACTCAGAATTGAGAATCAGCGTTTGCGTCAGCCGCTCGTCCGAAGCAAACGTATGCTTGCTGAAGGCCAGAAACTCGTCCTTATGGGCCAGGACATGCCGAAGCGCGTCTTCGGGCAAACTGACCCAGTTCAGTCCGGTGGCCAGCGTATAGGGTATTTTTTTGGTGCGGTCAACGCCGAAAAACCGCTGAACGGCTGTGGTGAGCCGCCGGTCAAGTCCATACATGATCTTATGCCAGGGCATGCCGCGAAATTTGAAAACTTTCGCCATCCAAGTCCAGTCGGCCACGGGCGAGTCAATAAAAAGCCAGTGCGTCTTTGCGCTGAGCAAAAAGTTTTTCACATCGGGGTAGTGGACAAGCAGCTTGCCGCCCAGGCTTTGGATGAACGCGTCAAACTGATCGTTGGACAAAAGAGGCATATCCACGCCCGAAAGCAGATGATAGTAGTCATGATGCATCTCGGAAGCGGCCGCCATCAGGGCAAGCGTCGCCCTTGTCTGGCTCAGGCCGCCCCAACGCACTTTCCTGCGGGGAATGAAAACAAGACGGGAGCGGGAGCAGACGCCGGCAAAGGCGCTCTCGTCAAATTGGGCCTTCGCGTCCACATGTACATACAGGTCGTTGCGCTCATCATCCAGACATTTCAGAAGATAGGTCAGCACTTTGAAATTGCCGTGCGCAAGAATCATAAACGCGTGTTTCACGCAGAGCCTCCTTCCGCGAGTTGCTTTAATCTGAACAGCTATATACAATTATACCCTGTTTTATGAATGAAATCAATCGGTTTCTCCGAAGCTTTGCACAAATCCACGTTATTCCCGCCGCATTTGGCGGCTCAGGCCGGTAAAAACCCTCGCCGAAAAGGGAGCTTCTTTGAAAGCCGCCTCGTCAAAGAGTCTCTGGTCTTTTGACGGCCTAAGGCAGCGGTCTCCATACAGTCTGAGCCTCGCGTCCTCGTCCTTTATCGGTTTTCACGTCGAGCCTGGCGGCGCAGCCGGCAGGTCCTCGCCTCTCTGAAAACTCATAAAGAAAGAACCACAACACTTTCACGGATTCACTCCGGGAAAGTCACCCAATGCGCGTCTTCACAAAGACGCGTTCCTGCTCCCGTTTGTAGACAAATCGAAGGTTTGTCTACAGCCTGAGACCGTCTGAGCCTCGCCAAAGGCGAGGCTCAGACGGTCTGGAGGGATTCAATGAAACTCGACTGAGCCGGTCAGGTTGTAGCTGTTATAGTCGTATGCCTTAATCCCCTGTTCATCGACGGCGTACAGCGTTTCGCCGATGTAGCACAGCCGTGACGCGCCAAACAACGGCTGGGTCAGCAGAGCATCTCGGACAAGGTGCCTGTCGCGCACACTGACAACCACAAAGCCCGACTCATCCTGCCATACGTCGTTTTGGTAGGCGCTTTTCTGTAGTGCGAACCCAAGTCCGTTCCGCCTGGCGTCGACCATGATCGCGCGGGGATTGTACTCCGCCTCAGCCCAGGTGTTCTCCCCGAACAGCAGCGTGTCAAGCTCTATGGGCGCCTGCGGATCGGACACGTCGAACAGGCTAAGCTTCAAGCCCACGTCCACCGTACCGGCGGGCTCTTCCTTGCCGCCCTCAACCCGCACAAAGCTCTGCAGCGTGTGGCGGCCGAGTCCGACAAGCAGCCCGTCGCCCATGGGATGAAGGTACTGCGAAAACCCCGGAACCTTAAGCTCGCCAAGTACCGTGGGTTGCGCCGGATCACTCAGGTCGACGACAAACAGCGGATCAACCTGGAAGTAGGTCACCAAATAGGCGGTCTCGCCCATAAAGCGCGAAGCGTAAATCTGCTCGCCTTTGGCCAGCGCCTCGGTTCGTCCGATCTCCTCCATGGTCTCGTCAAAAACGGTGATGTAGTTGCCCGTCTCCCAATTGCTTGTCGCGATACGGAATGTGCTGTCATACTCATCCATGCTGTACTGCCCGATGGGCGTGCCCACGGCGTTTCCCTTTGCCTGCAGGATCACCGAGGTCTCGTCGACAGCGAACTTGTAAATCTGCGTTTGAGGGGTGCTGACCCTCGCGTCATCGCTTCCATAGGAGGTCTGAGTGACGTAAAGCGCCCCTCTGCTCATATATACTGTCTGGCCAGAGCCAAAATACGTCTCCACCACAACAGGGACGCCTGAAGAAATGTCAAACGCGCCGACCAGCAGATAGCTGGACTCCGTGCTGCCCGGGAAATAGGAAATGTCCTCGGCGGGAATGACGCAAGGCTCTTCGGAGACAACCGAGTCGTTGTACACGGGCAGAATATCGCCCTCGCCCATGTCGTCCAAGGGAACGCTTGATAAGTAGCGGTTACAGACAAAATACAGCGTGTTGTCTATCATGCGCGTGGCGAGCGCTCCGCCCTCGATTTCCACATGACGAATCTGGCTGGGCGCCGCACGGTCCGCGATGTCATACACCGTATAGCCGGTAAACTGGCGACTGGGCAGCCAGATGCAGCAGCCGAACTCTTCGCCGCCTTTGGCCACTGTGCCGGGTTCGCCTTCAAAATACTCATGTCTTACCGACACCAGCACGAGCTTGTCATCCGTCACATACAGCTCGGTGGCGTACTCGTCTTCACCCAGCTCAATAACAGACACTTCGCGCAGCTTCGCGCCGTCGGCCTCCACGATCCTGAGTGTTTTGCCGTTCAGGACATAAATATACTTGCCGTCGGTCTTGACCACGTCGCCCTCGTCCACGCCGGCCACCTGCGTGTTGGTTTTCGACGAGCTGTCCCCTCCCAAAGCGGCTTTGGAGTCCCAAGCGTCTGCTTCCGCGACGGGGGTAGACGCCGCGGACGGGGCAGTTCCCACAGTCTCGAAATCACTGAACGCAAACTGTTTTTCCACGCTTGAGTACAACACCCCGTTTTGCCTGAGCATGCCCATCAGTTCCTCAAGAGAGGCAAACTTGGGAAGCTCAAGTCTCTCCGGCTGTGGTGCTTTTTCCGGAACGGTCAGCGCGCTGAGATAGACTTTTCTGTTCCCGACGCTGATGACGCTCGGGGCCTTTCTCTGCTCTGCGGGGCCGACAACGCCTAAAACAAACGCGCCAAAAATCATGGCCGCCATACACACGGCAAACACCCGTGCAAACAATCTCCGTTTCATCCTTTTCCCTCCCAGATCTTGATATTCTATTGGACGGGAGAGCCATGAGAAAAGTTCCCAGCCTCGGCATTGTCGAAGAACCTTTGAATTCTTCGACAATGCCGAGGCTGGATTAGGCCACCAGGGGCGTTATGCCTATGTTTCGCTCTTCTGCGCGGCGCGGGGCTTTTTGAGGTTTCCGGATTTTTTCGCCCTGTCCGCCAGAACGGCTTCCACCTCGGAAAGCGCGATGCCCTGCTGGTTCATCAGCACCAGCAGATGATAGGTGAGGTCGGCCAGCTCACCCACGGTTTCTGTGTTTTGTCCGTTTTTGGCGGCGATGATCACCTCGGCGCACTCTTCCCCGACCTTCTTCAGGATTTTATCCAGGCCCTTTTCAAATAAATAGGCGGTATACGACCCTTCCTCGGGCTGCTCACGCCGCCCGGCAATGACCTCCTCCAGCGCTTGTAACGTGTCCATGCGTACGCCTCCCTAATGTGTTATCCTCTGATGAGGCCTCGTTCAGGCCTCGGACGACGCCACAGGTATTTCCTTGAAAAAACAGCTTTCGCTTCCCGTGTGGCAAGTCGGCCCTTCGGGGCAGCACAGCAGCAGGAGGGTGTCGTCGTCGCAGTCCGAATACACGCGCTCCACTGTCAGGCTGTGTCCCGAGGTCTCGCCCTTGACCCAAAGCTTCTCCCTGCTGCGGCTCCAGAACGTGGCCTTCTTCGTCTCCAGCGTCAGGCGCAGCGCCAACTCGTTCATATACCCCAGCATCAGCACCGCCTTCGTGTCGGCGTTTTGGATAATGGCGGGCAGCAGCTTGAGCTTGTCAAACAGCTTGCCATGTTCGGCCTCAAACAACGCCTCGTCAAGAGTCAGGCAGCCGTCGTACAGCGCCTTGCCGATGATACAGCCCTCAACCCCCAGCATACGAAGCGCGCGCACGTCGCGCACCGAAGAGACGCCTCCGCTGGCCACCAACTCGCAGTTCACGGCTTCCTTGACCGCTCTGAGCCGCTCAAGCGCGGGCCCTTTAAGCGCGCCGTCCGTGTCAATGTCTGTGTATATGATGGTTTTCACGCCCAGCGCGTCCATCTCTCTGGCCAGCGAAACGTCATCCCATCCGCTGTCGGCCATCCATCCACGCGTCCTGACCTTTCCGCCGCGCGCGTCAATGCCGACGGCGACGCGCGCGCCATAGGCCTCCACGGCGGCGCGCACAAACGCGGGGTCCTCAACGGCGGCCGAGCCCAGCACAAACCGCCAAACGCCCGCCCCATCCGCCCACGCGAGATCCTCCATACAGCGCAGTCCGCCGCCGAGTTCCACGCGGGCCGGGCGGGCTGCCGCAACAATTTGGCACACGAGTTCAGCGTTTTTGCGCACGCCGTCACGAGCGCCGTCCAGATCGACAACGTGAACAAAGCCGGCCTTTTGATAGCTCGCCGCGACGGCCAGCGCGTCCTCGGCCACCTTGTGCGCCGTGTCAAAGTCCCCCTGGAACAGGCGCACGCAGTGGCCGTCCTTGATGTCGATGGCAGGATAAATCGTCATCACAGCACCCCTTTGGTCGAAAGGATCCCCGCGGCGCCCGGCGCGGCGGCGGCGCCCAGCGCCCGTCCGGCCGCTTTGAAAAGCGCTTCGGTCATATGATGGGCGTTGACGCCGCTGACGTTCATATGCAGCGTAACCGCGGCGTTTGAGGCAAACGCCCTGAAAAACTCTCGCGTCAGGCAGCTGTCATACGCGCCGATCATCGCCTGCGGGAAAACCGTCTCAAACGCCAAAAACGCCCTGCCCCCGATGTCGACAGCCGCAAAGCCCAGCGCCTCATCCATCGGCACATAGGCGTTGCCAAACCGGCGAAGCCCTGACTTGTCGCCGCAGGCCTCAAAAAGCGCCTTGCCCAGCACAATGCCGGCGTCCTCAACAAGGTGATGCCCGTCGACCTCCAGGTCGCCCTTGGCCGTCAGGCTGAGCGCCCAGCCCGCGTGCAGCGCAAACGCCTCCAGCATGTGGTCAAAAAAGCCGATGCCCGTGGACACGGCAGTTTTCCCCCCCTGCAGATCGAGCGCGCACTGAATGTCGGTCTCCTTTGTCACGCGGGACAGCTCGGCTTTTCTGTTCATTGCGCCAGCTCCTTTATCGCCTCGCAAAAGGCGTCGTTTTGCCGCTCGTCCCCCGCGGTCACGCGAAGCGTATTCCCCATCAGACGCACCGAAATCCCCCAGGACAGCAGGCTCCTGTGAAGCGCCTGCGCGTCCGGGCAGGCGATCAGCACAAAGTTGGTCACGGTCTCAAACACCTGATAGCCCTGCCGTCCCTCCAGCAGCGCAACGGCTCTCTCCCGCAACCCGCGCGTCGACGCCTTGATGCGCTCGGCGCAGTCCCTTAAGTACTCCGGCTCGGACAGCACCGCCTCGCCGACCGCCTGCGTCAGCTGCGAGACGTTAAACGGCGATTTGACTGACTTGAGCACGTCGATGAGCTGACTGCCCGCAACGGCAAACCCCAGTCTCGCCGCGGCCAGGCCAAACGCCTTTGAGCAGGTGCGCAGCACCATGAGGTGGTCAAACCGGTTAATTTCCCCCAGGGCGCTCTGATCCCAAAAGTCCATGTACGCCTCGTCGAGAATCACAAGGCAGCTCGTTTGACTGAGCAGGCGACGCGTCTCGGAAAGCGTCATGCCCCGGCCCGTTGGGTTACATGGGTTAGAGAGAATCAGCGCGTCGGCGTTCCGCCCGGCGGCGATCAGCTCCTCCACGTCGGGCGCGCCGTCACGGCGCTCTGACGCCACGCACTGAAGCTCATAGATGGACGCGTAAAACCTGTACATCGAAAAATCCGGTTCGGCAATCGCCACGCGGCCGCCATGCGGAAGAAACGCCATGAGGCTGAGTCCGATCAGCTCGTCCGAGCCACAGCCCGCGACGATGTTTTCGGGCTCTACGCCGTACAGGTTGGCTGCCAGCCTGCAGACTCCTGCTGCCAGCGGGTCGGGATAGCGGTTGAGCGCCACGGCGCGCAGCGCCTTGTCGATCTTTTCGGCCAGCTCGGGCGGCGGAGCCAAAAAGCTCTCGTTGGCGTCCAGCCTGACACAAGCGCCGGCGTCAACCGGGATATAGGGCGTGAGCCCGCTCAGTTTAGAGGGCAGCTTCATGGCGCAAACCTCACTTTCACGGCGTTGGCGTGCGCTGTAAGGCCCTCGGCCTCGGCCAGCCGGATCACATCCCCGGCCACGGCCTCGAGCGACGCGCGGTTATAGTCAATGACGCTCGTTTTCTTGAGAAAGCTGTCGACAGAAAGCGGTGAGAAAAACCGCGCCGTTCCAGAGGTGGGCAGCACATGGCTCGGCCCTGCCATATAGTCTCCGAGCGGCTCGGGCGCGTACGGCCCGATAAAAATCGCGCCGGCGTTGAGGAGCAGCGGCAGCATCTCGCCGGGCTCGCGCACCAGCAGTTCAAGGTGTTCGGGCGCGACGCGGTTGGCCACGCTCGCCGCCTCCTCCAGCGTGCCGCAAAGCACAGCGGCGCCGCAGTCCTCCAGCGCCCGCCGCGCGATCTCCCTGCGCTCAAGACCCTCCACCTGACGCTCAAGCTCTGCGCAAATCTCCAAAAGCAGCGCCTCGGACGTGCTGACCACCGTCACCCCGGCCAAAACGTCATGCTCGGCCTGACTGAGCAGATCGGCCGCCACCCAGGCGGCGTTGGCGGTCTCATCGGCCAAAACCAAAACTTCGGACGGACCGGCGATCATATCAATGTCGACAACGCCATACAACTGGCGTTTAGCCTCTGTGACGTAGGCGTTGCCCGGTCCGACGACTTTGTCGGCCTTGGGAACGGGGCCCAGGCCGAGCGCCAGCGCGGCGATGGCCTGCGCGCCGCCCAGCGCGAACACGCGGTCCACCCCGACGATGTTTGCCGCTGCCAGCACCTCGGGCTTGAGGTTTTGGGTCGGCGGCGTGACCATGACGAGCGTTTTGACGCCGGCCACCTTGGCCGGCACCCCGTTCATCAGCACCGACGATGGATAGGCAGCCGTCCCGCCCGGCACATACATGCCCACGCAGGTCAGCCCACGCACCAATTGGCCCACGCGCCCGCCGTCCGGGCTGTCCCACATATCTCCGCGCGGCAGCAGCCGCTTCTGATAGTCCTCAATATTGCGCGCCGCCCGGCGCATCGCCGCCAGCAGCTCGGGGTCGCACCGCGCCTCGGCATCGAAGCGCTCCTCCTGTCCGATCTCCCTCGGCGGCGCTGCGTCAAAACGTTGCGAAAACGCGCGGCAGGCGTCCCAGCCGCCCCGCGCAGCCTCTTCCAACAGCGCTTCCACGGTTCGGCGCACGTCGCGCGCCGAACGCGCAAGTCGTCTGTCCACCTCGGCAAACCGTGCCGATTCTTCGGGCGTTCCCACCCTAACCACCGTCAGCATTGGCTTCCCCTCTCACAAAGACTGATAAACTCGTTCATTTCCTCGCGCCTTGTCTTCATCGCGCCGATGTTGGCAATCAGCCGCGCCGAGATCGGCGCAATGTCTTCAATGACCTCCAGCCCGTTTTCGCGCAGCGTCGCGCCGGTCTCGACAATGTCGACTATGGCATCGGCCAGGCCCAGCAGGGGCGCGAGCTCAACCGAGCCCTCGAGCTTGATGATCTCGACATCCATCTGCCTCTTTTGAAAGAACTGCCGCGCCACATGGGGATACTTGGACGCCACGCGGCGGTGATGCTGGGCCTCAAAGCTCTCCTTGCTCATCCGGGCGGCCAGCGCGAAGCGGCACACGCCGAAGCCAAGGTCAAACAACTCGTAAAAACTGCCCTCGCGCTCTAAAATCGTGTCCTTGCCCAAAATGCCCAACTCGCACACGCCGTGTTCGACATAGGTGATGACGTCGGGCGCCTTGGCCAGAACGGCCTCCCACGGGCCAAACGGTAAAATAAGCCGGCGTCCGGGGTTTTGCAGCGCCGACACATCCACGCCCTGCCCTGAAAAGAGCTTGGTCATGTGCTTTTCCAGCCGGCCCTTGGTCAGCGCCACGCGCAGCGGGGCCCCGTTCGACCGCGTCATGACGCGGCTCCTTCGCGCCCGAGAATGGCGTCTAAATCCAGCGCAAACCCCACGGCAGGCGCATCCTGCCCAAAGCACGACATGAGCTTGTCATACCGTCCGCCGGTCAACACGGCGTCGGCCGCGCCCGGCGCGTACCCGCGAAAGAGCACCCCCGTGTAGTAGTCAATCGAGCCGACAAGGCCAAAGTCAATGGCCACGCGGTACCCGCGCTGCGCCAGCGACTCCGACAGCACATGCAGCTCACTGAGCGCCGGCGAAGCAGCACCAAGCAGCGCCTCGGCCTCCGAAAGGGTCTCCGGCCCGCCATACAGCGCCAGTAGCTTTGTCAGCGCGCGCGCGTCCGCCGGGGGGCAAAGCGCTTCCAGCGCGTCGCCGAGCGCGGCGAAGCGCCTGCGTTCAATGAGCAGCCGCAGCTCAACCGCCAAGGGACGCGGCAGCGCAAGGCGCGCGCAGAACTCTCCGAAAAGCCCCGCGTGTCCAAGCTCGACGCGGCTGTCCATAACCCCGGCCGTCTCCAGTGCCGAAAACGCCAGCGCAATCATTTCGGCGTCGGCGTCGACGCCCGCGGTGCCGATCCACTCCACGCCGGCCTGCAGCGTCTGCGAGCAGCGCCCGGTGTGGGCGTCGTCTGCGCGAAACACGGGCTGGAGATAAAAAAGGCGCAGCGGCCTCTGTGTCAAGCGCGTCGCAGCCACGCGGGCGACCGGCGTCGTCGAGTCGGGACGGCAGACAATGAGGCTTCCTCCGCGGTCGACGAGCTTGACCATAGCCTCCTGCGGCAGTGGAAACCCAGTCTGGACAAACAGGTCATAAAACTCAAACAGCGGCGTTTGGATCTCCCCAAACCCCGCCCTGAGAAAAAGCTGCCCCAACGCGTCCAATAAGCCGCGCCTGTCGGCGCAGTCCTGAAACAAGATATCGCGCGCGCCGTCCGGCGTGGTACTCCATCGCAGCTGCATCCTTTGCCATCCCTCCAAGCGCACCCAAACGGCGTGTCGCTTTATTGTGATAACATGATAACATGATAAAACTTTTTTGTCAAGCGCTAATCTGGCCGTCAAAAAATGCCGTCGCGCCCTCGTCCTTGATCGGTTTTGCGTCGAGCCTGACGCCGCAGCCGGCAGGTTCTTGCTGGACTGAATCCAGGAAAAATAGGAACCACAACGGTTTCGGGAATTCATTTCTCGAAACCGTTTCCCTGCAAACCGCCTCAGCGGTTTGATCCAGCCCTCGTTTTGTCAAAGAACCAAAGGTTCTTTGACAGCCTGAGAACCAGAGGTTCTTTGAAGGATACGTCAGGCGTATGCCTGCAAAAGAAGCTTGGCATGACCGATCATATACAGCGAGCCGCAGGCAAGCACAACGTCGTCCCCGCCCGCCTGCGCCATGGCGTGGCGCACGCCGTCCTCGAGGCTTTCGAACGCGACGGCTCCAGGGCATTCGGCCAGCGCCGCGTCCCTCACGGCGTCCGCGCCGAGCGCGCGCGGCGTATCGGCCTGCACGGCGACAAACACGTCGCTTCTGCGCGCAACCATCGGCACACAGGTTTGAATGTCCTTGTCGGCGCTCATGGCCATGACGGTGATCAGTCGCCTGCCCGAAAGCAGGCTGTCGATGGAAGCGCATAAGACGGCCATCGCGTCGGGGTTGTGCGCGCCGTCTACCAAACACAACGGCTCTTGCCGCACGACCTCCAGACGGCCGTTCCAGCGCGCCTCGGCAAGGCCGCTTCGCAGCGCCTCGTCGTCGACAGCAACGCCCTTCATGCGCAACGCTCCGACAATCTCGCACACGGTCAGCGCGTTTTGAATCTGATGCGCCCCGGGAAGTCCGATGGAAAGCTGCATCCCGCGGTAGGAAAATCGCGCGCCGTCCAGCCCGGCGTCATGAAACTCGAGCGAGGTTTCATCGGGAATGCGCAGAACGCAGCCGAGCTCGGCGCAGGTCTCGCGAATGACGCGCAGCGCGTTTTCGGCCTGCCCAGCGCAGGTCACGGCCACGCAGCCCGACTTAATGATCCCGCACTTTTCAAAGGCCACGGTGGCCACATCATAGCCCAACACCTTGGCGTGATCAATGGAAATAGGCGTGACGGCGGCCACCAGCGGCGGCGGGATGACGTTGGTGGCGTCGAACCGGCCGCCCAAACCGACCTCCAGCACAACAAAGTCGCAGTTCTGCTCGGCAAAGTACACAAAGGCCATGGACGTAATGATCTCAAACTCTGTGGGCTGCAGCCCGCCCGCGGCGACAAGCTCATCGATGACCGTTTTGACGCGCAGGGTGAGCGCCGCCAGCTCCTCCTCCGAGATGTGCCGCCTGTCGATTTGAATGCGCTCGCGGAACTCCTCCACAAAGGGCGACACATAAAGGCCGGTCCGGTACCCCGCGCTCTGAAGCACCTGCGCGGTCATCGCGCAGGTGCTTCCCTTGCCGTTTGTCCCGGCCACATGAACAATTCTAAGCCGCCGCTCGGGGTTTCCCATCGCGGCCAGCAACCCCTCAATGCGTTTCAGCCCGGGCTTCGAGCCAAACTTTTCTGTCGCGTGAATATATTCAAGCGCCTGTCGATAGGTCATAAATTTACAGCACCGCCAGACTTTTTTCCAGTTTTTCAGCCAGCGCAGTGAGGTTGGCAAGCCTCTCGCGCTCGGCGGCCACGACCTTTTCGGGCGCTTTGCCCGTAAAGCCGGGGTTACTCAGCTTGGCGGAAAGCGCCGTTATCTCGGCCTTTGTTTTGCCAAGCTCCTTGGTCACGCGCGCGCGCTCGGCGTCAAGGTCGATGAGCTCGGCAAGCGGAAGCAGCGCCGTGGCCGCGCTGGTGACGCAGATCGCCATGCCCGCGGTGTCCTCGGGAACGGCCTCGCGGTAGTCCACCTCGCTGACCGCGGCCAGCCTCTCCAGATAGCGCTGCCCCTCCCGGAACAGCTCCGGCGTCTTGGTGACCAGAACGAGTTTGGCCTTCTTGGAGGGCGGCACGTTCATCTCAGAGCGGCGCACGCGCAGAGCGCGAATCAGATCCATGACGGTTTCCATCTGCGCCGCCTCGGCCTCAAAGCTCAGGCGGTTCTCCGCCTCGGGCCAGGGCTGCATCATCAGGATGCCGCTCTCCTGCGGCATGGCCTGCCAGATTGCCTCGGTGACAAACGGAATATACGGGTGCAGCAGCCGCAGCGCAGCGCTCAGCACATAGCAAAGCACCTGTTCGGCGGTTTGGCGCTCCTCGCCGTCCCAGCTTTGCAGGCGGGGCTTGGTCAGTTCAATATACCAGTCGCAGAAATCGTCCCACACAAAGTCAATGAGCTTTTGCGCGCCGATGCCGAGCTCGAACTTCTCCAGGTTTTCACTGACCTCATTGATGACGCCGTTGAGCCGCGTCAAAATCCAGCGGTCAGCCGGATCGAGTTCCTCCGGCAGCGTCCAGTCGGCCCTGTGCAGATTCATCAGCACAAAGCGCGAGGCGTTCCAGAGCTTGTTGCAGAAATTCTTGGCCGACTCGCATTTTTCCTTGCGCAGCCGCATGTCGTTTCCGGCGCTCACGCCCAGCACAAGGGACAGCCGCAGCGCGTCCGCGCCGAACTCCTCGATGATCTCCACGGGATCGACGCCGTTGCCAAGGGATTTGGACATCTTCCTGCCCTGTTCGTCCCGCACCATGCCATGGATCAGCACCGTGCCAAAGGGGATGTCGCCCATAAACTCCAGCCCGGAGAAAACCATGCGCGCCACCCAGAAGAAGATGATGTCATATCCGGGGCTGATGACCGCCGTGGGATAAAAGTAGTCCAGCTCGGGCGTTTTGTCCGGCCAGCCCAAGGTGGAAAACGGCCAGAGCGCCGAGGAAAACCAGGTGTCCAGCACATCTTCGTCCTGGTGAAGCGCCGCGCTTCCGCAATGGGCGCACGCCGTGGGATCGACGCGGGCCACGGTGATCTTTCCGCAGTCGGCGCAGGTCCACGCGGGAATGCGGTGGCCCCACCAAAGCTGACGCGAAATGCACCAGTCGCGCACGTTTTCCATCCAGTTTAAATACGTCTTTCCAAAGCGTTCGGGCACAAACTGCATGCGCCCGTTTTTGACAACCTCAACGGCCGGCCCGGCCAGCGGCTCAACCTTTACAAACCACTGCACAGAGGTGATGGGTTCGACAAGCGTCCCGCACCGATAGCAACTGCCGGCGTTGTGCACATGGTCCTGCGTGCGCACGAGGAAAGAACCGGCCTCCAGATCCGCCAGAACCGCCTCTCGGGCGGCCTCACGGCTCAGGCCCTCATAACGCCCGCCATTTTGGTTGATCCGGGCGTTTCCGTCCATAATCAATATCTGCTCGAGCCCGTGGCGCTGCGCCATCTCAAAGTCATTCGGGTCGTGGCAGGGCGTAATCTTCACACAGCCCGTGCCAAACTCCCTGTCGACGTACGCGTCTGCCACGACGGGAATTCGCCTGTTCATCAGCGGCAGGATGACGTATTTGCCCACAAACCCTGCATACCGCTCGTCGTCGGGATGCACCGCCACGGCGGTGTCTCCGAGCATCGTCTCAGGCCTTGTCGTGGCCACGACAAGCTCGCCCGAGCCGTCCTCCAGCGCGTACCGCACATGCCACAGGTGGGAGGCGCGCTCGGCGTACTCCACCTCGGCGTCGCTGAGCGCCGTTGTGCACTGGGGGCACCAGTTGATGATGCGCAGGCCCTTATAGATGAGTCCCTTTTCGTACAGGGACACAAACACTTCCCGCACGGCGCGGGAACAGCCCTCGTCCATGGTAAACCGCTCGCGCTCCCAGTCGCACGAGCTGCCCAGCGTCTTCAGCTGTTCAATAATGCGCGCGCCGTACTTTTTCTTCCAGTCCCAGACCAGTTCGACAAAGCCCTCGCGCCCATAGTCAAAGCGCGTCTTGCCCTCCTTGCGCAGCATTTCCTCCACCTTGATCTGCGTGGCAATGCCCGCGTGGTCGGTTCCGGGAACCCAGAGCGCGCTGTAGCCCTGCATGCGCTTGGTTCTGATCAGGATATCCTGCAGCGTCTCGTCAAAGGCATGCCCCATATGGAGCTGGCCCGTGACGTTTGGCGGCGGAATCACAATAGAAAACGGTTTCTTCTTAGGGTCAATATCCGCATGAAAACAGCGATTATCTGTCCACATTTGGTATATATCAGGCTCAACACTTCGCGGGTCGTACGCCTTGGACAGTTCTTTCGGCATAAGTCCCATTCCTCCCATATTTTTTCACACTATCATAACACACTCTTGTGAACTCCGCAAGGGATGTGTATACTATATGAAGGGCCGGGCAAACAACACAGACCGACCGCTTTCGCCGAGAAGCCGGCCGCCTGATTGGGCGCTTCGGGCAGGCTTTCACAAGGCGGGGTTGACTTTATGGTGCGCAGACGCGTTCTTGCGGTAAAATGTGGACAAGCTCACACAAAAGGAGGCCGAACATGCCCAGATACGGTTTTTCCGGCGACAAGCCGGACACCAAGTTCCTGATTTTGTTTGTCCTGCGGGACGTCCAGAGTCCTGTAAATCTGGCGGCGCTAACCGAAATGGTGCTCATTGACGACAACGCCGACTACTTTGTGTTCACCGACGCGGTCACCGAGCTTATATCGTCCGGCCATTTGAGCAAATCTGAGGACGGCTTGTTTTCCATCACGCCCAAAGGAGCCGAGGCTGCTCAGCTCGTCGAAAACGAGCTCTCGGTCTCTCTCCGCCGCGCCGCCGCTGCCGCAGCCGCCACGGTTTGCGACCGCCTCCGGCGCGAAGGCTGCATCCGTGCGGATGTTGTCACGACCGATGACGGCGTCTTTGCCCATCTGGTTCTCTCAGACGGCGTGAGCTCGCCTCTGCTCGACCTCACGCTGTATGCCGGAACAGCCGAACAGGCAAAACTTCTGACCAAGCGGTTTCATCAAAGCGCCGAGACCATCTACGGCGCCGTTCTCGACGCCTTTTTCAGTACTGCCGGCCCGCCCGGCGAGTAGGCTTTTGACCAAAAGGAGCTATTCACCATGCTTTTGCTCACCCACGAACACCATGACCCCGCGTTTAATTTGGCCTGCGAGGAATACTTTTTAACCAAAACAAGCTGTGAGCTGTTCATGCTGTGGCGCAACGGGCCGAGTGTGATTGTCGGGCGCAACCAGGACGCGCGGGCCGAGATTGACGAGCAGTTCACGGGAGAAAAAAATATTAATGTCATGCGCCGCATCACAGGCGGCGGCGCGGTTTTTCACGATCTGGGCAACATCAACTATTCAACTATCGCCCGGCACAGCGGCCCGATTGACTTTTCGCGCTACTGCGCGCCGGTGATCGCGCTGCTGCGCTCTTTGGGGCTGGACGCGGCGCTGTCCGGCCGCAACGACATACTGATTGACGGCTATAAGGTCTCGGGAAACGCGCAGACGGTCCGCGCGGGCCGCGTCCTCCACCACGGCACGCTGCTGTACGCCGCCGACCTGTCCGAGCTCTCCGGCGCGCTACACGTCAACAGCGATAAGTATAAGGGCAGAGCCGTCCCGTCCGTCTCCTCGCGCGTGCGCAATATCGCCTCCTTTCTGGCCGAGCCGCCGCCCGTGGAGGAGTTTAGCAGAGCGCTGTACAGCGCTCTGCTTGGCAGTCTGGACGGCGCCGCGCCCTACACGCTGACCGAGGCCGACCTATTGGGCATCGAGGAAGTCAGATTGGCGCGGTACGCAAAACCCGAGTGGACCTTTGCCCCGTCAAATGAGTATAACTTTGAAGGCTCTGTCCGTCTTCCCGCAGGCGGCGTCCGGGTCCGCCTGCTGCTGCGGGGCGGCGTCATCGCCTCGGCAAGCGTCACGGGCGACTTTTTTGGCGGCGCGGACATTGCCGGGTTCGAGCGGCGTCTGCCTGGTCTTCCGCACACGGCGGACGCGCTGCGCGGGGCTTTCTCCGACGATGACATCGCGCAGTATTTCACGGGCTTCAGCTGGGACGAGCTCGCCGAGGCGTTTGTGTAAAACAGCGGAAAACTTGCGGCTTGTAGCCGCTCCCTTTTCGCCTGCCGCATACTCTCCCGCTTTTGGTGCGGAGATCCCCAGGCATAGCCGTGGGGCGATAAAGTTTGTCAAAGAACCTTTGGTTCTTTGACAAACGGAAGTTGGTTCAAACCGCTGAGGCGGTTTGCAGAGAAACGGTTTCGAGAAATGAATTCCCGAAACCGTTTTGGTTCAGTTTTCCAGGATTCGGTCCAGCAAGAACCTGCCGCCTGCGGCGTCAGGCTCGACGCGAATCCCGGAAAAGCCGGTAATGACCCAAGCACAACTCTTTCACGGATTTACTCCGAAAAAGAAAACTTTGCAAACCGCTGTGGCGGTTTGATCCAAGCCCAAGCTTTGTCAAAGAACCAAAGGTTCTTTGACAAAGCTCAGCCTGTAGACAAAGGCCGCCTCTTCGTTCCTTTGCGCAAAACCACGTCGAGCCTGACGCCGCAGGCGGCAGGTTCTTGCTGGACTGGTTGAGCGCAAAGCATGGAAACAAGTGACTTTCACGGATTCACTCCGGGAAAGTCACCCAATGCGCGTCTTCACAAAGACGCGTTCCTGCTCCCGTT